>NZ_JBBWWT010000025.1:0-1230 GCF_038321125.1 Pseudoxanthomonas putridarboris | reverse complement strand
GAAATCACGAAGAATACGTCCACGCCAATATAGCCGCCGGGCAGGATCCCTGGCCACACGTGGTACACCAGCACCGCCAATACCGCTATGGCGCGCATGCCCTGTATGTCAGAGCGGAAGCCTGTTGGCGCATTCATGGACGTCATCTCAACACGTCATCAAAGTATTTCAGTCGACAGAAAAATTAACCGACAATGATTTCATCACTTGCTAGCGCCATTTCCAGAGATGAGTGGCCATATTCTCCGGGAGAGATCCTCCCTCAGACTCTCGACATAACTCGCCGTAAGATGATGGTTGTCTCGCCAGATGTACCTATCGCCCGCTTGAGCCGGGCAAACATCTCTCCGACAGATGACGTCATTCATGTCAATGATGGATACGCCCCTTGTCCCGCGTGAGGCAATCTCAACAAGCGAGTCCCTACTGATAGCAAATGCGCGCGGAGTATCACAGGCTTCCGACTTTAATTTTGTTCGCCTGAGGCAGGTCGGCGGATCTTCCTTCATCCTTGGAGTTTCCCTTATCGCAATCAACTTGACATCGCCAAGGGACATTACATCCCTCCATGCCATGGACATCCGCTCACCCACTTTCTGGGCTTGATCATGTGACCGTCCAAGCATATGCATAGCTCCAATAGAATTGGCAACGATGACCGCAGCCGGGTCTATTTCCTTAATAAGGAGAAGAGATTTCTTATTCCATGCAGCACATGACTTTCTCTCGACCGTATCAACCTCACTTGCAGAGATGGACATGAACGCGCACCCGGTTTTTGTCATCGCATAGAGATCAATCCCTTTTTCATCCGCGATTCGGGATAATGCTGGCAGCCATTGCACCATGTGCGAATCACCAATCGCCACGACCACGGTTCCAGATTGACGGCCGTACCTGCAAATTCTGACATCTTCTCCACGTGATGGGGCAATGCACCCTGCCGAGTACGCATCGGCAAGATCATTCCTTGCCAACATAGGATCCGTGACTTCAGATACGCTTCCATTGTCCCCGACACCTGGCGCGTAAGCGTATGTATTCGCCTTTGCACCGGTGGACTCTGTAATAAAAAGAGCTGAGGCCGAAACCAGAACAACAGCGGAGAGCCCTGCCCCGATCACATACGGACGGAAGGACTCCCCCTTGCGTGCATGCCGGAAGCGCTCCTCAATCACATACTTCGACACGTGCGCCAAGAGAATCGAGACCACCACCACCACCACGCCA
>NZ_JBBWWT010000024.1:0-1246 GCF_038321125.1 Pseudoxanthomonas putridarboris | reverse complement strand
GGCAGTTCCTACGAAAAAGTAGACACCCCTGTTCTAGCAACACTGTTCGAACTCGACGGGTGAACGATACCCCAGCGCCGAATGCAACCGCTGGTGGTTGTAGAAATGGACGTAGTCACGGATGGCCATGCGCAGCGACCGGTCGCTGTCGAAGATGCCGCGGTGGTACATCTCCGATTTCATCGATTTATTCCATGACTCCATGTGTGCGTTGTCGTTCATGCGTCGCGGCCGGTTGGCTGATTGCACCAGTCCGACGCGGCCCAATCGGCGCCTGAAGTCGCTGGCCATGAACTCGATCCCCCGGTCACTGTGGAACAGCGTATCGCACGCCGGCGCACGTGTCCGCAGGGCCGCGGCCAAGGCCCGCCGGGTCAATGCCGCCGTACGCTCGGTCCCCAGCGACCAGCCCAGCAGGCGCCGGGAGCAGCGATCCATGACCGTGGCCAGATAGCGCCACTGGCCGCCAACCTTCAGATAGGTCACGTCGCCGACCCAAACCTGATCCGGGCGGCTTGAGGGCACGTCATGGGCGCGGCTGGGAACGCTGTCCAGGAACCGGGCCAGCCCGGGACGCCGCCGATACAGCCGGGCCGAGCACGCGCGTACCCCTTCCTCGCGCATCAGCCGTTCCACGCGTCGGCGCCCCACCTGCTCGCCCTGTCGCCGCAGCGCGGCATGCACCCGGGGACTGCCATAGGTTTCCCGGCTGGCACCATGCACCTTGCGGATCTTCTCGACCAGCGCGGCGTCCTCAATCGCACGGGCGCTGGCAGGCCGCCGCACCCAAGCGTAGTAGCCGGCGGCGCTGACGCGGTAGAGGCGGCACATCGTCCTCACCGGGTACGCTTCCTGGTGCTGCTGGATGAAGGCGAAGATTTCGCCTTTCGATCGGAAGTGAACGCGATCGCTTTTTTTAAAAGGTCATGCTCGAGCTTCAGCTGCTCGTACTGCTTCTTGACCCGCCGCAGTTCCTTGAGCTCGGCGGCTACCGCCGGATCCACATCCGCGCCCTTGACCATGATCTGTCCCTCACGCGCCAGCCTACGCCAACGAGACAACATGAAAGGATGGATGTAAAGCGACTCGGCGACATCACGGACAGCAACGCCCGGTAGCTGGCTCAAGCGAACAGCGGCCGCCTTGAAGGCATCGCTGTAGGAATACGTCGTTCTGGGGCCGGGCTTTGGCATGGCAACACTCCTGAGGTTAGGTCAGGGTGTCCACTGAACCGTAGGAACTACCG
>NZ_JBBWWT010000023.1:0-1246 GCF_038321125.1 Pseudoxanthomonas putridarboris | reverse complement strand
TGGCCTGCTGCCGGTTCCGTGGACACCCTCCTAATGTAGTCCCGCCTGTTTCTCGAACTCGATGGGGCTGACATAACCGATCGTCGAGTGCCGCCGCAGCGGGTTGTAGAACCGCTCGATGTAGTCGAACACATCCGCCTTGGCCTCGCTCCGGGTTCGATACGTTTTCCTGGCCGTCCGCTCGGTTTTCAGCGATGAGAAGAAGCTCTCCATCGCTGCGTTGTCCCAGCAGTTGCCCTGCCGGCTCAAGCTGCAGGTGACGCCCATCTCGCCCAGCAGGCGCTGGAACTGCTCGCTGGTGTACTGGCTGCCCCGGTCGGAGTGATGCAACACGCCCTGTGGCTTGCCACGTCGCCAGATGGCCATCATCAGTGCATCGGTCACCAGCTGGCTGGTCATGTCCGACTGCATCGACCACCCCACCACGCGCCTTGAGTACAGATCGATGACTGCCGCAACGTACAACCAGCCCTCTGCCGTCCACAGGTAGGTGAAGTCCGCCACCCATTTCTGGTTCGGCGCCGTCGCCTCGAACTGCCGATCCAGCACATTGCCCGCCGGTGCCAACGCGGGCCGCGGCCCCACGTCGATAGGCCGTGCGCGCCGCCGCGGGCGCGCACGCAGCGCGTGCATGCGCATCAGGCGTTCGATCCGGTGCAAGCCACAGCGCTCGCCCGTCGCCAGGACCTCGCGCCACACCCTTCGTGCCCCATACGTCCGGTCGCTATCGAGAAAGCCCTGCCGCACCAGCCGACCCAGGCGCTCATCGTCCAGACTGCGCTGGCTCCGCGGCCGACACAGCCAGGCATAGAACCCGCTGCGAGACACACCGAGCGCCTCGCACATCAACTCCACCGGCCAGGCCCTTCGGTGCTTCGCTACGAACCCGAACTTCACGTCGATTCCTTGGCGAAATAGGCCGCGGCTTTTTTTAGGATGTCCCGCTCCGTCTTCAGCCGGGCCACTTCCTTCTTCAGCCGCTCGATCTCCGCTTGCTCGGGCCGCTGCTGGCCCGGCCTCGGGAACGGATGCTTGGAATCTTCGTCGACGGCCTTTAGCCATGCCCGCAGCACGTTGAGGTGAATCCCCAAGTCCCGCGCCGCCTGCGAGATCGATACCCCGCGTTCCCGGACCAGCTTTACCGCCTCAAGCTTGAACTCGGGCGTGAACGTCCGCTTTGCCATTTACCACCTCCGATTTCATCATTGCACCTAAACTAGGTGTCTGTGAAATCGGCAGCAGGCCA
>NZ_JBBWWT010000022.1:0-1831 GCF_038321125.1 Pseudoxanthomonas putridarboris | reverse complement strand
CGGCATAGCGGCGGCATTGCCGGATGAAGGCTTCCACATCATCACCGCTGAACACTTCCAAGTGCAGCAAAGGCCGGGTCATCGGCCCATTGCCGATGGGCCTCACCGACGCCGGAACATCTTCGCCCAGATAGCCGATGACGTCCCCGGCGCGAACCGGCGACGGCTCGGCCAACACCACCACGCGGTCGAATGCGTCCGGCGTACCTTGCGCCCTCAGGCTGCCCAGATGCACCCAACCCTTCGGGGCCGTGGCGTCCGCCGTACCATACAGTTCGCACGTGCCAGACAGTACACTGGAGACCTTGCCCCATTTTCCATCGGCCGATTTTTCGCTGATCGTCAATTGGGCGCCGCGAGAAAGCCAGCCTATCTTTTCGCTTCTGGCGCTCCCGGCCTTGCGGATGTTGAGTCCCGGCTGCTGGCCTTGCGCTTGAGGATTGTCGTCCCGATTGGTGTTCTTCACCTCATGGCGCTTAGGACCTTTCCACCACGCCGGCGTCGGACGCTGGGGAGCGGCCAGATAGCTGGCGTAGTCGCCCAAGTGCATGTACAAGCTGTACACCGTCAGTGGCCTGGGCGGCTGCGGCTGCGGGGCGGGGCGCGCGCCAGCGGTAGTCTGGGGCGCAGGCAATTTGGGGGGTTGCAGCGAATGCCGGACCAGCACGAAACCGGTGGAGTACGGCAGTATCGGCGTGCTGCCGGCGATTCCGCCTGGCTTCCCATCGGGATAACGATTGTCTATCCGGTACGCCACCACTTCGCCATCGGCTATGCAACGCACGCCACCTTCTTGTGAGAAGGTATTGGCCGATGCCTTGGAAAAGTGGATGCCACCATGCCAAAGGCCATGCGTTCCCAGCAGATAGTGCCCGCCCGTGACCATCGCCAGGCCTTTGTAGAACTCCAGGGGATCAGCGAACTCTTTCTCTTCCTTGGTCTTGAATGGATAACCGAAGCTTGTGGTCGGCGTGAGAGTTTTGACAGGGGTGTTCATAGCGGCTCGCTCGGTTAGTCGGTGTAGCGCCAGTTCCAGAGTTGCTCCGTAGGTTCACCTTCAAAGGGATCGCTCAGAACCGACAACGAATTGCCTTTGCCGTCACCCGTGATTTGCAGTTGGCCCTTGACGAGGATCGTCGTCCCCTCGATGGTGATGCCGCTGCTGTCGATGGTCAGCGTGCCGCCGGGGCCGCGGATGATGGTCTTGTCGGCTGTTTCCAGTTCATGGACCCGCGTGCGTTCGGTGATGCGTTCGCCGGCCTCAATGTCGTGCCGGCCCTCCACCCGGTGGCGGTAGTGCCCGCCCGTGGTCACCGTGCGGCTGGCCTTGGTCGTCTCCTGGCGCTGGTTGCCCACCTCTTCGATCAGATCCTGGCCCACCGTCTGCCGCCGCGTGCCCGTGATCGCCAGCGTGTGGTCCCGGCCGATGCGCTCCGACCGATCCTGGCCCACCCCCAGCGTCTCGTCCCGCGCCACCTGCTCGGTGCGGTCGTTGCCGATGGTGATGGTCTCGTCGTGGCCCACTTCTTCGGTGCGGTCGTTGCCCACCCGCGTGGTCTCGTCGTGCTCCACCACGTTGTTCTGGTCGCGCTGGGCGTGCACGTAGATTTCTTCCCGCCCGGCCTCGTCCTCGAACCGGATTTCGTTGGAGCCCTCGCCCTTGTGCGTCTGGCTCTTCCAGGTGCTGCGCGTCTTGTGCTGCGGCAGCGCATACGGCGGACGGTTGGCCGCGTGGTAGGCCCGACCGGTCACGATGGGCTGGTCCGGGTCGCCCTCCAGGAAGCTCACCAGCACTTCGTGCCCGATGCGCGGCAGCACCTGCATCCCGTAG
>NZ_JBBWWT010000021.1:0-5101 GCF_038321125.1 Pseudoxanthomonas putridarboris | reverse complement strand
CAAAGCGGTAATCGGATTGCGTGGGCACGGGAAATTCCTTTGAAACGAGTTCTTGTGTCAGTCCAGCAAAATGCCCGCTTCGCCTTCCACCAGCGTGCCTCCGTGGTCGGTACGATCACCGACTGGAATCGAAACATGCCAGCCCTACTTCTTGTGTGGGGTGCTGAGGAACGCGTCCAGGGCACGCTGATCGGCCTGGGCCTTGTCTCGCGGATAGCGCGGCGGCTCGGGGGGCGGAGACGGCGAGGCCACCGCACCAGGCCGTGGACGGATGGACTTGAGGATGGCATCCCACACCGCCGTCGCCTCGTACTCCGTCATCGAAGGCTTCATTGGTGGCGACTCGTCAATAGTCGATCGCGACTCGCTTGCGAAATCAGGCAGCGTCGAGTAACCCAGCATTCGTTGGGGCGCGCCGGCCAACTCCGCATCGCTTTTCCAGGTTTTTTCACCCAGCGCATCCAGCTTCAAAGAAAACGTGGGCTGCAACAGGCCTGGCGTAGGGCGGTAGGTCTCGGCCGCGAAGAGCACACCACGCACGGCTTCACCGGATTGATCCCGCCAGCCCGCCGCAATCAACTGTTCCTCTGCTTTCATGCCCGCGATTTCGCGCTTGCCCTTGCGCAGCGTGTCCAAGTCCGAACCGTTGCCTTCGAACATCGGCATGAACATCTTGCCCCGCTGTAACAGGCGCTCATCGGAATCCGGCGTCATCGCGCTGATCCCCACTTCGAACGTCATGTCCAGACGCTGAGGGTCGTAGAAGTCGATCGTCGCCACCTCGTGGTCGTGGTGTCCCTGAATTATGATGGGGCCGAAGACAAACCCAGGCCCTGCGCGAGCGATGTCGGTGACCTTGTGGATTTGGGCGGCGAGTTCTTTCAGGTCGGCGTCAACCTGATTTCTTGTTTTCGTCTTGGGAATACCTTTAATGCCCTCATATGATTCTTTCTTGAGCATCAGATAAACGTCATCGACCAGCAGATGCATTTCGTGGGTACGTGCTCCGCCTCCAAGAGTGCTCTGGCTATAGCGCAGCAAGAGGGCACGTTCACCTAGCTTCTGCTCAAGCTCCAGCATGGAGCCATTGGTTTCATAATTCGTGCCCCTTCCTATGCGTGCAACACGCTCGGTCAACGTGGCTGCGAACACGGCCTGTGTCACATCCTGCGCGAAGACTGTGACCTCCACCGTTTCAAAGTCTTTGTCCAAGCCGTAGTACAAAGTCAGAGACTCCCCTTCTCCGTAACGCCATTGCGACGGCACATCCACGAGGAACCGGCCCAGCCCCCATGTACGCATGTTGCTTGTCAGTTCGCTCACGGTTCTCTCTTCCTTCTCAGTGGGGGTGTACTGGCAACCCAACAACAGCAAAGCCAACAGCAACGGTGCCAGCAAGTATTTCCATCCACGCATCATCACTCCGTCCCTTATGCTTGCTTCTTTGCAGAGGCGGCAATTTTAACCAGCGCGTAAAGCGTCACCTGCTGGGCGCCGGCATTCTTGTAGGAGCCTTCATGATCAAACCCCGCGAGTCGGAATTGCTGCTGAATGCTTCCTTCTTTGACCCCCTGCAACGGGGCGGCACCTGACCTGAACGGTACCGTGCCGTCACCGGCGCCATCTTGCTTGCTGCAACGTAGCCGCCAATGCACGGTGGGTTGGCCATATACGCCCGCATTGGGCGATGGGCGCTCCATCACATGAAGCGGGTTCTCGCCCATATCGACCACATTGTCGAAGTTGAAACGGCTGACCGTCGTTGCCGCCGGCCGTTGTGGCGACGGTGTGGCTTGACCATAGACTCCGTAGCTGGGTGTCTCGATGTGCCAAGTAATGGTCTCGAAGCTCGGTTGAGCGGTATCGGCACCGTAGTAGACGTAGGTGTTGGCGTGATACTTGG
Source organism: Pseudoxanthomonas putridarboris (assembly GCF_038321125.1). Lineage (NCBI taxonomy): Bacteria > Pseudomonadati > Pseudomonadota > Gammaproteobacteria > Lysobacterales > Lysobacteraceae > Pseudoxanthomonas > Pseudoxanthomonas putridarboris. Next base: position 3,198 of record NZ_JBBWWT010000021.1, on the reverse strand, counting down.
CACGGATAGCGTCATGGAACTTGCGGCTTTCTTCAATGTTTTTTGCGTAGGTCGTCCACTCAATCGGGACGCCGCCCTTGGGCGCCAACCATGCTTCGCGCACCAGCCCCCACCAACGGTCGCGGCGCAGATAAATGTCGTCGTAAGGGTCGTTGACCGGCTGAATATTGAGCGCCTTGCCTTCCGAATCACGCACCGTCAGCCAACCTTGGCGATAGTGCGGGGTCGGCAACAATTGCAATGCACCCGGCGCCTGCGAAAATACCGCCGTCACTTCACGGCCGTTGTTGCCGATGACCAGAGCGCCAACACTGGCTGCGATGCCAGACCCTTCATCCGACATTCCCAGCTTGCAACGTCGGTAGGCTACAGGCGCGCCCTCGGAAGGCATCACGCCATGGACGATGCCGGCTATCTTGCTGCCCATGCCAGGTAGTTGCGCGCATCGACGGGCCACCAGGCCACCCATCGAATGGGTTACCAGGATCACTTGCTGGCATCTGGAACCGTACTTCTCCATCACCTTATTGATTCGCTGTTGCAGCGCCATCGCGGACTTTTCGTTGGAAGCCAGCCAGTTGTATCCGCAGGCATAGACCGGCATGCGGAAATTGGCCCGCGCAAGCAGGTCATCCGACATGACCGGAGCCAACATGCCTTTTTCCGCCCCGCCGGGTAGTCCACGCATCGTCATCGTTATCCCCGGCGACAAAGGATTCTCAGGCGCGCGCGTGCCGGGCTTTGGAGCGGCTCTGAAAGCCAAGTAGCCGAACTCCGACCACTTGTCTGGATTCCATCCCTGGCCATTCAATGATTTCTCTAGCCACAACAGAAAATCGTGGTAACTGCCTTCAGCGACTTCCCCCCAGTATCGATTGCGGTAGTCCTTGGCATTCGTGACCAGTCCGGCTGGTTTGTCTGGAATGTCGCCCATGGGATCCACTTCGGTGCGATCCGGATGCAGCGTCTTCTGCCGACCACCGGCGCCGACGAACATCTTGCCCAACAATTTTTTCGGCAACCCGCTTCCTCCGGCCATGTCCAGGCGCCAAACCGGCTTGCCGGTTTTCTTGTCCGTATCCTTCGATTTCAGATTCGAGCCCATGATTCCGGGTACAAAAATCACCGGCAGCACCTTGTCGGGTGGCAAATACAGATGGACTGCATCGCCGAGAAAGGACGGGCTCAAATTCCAACTATGGGTGGGCTTGCCTTGAGCGTCGAAGGTCAGCGGCGCCACGCGCGGAGAATTCATCTTGTCTGGCGGGACACTCATGGAAGGCGCTCCTTTTTGGAGAGTTCGATTTGATCAGTCAGCGATTCCCCGGTCTGTGGATCATTGCAACGGTACAGCGAACCATCCTTCGCCCGGAATGCCGCTTCGCCCTTGGCGCATAACCAGCCCTGCACCATTTGATCCTTCACTAGTTCCACCTCCCAGGAGTAGCCCAGGTCAGAGCGCAATCGTCCTGTCAGCATTGCCCCCATGAGTTGAGTCTCGCCTGGCAAACGGATTACCTCGATGTCCTCGGCAGTCAACTGGCTGCGCTTGTTGGGCTTGGTATATGACGATAGCTGCACAGTGCTTCCTGCCGGAAGCGACAAGCCTGCCACCTGCGTTGGCGCCTCCAGTTGCCAAGACCGCCGCCGGTATTGCCAGGCGTCGAATGCCGGCTCAATCAAGACCTCATGAACTCCGTAACCTGCAGGAATAAAAAGCGCGATCGCCAATATGCTCAAGCCAATGCGCATCCTTGTGGAAAGGGACTTCTTCCGGAACGCAGCCCATGTCGCCAGCAAACCCAACGGCAGCAGTAGCCACCAAAGGAAGTAGCCAGCCATGAGATACAACCACAGACATACGTCCAGTGCGCTGGCGTCGCTAAAGAAATTCATGACAGTTCACCGGATTCGTCGCCATCCAGCCACTGGATTGACAGCCCTTCCGGACTCAATCCCTGTTGTAGCGAGATGCGACCATCGCCGTCAGTGACACCGGGAATGCGGGCTCCGTCGCCACGGATCAGCTCATAACGGCGATTGCGCGCCGGGGTTCCATCCGGCAGCACGGCTTTGAACAACTCATTGAAATCCGCGTCCTTCCATCCATTCATCGCCTCGGACACGCTGGCGCCGTCACTGAACTGAGTCTTGGCCTTAACCGTGAAGGTGCCCGGACACCCTAGTTCGATGTTGCCGCCTTCCAGCGTGAGATAGGCCCCGCCGCACAGCAGCGTCAGCCGCTGCTTCGCATTGAGGGTGATGGTTCCTTCCACGGCCGACACCCGTACCGCCTTCAGCGCCTCTACCTGCACTTCACCGTGCTGGGCTTGCAGGCGCAGGTCATCCTGATGGGCAATCTGGGTGATGCCGCCCTGGAAGGCGAACAGATCGATGCCCTTGCCCGCGGTGGCATGCAACTGTTCGCCCGCCACGATCACCTGATCGCGTTGCGCCGCGCTTTCCACGTTCTCGCCCGCACCCGTAAACACCGTTCGGGGCGTGGCCACCGCAATGCCCTCGGGTGCATTCAGGGCCAGGATCGGCTTGTCGCCGTCCTCGTCCTTGCGGTCGTTGCCACCGGCGCCCAGTTGCTCCACGGCCTTGACCAGTCCCTCGCGCGAGGCGTGCTCCGTCGCCGGGGCCTGGTGCTGCGCGGCCGTGTCCGCCAGCGATTTCACCAACCCGGATAACGCTTCCACGCACTGCACCAGTTCGGCATGATCCAGTTGCCCGCTGCCGGCCCCGCTGCGTTCGTAAGCCGTCAGCAACAAGCCCTTGGCCGCGCGCAGCGCGCCACTGGCGTCGGTGCGCAACTCGAAGCCTTCTCCCCGTGGGGTGCCGTTGCCATCATTGCCTCGCGGATGGGTCAGGTAGCCCAGGTTGAGCTGCGTGGCCGCATGGGTGCTCTTGAGCTGGGTCTTGATCTCGCCGCGGGTGTCGTCGATCAGCAACTCGTTGTGGCCGCCGCCCTTGTGCTCCTGGCTCTTGAGCGTGGTCAGGGTCTTGAGTCCGGGCAGCTCATACGGCGGCCGGTTGGCCGCGTGGTAGGCCCGACCGGTCACGATGGGTTGATCCGGGTCGCCCTCCAGGAAGCTCACCAGCACTTCGTGCCCGATGCGCGGCAGCACCTGCATCCCGTAGTTCGCCCCCGCCCAGCCCTGGCTGACCCGTATCCAGCAGGTGCTGTTCTCGCGC
>NZ_JBBWWT010000020.1:0-5522 GCF_038321125.1 Pseudoxanthomonas putridarboris | reverse complement strand
AAATTCCTGCCGGGACTGCGCACCCGCCACGCAGTGGCGGGCGGACCGCCGGGGTGTGCTTTCTTTGCCTACTTTCTTTGCACAAGCAAAGAAAGTAGGGCCCCCGCGGCGAGCGGCACCATGTTGGAAGCGAAAGCAGGCCCTTCCGAAGAGTGAACACATTACGCTCAATACGAATGAACGAAAAAGTGAATTCACTTGCCGCCGATACAGGGGGCAAGACGCAGACAGGCTTCGCTCGCCCCTCACCCCAACCCCTCTCCCGGTGGGAGAGGGGCTTGAGCCGGAGTGCGCCTCAAGTGCCCCTGCCCCGTGCCGATATGCTGTGCATGACCCACGACCTGCTCAACCGCATCGACCAGCGCACCCGCCTCGCCGGCCACAACCGCCTCGCCCTGCTGCTGTTCCGCCTGGGCGGGCGTCAGCTTTTTGGCGTCAACGTCTTCAAGGTGCAGGAAGTCCTGCGCCGCCCCACCCTGTTCCAGCTGCCCGGCCTGCCCACCGAATTCGTCGGCGTGGCCGACGTGCGCGGGCGCTCGGTGCCGGTGCTGGACCTGGGCCTGAGCATCCGCCACCCGGAACGCGACCCCGACCCGGAGAATACCCCCAACTACCTGGTCGTCACCGAATTCAACCGCTCCGTGCAGGGCTTCCTGGTCAGCGGCGTGGAACGCATCGTCAACATCGCGGTGGAGGACATCCACCCGCCGCCGGAACTCGGCGCCGACAACAGCTACCTGACCGCGGTGACGCGTTTCCAAGGCGAACTGATCCAGGTGATCGACGTGGAAAGCGTGCTGGCCGACATCTGCCAGGCCCGCATGGACGCGCCGCTGGCGCCGGAAATGGCACTGCCCGAAGGCGCCCCGCCGCTGCAGGTGCTGGTGGTGGACGACTCGCGGGTGGCGCGCTCGCAGATCCGCAGCGTGCTGGAGCAGCTGGGCGTCACCACCACCCTGCTGTCCGACGGCCGCCAGGCGCTGGACCATCTCTTGCAGGTGCACGCCGCCGGCGAGAACCCGGCCGAGCGCTACGCCATGGTCATCTCCGACATCGAGATGCCCGCCATGGACGGCTACACGCTGACGACGGAAATCCGTCGCCATCCGGGGCTGGCCGGGCTGTACGTGCTGCTGCACACCTCGCTGTCGGGCGTGTTCAACAACGCCATGGTCGAGCGCGTGGGCGCCAACGCCTTCGTCGCCAAGTACAGCCCGCACGAACTGGCCGAGCACGTGCTGTTCCGCCTGAACCAGGTGGTCGCCGCGCAAATGGCGGCGTAGGCGGGTCCATTGTAGGAGGGCCTTCAGGCCCGATTGCCTTTGCCCGGGACGAAACAAAAGCATCGGGCCTGAAGGCCCTCCTACAGGACTGCGATCCTCTTTGGCACACGCCTTGCAGCATCCCCGGCAACGGTCTGCCGGAGCGGTGCCATGTCCAATTCCATCTCCAACTTCCTGGGCGTCCACGGAGCGGCGCTGCCGCTGCGCGAGCAGCGCATGCAGTTGCTCGCCAGCAACCTGTCCAACGCGGACACGCCCCATTACAAGGCCAAGGACCTCAACTTCCAAGCCGCGCTGGAAAGCGCCGCGCAGAAGGCTTCGCCGCTGCAGACCACCAGCGAACGCCACCTGACCCTGCTGGACGCCACCCCGCGCATCTTCGAGCGCGATGGCGTGCAGCCCAGCCTGGACGGCAACACCGTGGACGCCGACGTCGAACGCGCCGCCTATGGCCGCGCGGCGCTGGAATACCGCGCCTCGCTCAGCTTCATCGAATCCAAGGTGCGCACCATGCTCACCGCCATCACCGGCCAATAAGGGGCGACGCCATGAGCAACCTGCCGATCTTCGACGTGGCCGGCTCCGCCCTGCAGGCGCAGTCGGTGCGGTTGAACACCATCGCCAGCAACCTGTCCAACGCCGACTCCATCGCGTCCTCGCCCGAAGCGGTCTACAAGCCGATCGAGCCGATCTTCCAGGCGCGCCCGCTCAACGCGGACGGCTCGCTGACCTCGGTGCAAGTCAAGGAGATCACCCAGAGCGAGGCGCCGCCGATCAAGCGCTACGAACCCGGCCACCCGATGGCCGACGCCGACGGCTACGTCTACGCGCCGGATGTCGATCCGGTCGCGCAGATGGTCAACCTGATCTCCGCCTCGCGCGGCTACCAGGCCGGCGTGGAAGTGCTGAACACCGCCAAGGAACTGGCCCTGGCCACGCTGACGATGGGCCGCTGACGCGACTCCCTTCCACCGACCGAGCATACGCATGACCACCATCAACGGCGATCCGTTCGCCGCCATCAACAGCAGCGGCACCGGCGCGGCCACCAAGAAGACCGAGAACCTCGGCCAGGCCGATTTCATGCGGCTGATGACCGAGCAGCTCAAGCACCAGGACCCGCTGAAGCCGCTGTCCAACAGCGAGTTCATCGGCCAGCTGGCGCAATTCTCCACCGTGCAGGGCATCAGCGACCTCAACGCCACGGTGAGCGGCTTCACCAGCGCGCTGACCGGCGACCAGGTGCTGAAAGGCGCCTCGCTGGTGGGCCATTCGGTGCTGATACCCTCGGACACCCTCGCGCTGCCGGCCAGCGGCAACGCCAGCGGGCTGGTGATGGCGCCCGGCGCCGGCATGGTGAAGCTGGAGATCACCGACGCCAGCGGCGTGGTGGTGGACACCGTGGAAGTGGAAGCCACCGGCAAGGGCGAAACCCCGTTCGCCTGGGACGGCATCAAGGCCAATGGCGAGCGCGCGCCGGCCGGCGCCTATTCCATCAAGGCCCAGCACATCGCCGCCGACGGCACCGGCACCGCGCTGAACACCTACGTCGATGCCACCGTGGAAAGCGTGACCATCGGTTCCGATGGCCTGTACCTGAACCTGCCCGGCCTGGGCACCGCTCCGCTCGACTACGTGCTGCGCATCGGCAAGTCGTCCACCTGAACCCATCGCGCCACTCCCACCTGCACACCGCAAGGAGAACCTCATGGCTTTCAACACTTCGCTCTCGGGCATGAAGGCGGCCAACGCCGACCTCAACGTCACCTCGCACAACATCGCCAACGTCGGCACCACCGGCTTCAAGGAGTCGCGCGCGGAATTCGCCGAAGTCTTCTCCACCACCGGCTACGGCCTGCTGCAGAACGGCATCGGCGCAGGCGTGCGGCTGACCAACGTCGCGCAGCAGTTCTCGCAGGGCGACATCAACCAGACCGGCCGCTACCTGGACCTGGCGATCGACCGGGAAGGCTTCTTCACGGTCAGCAACAACGGCAGCAACGTCTACACCCGTGCCGGCAACTTCCAGCGCGATCCCAACGGCTTCGTCACCACGCCGGACGGCTTCCGCCTGCAGGTGTTCCCACCGCGCGCGGACAACGTCGGCTTCGACACCGGCCGGCTGGTCGACCTGCAACTGCTGACCACCGACAGCCCGCCCTCGCCCACCACCAACGTGGACCTGGGCGTCACCCTGCCCGGCAACGCCGCGCAGCCGGCCATCGCGCCGTTCGACCCGACCGACAGCGCCAGCTTCAACGAAACCACCTCGGTCAACGTCTACGACTCGCTGGGCGTGTCCCACCAGCAGTCGGTGTACTACGTGAAGACGGCCAACCCGAACGAGTGGCAGATGCACGTCTACGTGGACGGCACCTCGATGGGCGCGCCGACCACCGTGCAGTTCGACAACAACGGCGCCTTGACCGCGCCCGCCAACGGCCAGGTCGCGCTGGCGCCGTTCACGCCGACCACCGGCGCCGGCGTGCTCAACATGACGCTGGACATCAGCGGCACCACCCAGTACGGCGAGCAGTTCGCCAAGCGCATCCAGAACCAGGACGGCTACGCCACCGGCAAGCTCAACGAGTTCAGCGTGTCGCCGGAAGGCGTGGTGTACGCGCGCTATTCCAATGGCGTGGACCGCGCCATCGGCCAGGTCGCGCTGACCAACTTCAACAACCCGCAGGGCCTGGTCTCGCAGGGCAACAACACCTGGACGCACAGCTTCGCCTCGGGCGAACCGCGCACGGGCGCGCCGGGCACGTCGGACTTCGGCCAGGTGGCCTCGGGCGCGCTGGAAGCCTCCACCGTCGACCTGACCGAACAGTTGGTCAACATGATCGTCGCGCAGCGCAACTTCCAGGCCAACTCGCAGATGTTGTCCACGCAGGATCAGATCACGCAGACCGTCATCAACATCCGCTGACGCGGCGGGATCAGGGATTAGGGATTGGAGATTCGCAAGAACCCGATCCCGTCCCTTCCCCGAGCTTTTACGAATCCCCAATCACGAATCCCGGCCCCCTCATGGACAAAGCCCTCTACGTCGCAATGACCGGTGCCCGCGCTTCGCTGCAGGCGCAGGGCACGGTGTCGCACAACCTGGCCAACGTGGACACCAAGGGCTTCAAGGCCGCGCTGGCCGGCACCGAGGCGTTCAAGATCCCCGGCCAGGGCTTCCCGTCGCGCGTGGACGCCGTGCTGATGGACCCGGGCTTCGATTCGCGCACCGGTTCGCAGATGGTCACCGGACGCTCGCTGGACGTGTCGCTGCAACCCAACCACTGGCTGGCCGTGCAGGCCGCCGACGGCGGCACCGCCTACACGCGCAACGGCGAGCTGAGCATCACCCCGAACGGCCAGCTGGTCACCGCCGGCGGCCGCGCGGTGCTGGACGAGAACGGCAACCCCATCGCGGTACCGCCCGCGCAGTCCATCGACATCGGTGGCGACGGCACCGTGTCGATCGTCCCGCAGGGCGAAGGCCCGCAGACCATGGCCATCGTGGGACGCATGCGGATGGTCGAGGCCACGCCGGCGCAGCTGGCACGCGGCGGCGACGGCCTGATGCGCCCCGCCGATCCGCAGGCGCCCGCGCTGGCGCAGGCCAACGGCAACGGCCTGACCACCGGCGTGCTGGAAGGCAGCAACGTGGACGCCGCCGGTGCGCTGGTGCAGATGATCCAGTTGCAGCGCCAGTTCGAGATGCAGGTGAAGGTGATCCGCAGCGGCGACGAGATGGCGCAGTCGTCCAACCAGTTGCTGCGGCTGGGCGGCTGACGCATCAAGCCTCTCTCCCACCGGGAGAGGGATTGGGGCGAGGGGCGAACGGAGTCCATCCGCCTCCGCCATCCTATGCGCAGGGTGCGCCCTGGCGCACCATCGCCATCTGTCCAGACTGAAGCCTCTACCCTCGGCATGACTTGCGCATGGCGCCGCTCGCCACAGGCAGACAGACACCTCCCCGGCGCACAGCCTCAAAGCCCCTCTCCCGCCGGGAGAGGGGTTGGGGTGAGGGGCAACGAAGCCTGCCCTCTGTGCTGGCTTAGGGAAGATGCAAGGAGCGCGGTGAGATTTGTTGGCCTTGTGGGTTGGTTTTTCCTGCGCGGATAGATGGCGCCGCTCGCCGCGGGGCCCTACTTTTCTTTGCTTGTGCAAAGAAAAGTAGGCAAAAGAAAGCACACCCCGGCGGTCCGCCCGCCACTGCGTGGCGGGTGCGCAGTCCCGGCAGGAATT
>NZ_JBBWWT010000019.1:0-13354 GCF_038321125.1 Pseudoxanthomonas putridarboris | reverse complement strand
CCTCATGCAAAGCATCGAGGATCTTTGCCTGCTGTTGCTTGAAATGCGCTGAAATCTGCTGGGGGACCGGCATGGCTGGGCTTCTTGATCTTGGGTTGCAGGAAACTATCTGATGGGCCTAACGCCTGAATTAAGCCGACCCGCGAAGCGGGTTCGGCTTGAATGAATGGTTAGGCCAGCGTTGTATCAGAAAGTGGCGCCGGATGCAGGCGAGCCGGGAAACCGATTGCCAGGCGGCGCGTCCGGCGAGCGGCTTGCCACGGAAACAATCCGACGCGGGAAACCGCGCGATGGATCAGCGGCAATGGCAATGCCGCAAAGTCCGGATGCTGACTAAAAACGGACCGCGCACGCCTAACTACATATAGACCCCAATCCGGGGCGTCGCACCGTATGGTCAAGCCAGGCGGGGAGTGAGGTCAAGAAAAATCCTACGCGCATTCACGGCCTTCTCCGATTCCCGGAGCGGGCCTTCACGGGCAGGCTTGCTTGCAATTCCACGCGGTCGAGGACGTATGAGCGATACCTCCAAGGATGTGGGCGCAGCAGGGGCGGAGGGAAATGCTTCGCGCCGGCTGATGGACGAGGTTCGGCGGAAGTTGCGCGCAAGACACTATGGCGTGCGCACCTCGCGGGCTTACTTGGCTTGGATCGGGCGATTCATCCTAGCCAATGGCCGGCGGCATCCGCGCGATATGGGAACTGTGGAAGTAGAGGCCTTTCTTTCGCATCTGGCGATCTCGGAGCACGTGTCGGGGGATGCGCAGAGCCAGGCGTTGTCGGCGCTGTTGTTTCTTTACCGCGACGTACTGGAAGTGCGATTGCCCTGGCTGGAGTTGGCGCACGCGCTCCGGCATTGCCTTGCTGCTCGTCTGCCGGAGGCGGGCCACGACATCCGCACGATGCAGGTCCCACCCGGACACAAGGAAGTTTCGACCATCCGGATCCATGTCCGCGTGTTGCCTCGTGATACGAATGGGATGCCGGCGAGTCCTCCGGATCGTTGAGATCGCGCGGTGCGCACGTCGTCGCTGTCGCGTGCGGATATGACCCCACCGTTGGGCTTGGCCTGCATTGCGGCATGGCTGGCGGGCATGGTGATCTGCCTGTGGCGCCCCGCGCTGCCGCCGCTGGTGGCGCTGTGGGTGGGGGTGTTCTGCGGATTGGCCTGGTGGATCGCACCTGTCCGCGGGCGTTGGCTGGGCGCGGCGATGGCCGGTTTCGCATGGGCCGGCCTGCATGCGGCGTGGAGCCTGCACGCGCAATTGCCGTTGGCGATGGAAGGCAACGAAGTCCGCATCGAGGGGCACGTGGTCGGTTTGCCGGAACCGGAGGCGCGCCGCACCCGTTTCCTGTTCCGCGTGGATGACACGGCGGAACAGCCTGAAGCCCTGCGTGGCCGCAAGCTGCGGTTGGCCTGGTACGACGACTATGGTGCCGTTGCGCGAGGTCCGCGCATGCAACTCAAGGCCGGCCAGCGCTGGCGCCTGCATGCGCGGGTGCGCGCACCGCGCGGGCTGGCCAATCCGGGTGGTTTCGACGGCGAGCGGCATGCGCTGGCGCAGCGCATCGGCGCGATGGGATATGTCAGGCAGCCGGCGCTGGCGCAGCGGCTGGGTGCGGCGAAGGGCATCGACGCATGGCGCGACACCATGTCGGCACGGATCGCGCGGCAGGTGCCCGCGGCTTCGTCGCGCTACGTGCAGGCATTGGCGCTGGGCGATACGCGCGGGCTGGACGACCAGGACTGGCACATCCTGCGCGTCAGTGGGCTGACGCACCTGATCGCGATCTCCGGTTTCCATGTCGGGCTGGTGGCCGGTTTCCTCGCATTGGGAGGAGCCGGTGTATGGCGATTGTTCCCCGCGCTGGCGCGTTGCTGTCCGCGCCCGCAGGCGGCGGCAGCGGCGGCTTTGCTGGGGGCGTGCGGATACGCGGCCGTGGCCGGTTTCGCGCTGCCAACCGTGCGCACGGTGTTGATGATCGCGGTGGTGGTGCTGGCGCGACTGTGGCGAAGGCCGGTGCGGGTGGTCGATGCGCTCGCGCTGGCGATGCTGGCCGTACTGCTGTTCGACCCGCTGTCGTTGCTGGCGGCCGGGTTCTGGCTGAGCTTCGGCGGCGTCGCCTGGCTGGCCTGGTGCCTGCCGACCTCGCAGCATTGGGCGAAGGCGTTCCTGCCGGCGCAGGGCGTCGCCACGCTGGGCCTGCTGCCGATGACCGCGATGCTGTTCGGCCAGGCCTCGCTGGCGGGGCCGTTGGCCAATCTGGTGGCGATCCCATGGTGGAGCCTGGTGGTGGTGCCATTGTCGTTGCTGGGGACCGCGCTGGAAGCGTTGCATGCCGATGCGGGCACGTGGGCCTGGCGTGCTTCGGCGTTCTGCTTCGACCTGACCTGGCCCGCCTTCGTCCGCACGGCGGAAAGCCGTTACGCCCTGTGGTGGCTGCCGGAAAGCCCGGCCTGGACCATGGTGTTGGCCCTGCTGGGTGCGTTCTGGCTGCTGCTGCCCCGCGGCGTGGCGGGGAAGCCGCTGGCATTGCTGTTGTGGCTGCCGTTGCTGTGTCCGGACCGCGAACTGCCCCGGCAGGGCGAAGTGGAACTGGTGGTGATCGACGTGGGGCAGGGGCTGTCGGTGCTGGTGCGCACTTCGCGCCACGCGCTGCTGTACGACGCGGGGCCGGCGGTGAAGGATGGCTTCGATGCCGGTGAACGCGCGGTGGTGCCGGCGCTGCGCGCGTTGGGCGTGTCGCGGTTGCAGCGCCTGGTCGTCAGTCATGGCGACAACGACCATGCGGGCGGGGCGGAAGCGGTCCGCAAGGCGTTGCCGGTCGGCAGGACGCTGGCGCCGGCAGGCAGTCCGACCATCGCGGATGCGCCCTGCGTGGCGGGCCCGGGATGGGAGTGGGACGGCGTGCGCTTCCGGTTCGCGCATCCCACGCCGCATTTCCCGTACCTGGGCAACGAAGCCAGTTGCGTACTGCGGGTGGAGACCCGCCATGGCGCGGCGCTGTTGCCGGGCGACATCGGCGGCATCGTCGAGCGTGGCCTGGTCCATCGCGAGGGAAGGGCATTGCGCGCCGACGTCGTGGTCGTTCCCCACCACGGCAGCATGGGTTCGTCCGATCCGGCCTTCGTCGACGCCACCAGCGCTCGGCTGGTGCTGGGTTCCAGCGGCCACGGCAACCGCTTCGGGCATCCGCGGGCCGCGGTGGTCGAGCGCTGGCGGCGGGCCGGGGCGGAGGTGCTGGACACCCAGGCCAGCGGTGCGCTGCGGGTCTGGCTGGGGCGCGAGGGGCTGGCCGTGCGTGAACGGCGTCACGCCCGTCCCCGCCTGTGGGATGCCGTGCAGCGCCAGCGGGCGGGTGGGCTATCCTATCGGCCTGCGAACGAACGGCCGGATGCGCCGGAGGACTGAACGTGCTGGAACTGGTGAAGGCTGGCGGTTGGCCGATGATCCCGCTGCTGCTGCTGGGCGTGCTGGGGCTGGCCATCGTGGTGGAGCGCTTCTGGTCGCTGCGGCGCAAGGAGATCCTGCCGCCGGGGCTGGGCGAGGAAGTCCGCACCTGGGCCGTCCGTGGCCAGCTGGAGCCGGCCCATGTCGAATCCCTGCGCCGCAACTCGCCGCTGGGCGAACTGCTGGCCGCCGCGCTGGACGTGCGCAACAAGCCGCGCGAACAGATCCGCGAGCGCATCGAGGACACCGGCCGCCACCTGGTGCACCGCATGGAGAAGTTCCTCAACGCGCTGGGCAGCATCGCCTCGGCCGGCCCGCTGCTGGGCCTGCTGGGCACGGTGGTGGGCATGATCCAGATGTTCCTGGGCATCCAGGACAGCGGCGTGGGCGACGTCAACGCGCTGGCCGGCGGCATCGGCAAGGCGCTGGTCTGCGCCGCGGCCGGCATGATCGTGGCCATCCCGGCGCTGCTGTTCCATCGTTATTTCCGTGGCCGGGTGACCGGCTACGTGATGGAGATGGAGAAGGAAGCCACCGCGCTGGTCGATGCCCTGGAAGCCCGTCACGCCCGTCCGGTGGCGCGCCCGTCCGGCGTGGTCGCGCCGGCGCCGGCCGGCGCCTGAGGCCGCCCGATGCGGATACGCGACGACCGCGCGCAGGAGGAGCCGGAGATCAACCTGGTGCCCCTGATTGACGTGATCCTGGTGCTGATCATCTTCTTCGTGATCACCACCACCTTCGACTCGCGCTCGATGCTGCAACTGCAGCTGCCCAGCGCCACCGGCGAGCCGGTGGCGGCGCAGGCCCAGGCGCTCAGCGTGCTGGTCAACGCCGATGGCCGTTACTTCGTCGACGAGCACGAAGTGCTGCGGCCGGACATCGACGCGCTCAAGCAGACCCTGCAGCAGGTGGCCGGCAGCGACCGCAGCCGCCCGGTGCTGCTGCGCGCCGACGCCCGCACCCCGCACCAGGCCGTCGTGACCGCGCTGGATGCGTTGGGCCAACTCGGCTTCCGCAAGATCAACATCGCCACCGCGCCGGAGGCGCGCCCGTGAGCGACAAGGCTTCGCCCTGGCAGGTCTACAAGCGGTTGCTGGGCTTCGCCGGCCCGTACCGCGTGCTGCTGGTGCTGGCGGGCATCGGCATGCTGGTGGAAGCGGCGGCCGGCGGCGCCTTCAGCAAGCTGATGGAGCCGGTGGTCAACGAGACGTTCATCGACCGCGACGAAGCCAAGAGCCTGCTGCTGCCGCTGTACATCGTGGGCCTGTTCGTCATCCGCGGCATCGCCGGCTACGTCACCGACATGGGCATGGGCAAGGCCGCCCGCAGCATCGCGCGCGACATGCGCGTGATGGTGCTGGGCAAGTACCTGCGCCTGCCGGGCCTGCGCTTCGATACCGAGCCGGTCCCGGCCATGCTGGTACGGCTGGGCTCCGACAGCGACCAGGTGGCGCAGGCGGCCGTGGATGCGATGAAGGTCATGCTGCAGCAGTCGCTGCAGGTGTTGGCCGCGCTGATCGTGATGTTCTGGACCAGTTGGCAGGTGACGCTGGCGATCCTGCTGCTGGGTCCGCCGCTGGCCTGGGTGATGGACAGGGTGGCGCGCCGCTACCGCCGCATCAGCCACCGCATCCAGGAGAGCGGCGCCGACCTGATGCAGGCGGCCGACCAGACCCTGTCCAACCAGCAGGAAGTGAAGATCTACGGCGCGCAGCAGACCGAACTGAAGCGCTACGCCAACCTGGCCGACAACAACCTGCGCCTGGCGATGAAGGTCGAAGCCACCCGCAGCGTGTCCTCGGCGATGGTGCAGTTGATGGGGTCGATGGGGCTGGCGCTGCTGCTGTTCTTCGCCGGCCGCGAGGCGATGGCGGGGCGGCTGACCGCCGGCGGTTTCGTCACCCTGATGATCTCGATGATGGCCATCATCCCGTCGCTGAAGCAGCTGACCAACGTGCAGAACATGCTGCAGCGGGGCGTGGCCTCGGCGCAGCGGCTGTTCTCGGTGCTGGATGCGGACGATGAGGCCGACACCGGCAGCCGGCCGCTGGACCGCGCCAAGGGCGTGCTGGAATTCCGCGACGTCACCGCCCGCTATCCGGGCCAGTCGCGTCCCGCGCTGGAAGGCGTCAGCTTCACCGCGCGGCCGGGTACCGTCACCGCGATCGTCGGCCGCTCGGGCAGCGGCAAGTCCACGCTGATCAAGCTGATCCCGCGTTTCTACGAAGCCGAGTCCGGGCAGATCCTGCTCGATGGCCATCCGCTGCGGGACTACCGCCTGGCCGACCTGCGCCGGCAGATCGCGCTGGTGGGGCAACAGGTGATGCTGTTCGACGGCACCGTGGCCGCCAACGTCGCCTATGGCGAACTGCAGGGCGCCGAGGCGGCGGCGATGGAGGCGGCCGTGCGCGGCGCCAATGCGATGGAGTTCGTGCAGGAACTGCCGGATGGCATGCACGCGCCCATCGGCAACAAGGGCGGCAGGTTGTCCGGCGGCCAGCGCCAGCGCCTGGCGATCGCCCGCGCGATGTTGAAGGATGCGCCGATCCTGATCCTGGACGAAGCCACCGCGGCGCTGGACAACGAATCCGAGCGGCTGGTGCAGCAGGCCCTGCAGAAGCTGATGCCCGACCGCACCACGCTGGTCATCGCGCACCGGTTGTCCACCATCGAGCATGCCGACCTGGTGCTGGTGCTGGACCAGGGGCGCCTGGTCGAGCAGGGCACGCACGCCGAACTGCTGGCGCGGGGTGGCCTGTACGCCCACCTGCACCAGATGCAGTTCCGCGAAGCCGAGGCCGGGTGAGCAAGCCGGTGGCGCGCACGCCCGATTACTGGTTCAGCGACGCCGCGGTGCCGCTGTCCGCGCGCTTGCTTTCCGGCGTGTACGGCGCACTCGTCGCATTGCGCCTGCACCTGTACCGCTGGGGCCTGCTGCGCCGCCGGCGCATCGGCGTGCCGGTCATCGTGGTGGGCAACATCACCGTGGGCGGCACCGGCAAGACCCCGCTGACCATCGCCCTGGTCGAGCGCCTGCGCGCGGCCGGCTTCAGGCCCGGCGTCGCCAGCCGCGGCTACGGGCGTCGCGACGAACGCACGCCGCGCTGGGTGGACGCGGCCACCTCGCCGGAGGAGGGCGGCGACGAGCCCGTGCTGATCGCCCGCCAGGCCGGCATCCGCGTGCGCGTCGACCGCGACCGCGTGGCGGCCGCGCGCGCGCTGGCCGACGCCGGCTGCGATGTGGTGGTCTGCGACGATGGCCTGCAGCATTACCGCCTGCACCGTGATATCGAGATCGAGGTGATCGATGGCCAGCGCCGCTACGGCAATGGCCGCCTGCTGCCCGCGGGGCCGCTGCGCGAGCCGGCCGAGCGCGCCGGGCGCTGCGACTTCCGCGTGGTCAACCTGCCGCAGCAGGAAGAGGAGGCGGGCTTCGGCGAATGGCCCATGCACCTGCACGCCGACTGCGCGCTGCCGCTGCGTGGCGGCCGTCCGCGCCCGTTGTCGGCATTCGCCGGGCAGCGCGTGCACGCGGTGGCGGGGATCGGCAATCCGTCGCGCTTCTTCGCCATGCTGCGCGGGCTGGACATCGCCGTCGTGCCGCACGCCTTCGCCGATCACCACGAATACACCGACGACGACTTCGCCTTCGGCAGCGAACTGCCGGTGCTGATGACCGAGAAGGACGCGGTGAAATGCGCCGGTTTCGCCGACGACTGGTTCTACAGCGTGCCGGTGGCGGCGAGGCTGCCGGAAGCGTTCTGGGTGGCCCTGCTGGCGAGGCTGGGGAAACGGAACGGTTAGCGCCCGGTTTCCTGCGGCGACCGGCGGGGAATGTGGCTAAGCTCTTGCTGGTTCCTGGTTCCTGGTTCCTGGTTCCTGGTTCCTGGTCCCCGGTCCTTAGCCTTGCACCAACAACCAACAACCAACAACCAACAACCAACAACCAACAACCAACAACCCAACCTCCCATGCCCCCCTTCATCGTCGCCATCCCCGCCCGCTACGCCGCCTCGCGCCTGCCCGGCAAGCCGCTGCGCCTGCTGGGGGGCGAACCGCTGGTGGTGCGCGTGGCGCGCCGCGCGCTGGCCGCCGGTGCGGGCGAAGTGTGGGTGGCCACGGACGATGCCCGCATCCGCGACGCGCTGCAGGGCACGCCGGTGCGGGTGGCGATGACGGCCGAGCGCCACGCTTCCGGCAGCGACCGCCTGGCCGAATGCGCCGACATCGCCGGATGGAGCGACGACACGCTGGTGGTGAACCTGCAAGGCGATGAACCGTTCGCGCCGCCGGCCGGCATCCGCGCCGTGGCCGACACGCTGGCGGACAGCGGCGCGGAGATGGCCACGCTGGCGGTGCCCATCGACGATGCCGCTACCCTGTTCGATCCCAACGCGGTCAAGCTGGTGCGCGCCGCCAACGGCGATGCGCTGTACTTCAGCCGTGCCCCCATTCCATGGCATCGCGACGCGTTCGCGCAGTCGCGCGATGCGCTGCCGCCAGGGCAATGGCTGCGGCATATCGGCATCTACGCCTACCGGGCGGGTTTCCTGCGCCGTTTTTCGACCATGCCGCCCGGCCGGCTGGAACAGGTGGAGTCGCTGGAACAGTTGCGCGCGCTGGAAGCCGGTTTCCGCATCGCCGTGGCGCTGACGCCGGAGCCGTTCCCGCCTGGCGTGGATACGCCCGAGGACCTGGCGCGCGCCGAAGCCGTCCTGCAGGCCACGCGATGAGGCTGCTGGTGGTCTGCCTGGGCAACATCTGCCGCTCGCCGATGGCCGAGGGCGCGTTGCGCACCCGCCTGCAGGTATCGCCGCTGGCGGGGCGGGTGCAGGTGGATTCGGCCGGCACCGGCGACTGGCACGTGGGCG
The DNA here is from genome assembly GCF_038321125.1 of Pseudoxanthomonas putridarboris. Taxonomy (NCBI): domain Bacteria; kingdom Pseudomonadati; phylum Pseudomonadota; class Gammaproteobacteria; order Lysobacterales; family Lysobacteraceae; genus Pseudoxanthomonas; species Pseudoxanthomonas putridarboris. The sequence goes on along the minus strand of NZ_JBBWWT010000019.1, from coordinate 5,031 downwards.
AGCCGCCTGACCGGCGCGCCATCGCCTGCGCGCGCGGGTTCGGCGTGGACATCGCGATGCAGCGTGCGCGCCAGTTGCAGGCGCGCGATTTCCACGACTTCGACTGGCTGCTGTGCGCGGACCGGGCCAACGTCCGCGACGTGCGGCGGCGCGCGCCGGCCGGCCACGAGGACAAGGCGGCGCTGCTGCTGGACTGGTGCGGCATCCAGCCCGGCGGCGAAGTGCCGGACCCCTATACCGGGGGTCCGGAGGATTTCCGGCAGGTCTGGCGACTGGTCGATTCGGCCGCACAGGCGGTCGTGGCCCGGCTCGCCGCCGGATGAGACTTCGGCATAATCAGGGAAGATGATGAACGCGACACTCGCCCCCGAACTCCCGCGCGCGCTGCACTGGCTCAACGCGCCCGCCACCACGCTGCACGAACAGCGCGGGCGGATCGTCGCGCTGGCCTTCGTCAATGGCGCTTCGGCCTGGTGCGCGCAGCGGCTGAACGACCTGGCGACGCTGCAGGCCCGTTACCTCGGGCGCATGCAGGCGCTGGTGATCCACGTGCCGCGCTTCGACAGCGAACGCGACCCGCAGCGGGCCCTCAAGCGCCTGCGCCGGCACGGCAACGTGCTGCCGGCCGCGCACGATGGCGACTGGGTGGCCTGGCAGCGGTTCGGCGTGGAATCCTGGCCGACGGTGCTGCTGATCGACGGCGAGGGCCGGTTGCGGCATCGCGCCGTCGGTACGGAGGGGCTGGCGGAACTGGAACGCCAGCTGGCCACGCTGTGCGACGGCCTGCACGCGCCGCTGGAGGACGACCTGCGCGGCTTCCGCGAGACGCAGCCGGAACCGCGCATGCCGTTGAGTTTCCCCACCAGCCTGGTGGCCACGCCCGACCGCCTGTTCGTGGCCGACAGCGGCCACCACCGGGTGCTGGAATGCAACCATCAGGGCCGCGTGATCCGCCAGTTCGGCATGGGTACGGCCGACTTCGCCGACGGCGAACTGAACCATGCCGCGTTCCGCCGTCCGCACGGGCTGGCGCTGGTGCGCGATTCGCTCTACGTGGCCGATACCGGCAACCATGCGTTGCGCCGGATCAACCTGGCCACCAGCACCGTCGATACGCTGTGCGGCAATGGCCGCGCCGGCGAGCCGGTGGAGGGCGTGGCGAGCGTGCCGCGCAACGTGGCGCTGAACCAGCCGCAGGCGCTGGTGGTGAACAACAACCTGATCTACCTGGCCATGGCCGGGGACAACCGCATCTGGAGCTACGACCTGGGCACGCGCGAACTGCTGTCGCGTGCCGGTTCCGGGCAACTGGACGTGCGCGACGGCAGCGGCCCGATGGCCGCGTTCGCGCAGCCGGCCGGCCTGGCGACCGTCCTGCAGACGCTGTACGTCTGCGACGCGGTCGGCTCGGCCGTGAGGTCGATGCAGTTGCGCGGCGACACGGTGCAGACGCTGGTCGGGCAGGGGGCGTGGACCTTCGGCAACGACGACGGCCCGCGCGAGACCGCGCGCCTGCAGCACCCGCAGGCCATCGCGCTGAGCCCGGACGCGCCGGTCATGTGGATCGCCGACAGCGGCAACGGCAGCCTGCGCACCTTGCGGCTGGGCGGCGGCGACCTGACCACCGTGGCCCTGCCGCGCCCCCTGCAGGGACCCGCCGGGCTCTCCGTCGCCGCGGGCGCGGTCTGGATCGCCGAAACCGACGCCCACGCGGTGCTGCGTTACGATATCGCCACCGGCGCATTGAGCCACGTCCCGATCGACGAATGAGTGGCAGTCCCCAGGCGGAATTCGATGGCAAGGCCTTTGCGGCCGGGCTGAGCACGGCGCCGGGCGTGTACCGCATGTACGCCGCCGACGATGGCCTGCTGTACGTCGGCAAGGCCGGCGCGCTGCGCAAGCGCGTCTCCAGCTACTTCAACAGCTCGCCCAAGTCGCCGCGCATCCTGTCCATGCTGGCCCAGGTGGCGCGCATGGACGTGACCGTCACCCGGACCGAGGCCGAAGCGCTGCTGCTGGAGAACCAGCTGATCAAGTCGCTGACGCCGCGCTACAACGTGCTGCTGCGCGACGACAAGAGCTATCCCTACGTGCTGCTGACCCAGGAGCAATGGCCGCGCATCGCCTTCCATCGCGGCCCGCGCGCGGTGCCGGGCCGCTACTTCGGCCCGTACCCGGGCGTCACCGCGGTGCGCGAGACGCTCAACCTGATGCAGAAGCTGTTCAAGATCCGCAACTGCGAGGACAGCGTGTTCCGCAACCGCTCGCGGCCGTGCCTGCAGTACCAGATCGGCCGCTGCAGCGCGCCGTGCGTGGCGCTGGTGGAAGAAGCGGACTACGCCGAATCCGTGCGCCGCGCCACGCTGTTCCTCGACGGCCGCAGCGACGAACTGACGCGCGAACTGACCGCCACGATGGAAGCGGCCAGCGCCTCGCTGGAATTCGAACAGGCCGCGCGCCTGCGCGACCTGATCGCCTCCATCCGCACCCTGCAGGCGCGCCAGTACGTGGACGGCCATGCCGCCGACCTCGACGTGCTGGCCTGCGCCATGCAGGGCAGCCAGGCCTGCGTGCTGCTGCTGGCCTTCCGCGACGGTCGCAACCTGGGCACGCGCACGTTCTTCCCGAAGACCAACGGCGAGGACAGCGCGGAAGAAGTGCTGGGGGCCTTCGTCTCGCAGTACTACGCCGAGCAGCCGGCGCCGCAGGAAATCGTGCTGGACCGCGAGATCCCCGATGCCGAACTGATCGAGCATGCGCTGGCGGCGGCCAGCGGCCGCAAGGTGCAGCTGAAGTGGAACGTGCGCAGCGAACGCGCCGGTTACCTGGACCTGGCGCGACGCAATGCCGAGGTCGCGCTGGTCACCGAGCTGACCAGCCGCAACGCGCAGACCGCGCGCAGCGAGGCCCTGAAGGAACTGCTGGGCCTGCCGGAACCGGCCAGGCGCATCGAGTGCTTCGACATCAGCCACACGATGGGCGAGGCGACGGTGGCCTCGTGCGTGGTCTTCGACGCCAATGGCGCCGTGCGTTCGCAGTACCGCCGCTACAACATCACCGGCATCGCCCCCGGGGACGACTATGCGGCCATGCACCAGGCCATCGAGCGCCGTTTCCGCCGCGCCGTGGAGGAGGGCGGGGTACTTCCCGACGTGTTGCTGATCGACGGCGGCGCCGGCCAGCTGGCGCAGGCCCGGGGCGCGCTTGCCGACCTGGGCGTGGACGGCGTCACCCTGGTGGGCGTGGCCAAGGGCGAGGAGCGCCGCGCCGGCCATGAGACGCTGGTGTTGCCCGATGGCCGCGAAGTGCGCCCGGGCGCCGCTTCGCCGGCCCTGCAGCTGATCCAGCAGGTGCGCGACGAGGCGCACCGCTTCGCCATCACCGGCCATCGCGGCAAGCGGCAGAAGGCGCGCATGACCAGCAAGCTGGAGGACATCCCCGGCATCGGCCCGCGCCGCCGCGCCAGCCTGCTGAAGCATTTCGGCGGCCTGGTCGGGCTGAAAGCGGCCGGTGCGGACGAGATCGCGCGGGTGGATGGCGTGAATGCCGCACTCGCCGAGCGAATCTACGCTAACCTGCACGGGTTGCCATCGCCGCAGACGGGAAGCGAGTAGTCCCCCGATGAAGTTGACTGTCCCCACCTGGCTCACGCTGCTGCGGATCCTGCTGATCCCGGTGCTGGTGCTGGTGTTCTACCTGCCGTACAAGTGGACCAACCTGGCCGCCGCGCTGGTGTTCATCCTGGCCGCGGTCACCGACTGGCTGGACGGCTGGATCGCGCGCCGCTACCACCTGTACTCCGCGTTCGGCGCGTTCCTGGACCCGGTGGCCGACAAGCTGATGGTGGCGGTGGCGCTGTTCCTGATCGTGCAGGACAACCCCACCATGTGGATGGCCATCTGGGCGGCGGTGATCGTCGGCCGCGAGATCGCCGTGTCCGCGCTGCGCGAGTGGATGGCCGAACTGGGGCAGCGCGCGGCGGTGAAGGTGGCCGCGCTGGGCAAGATCAAGACCATCGTGCAGATGGTGGCGCTGGGCTGCCTGCTGTACGCATCCACGCCCGGTACCGTGCAGTTGGGCGACATCTGGATGGGGCGCTGGGTCTTCATGATCGGCGATTGGCTGCTGGCCCTGGCGGCCTTGCTGACGCTGTGGTCCGGCATCCAGTACCTGCGCGCGGCGTGGCCGATCCTGCGCGAGGGCGAGCAAAAGAGTGTTGACAGGCCGAAACAAGACGCTACAATTTCATCTCTCTCGACGCGGGAATAGCTCAGTTGGTAGAGCACGACCTTGCCAAGGTCGGGGTCGAGGGTTCGAGTCCCTTTTCCCGCTCCAGTTTACGATCTATGGAGTTCCACCGAATTCCATAAGCTGTTGAAAACAGGGGCCTTTGGCCCCTTTTTTCATCCAGTGAGTTCTACTGGAATCCATCTCCAGTCACGGGTTTTTGGTATAGGAAATCCGGTGGCTCGGCAGATCGGTTTCTTCCAGGGGCCAGCCTCATCGGGACCGTACAAATCTCCTCCACTCGTAAAGAGACTGAGGATATGTACGATGGCTCTCACCGATACTGCAGTCCGTCAGGCCAAGCCTGAGCGCAAGGACTGCGTTCTCCAAGACACCGATGGCGTGAGTCTCTACATGATGACACGTAGCGGTAAGAGTTGGCACTTCCGCTTTTCATGGGCGGGCAAGCAGCCACGCATCTCTCTAGGCACATACCCTGAAGTCAGCCTCCGTGAGGCGCGCGAGCGACGCGGCAAGTGTCGTGCCCTCGTAGCCAAGAGCATTGAAGAGCATTGATCCGCGCACGCATCATCACACTCAGCGGGCCGCGGCGATCTGTGCTGCGGAGAATACCTTTGAGGCGGGATTTAAGTCCTGGCGTGCCTTCAAGGAGTTGAGCCTGAAGTCTGGCCTGCTGCCGATTTCACAGACACCTAGTTTAGGTGCAATGATGAAATCGGAGGTGGTAAATGGCAAAGCGGACGTTCACGCCCGAGTTCAAGCTTGAGGCGGTAAAGCTGGTCC
>NZ_JBBWWT010000018.1:0-16592 GCF_038321125.1 Pseudoxanthomonas putridarboris | reverse complement strand
AACATCAAGATGGTGGTGACGCTGATCAACCCGGTGGCGATGGACGAAGGCCTGCGTTTCGCGATCCGCGAGGGTGGCCGCACGGTCGGCGCCGGCGTGGTGTCCAAGATCATCAAGTGACGTCCTGACCCGGGCGGGCGCACGCCTGCCCGGCTTTGTCAGGCCGTCATCCCCGCGCAGGCGGGGATCCAGCGGCTCGATGAAGCACGAAAGGGCGGGCCGGAACTACGGTCCGCCTTCGCCGTCTAAGGGAAGGCTTCAGCAAGTTCGATACGCCAGTAGCTCAATTGGCAGAGCAGCGGTCTCCAAAACCGCAGGTTGGGGGTTCGAGTCCCTCCTGGCGTGCCATTCGCGGATTCCTCCGCAGAAGCCCGGCCATCCATGGCCGGACCGTTAAACAGAGCGACAGTTGACTTGAACAGCAAGGTCGAACAATCCAAAGCCGCCACCTCCACGGGCGACATCGCCAAGTACGTCCTGGCGCTGGCGCTGGTCGCGGGCGGCCTGGTGGCGTGGTGGTGGTTCAATGGCCAGTGGGCCACGCCGCTGCGTTCGCTGGCCGTGGTGTCCGGGCTGGTGCTGGGCGCTGTGGTGTTCCTGGGCACCGCCAAGGGCCGCGACACCCGCGAATTCCTGGCCGAGTCGCGCTTCGAGCTGCGCAAGGTCGTCTGGCCGACCCGCGAGGAAGCCATGCGGACCACCTGGGTGGTGGTCGTGGTGGTGATCATTCTGAGTTTGATCCTGGCCGGTTTCGATTTCGCCATCCAGGCGCTGATCGAGCGGTTCCTGAATTTTGGTCGTTGAGGAGATTGCCGCAGTGAAGCGTTGGTATGTGGTCCACGCCTATTCGGGCTTCGAGAAGTCCGTGGCGCAGGCGTTGCGCGACCGTATCGTCCGCGACGGCATGCAGGATCGCTTCGGCGACGTGCTGGTCCCGACCGAGGAAGTGGTGGAAATGCGTTCCGGCCAGAAGCGCCGCTCCGAGCGCAAGTTCTTCCCCGGCTACGTGCTGGTGCAGATCGAGACCCACGACGAGGGCGGCATCCCGCGCATGGACAACGAGAGCTGGCACCTGGTGAAGGACACCTCCAAGGTGCTGGGCTTCATCGGCGGCACCGCCGACCGTCCGCTGCCGATCCGCGATGAGGAGGCCGCCGCCATCCTCGATCGCGTCCAGGAAGGCGTCGAGAAGCCCAGGCCCAAGGTGCTGTTCGAGCCGGGCGAGATGGTCCGCGTCATCGACGGGCCGTTCAACGACTTCAACGGCGTGGTCGAGGAAGTCAACTACGAGAAGAGCCGCCTGCGCGTGGCGGTGCTGATCTTCGGCCGCTCCACCCCCGTGGAGCTGGAATTCGGCCAGGTCGAGAAGGCCTGAGCCGGCACCCCGGTCCGTTCAGGCGGGCCGTCAAAACCCTGATATACTGCGCGGCTCCCTGACGGATTGCCGGGCAGGGGCCATGGCCGCCTTCGGGTGGCCGTTGGCGCGTTCAAGCAAAACGCGATGCCGGGACGCGTGATTTTCCCGGTCCGATGGGGAGCCTTCACAGGCGCTAGCACCCGGAGAGCACTCACATGGCAAAGAAAGTTGTCGGTTACATCAAGCTGCAGGTGAAGGCCGGCCAGGCCAACCCCTCGCCGCCGGTCGGCCCCGCGCTGGGCCAGCGCGGCCTGAACATCATGGAATTCTGCAAGGCGTTCAACGCCGCCACGCAGAAGCTGGAGCCGGGCCTGCCGATTCCGGTGGTCATCACGGCCTATTCCGACCGTACCTTCACCTTCATCACCAAGACGCCGCCGGCGTCGATCCTGCTGAAGAAGGCCGTCGGCATCCAGTCCGGCTCCAAGCGCCCCAACACCGAGAAGGTGGGCAAGGTCACCCGCAAGCAGCTCGAGGACATCGCCAAGGCGAAGGAGCCCGACCTGACCGCGGCCGACCTGGACGCGGCGGTGCGCACGATCGCGGGTTCCGCCCGCTCCATGGGCCTGACGGTGGAGGGTTAAGAGATGGCACAGACCAAGCGACAGAAAGCAATCCTCGCCGCGGTGACCCCGGGCAAGGCCTACGCCATCGACGACGCGCTGAAGATCGTCAAGTCCGCCACCCAGGCCAAGTTCGTCGAGTCCGTCGACGTCGCCGTGCGCCTGGGCGTGGACGCCAAGAAGTCGGACCAGCAGGTGCGCGGTTCCACCGTGCTGCCGGCCGGTACCGGCAAGTCGGTACGCGTGGCGGTGTTCGCCCCCGCCGGCGCCAAGGCCGATGAAGCCGCCGCCGCCGGCGCCGAAGCCGTCGGCATGGACGACCTGGCCGAGAAGATGCTGGCCGGCGACATCAACTACGACGTGGTCATCGCCACGCCGGACGCGATGCGCGTGGTCGGCAAGCTGGGCACGGTGCTGGGCCCGCGCGGCCTGATGCCGAACCCCAAGGTCGGCACCGTGTCCGCCAACCCGGCCGAAGCCGTGAAGAACGCCAAGTCGGGCCAGGTGCGCTACCGCACCGACAAGGCGGGCATCATCCACTGCACGATCGGCAAGGCCAGCTTCGACGACGAGGCGCTGAAGTCCAACCTGCAGGCCCTGCTGGCCGACCTGGTGAAGGCCAAGCCTTCCACCGCCAAGGGCCAGTACCTGCAGAAGATCTCGGTCAGCTCCACCATGGGCCCCGGCGTGACCGTGGACCAGTCCTCGCTGAGCTTGAAGTGACGGATTGGCCCGCGCGCTGAGCGCGCGGCTTTGCCAATCCGTCATCCCCGCGAACGCGGGAGGAGCTTTACAACGGCCGAATGGCCGGTCATCCAGCGCCTTGCAGCCAAGTTTCAAGGTGCCGGAAAGCAACAAAGTCGCTGGGTCCCGGCCTTCGCCGGGACGACGTTTCAAAGGTGGCGGTCCGATGACCGCCGCCAGCAAGAATTTGAGGGCAGTCGCCCATGGCCCCCAGGCCGCAAGCGACAGCCGTCAAAGACCGCAGGTGCGGTCAGCGCGCAACGACGACGGGCACGGAAGCTCGCATTGGCAGGGAGTCGCCGTCGTGGCTAGCGGGATCGCTTAATCCGTCCCCGCAAGGGAACGCGCCTGCGCAGATGGTGCCGCCTTCTGGAAGTTTTCTGGTGCAAACCCCTCGGGGCGAGCCAGTCGGAAAGGCCACCACCGGGACGCCACCCGCGTCCCCGGCCCCCACGGAAGGGTGCCGTCCAGGACCGCAAGCGGCAGGAGCCGTGAGCGGAGTCAATTAGTGAGGAGTGTATGGCTCTCAATCTGTCCCAGAAGCAAGAAGTTGTCGCCGAACTGGCAGACGTCGCCGCCAAGGCGCACTCCCTGGTCGCCGCCGAATACGCAGGCACCACGGTCAGTCAAATGACCGCGATGCGCAAGAAGGCCCGCGAATCCGGCGTGTACTTGAAGGTTGTCAAGAACACGCTGGCCTCGCGCGCCGTCGAAGGTACCGAATACGAGTGCGTCAAGGAAAAGCTCGTCGGTCCCCTGCTGTATGCGTTCTCGACGGAAGAGCCCGGCGCCGCCGGGCGTCTGATCAAGGAATTCGCCAAGGGCAACGACAAGCTGCAGGCCAAGGTCGTCTCCGTGGGTGGCCAGCTGTATCCGGCCAGCCATGTCGACGTGCTGGCTTCGCTGCCGACCCGCGACCAGGCGCTGGCCATGTTGGCCCGCGTGCTCGCCGAACCCGCCAGCATGTTCGCCCGCGCCGTCAAGGCCGTGGCCGACCAGCAGGGCGGTGGCGAAGTCGCTGCCGAAGCCGTTGCCGAAACCGCCTGAGTTCGACGTCCCGTCGCTTCATGTAGAAGCGACTCCATTCCAGAAAATTTTCCAAAGGTAATCAACATGTCCCTTTCCAACGAACAGATCGTCGACGCCATCGCCGGCAAGACCCTGATGGAAGTGATGGAGCTGGTCAAGGCCATCGAAGAGAAGTTCGGCGTCTCCGCCGCCGCCCCGGTCGCCGCCGCCGCCGGTCCGGCCGCCGCCGCCGCCCCGGTCGAAGAGCAGACCGAGTTCACCGTCGTCCTGAAGGCCGCCGGCGAGAAGAAGGTCGAAGTCATCAAGGCCGTGCGCGCCATCACCGGCCTGGGCCTGAAGGAAGCCAAGGACCTGGTCGAAGGCGCCCCGCAGACCGTCAAGGAAGCCGTGTCGAAGGAAGACTCCGACAAGTTCAAGAAGGACCTCGAAGCCGCCGGTGCGACCGTCGAGATCAAGTAAGTTTTTCCGTCGCCGGGTTCCATTGGCGACAACCCGAGGCCGGGGGCGAAAGCCCCTGGCCTTCGGTCGTTGTTGAAGTGCCGGGATTCGAGAGACGGGATTCGGGATTCGGGAAGCCGCGGCTTCCGCCAATCCCCCATCCCGAATCACTGATCCCGGCTTTGCAGAGTTTGTAGTTGGAAGTAGCGGCAGAAGGCGTGCTGGTGCCGGCAATACCAGCGACTTCCAACTGAAAATTCCCCCGTTCGAAAGAATGTCCCCCGTGTGGTCGCGGACGCGCGGCCCACGCTGCCAAAGGCAAAGTCAAATGACGACATACTCGTTCACCGAAAAGAAGCGCATCCGCAAGGACTTCGGCAAGCAGCGTTCGATCCTGGAAGTGCCGTTCCTGCTGGCCATCCAGGTCGATTCCTATCGCGAGTTCCTGCAGGAGCACACCGATAGCGCCAAGCGCGACGACAAGGGCCTGCATGCCGCATTGAAGTCGGTGTTCCCCATCGTCAGCTACAGCGGCAACGCCGCGCTGGAATACGTCGGCTACAAGCTGGGCGAGCCGGTGTTCGACGAGCGCGAGTGCCGCAACCGCGGCCTGAGCTACGGCGCCCCGCTGCGCGTCACCGTGCGCCTGGTGATCTACGACCGCGAGTCGTCCACCAAGGCCATCAAGTACGTGAAGGAGCAGGAGGTCTACCTGGGCGAGATCCCGCTCATGACCGACAACGGCACCTTCATCGTCAACGGCACCGAGCGCGTCATCGTGTCGCAGCTGCACCGTTCGCCGGGCGTGTTCTTCGACCACGACCGCGGCAAGACCCACAGCTCGGGCAAGCTGCTGTACAGCGCCCGCATCATTCCTTACCGCGGCTCCTGGCTGGACTTCGAGTTCGACCCGAAGGACGCGCTGTTCACCCGCATCGACCGTCGCCGCAAGCTGCCGGTGACCATCCTGCTGCGCGCGCTGGGCTACTCCAACGAGGAGATGCTCAACGAATTCTTCGACATCAACACCTTCCACATCCTGCCCGAAGGCGTGCAGCTGGAACTGGTGGCCGAGCGCCTGCGCGGCGAGACGCTGAACTTCGACCTGGCCGATGGCGACAAGGTCATCGTCGAGGCCGGCAAGCGCATCACCGCGCGCCACGTCAAGCAGCTGGAGCAGTCCGGCATCGCCGCGCTGGCCGTGCCCGACGAGTACCTGGTGGGCCGCATCCTGTCGCACGACGTGATCGACGCCAACACCGGCGAGCTGCTGGCCACCGCCAACGACGAAGTCACCGAGGACCAGCTGGCCAAGTTCCGCAAGGCCGGCGTGGACGCGGTCGGCACGCTGTGGGTCAATGACCTGGACCGCGGCCCGTACCTCTCCAACACCCTGCGCATCGACCCGACCAAGACCCAGCTGGAAGCGCTGGTCGAGATCTACCGCATGATGCGCCCGGGCGAGCCGCCGACCAAGGACGCCGCGCAGAACCTGTTCCACAACCTGTTCTTCACCTTCGAGCGCTACGACCTGTCCACGGTCGGCCGCATGAAGTTCAACCGTCGCGTGGGCCGCAAGGAAACCACCGGCGAAGCCGTGCTGTACGACAAGAAGTACTACGGCGCGCGCAACGACGAGGAAGCCAAGCGCCTGGTCGCCACCTTGGGCGAGACATCGGACATCCTGGACGTCATCAAGGTCCTGACCGAGATCCGCAACGGCCGCGGCACCGTGGACGACATCGACCACCTGGGCAACCGCCGCGTGCGTTCGGTCGGCGAAATGGCCGAGAACGTGTTCCGCGTTGGCCTGGTGCGCGTGGAGCGCGCCGTGAAGGAACGCCTGTCGATGGCCGAAAGCGAAGGCCTGACCCCGCAGGAACTGATCAACGCCAAGCCGGTGGCCGCCGCGATCAAGGAGTTCTTCGGCTCCTCGCAGCTGTCGCAGTTCATGGACCAGAACAACCCGCTGTCGGAAGTCACCCACAAGCGCCGCGTCTCCGCGCTGGGCCCGGGCGGCCTGACCCGTGAGCGCGCCGGCTTCGAAGTGCGCGACGTGCACCCGACCCACTACGGCCGCGTCTGCACCATCGAGACGCCGGAAGGCCCGAACATCGGCCTGATCAACTCGCTGGCCGTGTACGCCCGCACCAACGGCTACGGCTTCCTCGAGACCCCGTACCGCAAGGTCGTGGACGGCGTGATCACCGACGAGATCGAGTACCTGTCGGCGATCGAGGAGAACGAGTACGTCATCGCCCAGGCCAACGCCCTGCACGACGCCAAGAGCCGCCTGACCGAGCAGTTCGTGCCGTGTCGATTCCAGGGCGAATCGCTGCTGAAGCCGCCGAGCGAAGTGCACTACATGGACGTGTCGCCGATGCAGACCGTGTCGGTCGCCGCGGCGCTGGTGCCGTTCCTGGAGCACGACGACGCCAACCGCGCGCTGATGGGCGCCAACATGCAGCGCCAGGCCGTGCCGACGCTGCGCGCGCAGAAGCCGCTGGTCGGCACCGGCATCGAGCGCGCCGTGGCGCGTGACTCCGGCGTGACCGTCAACGCCCGCCGTGGCGGCGTGGTCGAGCAGATCGACGCCGGCCGCATCGTGGTCAAGGCCAACGAGGAGGAGATCTCCGGCGAGCACGATGCCGGCGTGGATATCTACTCGCTGATCAAGTACACCCGTTCCAACCAGAACACCTGCATCAACCAGCGCCCGCTGGTGAACGTGGGCGACGTGGTGGCGCGCGGCGACGTGCTGGCCGACGGTCCGTCCACCGACATCGGCGAGCTGGCCCTGGGCCAGAACATGCTGATCGCGTTCATGCCGTGGAACGGCTACAACTTCGAGGACTCCATCCTGCTCTCCGAGCGCGTGGTGGAGGAGGATCGCTACACCACGATCCACATCGAGGAGCTGACCTGCGTCGCGCGCGACACCAAGCTGGGTCCGGAGGAAATCTCCGCCGACATCCCCAACGTCTCCGAGCAGGCGCTGAACCGCCTGGACGAGAGCGGCGTGGTGTACATCGGCGCCGAAGTGCGCGCCGGCGACATCATGGTGGGCAAGGTCACGCCGAAGGGCGAGAGCCAGCTGACCCCCGAGGAGAAGCTGCTGCGCGCGATCTTCGGCGAGAAGGCCTCCGACGTGAAGGACAGCTCGCTGCGCGTGCCGCCGGGCATGGACGGCACCGTCATCGACGTGCAGGTCTTCACCCGTGACGGCATCGAGAAGGACAAGCGCGCGCGCCAGATCGAGGAAAACGAGATCAAGCGCGTCAAGAAGGACTTCGACGACCAGTTCCGCATCCTGGAAGGCGCCATCTACGCCCGCCTGCGCTCGCAGCTGGTCGGCAAGGTGGCCAACGGCGGCCCGAACCTGAAGAAGGGCGATGCCATCACCGACGCCTACCTCGACAGCCTGAAGAAGTCCGAGTGGTTCACCCTGCGCATGAAGGACGACGACGCGTCCGACGCCATCGAGCGCGCCCAGAAGCAGATCCAGGCGCACGAGAAGGAGTTCGAGCGCCGCTTCGCCGACAAGCGCGGCAAGATCACCGCCGGCGACGACCTCGCCCCGGGCGTGCTGAAGATGGTCAAGGTGTACCTGGCCGTGAAGCGTCGCATCCAGCCGGGCGACAAGATGGCCGGCCGCCACGGCAACAAGGGCGTGGTGTCGACCATCGTGCCGGTCGAGGACATGCCGTACATGGCCACCGGCGAAACCGTGGACATCGTGCTGAACCCGCTGGGCGTGCCGTCGCGCATGAACATCGGCCAGGTGCTGGAAGTGCACCTGGGCTGGGCCGCCAAGGGACTGGGCAGGAAGATCCAGAACATGCTGGAAGCCCAGGCCAAGGTCGCCGACCTGCGCAAGTTCCTGACCCAGATCTACAACCACGACCAGAAGCTGGGCGAGGACCGCGTGGACCTGGACCAGTTCAGCGACGAGGAACTGATCGCGCTGGCCAAGAACCTGACCGACGGCGTGCCGATGGCCACCCCGGTGTTCGACGGCGCGGCCGAGACCGAGATCAAGCACATGCTCGAACTCGCCGACCTGCCGATCAGCGGCCAGACCCAGCTGTACGACGGCCGCACCGGCGAGGCGTTCGACCGCCACACCACGGTCGGCTACATGCACATGCTGAAGCTGAACCACCTGGTGGACGACAAGATGCACGCGCGTTCCACCGGTCCGTACTCGCTCGTCACCCAGCAGCCGCTGGGCGGCAAGGCGCAGTTCGGCGGCCAGCGCTTCGGCGAAATGGAAGTCTGGGCGCTGGAAGCCTACGGCGCGGCGCACACCCTGCAGGAAATGCTGACGGTCAAGTCGGACGACGTGCAGGGCCGCAACCAGATGTACAAGAACATCGTCGACGGCGCCCACGAGATGGTCGCGGGCATGCCGGAGTCCTTCAACGTGCTGGTGAAGGAAATCCGCTCCCTGGCCATCAACATGGAACTGGAAGACTGATCCAAGTGGCGCGGGGGCATCGACCCGCCTCCGCGCCCGCCGAACACGGTCAACCCGCCCTCGACAAAGATTCCTCCTGACGGAGAAACAAAATGAAAGACCTGCTCAACCTCTTCAACCAGCAGCGCCCGACGTTGGACTTCGACGCCATCAAGATCGCGCTGGCCTCGCCGGACCTGATCCGCTCGTGGTCCTTCGGCGAAGTGAAGAAGCCGGAAACCATCAATTACCGCACCTTCAAGCCGGAACGCGACGGCCTGTTCTGCTCGGCCATCTTCGGCCCGATCAAGGATTACGAGTGCCTGTGCGGCAAGTACAAGCGCATGAAGCACCGCGGCGTGGTCTGCGAGAAGTGCGGCACGGAAGTGACGCTGGCCAAGGTGCGCCGCGAGCGCATGGGCCACATCGACCTGGCCAGCCCGGTCGCGCACATCTGGTTCCTGAAGTCGCTGCCGTCGCGCATCGGCCTGATGTTGGACATGACCCTGCGCGACATCGAGCGCGTGCTGTACTTCGAGGCCTACGTCGTCACCGAGCCGGGCCTGACCACGCTGGAACGCCGCCAGCTGCTGACCGAAGAGCAGTTCATGCAGGCGCGCCAGGAGCACGGCGACGACTTCGACGCCGCCATGGGCGCCGAGGCCGTCTACGACCTGCTGCGCACCATCGACCTGCAGGCCGAGATGGTCAACCTGCGCGAGGAAATCGCCAGCACCAACTCCGAGACCAAGCTCAAGCGCCTCACCAAGCGCATCAAGCTGATCGAGGCCTTCCTGGAATCGGGCAACCGTCCGGAATGGATGGTCATGACCGTGCTGCCGGTGCTGCCGCCGGACCTGCGTCCGCTGGTGCCGCTGGACGGTGGCCGCTTCGCGACCTCCGACCTCAATGATCTGTACCGCCGCGTCATCAACCGCAACAACCGCCTGCGCCGCCTGCTGGAGCTCAATGCTCCGGACATCATCGTGCGCAACGAAAAGCGCATGCTGCAGGAGTCGGTGGATGCCCTGATGGACAACGGCCGCCGCGGCCGCGCCATCACCGGCACCAACAAGCGCCCGCTGAAGTCGCTGGCCGACATGATCAAGGGCAAGCAGGGCCGCTTCCGCCAGAACCTGCTGGGCAAGCGCGTCGACTACTCGGGCCGTTCGGTCATCGTGGTCGGCCCGACCCTGCGCCTGCACGAGTGCGGCCTGCCGAAGAAGATGGCGCTGGAGCTGTTCAAGCCGTTCGTGTTCGCCAAGCTGCAGCGCCGCGGCCTGGCCACCACCATCAAGGCCGCCAAGAAGCTGGTCGAGCGCGAAGAAGCGGAAGTCTGGGACATCCTGGAAGAAGTCATCCGCGAA
The DNA here is from genome assembly GCF_038321125.1 of Pseudoxanthomonas putridarboris. NCBI lineage: Bacteria > Pseudomonadati > Pseudomonadota > Gammaproteobacteria > Lysobacterales > Lysobacteraceae > Pseudoxanthomonas > Pseudoxanthomonas putridarboris. Next base: position 6,578 of record NZ_JBBWWT010000018.1, on the reverse strand, counting down.
CACCCGGTGCTGCTGAACCGCGCCCCGACCCTGCACCGCCTGGGCATCCAGGCGTTCGAGCCGGTGCTGATCGAAGGCAAGGCCATCCAGCTGCATCCGCTGGTCTGCACCGCGTTCAACGCCGACTTCGACGGTGACCAGATGGCCGTGCACGTGCCGCTGTCGCTGGAAGCGCAGCTGGAAGCGCGCGCGCTGATGATGTCCTCCAACAACATCCTGTCGCCGGCCAACGGCGAGCCGATCATCGTGCCGTCGCAGGACGTCGTGCTGGGCCTGTACTACATGACCCGCGCGCTGGAGAACAAGAAGGGCGAGGGCATGGCGTTCGCCAACATCGCCGAGGTCAAGCGCGCGTACGACAACCGCGCCGTCGAGCTGCACGCCAAGGTCAAGGTCCGCATCAGCGGCACCGTGATCGACGAGGAAGGCGGCCGCAGCAAGCAGACCAGCATCGTGGACACCACGATCGGCCGCGCCCTGCTGGCGGAAATCCTGCCGGAAGGCCTGCCGTTCGCCCTGGTCAACACCGAGTTGAACAAGAAGGCCATCAGCCGCCTGATCAACTCCAGCTACCGCATGCTGGGCCTGAAGGACACGGTCGTGTTCGCCGACAAGCTGATGTACACCGGCTTCGCGTACGCCACGCGCGCCGGCGTCTCCATCGGCATCGACGACATGCTGATCCCGGCCGAGAAGAAGGGCATCCTGGGCGAGGCCGAACAGGAAGTGCTGGAAATCCAGGAGCAGTACCAGAGCGGCCTGGTCACCGCCGGCGAGCGCTACAACAAGGTGGTCGACATCTGGTCGCGCACCAACGAGCGCATCGCCAAGGCGATGATGGACACCATCGGCACCGACAAGGTGAAGAACGCCAAGGGCGAGACCATCAACGAGAAGTCGATGAACTCGCTGTACATCATGGCCGACTCCGGCGCGCGTGGTTCGCAGGCGCAGATCCGCCAGCTGGCCGGCATGCGCGGCCTGATGGCCCGTCCCGACGGTTCGATCATCGAGACGCCCATCAAGGCGAACTTCCGCGAAGGCCTGAACGTGCAGGAGTACTTCAACTCCACCCACGGCGCCCGCAAGGGCCTGGCCGACACCGCGCTGAAGACCGCCAACTCCGGTTACCTGACCCGTCGCCTGGTCGACGTGGCGCAGGACGTGGTGATCACCGAGGTGGATTGCGGCACGTCCGAAGGCCTGACCATGACCCCGATCGTGGAAGGCGGCGACGTGGTCGAGCCGCTGCGCGACCGCGTGCTGGGCCGCATCGTGGCCGAGGACGTGTTCCTGCCGGGCAACGACGAGGATCCCATCGTCACCCGCAACACCCTGCTGGACGAAGCCTGGGTGGCCAAGCTGGAAGAGGCCGGCGTGCAGTCGTTGAAGGTGCGTTCCACCATCACCTGCGAATCCGACTTCGGCGTCTGCGCGCACTGCTACGGCCGCGACCTGGCCCGTGGCCACATCGTCAACATCGGCGAAGCGGTCGGCGTCATCGCCGCGCAGTCGATCGGCGAGCCCGGCACCCAGCTGACCATGCGCACGTTCCACATCGGCGGCGCGGCGTCGCGTGCGGCGGCGGTGGACAACATCACCGTCAAGACCACCGGCTCCATCAAGTTCAACAACCTGAAGTTCGTCGAGCACGCCAACGGCCACCTGGTCGCGGTGTCGCGTTCGGGCGAACTGTCGGTGCTGGACGGTCATGGCCGCGAGCGCGAGCGCTACAAGCTGCCCTACGGCGCCACCATCAACGTCAAGGACGGCGACCAGATCACCGCCGGCCAGGCCGTGGCCAACTGGGATCCGCATAACCACCCGATCGTGTCGGAAGTTGCCGGCTTCGTGCGCTTCGTGGACTTCGTCGACGGCGTCACCGTCATCGAGAAGACCGACGAACTGACCGGCCTGGCCTCGCGCGAGATCACCGATCCGAAGCGTCGCGGTTCGCAGGGCAAGGACCTGCGCCCGATCGTGCGCATCGTGGACAAGGACGGCAAGGACCTGAGCATCCCGGGCACCGACCTGCCGGCGCAGTACCTGCTGCCGCCGCGCTCGATCGTCAACCTGCAGGACGGCGCGCCCGTCGGCGTGGGCGACGTGGTGACCAAGGTGCCGCAGGAAGCGTCCAAGACCCGCGACATCACCGGCGGCCTGCCGCGCGTGGCCGACCTGTTCGAAGCCCGCAAGCCGAAGGACCCGGCGATCCTGGCCGAGCGCTCCGGCGTCATCAGCTTCGGCAAGGACACCAAGGGCAAGCAGCGCCTGATCATCAAGGACACCGATGGTTCCGAGCACGAAGAGCTGATCCCGAAGTTCCGCCAGATCATCGTGTTCGAAGGCGAGCACGTGGCCAAGGGCGAAACGATCGTGGACGGCGAGCCGAGCCCGCAGGACATCCTGCGCCTGCTGGGCGTGGAACCGCTGGCGGCCTACCTGGTCAAGGAAATCCAGGACGTCTATCGCCTGCAGGGCGTGAAGATCAACGACAAGCACATCGAGGTGATCACCCGCCAGATGCTGCGCAAGGTCGAGGTCACCGACGCCGGCAACAGCAAGTTCCTGGCCGGCGAGCAGGTCGAGAAGCAGCGCATGATCGAGGAGAACGCCAAGATCGCCGCCCGCAACGAACTGCCCGCCAAGTACGACCCGGTCCTGCTGGGCATCACCAAGGCGTCGCTGGCCACCGAATCGTTCATCTCCGCGGCCTCCTTCCAGGAGACCACCCGCGTGCTGACCGAGGCGGCCGTCCGCGGCACCAAGGACAACCTGCGCGGCCTGAAGGAAAACGTCATCGTGGGTCGCCTGATCCCGGCCGGTACCGGCCTGGCGTACCACAACCAGCGCCGCCGCGACGCCTCCGGCCTGACCGAAGCCGAAGTGGACGCGCTGTCCGGCGGCGGCACCGAAGCCGCCCCGGTGGCGGCCACCGAAGACGCCGGCGAGGAGTCCAGCGCCAGCTAAACCCGCAATGCCGGCGGCCTTGGGCCGCCCCAGACCACGAAATGAGGCGCAGGAGGCGCCTCGTTTTCGGCCCAGGAAGGGCGGGATCGCAGTCGGTAAGCAGGCATCGGCCCCCCGTCGCGTTGACGGTGGGGCCGAATGCCCGCTATACTTTTCCGTCTAGGTGGGCCGGTTTCGGCCTGCCTTCGTTTTCACGCAAACAAGGCTCCGGCCTTCACACGAAGAATCCACTATGGCAACCGTCAATCAGCTGGTCCGCAAGCCGCGGCAGGCCCCCACGTACAAGAGCCAGTCGCCCGCGCTGGACAAGTGCCCGCAGCGTCGCGGCGTGTGCACGCGCGTCTACACCACCACGCCGAAGAAGCCGAACTCGGCCCTTCGCAAGGTGGCCAAGGTGCGCCTGACCAACCAGGAAGAAATCATCAGCTACATCGGCGGTGAAGGCCACAACCTGCAGGAGCACTCCGTGGTGCTGGTGCGCGGCGGCCGCGTGAAGGACCTGCCGGGCGTGCGCTACCACACCGTCCGCGGCTCGCTGGACGCCTCCGGCGTCGCCAAGCGTCGCCAGGGTCGCTCCAAGTACGGCGCCAAGCGCCCGAAGGCTTGAGGAACTAGAACATGTCGCGTAAAGGCTCAACCCCCCAGCGTGAAGTCCTGCCGGACCCCAAGCACGGCAGCCAGACGATCGCCCGTTTCATCAACATGGTCATGCTCAGCGGCAAGAAGTCCGTCGCCGAGAAGATCGTGTACGGCGCCATGGACGTCATCGGCGAGAAGAACCCCAACGCCCTCGAACTGGTCGAGAAGGCGCTGGACAACGTTGCCCCGGCGGTGGAAGTGAAGTCCCGCCGCGTCGGCGGCGCCACCTACCAGGTGCCCGTCGAAGTGCGCGCCTCGCGCCGCCTGGCGCTGGCCATGCGCTGGCTGATCGAGTCCGCCCGCAAGCGCGGCGAGAACTCCATGCCGCGCAAGCTGGCGGCGGAACTGCTGGACGCCTCCGAGAACCGTGGCGGCGCCATCAAGAAGCGTGAAGAAACCCACCGCATGGCGGAAGCGAACAAGGCGTTCGCGCACTACCGCTGGTAACGGCCTGGGGGCCCTTGCAAGCAGGGGCCTTTGGCACCATCTGTGTGCCCATGGCGGCTCAGTTCGCCGCACGAAGAACCCGAAGGCCGCCGCAAGGCGGCGTTCGGCCATCTAGATCGCCCTCCACGGAAAGCCCGTCGCGCCCGCGCAACCGGCCTCCAACAAGATAAGAGAGACTGTCGTGGCTCGCACCACTCCCATCGAGCGTTACCGCAATTTCGGCATCATGGCGCACATCGACGCCGGCAAGACCACCACGTCCGAGCGCATCCTGTTCTACACCGGCGTCAGCCACAAGATCGGTGAAGTGCACGATGGCGCCGCGACCATGGACTGGATGGAGCAGGAGCAGGAGCGCGGCATCACCATCACGTCCGCCGCCACCACGGCGTTCTGGACGGGCATGGACAAGTCCATGCCGCAGCATCGCTTCAACATCATCGACACTCCCGGTCACGTGGACTTCACCATCGAAGTCGAGCGTTCGCTGCGCGTGCTGGACGGCGCGGTGTTCGTGCTGTGCGCCGTCGGCGGCGTGCAGCCGCAGTCCGAGACCGTGTGGCGCCAGGCCAACAAGTACGCCGTGCCGCGCCTGGCCTTCGTCAACAAGATGGACCGCACCGGCGCCAACTTCGACAAGGTCGTCGAGCAACTGAAGTCGCGCCTGGGCGCGTACCCGGTGCCGATGCAGGTGCCGGTCGGTGCCGAGGACGGCTTCGAGGGCGTCATCGACCTGCTGAAGATGAAGTACATCCATTGGGACGTCGCATCGCAGGGCACCAAGTTCGAATACCGCGACATCCCGGCCGAGCTGGCCGAGAAGGCCGCGGCCGAGCGCGCGTTCATGGTCGAGGCCGCCGCCGAAGCCAGCGAAGAGCTGATGGACAAGTACCTCAACGAGGGCGACCTGTCCGAGGCCGAGATCATCGCCGGCCTGCGCGAGCGCACCCTGAAGGTGGAAGTGATCCCCGTCTACTGCGGCAGCGCGTTCAAGAACAAGGGCGTGCAGGCCATGCTGGACGGCGTGATCCAGCTGCTGCCGTCGCCGACGGATCGTCCGCCGGTGCAGGGCGTGGACGAGAACGAGAAGGAAGACACCCGCAAGGCCGGCGACAACGAGCCGTTCTCCGCGCTGGCGTTCAAGATCATGACCGACCCGTTCGTCGGTTCGCTGACCTTCTTCCGCGTCTACTCGGGCGTGCTCAACTCCGGCGACCAGGTGTACAACCCGGTCAAGTCGAAGAAGGAACGCGTGGGCCGCATCCTGCAGATGCATTCCAACCAGCGCGACGAGATCAAGGAAGTGCGCGCCGGCGACATCGCCGCGGCGGTGGGCCTGAAGGACGTCACCACCGGCGACACGCTGTGCTCGCAGGACCACATCATCACCCTGGAGCGCATGGTGTTCCCGGAACCCGTCATCTCGATGGCGGTGGAGCCGAAGACCAAGTCGGACCAGGAGAAGATGGGCCTGGCGCTGGGCCGTCTGGCGCAGGAAGATCCCTCGTTCCGCGTCAAGACCGACGAGGAGTCCGGCCAGACCATCATCTCGGGCATGGGCGAGCTGCACCTGGAAATCATCGTCGACCGCATGAAGCGAGAGTTCAACGTGGAAGCCAACGTCGGCAAGCCGCAGGTGGCCTACCGCGAGACCATCCGCAAGGCGGTCAAGCAGGAAGGCAAGTTCGTGCGCCAGTCGGGCGGTCGCGGCCAGTACGGCCACATCGTCATCGAAATGTCGCCGGTCGAGCGCGGTACGGGCTTCTCGTACGAAAGCGCGATCGTCGGCGGCGTGGTGCCGAAGGAATACGTCGCCGCGGCGGGCAAGGGTATCGAGGACGCCATGAAGAGCGGCCCGCTGGCCGGCTTCCCGGTGGTCGACGTGGCCATCAAGGCCGTGGACGGTTCGTTCCATGACGTCGACTCCAACGAAATGGCGTTCAAGGTCGCCGGCTCGATGGCGTTCAAGGAAGCCTTCGGCAAGGCCAGCCCGGTCCTGCTGGAGCCGATGATGAAGGTCGAGATCGTCACCCCGGAGGATTACCTGGGCGACGTGATGGGCGACGTGAGCCGTCGTCGCGGCATCCTGCAGGGCCAGGACGACAGTCCGTCCGGCAAGGTGATCAACGCGATGGTGCCGCTGGGCGAAATGTTCGGCTACGCCACCACGCTGCGTTCGATGTCGCAGGGTCGCGCCACGTTCTCGATGGAGTTCGACCACTACGCCGAAGCGCCGGCCAACATCGCCGACGCGGTGGTCAAGAAGAATTGATCAAGAGCAGAGATTCGGGATTCGGGATTCGAGATGACCAGCCATACGGCTGTTGAAAGCCGTAAGAGCACGGATCCCGCTTTCCCCGATCCCCAATCCCAAATCCCCAATATCGGAGTTTTCAGAAATGGCAAAGGGTAAATTCGAACGCACCAAGCCGCACGTGAACGTGGGCACGATTGGTCACGTGGACCACGGCAAGACGACGCTGACGGCGGCGCTGACGAAGATCGGCGCGGAGCGTTTCGGT
>NZ_JBBWWT010000017.1:0-19955 GCF_038321125.1 Pseudoxanthomonas putridarboris | reverse complement strand
GCATACGGCGGACGGTTGGCCGCGTGGTAGGCCCGACCGGTCACGATGGGCTGGTCCGGGTCGCCCTCCAGGAAGCTCACCAGCACTTCGTGCCCGATGCGCGGCAGCACCTGCATCCCGTAGCTCGCCCCCGCCCAGCCCTGGCTGACCCGTATCCAGCAGGTGCTGTTCTCGCGCGGGCCTTCGCGATCCCACGGGAACCACACCATCACCCGCCCGTGTTCGTCCACGTGGATTTCTTCGCCCGGCGGGCCTACCACGTGGGCCATCTGCGGGCCGTCCATCACCGGGCGCGGGCTCGGCGCCGGCTTCCAGTCGAACGACGCGGGCACGGCCTGCGCGGTGTAGGCGTAGCGGCTGCCCCGCTCGGCGCCGAACCCGTCTTCTTCCTGGCTGCTGGACTGCTCGCCCTGGTGGAGCATCGCCACCACGCGCCAGTCGTGGTTCGGCGCCGCGCCGGGCGCATCGGCCAGCGCGAAGGCCAGGCCCGGCCACAGCCGCGCGTCGTCGCCTTCCATCTCGGCCTGCCCGGCGTCATGGCGCAGGGCCTGCAACCGCGTCCGGGTGAACGGCTTGCCGGCTTCGTCGACCTTGTAACGGCCGGGGGCGTCGTAGTGTTCGTAGTCGCCCACGACGCCCTCGCCGCTGGCCTGCGCCTGGTGCTGCAGGTCGTAGCGCGGGTTCCTGAAGGTGTAGTCGCGCCCGGTGGCGCGGGTGGGGGCCAGTTGCCGCCGGTAGGCGAAGCGCCACAGGCGCGGGCCGGCCGCATCGCCGCCGGGGTTGGGCTGGTAGATCACCGTGCCGGTGTCTTCGCCCGCGCCCGGCAGGCGCGGGCCGGCGGGCAACGCATCGGTCAGCACCAGCTGCGACTGCGCCGCGGCGTCGAAGTAGTAGGCCAAGCCTTCTTCACCGGCCAGCCGCTGCAGGAAGGTCTGGTCGTATTCCCGGTGTTGCACGCAGTACTCGCGTTCCAGGTGCTCCTGCGCGGTCTCGAAGCGGCCCTGCACGCGCTGTTCGTCCAGCAGGGTCTTCAGGATCGCGGGCACGGCCTGGCGCTGGAAGATGCGGCTGTTGTGGCGCAGGCCCAGCCGCACCAGTTCAGGTTCCACCACCGCGCGGTAGCGCGTGCGGCGGAAGCCGCTGGCGCCCTGCTCGAACGCGGTGACGATGCCGTGCACCCGGCGCACGGCCACGCCGCTGCGGCTCAGCGTGAAGGTCGCCGCCACGTCCAGCAGCGCGTCGAAGTCCATCGACGACTGGCCGCTGGCCAGCTCCAGTTCCAGACGGAACGGCGTGGACAGGCCCTCGCTCAACCCGAACCGAACCACCTCGAAGGACGGCCCTTCGGTGATCTCGAAATCAAAGCGGTAATCGGATTGCGTGGGCACGGGAAATTCCTTTGAAACGAGTTCTTGTGTCAGTCCAGCAAAATGCCCGCTTCGCCTTCCACCAGCGTGCCTCCGTGGTCGGTACGATCACCGACACGGGCGATCGCCTGACCGCCTATGGATGCGCTGCCGGCACCACTGATGATCGTGGCGCCGCAACTGGTCTTGTCCCCGACGCGGGCCACCGCGCGACCGCCAAAATCGGCGCCGGGCGCGCCCGAGACAACGACGGTGTTGGGGCCATGCAGTGGACACACATGGCGATGGCCGATCAGTACGATGGGTTTCATGGCGGACGCTCAAGACAGCGAAAGACGAAGCGGACGCCGCAAAACAGCGGCGTCCGCGAAACGCAGCGGGGGCTTACGCTTCCAGCGGTGCGCGCCAGTCGTCCGAACCGGAGGTGCCGGCCACGGTGTGTTCCCAGGTGATCTTGCGGTAGGCCAGGCTGACCTCGATCAGTTGGGTGAAGTCGGACTTGCTGGCGTCCTGCGCGTGCGGCAGCTCGGTGGTGATGTCCACGATGGTGGCGTCTTCCAGCAGCGTGCTGAAGAAGTGTTCCTGCTTGCCGTCGATGGAGGTGCGGTACCACTTCAGTTCAACGGTCGGCAGGCTCTCGCCGGAGGCCAGTGCGTTGTACAGCAGCGGCACCGACTTGTTCAGCGCGGTGGTGAACTTCAAGGGGCGGTGCACGCGCTGGCCCGAGGGCTGGCCCGACTGCGGGTCGGTCGGCACGTTGACCACGTGCTTGACTTCCTGCACCAGGATCTCGTCCTCGTGACCTTCGACGAAGGTGTTGCCGACCGAATCGGCGGTGAACGCGCCCTGCGTGATGTTGCCCTGGGTCTTGCCCTGGATGGAGATATAGGCGGGAGTTGGCATTGCGGAGATTCCTTGATGGCTTGGATTGAAGGATTGGTGCCAGGCTCCACCCGGCAGGGCCAATGCGCTTGGCAAGGCCATCTACCCAAGAGTCGTGCCAAGTCCCGCAAAGCCTTGTGCCGCAAGGCTTTTGCCGTGAATGAGCGCATCCACAGCGTTCAATTGCCCGGAAAAGCTGGCAAGAACTTGCCAGCTTTTTGAAGCGACGTTGATTTACAAGGGATTTTCTTGGCAACTTCTTGCCAGCACTTGGCAAGAAGTTGCCAGATTGCCCGCCGCAAACGCAGATCGCACAAGAGCGATGACTTCGGCCAGGCTTGGGATTGCTCTACAGCCGCCGCTCTTCGCGTTCGACCTTCCTCAGTTCGTCATCCAGCGGCGGGTAATAGATGACGTCTGCGGTCGACAGAGAGAACCACGATGCCTTGAGCAACGCGAAGACACTTGTCGATAACAGGAGAATGGCAGGAGCGACCCAAATCCCCATGAATGCAACAGCAGCCGAGACCACGCTATCGGCTGCTTCCAGCCTGTAGCCGACCCACCCATCAATGGATGCAAGCAATACCACGGACGCGGTCAAGTCACCGATCCTCTCGCGTTCCCGTTCGCGTTCGCGCCGTCCACTTTCATGCTTGTTGTAGAGATCCAGCAGGAACTCATCCTTGTCACGTAGCGCCCGATCACGCAGCTTCCGGGCGGGCGCCCATCCCAAGGGACGCTGGTACGGCTGTTGGTGGCGTTCGCGTGAAGACGGGAACGACGGAAGCGCTGCCAGGATGCTCCACATCGCCCGACGGAACATCTCGAACAACACTGGCATGGCAATGGCAACGGCCACACTGAAGCCCGCGATGGCGATGAGCAGCAGCCCGAGGCTGTTCAGGATACTTTCATTGCCCGATGGCCAATCCAACAATCCGTGCTGGCTGCGAACAACCATCGCCGCATCGATGAACAAAACGATGCCGATCAGCCGCAACGCCCATTCCCACTCCCACGCTTTTTCCAGCGCATTGAGCACTGTCGTTACCGTACCGGGGCTTCCCCCTTGCTGGTTTTCATTTCTCGACACAGTGTCCTCCCTTATGTTTTCTTCCGTGTGTACGGCCTTGCCGTGTGATTTGACTACGGTTTCAAATGCCTGAAGTACGCCTCTCGCACGACCGAAGCGCCTTCGTCCACATCGAACGCCGGCAAATCAGGCCGCAGCAGCGTGTCCATGTCCCGGCGGAAGGACGCCTTGCGCAGGCGCGCATCCAGCAGCGCGTTCGCTTCCCCGGCGCCCAGGTGCGTGCCTTCTTGCTCCAGATACCAGGCGAAGGCTTCCATGGCCTTGGCGCCATCCACGCGGTAGGGCGTGCTGCCGGCTTCGCTGAGCCGCCAGGCATAAAAAGATCGTAGAGGTCGCGGCCCTGTTCGCGCTGCATCAAGGCCCGCGTCTTGGTGCCCAGCATCTCGTTGATGTCGTAGGAGCGTGCCGAAGCGCGGACGGCATCGCCGTCGTCGTCCAGGGTGTCCAGTTCGACGCTCACCAGCGGATAGAGCGAGGCGCTCTCGTTGAGGTTGACCTCGACCTTGATGGTTTCCTCGCGGCGCAGGCCCAGCGGCACGAACCGGTAGGCCGTGCGCAGAATCCTGGAGGGCTGAAGCACGTTGCGGATCGCCAGCCACGCATCGGCGATCAGGGAGTCGGTCGGCTGACCCAACACCGGCGTCAACACCCGCCGCAGATGCCGATCCAGCGTGATCGTATCCATCGCCTTCACGAGCACCAGATCGATGTCTTCCGAGTAACGCACCGCTGGCGCCAGGTGCGCCTTGTGGAGCACCGTGCCGCCACGCATCGCCAGGTGCTCGCTCAGCACCGGATCAACGAAGATCGCCGCCACACCACGCGAAAGCCGCAGATCCTGCTCGAGTTGGCTCCGCCTGGGCCAGGGTGCGTAGGTTTGCCAGGCGGTCAGGTGGGATTGCTGCATCATGTATTGGCGGTATGCCGGTTGAGGTGTAGCCGCACCTTGAACGCGGCATCGAAATCATGGGGTGACACGTGTGCCTGCCCGCTTTCGAGCGATACGATGCGCATCGGCTTGTCGCGCAGCCAGCGTGCGACCCGGGCCGCGAGGGCATTCTGTCCGTCACGGGCCAGCAAGGCGCCCAGGCGCTGGGCGGTGGGCACTTCCTGCAGCGCCTCGAGTGCCTGCGCGAGCCCATCCGCTTTGCAGGCACCCCACAGCGCCTGCAAGACCGCCTGCACCCGTTCCATGCCGCCGAGCAGCGTTTCGCGCTGTACCAGTTCCAGCGCGGTCAGTTCCGGCGTGGCGACCTTGAATCGACCGTCCGGTGTGTCGTGCCAGTGGATCGGCATGCGCTCTATCCGTGCGCGTGTATGGAACACCACTTCATGCCGGCCGACCGTGATCGGTCGCCGGCGTTCGGGCACCATCACCTGCGTCACCATCACCGCATAGGGCGAAGCGCCGTAGATTTCGGCGGCGCTCAACAGAGCGACGTAGTACGGCAGGCCGAGGGTCTTGGCCATGTATCGATCCAGCCAGACCTCCACCGGTGGCGCGCCGGAGGCTGCATATTGCAAGGGCACGATCAGCCAGTGATCCGAACCCCGCGACAGCCGCACGAGCCGACCGCGCCGCTGCTGCCGGTGCAAAGCCTGGCGCAGCGCCTCGGAACTGACACCGGGCAATGCCGAAGCAATGTCCTCCGCGCGCAAGCTCAGCTTGCCAGCGCGCTCGGCGGCATCCAGCACAGCGGACAGTGGACTCGACGCGGTCAAAGAATCAGCACTCCTTTCGTGCAATGTATCATTAAACGTCACATAACGCGAAACGAATGACGCCTCTGCCGCAAGCACTCCTCCCAGCCCCGCAGCCACGGCCCCCACCGACAAGGCAGAAACATCGCGTTTCCCTTTGCCTGCGCTCCTGCTGGATTCACCTTTGCCGCGCAATGAAGTCCTCTAACGCTTTGGAGCGGTAGAAACCCATGCATTGGGAAAATATCTTGTTGAACGGGCCATGGCCCGCCTCATCCTTCATCGGCACCTGCGCAAGCGCATAGTTCGCTGTCTGTGAGGTCACGAACGCATGAAGCTTGGTTCTTGCCCGTGGCCGGATTTCGTCGAGTTGGTATTCAAGCAGAAGATAGGACTTGTCCTTGCTCGCACTCGGAACCTGTCCATCCAACTTGGCATAGTTGAAGTCAAGGCACAACTTCAGCGCGTAGGCTTTGATTTCTTCTCTATCCAGAGTGGGGGCGGCAGCCATCGCCGGGCTTGAAACGGCCGAAAAAGCCACGAGGGCAAACCCCAAGCCCAACACCTTGGCATAAACACGAATTTTCATTTCAGCTCCCAGAAGGATACGGAAGTCGTCTCAAAATTCCATCGTAGCTCGGCTTAACCAGCCAAAAATAGTATTCAGGGCTCTGCGGACTCTTTTCGTTGGCATTCGCTCCAACATACAGCAGATTCTGCGTGGCACCTTCCCACAAAGTGAAGTGCCCGGTCGCGTCAGACCACCCCTTCACCGAGAACATCACGATTCCGTTCTTTCCCTTGATTTGGGAAAGCATGTTCTCAACCGCGAATTTCTGCCGCTCTGCATACTCTTTGGCATGTTGGCGACCGCAACCCACGATCTCGTTGAACCAGATCTTTGGTAGACATAAATTCGACGGATCACGACGTTACCAGCATCAACATCAAAGCGCTTGAGGCGCCGGAGAAACATGCTGGGTTTCCACTCCGTGTAGGATTCAATGCGGAAGCAAATTTTGCCATCACGCTCTTCTACAACGACGTTGCCATTCAAGCCCTGCGATGTTGCGTTGGCATTGGCCATGACCAGGCCACCGAGACAGATCAATGCGACCCCATATCGCCTAAAAAAGGTGATACGTGATGCCGCTTGGAAAAAGCGCCTTGTCTTTCGGGTTGCGCCGGAACTCCCGCAGGACTTCCTAGCATAGTTCCCTTGGCTTGAGAGCCGAATTCGTGTTAATCACCGAATAACGCCTTCCACTTACTCCGCAGCCATTGCATGGCGGGCGATGGCGTATCGGGTTGAGGAACACAGGCCAATCGCAACTGCTCTTGATCTTGAACCAGACAGAAATTGCGCATTACACTAATCTTTATGTCGGTCTCAATGTCTATACCACCAAGGTCGACCGTATACTCTGTAGGCTGGAGCGGTAGCGGCCTCATTTCGTCGACAAAGCCGGTCGGCGTGGCGCCGTAACAAAGTGCATCGCGGCTCTTGACGGCGACGCCTTGCTGCTTGGCGACCGCAACCCACGATCTCGTTGAGCCGGACCTTTGAAAGACATAAATTTCACGGATCACGACGTTACCAGCATCAACATCAAAGCGCTTGAGGCGCCGGGGAAACATACTGGGTTTCCATTCGGTGTAGGATTCAATGCGGAAGCAAATGTTGCCATCACGCTCTTCCACGATCACGTCGCCGTTTGTGCCCTGCGATATTGCGTTGGCATTGGTTACAACCAGGCCGCCGAGACAGATCAATGCGACCCCATATCGCCTAAAAAAGGTGGTCCGTGATGCCGCTTGGCAAGAGCGCCTTGTCTTTCGGGTTGCGCCGGAACTCCCGCAATACTTCATAGAATTTTCTCCTGTCATTCACTTTCCTTCCGCTTGCGGATAACATTTCACTGCCGGCGCGCTCAACCAGACCTGTATCGATCGCGAAGTAATCCGCAATGATGTCTCCCTGCTGTTCCATGTTGAAGCTGCTCAGCGGGCGACGGGATTCGAGCGTGTACGCATACGGGTCATAGCCGTTCCAGTCCAGATTTCCCCTGGCATGCAGCGCTGTCCCCGCCGTGCGAACGGGGTAGCCCATCTGGAACTACCAGACATGCACCATCTCGTGGATGAACCAGTGCTTTTGCGCAGGTCTCTGAACCGAAAAATCGTCCTTGAACCAATCAGGATTGAAATACATCTCGCCATTGGGCGTCATTGCCGTGTTGTCCGGCTGCGCCCCGAACGGAAGATATGGCGTGCCATGCACTTTGACTTTGCTGTAGTCGACAGCATCCTTGAACACATCGCTTGCCATGGCGATCTCGCCTTCCGTGAGCGCTCTCCCCCGATCTTCCATCCGCACGATGGCTTGCGAGATCCCAAGCCCCGCGATGTGCGTCGAGATGCTGTCGAGCCGTACCGCAATCGCCTTCTCCCCATCATCGTCCAGCGTTCTGGCGCAGCAGAGTTGCGGCGGTTCGGGCGGATGGAACGTCGCCTGCGTAATCGGCGTTGGCGTGACCGTGACCACGCGCTGGGTGTTGCCATCGTCGTCGGTGATGCCGGTGACGATGCGGCCATCGCCCAGTGCCAGCTCATAGCGGGTTTGTGCCAACGGCGCGCCATTGGCGGCGGAGACAAACCGCAGTTGCTCGTCGCTGGCAGCGCCGGGCGCGATCTCGCCCAGCATCATCGCGAGCGCGTTGCTTTCGTGCGCCTGGCTTGGCGCAGGACCGACGTAGGCGAAGTAGTCGGCGCAGGTCGAGATCAGTTGGCAGCCGCAAGCGAGCCGGGAACCCTGCCAAGCCATGGATCGGCCTTCGTGCGTACGCTCCGGATCGCCGTCCTGTATCTTGAAGCTGCCCTTGTGCTTGGGACAGGTGGCCTCGTCGCTTACCAAGGCCAAGGGCTTGCCGTTCACGGGATAGCCCCCGGCGCTGACGACGATGCCGCCGCCCGTGGTGGGGTCGCCCAAGCGTATGTAACCTCGTTTCATGCAATCTCCTTGTATGTAAGATTCCGGCAGAGATACCTACTCGCTGGCCGTTTCCGACGCCACCGTTTCCGATCCGCTGCGCAGCAGGCTCCGCGGCAACACGAAGCCGTTGAAGATGCGCTGGGTGAACGGGTTCACCGGCTTGTCGGCGGTGATGCGGTAGCGCACGCTGCCCTCGCCCGCCTTGAAGCTCAGGTCTACGCTGCTGGCGGTGGTGCCATTGAGCTGGGCCTGGCTCAACAGGCGGAACCATGCCCACGGCCCCTGGAAGCGCAAGGCCCGGGTATTGCCGCCCGTGTTGACCAGCGTCACCTTGCTCTCCACGCCCTCGCGCAATGTGTTGGGCCAGATCAGGCCGATGGGGGTATGCGAACCATGGCCGTAGGACACCAGCTGGCCGTCGACATTGAGCACGCTGTTGAGCTGGTCGGCCGACAACGCCAAGGGCTCCACGTTGAACTGCAATGCCAGCGCGCCGCGATTGTCGAAGAACGCCTCGCGGATTTGCTGCGCCGCCTTGAGTTGCTGCTGTACCTGGGGATTGACCAGATACTCGCCCCGGCTTTCCGAATACAGAGCCTGGTAGTTGTCCTCGAAGAACAGCTTCAGGTACTTGCCGTAGAACTCCTGCAAGCGCCCTTGCGGCCCGAAGAAGGCCTCGAAATCCTCCAGCGCGACGTTCTGGCTGCTGGCCGGGTTGAGCGGATAGCGGCCCGCCAATCGCTCGCGGTAAAAGCCGTAGACCTCGTGATCCCAGCGCTTTTCAAGTTCGCGCAGGGCTTCGATCATCAGCACCTTCGCGCTTTCGTCGGCGATCGTGCCGACCTGGCGGTTGAGGGGTTCGGGCAGGCCATTGGACATGCGCTTCAAGGTGAAGATGGGATCGGTGCCCTCCAGCTTGAAATGACCGACCATCGCATTGAGCGCGGCCTGGCCACGGTCAGGGCTGTTCTGCACGGCCTTCACGTAGTCGTACAGCGCGACCATGGCCTTGTTGGTCTCGTCCAGGTAGGCCGGCTGTTCGCCCTGCGCCACCAGCAGGCCGGACAGGGGCGCGAACTCGCGTTCGATGCGCTTGGCTTGCAGCCAATCCGGGTCTTCGGTCAATTTTTTCTCTGCCTCGGCCACCGCTTCGGCGCCGCCCACGGTGAGCGGCTGGTAGATGCTGGTGTTGCGGCGCACGGTATCGAGCAGGCGCCGCAACGGCTGCGATGCGCCGATGGTGCTTTCCAGCACCAGCGCCGCATGATCGACATCGCGGAACTCGGTGACGTTCAGGCTGTTCAGGCCCTGCCTCCAGGTAGCGATGTAGTCGGCGGTGTAGAGGTCGCGAATCTGCGCGGTCAACTGTTTCCTGTCTTCATCGGAATACTTCAAGTCCGTCCGGTAGCCCAACGTCCACTGGTCGATCAACGCCAGCCGGGTCATGTCCTTGCTGTTGACCGCAAAGTAGTCCTTGAAGCCCTTGTCGGTCAGCACCCGGTCGATGATCAGCGGATTGGCCGGGACGGCGCCCGCCTGCGTGACCGGCAGATCGGGCTGTCGATAGAGGATGTCGAAGACCGGCCCGATCTCGCTGCGCAAATCCAGCGAGGCAGGCAGCACGGTGGCGGAATCGCGTTTCATCGTGGCGTATACGCGCTGCGGCAGCGGCACCTGGCGCAGTTCGGTCTGCACCTGGGCCACCATCGTGCGGTACTGCGGGAGGTCGGCATCCACGTACTTCATGGCATAGCTCAAGTGGTTCATGAGCTGGCCCTGGGTTCGGCCATCGGTGGGGAACGCACTCCTCCACTCCCGCGCCATCCAGCTTTCCACCATCGCAGGGCTGCGATTCTCACGGTCTTCGATCATCCGGTACACGCGCAGCGCAGCCAGCCGCTCGTCGCTGCCCGGCTCGGACGCGTTGAGGCGATCCATCACACCGATACCCAGTTGCGGCAGGAAGCGCTGGCCCAGCAGGCGCATGTAGGCCGCGTCCACCTTGGGGCCGATGGTTCGCCCTTGGTACAGGCCCATGCCCGATACCAGCGGCCAGGCGGCGCGATAGTCGTCGAACACCGACACCGCATCGCGGATCTGGTTCAGCGGGGTCAGCAGGTTGCGGCCGGTCGGATCGAGACGCTCGTCGATCTGCTTGCCGATGAACGCCTTGCTCTTGTCCAGCACGGCGTAGGCTTTCTGGCGATTGACGGCATAGTGGTACTGCCAGCCGCCAATCACCACCAGGCAACCCAGCGCCACCACGCCGGTGCTGATCCACATCAGCCGGCGCTTGCTGCGCAGCACGCTGATGTTGTCGCCGGCCAGGCCGGCTTCCGGATAGACGATCTTCTGGAACAACCGATCGGTGAAGTACGTCGCCGCGCGCCCGGCCGGCAGCGCCTCGGACACCGCCGGCGGCATGCCGTAAGACTGCGCGGCCGCATTGACGAATGCGTTGGCCGGCACGCCCTGCTGGTAGACGGACGAGAAATACATGCCGCGCACCAGCGCCGGGGTCGAATAGCGGTCGCTCTCGAAAACCTCGTCGAGGAAGCTCAACAGCACCGGCTTCACGCCGGCAAGCTGGCGCACGAACACGAACATGTCTTCCCGCTCGGCCAGGCCCGGCTTGGCGGCCATGGCATCGAACACCTGCTCGTTGAGGTTCTGGATGAAGCGGTCGTACTGCTGGCTCAGTTCCTCGGCCCAGGCATCGAAGTCGTCCACCGAACTCAGGGTGCAGGTGAAGCCCAGGCTGTTCTCCCGCGCAGCACGCGGCAGACTGGCGAAGAAAGTATCGAAACCCCGCACGAGGTCGAACTTGCTCAACACCACGTAGATGGGCAGGCGCGTACCCAGTTGCTCCATCAACTCGCGCAAGCGGGCGCGGATCAGCACCGCCAGCGCCTTGCGGTCACTGGCCTTCTGGGTCAGCAGCGTGGACAAGTCCACGATCAGGATGGCACCGTTGAGCGGGCGGCGCGCACGATGGCGGCCCAGCCAGCCCACGAAATGCGTCCACAAACGGCGCGGCAAATCCGGATTCTGCGCAATCTGCTGGTACGCCTGCTCGTTGCCAGAGGTGTCCATCCCCTTGTACTGGGCCTCAAAGTCTGCCGGGTAGTCATCCTCGCTGCCGGCATCGGCCAGTTGCTGCACATCCTGCTGGCTGATGAGTTCGCCGGCCGGATCGATCAGCACCGCGTCGTTGCCGATCCACCAGTCGATCTTCAGCGGCGATTCGACCTGGCGGGAAGGCCGCTTGCTGGCCTTGCTCACGCTGGTCAGCGCGAAGCTCTGGTTGGAGCGATTGATGAAACTGGTCTTGCCGGAATTCTCCTGCCCCAGCACGACGTACCAAGGCAGCTTGTAGAGATAGTCACGGCTGTGCAGGTTCTGCCGCAGCAGATCCAGCGACATGTCCAGCGCCCGCTCCTGCGCTTCCTCGTAGACGCGCAGCGGGTCGGTTTCAGCCGCCTCCTGGCGCAGCTGCTGCTCTTGCAGGCGGCGGTAGCGGCTTCGCGTCACCCAGGCCCAGATCACGACGGGGATCAATACCAGGAAGATGCTCAACGCCAGGCGCATGGACAGCGGCGCCAGCGGCTTCTCGCCCCTCCATTCCCATTGCGGCCCCAACCACCATATCGCCACCAGCGCGAAAGCCAATGCCAGCAACAGAAGCACCGGCGTCGAACTCTTGAGGTGACGGGTCACCATGCGCCACAGGCTACGGCCGCGATTGAACCAACCCAGATTGACCGACATACCACTTACTCCTAGATGAATTTCCTTTCGACTTTTCTTTCTGCTACTTGCTGGATCGTTAGTGCGGGAAGACCGTCTTCACGCCGATGCCTCTCCATGCCGCGGAACAGACCCGCGCAAACAATTCCCACACCGATTGCCAGCACGACGCCCAACGGCGTCGGCCATGCCAGGAAGCAGATGACGGCCGCGCACAACGGCACCCATTGCATCAAGGGGAGACGCTTCAAGGCATTCATCAGGTTGGCACGCAGAACCATTGCCATGTCTTTACAAGCCCAACCAGCGCAGAAACGCAGACCACAGGCGCGAAAAGAAGCCCGGCTTTTCAGCGGGGGGCTGAACCGGCTTTGGCCGGGGCTGCTGGAAGGGCAGTTGATCCGGGCAGTCCGCTACGCACAATTCTTCTTGCACCATCTCTTCAGGGCGGTAGCGGTTGAGCGAGTTTGATTTGGTTTCGGGTTTGAACAACACGCCAGGGGCGTAGACCAACGGCCGCACAGGGTCTGAAAACTCCCCAAACACTTTGTACTCAGACCAGATTGAATCCTGAGCTATCAATGGCCACTCATAGATTAGCCTTCGGGTCAATACGATTTTGTCGTCACGCACCTGCACCGCCGAGTTCAATTCCTTGGGCAGGCGAGTGACGTGACTGTACGAACCTTCTTTGTAGCCGCAGGTCAGCGGGCCTGTCCGGCTGCACCGCAAAATTCCATATAGGCCAGCTTCACCCAACACCAAAGGTCCGCTCTGTTTATTTTCTGTCTCAACGGCCACAACCACATCGCTCGCTAGCAAATACAACTTCCAGCGACGATTGGATTCGGGCTCAACCCGATACGCATCTGGAGAGTAAAGCTCTACTCCACTTCGATATGCTTCAGGACTGTACTCATCGCTATCCCTCTCAAAATAGGCCTGTCCAACGTTCCGCTGCGTCATTACCCCAACGCTGTCAACAGCCCCTTCTGCGCTGCTTTTGGTGTAGACATAACGCGTTGTCCACCGACCTATGGGCGTAAGTTGGGATTCCAGCACGAAATCAGATTTTTCAAACCACACCTGAACCTGGCCTTCAAAAGGATGAGAATAGGCGCCCCTGAAATATCGATCTTGCCCACGAATAAATTGCTCACATCGGCTTTTGCCAAGTGTGACGTAGCTTGTGACCAATAATCCGGAGTATCGAATTAGATCTTTCTCCTCCGGCTGCTCCTTGTCACCGGGATTCTGGTAGGCCTGTGCGGAGCCCTTACTCACAAAGACGTAGCAGGAAGCAACTTCTTCCTGATCCGACGCTTGCGTGCCGGCGCTGGGTAGCGTGGTGTCGCTACGCGCCGCCGCCACGGGGACGAGGTTCATTGACATCACACCAGCCATGCATGCGGCTTTCACTACTCCACCCATTCTTGGCCTCCCCTGCCTTGTGCGGATTGGGGTTGTGCCGGCTGGTTTGTCAGCATGCGAAATCATCGTCGTGTCCTCACAAGCCAAACCAACGCAGCAACGCAGACCACAGGCGCGAAAAGAAGCCCGGCTTTTCAGCGGGGGGCTGAACCGTCTGTTCGATCGGTGGGGCCGGTGGCGGAACCGGCTTTGGCCGGGGCTGCTGGAAAGGCAATTGATCCGGGCAGTTCGCTACGCACAGTTCTTCCTGCACCATGTCCTTGGGACGGTAGCGATGGCGCCAGTTCGGCTTGGTATCAGGCTTGAACAACACCCCGGGGGCATAGACCAGGGGCCGCATCGGATCGGAAAACTCACCAAACAATCCGTAGCGCACCCAGTCCCCAACATCCTGAACCTTAAATGGCCAGCGATAGCTCAAGCGGCGTGTGATCACGATCTTGTCGTCCCGAACCTGTACTACCGATTTCAGTTCCTCCGGCAGGCGGGCGACATCAGAGTACGAACCATAGGAGCCACGGTCACGATAGCCGCAGGTCAGCGGCTTCGTTTGGCTGCACCTCAAATCTTCATAGATATCACCAATTGTCCAAGCTGACGGATTTGGAAAACTATCATTTGCAGCCACTACTCTTCCGCTTGGAAGCAAGTAAAGCTTGGCACTGTATATCCCATCTACCCAGTATCCATCCGGGGAAAAGAGCGTCAACTGACCGCGATAAGAGTCACTGTTGTATGCCTCAATCTCTCCCGCCGCATACGCCTCCTCAATATCCTGCTTGGTCATAGCATCCGGGGCAATTTCTCCTTTGGAATCGGCGGATTTTTCGTAAACATAACTGGTAGTCCAGCGTTCGATGGGCGTCAGTTGCGACTTAAGTACGAAATCGGCCTTGGCGTACCAGGCCCAGCGACCGGCAAAATAGCGGCCTTTCCCATCCTTGAACTGCTCGCATTGGCGCTTGTTGAGCGCAAGATAATCGTGAACCGCATCTCCGGTGTATTTGAGATCACTCTCTTCAGGCTGCGCCTTTCCGCCTGGATTTCTATAGGCACGCGCAAAGGGTTTGTTTACAAAGACGTAGCAGGAAACAACTTCTTCCTGATCCGACGCTTGCGTTCCGACGCTGGGCAGCATGGTGTCGCTACGCGCCGCCGCCACAGGCGCTAGGCTCATTGACAACACGCCGGCAATGAATGTCGTTTTCAGTATCCCTTCGATGGGAGGTAGAGGCATGACTTCACTCTCGCAGCAAATAGGTGGGCAGACCTTCTTCACTCCACCGCCTTGACCAACCGCCAGGTCACGGTCTTCCCCTGCACCGCCGGCATCGGCACGCCGTAGGCCACGGTCTGCGGCCCTACCGGCAGTTCATCGCATTCCCATACGCCCGGATACGGGCAAGGCGTGCCGGTGACGGCACGCATCCCTGGCAAGCGTTGTGCCGTGACCTCTTCCGGCGGTTCGTTCGTATCCTCGAACTCGTCGTTGAGCATTTCGACGAAATACCACTTGCAGGGGCGGGCAACGTACGCATCACGGGCAACCGCCCCTACAGCCCACTTTTCTTCCGTGATTTCATTTCCCTGCCAGTCCCGCAGCACGTCCCGGTACTGGGGCTGTTGTACGAATTTCAGCAAGCCCGGGCCGTCGTCCCACAGCCACATCCGCCCATGTCCCGCCGCCTGGGCCGCCGCCAGGCCCAGTTCGTTGAAGGTGAGCACTTCATCCAACTTGCCGCCGTAGAAACGTGAGCCATCGGAGGCAGACGTGGAATGGCCCGTCCAGCCAAACTGCAATGCTCCATAGGGGTCGTCCTGCGGCACGTAAACCCCTGTGCGCGGCGGCACCTTGTCCGTCTCGCCTTCGATGTCGGTGCGGACACGGAACTTGGGGAGCTTCGGGAACTTGGACTTATGCGCCTTCCACACATTCCGAAACGTACTGTCTTTCGAGGTGGCTGGACGCTCCATAACATCGTCAATCTCGTACGCGTACCCGAAGACCGCTTGCGCCCGTTCATTGAACTCTGCTTCCTGTTCCGGCGTCATCCACAGCATGCTGTACTCCTTCAGCATGCGGGCACACTGGTTGGCGCCCGTGATCCCATACAGTTCCACCGCACGCTGTTGGATATCCCACAGGGTGGATTCCTTGAAATCCACCAGGGCCGGGAACGCATAGGTGCCCCAGTTGGCGCTGGTGTCGCGTGCGCCCCAGCGCTTGCTCATCATGCGCGAGTCCAGCGGCTGGCGCCGTTCCACCAGTTCATCGGCAAACTGGATCAGCTCGTCTATCTTCGGCAACAACCCTTTCAGGCAGTCCAGCGAGGCGAAGCGATACAGCAGCGCCGCCTGGCGCTTGCGACGGGGATGCAGTTCGGCAGGATCGTCCGGGATGTTGAAGGGGTTCATTGCACCGCCTTGACCAACCGCCAGGTCACGGTCTTCCCCTGTACCGCCGGCATCGGCACGCCGTAGGCCACGGTCTGCGGCCCTACCGGCAGTTCGTCGCATTCCCATACGCCCGGATACGGGCAAGGCGTGCCGGTGACGGCACGCATCCCTGGCAAGAGTTGTGCTGTGACCTCTTCCGGCGGTTCGTTCGTATCCTCGAACTCGTCGTTGAGCATTTCGACGAAGTACCACTTGCAGGGGCAGGCAACAAAGGCAGCACCAGCAACAGCCGCGATCGCCCCACCCTCATCCGTTATCTCGCTGCCGTCCACATCCCTCAGCACTTCCCGATACTTTGGTTGCTGCACGAACCTCAGCAGGCCCGGGCCGTCACCCCATAGCCACATCCGCCCTTGTCCCGCCGCCTGCGCCGCCTCCAGGCCCAGTGCGTTGAAGGTGCGCACTTCATCCAGCTTGCCGCCGTAGTAGGGCGAGCCATCAACATGATCCGTGGAATGGCCCGTCCAACCAAATTGGAGCGCCCCATATGGGTCGTCCTGCGGCACGTAAACCCCCGTGCGTGGCGGGACTCTGCCTGTCTCGCCTTCGATGTCGGTGCGCACGCGGAACCTGGGGAGCTTCGGGAACTGCGATTTGTTGTCGCTCCACACACTATCAAACGTGCCGTCATTCGATGTGGCCGGGCGCTCCATAACGTCGTCAATTCTGTACGCATAACCAAAGACCGCCTCTGCCCGCTCTTCGAATTCCGCTTCCTGCTCCGGCGTCGTCCATTGCATGCTGTACTCGCCCAGCATGCGGGCACACTGGTTGGCGCCGGTAATTCCATACCGTTCCACCGCCCGCTGCTGGATAGCCCACAGCGTAGATTCCTTGAAATCCACCAAGGCCGGGAACGCATAAGTACCCCAGTTCGCACTGGTATCGCGTGCGCCCCAGCGCTTGCTCATCATCAGTGAATCCAGCGGCTGGCGTCGTTCCACCAGTTCATCGGCAAACTGGATCAGTTCATCTATCTTCGGCAACAACCCTTTCAGGTAGTCCAGCGAAGCGAAGTGATACAGCAGAGCCGCCTGGCGCTTGCGACGGGGATGCAGTTCGGCGGGATCGTCCGGGATGTCGAATGGGTTCATGGGATTCACTTCTGTATCCGGGTAGTTTGACCAGGCAGGGCGGGCAAGCCGAGCTTGACGTCTGTCAACTGTGCATCAAAGTCGGTCATGCCCCAGCCCGTGTCAAAGGGGCCACTGATGCGGGGTTGGCGAATTTTTTTGCGCATGGGTTCGTATTTCGGTTTTTCTGATTTTGGCAAAGCCTCGTACTCGGCATAGCTGATTTCTTCGGACAAGGGCGTGCCAGTACGGCGATCCATCTTGACAAAGGGCATGTCGTCCATGGCGTTGCCATACGCTTTGCCATCAGCTTTTCGCAGTTGGCCCGCATCGAACTTGATCTGCTCCCAGCCGCCTTCAAGAAAATAGTCGTCCAGCCCGCGCCCGGGGTCTTTGACTTGCGAGGACGCCGGCCCCCGCCACACTGGAAGCGTCTCCCCCGCCTTCAATTCGTAGACCACGAACTGGCCGTTGGGATTCCAGTCCGGCCATACCGCCAGGTGGCGGCGCCAGGCCGCCTTGGGGTCGGCGTCCTTCATCAACCGGTTGAACACCTCCTCGCTCATCCAGTCCTTGCTGGCAGCCATGTTGCCGGGACTCACCACGCGATACAGTCGCATGGGGCCCTGCAATACCTCCGCGCGCATGCCTTGTGCGAAGCTTGCGATTTCCTTGGGTTTTAGTTCCAGACAGCCTTTGGCTTTGCCGGTTGCAAGAGTCCGCTGGACATCTTTATTGTTCGGCTTCAAGGGTGGATATTTCGGACTCCCCTTGCTCAACCACTTCGGCGGCGGCTTGGCCTCCCGCATCAACGTGATGGCCCGCATTTCCGGTAAGGTGCCACGGTAGTGCACGTTACGCACGTTCACGATGGCCCGGCGCTGCACCAGATCCTCCCACTCCAGACGCTTGATGATGGCGTCCAGCGCGTTCTGCAATGGCTCCAGCGCGTCCTTCAGGTACTTATCAGCAGATCGGCGTATGCCCACCACCAGATCGATTACTTCCTTTGCGCGCGCGCCGATGTAGGGGATGCCTTCCACCTTGCCCAGCAGGCTTTTCATCAGCGAGATGCCGCGGTCAAAAGCCTTGAGCAAGCGCGACAGATTGACTTCGGCCCGGATCGACTTGACCAGCTTGCTCAGTTCGCCGAAGACGTGATCCCACTTCAGGCCCTTCCAGTACTTCTGCACATCCCGCCGACGCAGGTAGGTGATGACCCAGGTCATCGCCTCATCCACGGCCTTCACCACGTGATTGCCACCGGCACGGCGCACGAACAGGAAGAATATCTTCAGCACGCCCTTGACCAGCGAGCCCAGCGACGGGAACAGGCCGATCAGCGTCAGCCCCAGCGCCACCCAGGCCCAGGTGTTGCTCTTGTCCTCGTTGATCTGTTTGCAGTTGGCAATGATGTCGCGGACATCGCACACCTGATCCACGCCGGGAATCATCGATATCGCGGTATCGAACACCACCTGCCCGGTGGTGCGGTTCTCGTTGAAATCACCCTGCAGCGCTTCCCACAACCAGACGAACACGTTGCTGGTGGCGTCGCGCGCCTTGTCGTACTGCTCCGTCATGAAGGCGAGCGCTTCCCGCAACTGCGCCAGGGTGACGGGTTCGGCCTTGTTGGGGAAAGACGGATTGGGAACACTCATGGCGCGAACCCCCGCGAATCGTCCTGCACGAGTACTTCCTCGAGAGGTGGCACAGGCGGCTCCTTCTCGCCTTCGCGCGGCTTGTAGATGACCTTGTCGACCAGGGCGCTCTCCACGTTGTCGTGATGCGCCTTGCCTTCGTCATCCAGCGTTCCCGAGATGACCTCCCCGTCCTTGAAATGGATCTCGTACTCGGCGCCGCCAATGGCTTCGCCGCTTTCCGGGTCGAGGTAGTGCAGCCCAATCCAACGCTTGGGGTCCAGCACATCCCCAAGGTTCGGCACGCTGTTGATGGAGAAGGCATTGCCCGTGCCCTGCCCGCTGAACTTGACGGGGCCCTTGAACTTGATCAGGGTGCCCTCCAAAGTGACGCCCTTGCTGTCGAGGGTGAGGGTGCCGCCCGGCCCACGCAGCACCGCCTTGTCGGCTGCCCCCAGGGTGTATGTCCGCGTGCGTTCGGTGATGCGTTCGCCGGCCTCGATGTCGTGCCGGCCCTCCACCCGGTGGCGGTAGTGCCCGCCCGTGGTCACCGTGCGGCTGGCCTTGGTCGTCTCCTGGCGTTGGTTGCCCACCTCTTCGATCAGATCCTCGCCCACCGTCTGCCGCCGCGTGCCCGTGATCGCCAGCGTGTGATCCCGGCCGATGCGCTCCGACCGATCCTGGCCCACCCCCAGCGTCTCGTCCCGCGCCACCTGCTCGCGACGGTCGTTGCCGATGGTGATGGTCTCGTCGTGGCCCACCTCTTCGGTGCGGTCGTTGCCCACCCGCGTGGTCTCGTCGTGCTCCACCACGTTGTTCTGGTCGCGCTGGGCGTGCACGTAGATTTCTTCCCGCCCCGCCTCGTCCTCGTAGCGGATTTCGTTGGAGCCCTCGCCCTTGTGCGTCTGGCTCTTCCACGTGCTGCGCGTCTTGTGCAGCGGCAGCGCATACGGCGGACGGTTGGCCGCGTGGTAGGCCCGACCGGTCACGATGGGCTGGTCCGGGTCGCCCTCCAGGAAGCTCACCAGCACTTCGTGCCCGATGCGCGGCAACACCTGCATGCCATAGCCCGCCCCCGCCCAGCCCTGGCTGACCCGTATCCAGCAGGTGCTGTTCTCGCGCGGGCCTTCGCGATCCCACGGGAACCACACCCTCACCCGCCCGTGTTCGTCCACGTGGATCTCTTCGCCCGGCGGGCCCACCACGTGGGCCATCTGCGGGCCGTCCATCACCGGGCGCGGGCTCGGCGCCGGCTTCCAGTCGAACGAGGCGGGCACGGCCTGCGCGGTGTAGGCGTAGCGGCTGCCCCGCTCGGCGCCGAACCCGTCTTCTTCCTGGCTGCTGGACTGCTCGCCCTGGTGAACCATCGCCACCACGCGCCAGTCGTGGTTCGGCGCTGCGCTGGGCGCATCGGCCAGCGCGAAGGCCAGGCCCGGCCACAGCCGCGCGTCGTCGCCTTCCATCTCGGCCTGGCCGGCGTCATGGCGCAGGGCCTGCAATCGGGTCTGGGTGAAGGGCTTGCCGGCTTCGTCGACCTTGTAGCGGCCCGGCGCGTCGTAGTGTTCGTAG
>NZ_JBBWWT010000016.1:0-20668 GCF_038321125.1 Pseudoxanthomonas putridarboris | reverse complement strand
CATCGAGCGGTTCTACAACCCGCTGCGGCGGCACTCGACGATCGGTTATGTCAGCCCCATCGAGTTCGAGAAACAGGCGGGACTACATTAGGAGGGTGTCCACGGAACCGGCAGCAGGCCAATGGTCGAGGTGAACCTGCTGGAGAACCCGGTAGTCACCCCGTACTTCGCCAAAGGGTAAGGGCAAAGTACGCGTTCATGCAGGCGCATTTGGAGCAGCTCCGCGTGGCCAGCATGTGTTGCGTGCTGAGCGTGCAGTGCAGCGGGTTCTACGCCTGACAGCGCAAGCCGCACAGCGAGCGCCATTGCGAGGACCAGCGGTTGCTGGGCCTGATCAAGCAGGCATGGCTGGAGAGCGGCCGCACGCACGAGGGATGGCTGTATCTGGCGGTGGTGCTTGATCTTTACTCTCGCCAGATCGTGCGTTGGGCGATGCAGGGGGCAGATGCATGTGGACCTAGTGCTACAGGCGCTACTGGCGGCCGTGTGGCGACGTAAGCCCGCGCCCGGCCTGATGCTGCACTCGGACCAAGGCAGTCAGTTCACCGGCGCTGGGTGGCAGGCGTTCCTGAAAATCCGCAGGATCGTCTGCAGCATAAGCCGGCAGGGCAACTGCCACGACAACGCGGTAGCGGAGAGTTTCTTCCAACTACTCGAGTGGGAGCGGATCAAGCGCAAGATATACCCGAGCCAGGACGCGGCACGAAGCGAGGTGTTCGACTACATCGAGATGTTCTACAACCCCAAGCGCCGGCATGGCTCCAACGGAGGCGTCTCTCCCGTAGAGTTCGAGCAGTAGCCGGGACTTTCAGGCTTGTAGGCGGCTACGAAACCAAGAGCGATTCAGTTCCTCGGCCACGGCAATGTAGTGGGTGGCGCAGATTCATCCGCTTGTTCTTCCACCCAAGAAGCTGTCTCTTAGAGGCTACGACGCCCTGAATTTGGCTCATCCAATCTGCTACGGAAGCAGGTGGATGTGCTCAAAGATCGCGCTTACCTGTGGGTGCCGTGTCAAAAGCGACTTTTCCAGGAGTGTCTGAGAAGGCTCACATTTTATCCCATGAAATTTATGGCTTCGCCGATGTCTAATGTTGTACAAGTCACGCTATAGATGCAATAGCGAAAATATGATTTTGTTAACAGTTAAATGATCAGCGTTAAAAGTTATCTTTCTCACAGAAGATCGGTATTGCTAAAATAGATGCCTATTCCTCATGGAAATTTATTATTGTTAATCGATTAACAGTAAGTATTTCCGAATCTGGAATGGATGTAAATGCTCGTAGCCTCGTGCTAGATTGATTATAGCTCGCTAGTGAGTACAGCCTTGCAAGGCGGCTGGCTCCGGATTGTGGAATCGGCTCAAGGAAAGAGAGTTGTACGTCAGGGAGATTGCGTATTGGCAAGCTGCCGGGGCGGATTACTCCACTGAACTTGATCGAATTCATGGCGCGAGCCGTAAGCGCGCCTCGCGTCTATTCGCGTCAGCGATAGACGGTAGCGATATTCCTCAATCTTCGCGGGTCATTGACGATGTCAAAAAAAGACGGATCTGTAGCTCCAAAAGAGCGCATCAATATCAAATACGTGCCAAATACGGGCGACCAACAGGCAGAGATGGAGTTGCCGCTGAAGTTGGTGGTGGTCGGGGATTTCAAAGGGCACGGCGAGGAACAGCCGCTGGAGGAACGCGAATCTGTCCGCATCGACAAACACAATTTCGATGCCGTGTTGGAAAAGGCAGAGCTCTCGCTCAATGTGGATGTGCCAGATCGCCTCTCCGGTTCCGGTGCCGGCTCCACCATAGGAGTCAATCTCAACTTCAAGTCGCTCAAGGACTTCACTCCGGACGCGATTGCCAACCAGATACCGGAGCTCAAGACGCTGTTGGATTTGCGAGAGGCCCTGGTCGCGCTCAAGGGGCCACTCGGCAACGTGCCCGCATTCCGCTCCAAGTTGCAGGAACTGCTGGCCGATCCCAAGGCGCGCGACAAGCTTGCCAAAGAACTCGAACTTGTTTTGGAAAAGCCGGAAGGGAAGCAGGGCTAATTCCTGCTTCTCACGATTTTGCTACTAGACAGGAAGTGAACCATGGATGCCAAGCGTCAGAGCGTTGCACAGGTTGAGTCAGGTAATACGCTGCTCGATCAGATCATGGCCCAGACCAAGCTGGAGCCGAGCCAAGAGGGCTATTCGGTTGCCAAGAAGGGCGTCGCCGAATTCATCTCGGAAATGCTCAAAACCAAGGATCGGGAAGAGCCGGTCAACAAGCGGATGGTCGATCAGATGGTCGCTGAACTCGATCAGAAGATCGGTCAGCAGATGGACGCTGTCCTGCATCACCCCGACGTGCAGCAGTTGGAATCGGCGTGGCGAGGCTTGAAATTGCTGGTGGATCGCACCGATTTCCGCGAGAACATCAAGATCGAAATCGTCCACATCACCAAGGAAGAATTGCTTGAGGATTTCGAGGGCGCGGCGGATGTCACCCAAAGCGGCTTCTACAAGCATGTCTATTCGGCAGGCTACGGCCAGTTTGGCGGCGAGCCGGTGGCGGCCGTCGTCGGCAACTACTACTTCAGCCCCTCGACGCCGGACGTCAAACTTTTGAACTACGTCGCCACAGTGGGCGCCATGGCACATGCGCCGTTCATCACGGCGGCCGGGCACGAGTTCTTCAACATCGACAGCTACCAGGAGTTGCCGAACCTCAAGGAAGTCAAGGACATCTTCGAGGGCCCGCGCTTCGCCAAGTGGCGTTCGCTGCGCGAATCGGAAGACGCTCGCTACCTGGGCCTGGCAATGCCGCGGTTCCTGCTCAGGCAGCCTTACGACACGCTGGAAAACCCCGTGCGCTCGTTCAGCTACAACGAAGGCATCAAGGAGTCCCACGAAAACTACCTGTGGGGCAATGCGGCGTACTTGATGGCGACCCGGATCACCGAGAGCTTCGCCAAGTACCGCTGGTGCCCGAACATCATCGGCCCACAGTCCGGCGGCACCGTGGAGGATCTTCCCGTCCACCTGTACGAGGCCCTGGGTCAGTTGCAGGCCAAGATTCCGACCGAAGTCCTGATCACTGATCGCAAGGAGTTCGAGATTTCGGAAGAAGGCTTCATCCCGCTGACGATGCGCAAGGACAGCGACAACGCCGCGTTCTTCTCGGCAAATTCGGCCCAGAAGCCGAAGCTGTTCCCGAAGACCAAGGAAGGGCAGGAGGCGCAAACCAATTACAAGTTGGGAACGCAGCTGCCTTACATGTTCATCATCAATCGGTTGGCGCACTACATCAAGGTGCTTCAGCGTGAGCAGATCGGAAGCTGGAAGGAGCGCCAGGATCTGGAGCGCGAGTTGAATACCTGGCTCCGCCAGTACGTCGCCGACCAGGAGAACCCGCCGGCCGATGTGCGTAGCCGCCGGCCCTTGCGCGCGGCCAAAGTCGAGGTCATGGACGTCGCGGGCGATCCGGGCTGGTACCAGGTCTCGATGGCGGTGCGTCCGCACTTCAAGTACATGGGGGCCAACTTTGAACTCTCACTCGTAGGACGCCTCGACAAGGAATAGGTCTGAACTGATATGTCCAGGGAGTTGGGACGCGGGAGTCTGTTCGAGCGATTGAACCCCGAGGCGCCCCTGCGGCGAAGCCTGCAGGCGCGCAACGATCTCGCGGAACGGGTTCAGGGCATCAAACGGCAGATCGAATCGCTGCTGAATGCCAGGCAGGGCTGCTCGCAGAGCAGCCCTGACCTCGGGCTTCCCGATTTCAACAATTCGGCTTCAGGCTCAGCTGATCTATTGATCCGCATGGCTCGCAGCATCCGGGAATTGATCGAAGCCTATGAGCCGCGGGTCGCGGTACGCGACGTCCATTTGCTCCCCAATCCCGATACCCCGCTTGAACTCACTTTCAGGCTGGACTGTGTCATGACAGTCAACACCCACGAAGAGGCTTTGGAGATGGATCTGATCTTGAATGGCCACAACCGCCACTACAGCGTCATCTGAGGTCGTATGTCACTGCGCAGGATGTTTCGTGATGAACTGACGTACCTGCGTTTGCAGGGGCGGGAGTTCGCACGGCACAACCCGCAACTTGCCCGGTTCCTGGGCGAACAGGCGGCTGATCCCGACGTGGAGCGGCTGCTGGAAGGATTCGCGTTCCTGACCGCAAAGTTGCGACTCAAGATCGAAGACGACTTCGAGGAGTTGACCCACTCCCTGTTGCAGTTGCTCTGGCCGAACTACCTGCGCCCCATCCCCAGCATGACCATCGTGCGCTTCGATCCAATCGATCGCGCCATCACCGAGCGCCAGACCATCCCGCAGGGTTCCATGTTGGCATCCGTGCCCGTGGACGGGGTCACGTGCCAGTTCCGTACCTGTAGCGACCTGCAAATCTACCCACTGCGCATCAACGCCGTGCGTGATTCGCACACGCGCGAAAAGTCGGTGGTCAGCATCGATCTCCAGACTCTTTCCGACCAGAACCTCGACGCGATCGATTGCGACCAGCTCGACCTGCATCTGAGCGGCGACGACTATACGGCGCTGACACTCTATCTCTGGACGGCCCGTTACCTGGACGAGGTTCGCATCGTCGTGGGGGACGAGGTTCGCAAGCTCAACCCTGCCCACATCGGGTTTCCCGGGTTTCAGCCGGAAGAGGCTCTGCTGCCGTACCCGCGCAATGTCTTCGACGGATACCGCATCCTGCAGGAATACTTTGCCTTCCCGCGCCGGTACTACTTCATCCGCCTTAACCGGCTCCGCTCAATCTGGCCGGCGGCGACCGGTCAGGCCGTGCGGTTGGAGTTTGTCTACTCGCGCCCGATGCCCGCTGACATCAAGGTGCGGACATCTGACATCGCGCTGCACTGCGTTCCCGCGGTAAACCTGTTTTCCCACGATGCCGAGCCCGTGAGCCTGGACGGGCAGGCGAGCGACTATCCCGTGCTGCCATCGGGAGGCCTGCCGCACGCCTACGAGGTGTTCAGTGTGGATCGGGTCACCGGTTGGGAAGTGAAGTCAGCGGCGCGGCCGGGCGGGCTCACCCGCGAGTACCACGACTTCAACTCCTTCCAGCACGAAATTGAGCGTTCGCAAGGTCGCAATGCCCTCTACTACCGCACCCGCGTCGAGAAGAAGGCAACCGACGATGGCCTGCGGCACCGGATCGCCTTCGTTCGTGGCGACGAGACGCAGTACATCGGCAAGCGCGAGACGATTTCGGCCGATCTCACCTGCACCAACCGCGACTTGCCGGTGGTGCTGAGTGCAGGGGACATTCGCATTCCGACACAGGGAATCCCGTCCTATGTGACCTTCACCAGCCTGATGCAGCCAACCGAGCCGTACCGGCCGGTGCTGGACGGCAGCCTGCACTGGACGTTGATCTCCAACCTGTCGCTGAACTATCTCTCATTACTCGGCACCGAGCCGCTGAAGGCGGTCATCCGCGCCTACGATTTCGCTGCGCTGCATGACATCCAATCCGAGCGCAACAGCCGCAAGCGCCTGGAGGGGATACGCGACGCCAAGACACTACCCATCAATACGCTGATCAAAGGGCTGCCCGTGCGCGGGCTGAAGACCGTGCTTGATCTGGATCAGGAAGCCTTCCTTTGCGAGGGCGAGGTCTACCTGTTCGGCACTGTGCTGTCCCACTTCTTCGGACTCTACGCGAGCATCAACTCGTTCCATCTCCTCGAGGTCAAGAACCTCACCAACAACGAAACCTACTCATGGCCGCTGCAGCGAGGCAACCAGCCGGTGATCTAGCCGGGCCCTTGCTGGATGATGCGAAGAACTATGCGTTCTTCAGCCTCGTTGAGCATCTGCACCGGCTGCACGGCGACAACATGGAACAGCTTCTGGACACTGACCCGTCCACGGAGCGGATCGTGTTCGAGAGCGACCCGGGATTGGGATTCCCGGCGTCCGACGTTCTGGCGGCCGGCCGACTGGAGGGGTATGCGCAGGACAGCTACCGCCTGGTCGTCAGCTTCCTTGGCCTGCACGGGCCGGACTCCCCCTTGCCCGGCCACTATCTGGAGCGGGTTGCGAGCGACCATGCCCACGGTAACGGTCTGCGTGTCGCCTTTCTGGACTTCTTCAATCACCGGCTGCTGACGCTGCTGCACCGGACTTGGCGCAAGTACCGGTATCACGTCCGTTTCCAGGACGGCGCGCGCGACCGCTTCTCGCGTTGTGTGTTCTCGCTGATCGGCCTGAACGACGAACGGCTGCGAGGGCAGGCGCCCATCCCCTGGAGCCGCTTGCTGACCTATGCCGGTCTGGTTGCCAGTCGAAGCCGCTCTCCCACGGTCGTGGCCGGCATCATCGCCCATTGCTTCGATCTGGAGCAGGTCGCCATCCGCGAGTTCCAGCCCAAGCTGATCGACATTCCCGACGAGCAGAGAACCCGGCTCGGGCAGCGGGCAGGTACGTTGGGCGACAGCTTCATGATCGGCGACCGCGTCCGTACCTACGAACACAGCTTTGTCATCGCGATCTCGGGGCTGACCCAGCGCCGATTCCGCGATTTCCTGCCCAATGGCAAGGACTTCTTCCCGCTGAGCAAGCTGATCGAATTCCTGCTGCGCGACCAACTGGCCTACGACCTGGAACTCGGCCTGCGCCAGCAAGAGATTCCCCCCTTTCAACTCGACGCCAGCCGCGGAGGAAATCTGGGCTGGACCACGTTCGCCGGCAACAACTCCCTGCTGCGGCAGGAATCGGTCGTGAGAATCAAGGTGCGCCAATGAACAGTCAGCCCGTGACTCGACAGATCCATCTGGTGGTGGCCAACCCCGAAGTACTGGAGTTCGGTAGCCGTCCTTCGCAGGTTTTCGACATGGCCGGCGGCACGATAGGCAGTCGGGGAGCGAACTGGCAACTCTCCGACATCCGCGGTGGTGTTGCACCGATCCACACCGAAATCATGGTGGTCGACGGCGCCTATTGTGTGGTGGATCGCAGTGGGCGCACCTGGGTCAACGATGCTGCCGATCCGCTGGGCCCGGAGCGAATCGTCCGCCTCAACGATGGCGATGTGGTGCGCGTTGGCCCCTACCGGATCAATGTGAGCCTGGACGAGTCCGGGCATGCATCGACCGATCCGACCCGCCATCTCGGCCAGCAATCGCTGGGGGAAATCCTCAACGATCAGGACTCACAGTTCGATCGCCTGTCTGAACCGGCTGCGCCGATGTCGGAGCATGGGCACGGCTATGGCATTGCGCAAGACGAACTCTCCGCATTCGCCGAGCCTTCGCCAGTGCGTGGCGGTACAGACCCCTTGGCTGCGCTGGATGCCGCCGCCAGGCAGCTCGAGGCAAAGCGCAGTGCTCGCGCACCGTTGGATCGCATCCACTACGGCTTGTCCAACCAGTCGGTGATCCAAGCCGATCTGGCGGACACCAATTTTGAAGCAGTCAGCAACGTGACATTAGCCCGAGGAGGCGCCCGACCGATGGACAACGAACATAGTGCTTCCAGACCGATGCCATGGCGAGACGCAATTGATCCAGCCAACGCGGAGGGTCTCCACGTCGCCTTGATCCCGCTGGGACAGGGGCTGGGCATCCCGCTCGGTCACCTGGATTCGGAGCAGGCGCACCACCTGTTGTACGAGGCGGGCCGAGCGCTCAAGGCCGCAGTAGAGGGCATATCGGCCTTGTATGCGGAGGCACCGCACAACGGTCGCGGCCCCGGTCTCCTCAACCGCACGCTACAGCCCATCGAAGACAACCCGTTGCGCCTGCAGCGGAGCTACGAAGACACGGCCAACGCACTGTTCTCCGGAAATCGCAGTCCTGTCCATCTGGCCCCGCAGGCCGCGGTGTCCGAGAGCCTGGGGCAAGTGGCGAAACACAACGAAGCCATTGCCGTCGCGGTGAAGTCGGCGCTCGGCGCCCTGCTGGGTGCGTTCTCGCCGGAAGCACTGGAAAAGCGCTTCGAGCGCTATGCCGGTGTCAACCAGGGCCAGCAAGACGCTGGCTGGCTCTGGAACATGTATGGGCACTATTTCGAGGAACTGATGTCTTCCCGCCAGCAGGGTTTCGACAAGTTGTTCTGGGAGGTCTTCGACCAGGCCTACGATCGCGCGATGCGTAGCGGGGACTGAGGTGCTTCGGTGTCTGCGCACCTGCGGTCTGCTTCTCGTCCTTGTGGCGAGCGCCAGCGGCTGCACGGCCTTGAAGAAAACCCTGAAGGTGCTCAAAGACCCCAGCATCCCGGTCGGCGAACTGAAGGATCAGCCATCGCAGGTAGCGCTGAGCATCAACGCGTCGGCTGGCGTGAATCCGAATCTGTACGTCCCGGCCGAAGAGTTGCCCTCTACCGACGAAGACACTCCTTACCGGGTGAATCTGTCCAGCGACGATCTTGGCGACTTGCTGACCCAGCTCAAGGCGACGACCCAGGTGCTGGAGGGCGAAATGCAGGCCCGGCAGAAGGCGGGCGCTCCGGTGGCGCTGGGCAGTCCGAAGGTTGTGCAGGCTGACGGCGTGGGTTCAAGCGCGACTCTGGAAGCCGGCGATGGCGTCGCACGCCAGGTCGGCCAGTATCGCGAGGGCAGCAACCCGGTCGTGGATACCGGCTCGCCTGCGCTTGCCCGCTCGCGCAACGCCAGCCCGATCTCAATCCAGGTCTTCCAGCTCAAGGACAACGGCCTGTTTCTCAGTGCCGACTCGGACGCGCTGGCAGCCAATCCGGAGAAAGTCCTCGGCAAGAGCTATGTGGATCACGACGAGTACGTGATCAAGCCCAACGAGTTCAAGTTCGTGCGCTTCTACCCGGTCAAGTCCACCACCCATTTCATCGGCGTCGTGGCCAGCTACCACGACACCGATTCCGTCACCTGGAAGGACGTTCTTCGTATCGAACCGACCGGTGGCAAATACCCATTGCTGGTCTCGCTCGACGAGCACGGCGTCAAGATCAAGAGTGAGGATTGACCGATGTCATCACGAAGCCCGGTGGTCTGGAAAGAAGGCTTGTTCGTCAAGCCTCAGCACTTCCAGCAGGAAGCCAGATATTTCGAGCACCATGTCCATCAGCGCGTCAGCGGCGTCGGCCAGTACCTCTATGGCTTCAGCGAACTGGAACTCAACAGCGAGTACCTGAGCTTCGGAAAGATCGCATTGCTGCGGGCTCGCGGCGTCATGCCCGATGGCAGCGTCTTCGAGATACCAGCGGAGACGCCGTCGCCATCGCCGCTGACCATATCGGACATTTCGGCGGTCAACCAAACGGTGTATTTGGCGCTTCCGCTGCGTTCCGAGGGAGCGCTGGAAGTGCAGTGGCCCGAAACCTACGCACATCGGCGCTACGCGGCCGGGCAGACCGAAATCAAGGACGTGCACAGCGAAGACGGCGACCACGTCACGATAGACGTCGCCAAGTTCAATTTCCAGCTCATGCTTGAGCGCGACGACCGCAGCGCCTTCACCTCCATCCCGATGGCGCGCATCCTGGATCGACGGCCGGATGGCAGCCTGGTACTGGACGAGGCGCACTACGCGACCGCGATGTCGATCAATGCGGTGCCGACGCTGAGCCGCTTCCTGGGCGAGGTAGCCGGCCTCATGCGAGAGCGGGCCAAGAACATCGCCGAGCGCATCGGCTCGCCGGCACAGTCGGGCGTCGCCGATATCACCGATTTCAACCTGCTTCAGGCGTTGAACCGGATGCACCCGCTGTTCCAGCATCTGGCCCGTTCGCGCCACCTGCACCCCGAGGAACTCTACCGCGCGTTTTGCCAGGCCTGCGGCGAACTCGTCACCTTCACCGATGAAGGGCGCCTGCCGGCCGAGTACCCCGCCTACCAGCACGAGAATCTGCGCGAGTCGTTCCGTACCCTGGAAGAGACGCTCCGGCGCACCCTGAGTACCGTGCTGCAGCCCCGCGCCGTCTCCATCCCGATCATCAAGCAGAAGTTCGGCGTACTGAGCGCTGCCGTGCAGGATCGCCGCTTGATCGAAAATGCAGAGTTCATCCTCGCGGTGCGCGCGCGCATGCCACTGGAGCGATTGCGCCAGGTGTTCGTGCAGCAGGCCAAGCTGGCTTCCATCGAAAAGATCAACAGCCTGGTCAACCTGCAGTTGCCGGGTATTCCATTGATACCGCTGCCGGTGGCTCCGCGTCATCTGCCGTATCACGCGGGCTTCACGTATTTCCAGCTCGACCGAGGGAACCCGGCGTGGCAGATGATGCGCGACACCGCGGGTTTCAGCTTCCATATCTCCGGCGATTTCCCGGAACTGGAAATGCAATTGTGGGCCATCCGGAGCCAGTGACATGAACCAACAGCGTCCCACCCCCGTGCCGTTCCAATATGACCAGCCCGACCGTCCCATCCTGCGGAAGTCCGACATCGCATTCGACACCGTCCGGGGCATCGATCATGACGCGGATCTGTGGTTCCAGCTTCGCGGCCATAGCTACAACGCCTTGGTGGATGCGGCCACGCCGCTGCTGGGGCTGTCGATCCGGATTCGCAGGATGGACAATGACGCCGAGGTTCAGGCGCTCTACGACAGGGTGCACAACCAGATCGCGGCCATCGGCGAAGAAGTCCGCTCCCTGGGCTACGACAACGGAGTGCTGATGGCCTACCGCTATTGCCTGTGCAGCTTTCTGGACGAGGCGGTGATGGGAACTCCGTGGGGCTCGCAATCGGTCTGGGCGGAACGTTCGCTGCTGAGCGCGTACCACAACGAGACGTGGGGCGGAGAGAAGTTCTTCACCATCATGTCGCGGATGTTGATGGAGCCCGAGCAGTACAAGGACATGCTGGAGTTCATCTACATCTGCCTGTGCCTGGGCTTCAAGGGCAAGTACCAGGTTCAGCACAACGGCAACGAGGAATTGCAGCGAATCATCGAAAAGCTGCATCGCGTCCTTCGGCAGATGCGCGGCGACGCGCCCGAGCAACTGGGCGAGGCCAGCACCAACGTGGCTCCCAGCAACTACCGCTATGACCGCCGTCTGCCTTGGTGGACGCCGTGGGCCGTCGGCGCGGGTGTGCTTGCGGCGGCTTACTTCGTCTATGCCTTCCGATTGAGCCTGGTCACATCCGAAGTGCTCCAGGCGCTGGACAAGATATTGGCGCCGTAGCAGGTGAGCTCATCGACTTCTTGAGGGAGGCAGGGAAATGTTCGGTTTTGCAGTTGTGATGGGAGATACGACGGATCATGGCGGTAAGGTGCTCACCGGCTATGACGGAGCCGCCATCAATGGCGCTCCTGTCGCGCACGTCGGCAGTGCGGTGTCGTGCCCCCTTCATGGCATGACCACGATCGTCTCGGGCCAGGCCGGATGGCTGGTCGAGGGCAAGCCAGTGGCCGCCCCGGGGGACAGGACAAGTTGTGGCGCGACCTTGATCGCGGGCACTCAAAGCAGCGTCGAGTTCGTCAAGGAATCCGCCAGCACGGCGGCATCGGCGGCCCGTGGCGCATTTCTGGCACCGGCGGCGACTGCCGTGGCTGCCGGCATGGCCGGGCTTGTGCGCTACGACGAGCAGCTTCGGTTCGTCACGCCGCGCGGCGTCAGCCTGGCCAACGTCCATTACACCCTCCATCTGGAAGACGGCGGCAAGGTCGAGGGCGTCACAGATGCCGAGGGCAAGACCTGCCGCATCGAAACGGAAACGCCATCGCAGGTGGTCAAGGCCGAATTGAGCGCGGGCGGGTCATTGTGCTGCGCCCAGCATGCCGCGCAGGGTAGCGATGAGGCCGAGGTGGCGGCATTGGAGCTTGACGGCATCGTCACCCACAGCGCCGACCTCGGTGTTTCCGTCCGGCAGGTCGAGATTGCGAAAGGCAAGTCGCGCGGTTTGACCCAAGGCGAAATCGGCATGGCGCAATCGGTGTTTGGAGCCGCGATCGACTACGCCCGGGTCAAGGTGCACCACGGCGGCTACTGGCTGTTCTTCGGCAGGCAGAAAGAGGACACGGCGGTCACGCCGAACGGGGAGATGTACTGGCCGACAGGTCATTACAAGGACGATTTCATGTTGGAAGATCTGGACTATCAGAAGTGGTTCATCCACGAGATGACACACGTCTGGCAGTACCAGTTGGGCTACCCAGTCAAGCGGGTGGGGTTAAGGCTGCACGCCAAGAGTGGCGGTGACGATGAGAATTACCGCTACACCCTCGCCCCCGACAAGCGTCTGTGTGATTTCAACATGGAGGCGCAAGGAAATCTGCTGGCCGACTATTACTTGGTGGCGATAGTCGGGTCTCCGAAGGCGCGGGAGCAGATGTACGAAGTGAAATACGAACACACACCTGATATCCGGGCAATGCTGGAACAAGCCCTGGCCGATTTCATTCTCAATCCGAGCGACCGGGGCAGCCTGCCCAAGACTTTGGAGGCCAGCAAATGAACGCTCTGGTTTGGAAGACTCTGTGCATGCTGCTGGTGATGCTGCTGCTGCCGCTTGCGGCCTGTGTCAGCGTGAGAGGGGCATGGAGCCTGCACGCTATCCACAAAGGAATCCACCAAAGTGGCCGGGTTCAGCAAGTCGGCGAGTTGCCATGCTTTGCTGTGGCCGACAGTGACGAGGCAATGCGCGCACCACCCGAACTCAGATCCCTTGATGTTTTTGAGATTGTCGATGGGCCGGATAAAAGTATCTGGGAATGGAGCTTCTCGAGGAACCCGCCTGTAAGTCTGGCGCCGGACGATTGCATCGCCTATGGCAGCAATAATGGCAGGGGGGAAGAGAGGCTAGGGTCGGCTCCGTTGCTGCGACCGGGCGTGACTTACGGATTTCGGTTCAACTCTATTATCCGTTTCGGGAATGATGAGAATGATTATGGCAACCGCGAATACTTCGGTGAATTCTGCTTGAGCCTAGATTCAGTCGGAAAGTTTCAGGTTCATGACCTGCGTCGGGACAAGAGCGGCGCTGAGATGTGTGGCATTGAGTATGGAAGATAGATGACAAGCACGAACAGTCTTTCAAAAACCATGGAGGCCAGCAAATGAACGCCCGGGTCTGGAAGACTCTGTGCGTGCTGCTGGTGGCGATGCTGCCGCTTGCGGCTTGCGTCAGTGTGAGGGGAGCATGGAGCCTGCAAGCCATCCACCAAGGCATCCATCAGGATGGTCGGGTTCAGCAAGTCGGCGAGTTGCCATGCTTTGCCGTGGCCGACAGCGCCGAGACCAGGCAGGCATCACCCAAACTCGCCCTCCTTGATGTCTACCAGCGCATCGGTGGAAGGGCAGATTCGATCTGGGCGTTGGGTTTGTCGGGGAATCCGCCCGTGTCCCTGACGCCGGACGCTTGCATCGTCTATGGCGACACTCGCCTAGGCCGGGAGTTGACAGGACCGGCCCCGACGCTACGGTCTGGAGTGGCCTACAGTTTTTGGTTCAACTCCGATATTCCGGCCCGCGGCGGTGACGGCTGGATAAACCGGAGATATGAGGGGTACTTCTGCCTAACCCGGGACGCAGCGGGCAAGACTCAAGTCCACGATGTGCGTTGGGACAAGAAGGCAGAGAAGCGGCGTTGGGACGTGTGCGGCATCGAGGACGGGCCGTGAGCGTGAGGCGCGGTACAGACAAGCAAGCTGCCCAGAGCCCTGGAGCCACGCGCATAAGCGCCCTGGTTCGGAAGGCATTGTTGGGGCTGGCTTCTATCGTCGCGACAACGAGCCTGCTGGGACTTTTATCGTGCCGCCCCGTCTCCTATTCCCCCGACGCCGAATCCGCCGCCAGCTTTGAGGTGATCAGGGTCGATGCACCCCAGTTTCAAGCTGGCGGTGATGAGGCTTTGAAACCAGTTTGCGAAGATTGGCGATTGTCCAGCGAACAGGTGGAGCGCTTTTTTTCCTTCAGCGAATCCTACGAACAGAGTCCCTATGGACAGTTCTATCAGGTGCCATGTTCCATCTCAGGCGAACTGCGTGACGAAGGAAAGACATGGCAATTCAAGATCAATGGATGAGCCACCGCAACGTGGCAAAACGGCAATGCAGTTCGCTACTGGGGGTGCAGTGCTGAAGGTTGTGAACCGCTGGTATTGCTGCCGGCGGACTCGATGAACCCCGAATCCGAACAGATATTTCCCGATCGCTCGTAGAAGAACGCCATGATCCGCATCGAACTCGCCACCTTGATGGAACGCCTGAATGATTCCGCCCGGCATGCGCTGGAGGAGGCTGCCAGCCTTGCCATCAGCCAGGCGGGTGCGGAAGTCACCGTGTCGCAGCTGCTGTTCAAGCTCATCGACAACCCCTTCAGCGACGTCAGGCTGATCTTGAAGCAGGCCGCGGTGGAGCCCGATGCGCTGAAGCATGCACTGGCCGAGAGCTTCGATCTGCAGAATGTCCACGAAGGGCAGTACCCCGCCTTCTCGCCGCTGCTGATTGAACTGTTGCAGGAAGCCTGGTTGCTTGGGTCATTGGAACTGCGCGAGGAAAGCATCCGCAGTGGCTCCATCCTGCTGGCATTGTTGTTGAACCCGGCGCGCTATCTGCCCCTGTCGGCGATCCGTTGCCTGGAAGTCATCAATCGCGAGACGTTGCGCAAGAACTTCGCGGCGTTGCTGGCGGATTCGGCGGAAGTGCCGAAAGCGCCGGCCGATGCAGGCGGCGCGAGGCCGATCACCAGCGAAGCGCAGACCGCGCTGGGCAAGTACGGCCTCAACTTCTCGCAGCGGGCGGTCGAGGGGCGGATCGATCCTGTACTCGGGCGCGACGACGAGATCGACCTGATGATCGACATCCTCTCGCGCCGCCGCAAGAACAACCCCATCGCCGTGGGTGATGCAGGCGTTGGCAAAAGCGCGCTGGTCGAGGGCCTGGCGTTGCGCATCGCTCAGGGGCGGGTGCCCGAAGACCTCAAGCCCGTGCAGCTGTGGGGCCTGGACATGGGTGCCTTGCAGGCGGGCGCATCGGTCAAGGGCGAGTTCGAGAAGCGGCTGAAGGCCGTGATCGACGAGGTCAAGTCCTCGCCGGTGCCGATCATTCTGTTCATCGACGAAGCGCACACCATGATCGGTGCGGGCAATCAGGCCGGCGGCAGCGATGCGGCCAACCTGCTCAAGCCGGCGCTGGCGCGTGGCGAGTTGCGCACCATCGCCGCCACCACTTGGTCGGAATACAAGCAGTATTTCGAGAAAGACCCGGCCCTGTCGCGGCGCTTCCAACTGGTCAAGTTGATGGAGCCGAGCATCGAACAGACGGTGCACATGTTGCGCGGCCTGCGCACCGTCTACGAGGCCGCGCATCAGGTCTACATCAGCGATGCCGCCCTGCAGGCCGCGGCGGCCCTGTCGGCGCGCTACGTGGCCGGCCGGCAGTTGCCCGACAAGGCCATCGACGTGCTCGACACGGCTTGCGCTCGCGTCGCCACGGCATTGGCGGGCGAACCACGGCGCCTGGCGGCCATCGACAACGCCGTGGTGCAGGTCAATTCCGAGACGGAAATGCTGACACGCGACCTGAACTCCGGGAAGGCCATCGATCCGGCACGGATCGGGGTGTTGGCCGAGCGCCGTATCGAACTCGCGGCGGAGCGGGAACGCATCGCCCAGGCATGGGAACAGCAGAAGGTTCTGGTCGAGCAGATCCTGGCGCAGCGGGCGCTGGTCGAAGAGCGGGGCCAGGCCGACACGGTGGACGATACGCTTCGGGACGGGCTGCGCGAGTTGGTCGAGCAACTGCGCCAGGTACAGCGCGAGGGCGCCTTGTTGCATGCCGATGTGGGCGAGGAACAGATCGCCCAGGTCATCGCCGGCTGGACGGGTATCCCCGTCAGCACCATCAGCGGCGATCAGATGAAGCGGCTCAGCGCCCTGCCCGAAGTGGTCAAGGCCGATGTGAAGGGGCAGGGCGGGGCCGTCGATCACATCCATCGCCATCTGCTCACAGCCATGGCCGATCTGCGTCGTCCGGGCACACCGCTGGGCGCGTTCCTGCTGGTCGGCCCCAGCGGCGTCGGCAAGACCGAGACCGCGCTTCGCATCGCCGACCACCTGTTCGGCGGCAAGCAGTTCCTGACCGTCATCAACATGTCCGAATACCAGGAGAAGCACACGGTGTCGCGGCTGCTCGGTGCGCCCCCGGGCTACGTCGGCTATGGCGAAGGCGGCGTGCTGACCGAGGCCATCCGGCAGAAGCCCTATTCGGTGGTGCTGCTGGACGAGGTCGAGAAAGCCCATCCCGAAGTGCTGAACATCTTCTACCAGGCCTTCGACAAGGGCGAGGTGGCCGATGGCGAAGGCCGACTGATCGACTGCAAGAACATCCTGTTCTTCCTGACCTCCAACCTCGGTTTCGAGGATGCGAACGGCAGCCTGGAGCGCCTCGACGAGGAAACGATGCGCACGCAGCTGTCGCGCTTCTTC
Source organism: Pseudoxanthomonas putridarboris (assembly GCF_038321125.1). Lineage (NCBI taxonomy): Bacteria > Pseudomonadati > Pseudomonadota > Gammaproteobacteria > Lysobacterales > Lysobacteraceae > Pseudoxanthomonas > Pseudoxanthomonas putridarboris. Next base: position 4,305 of record NZ_JBBWWT010000016.1, on the reverse strand, counting down.
AAGCCGGCGCTGCTGGCGCGCATGCAGGTGGTGCAGTACGGCGCGTTGGACGAAGCCGTGCTGGCCGATATCGTCGATCATCGCCTGGCACGGTTGCAGAAGCAGTTCGCCGGCCGCTACGGCGCCACGTTGCGGGTCACGGATGCGGTACGCGACATCCTCAAGTCGCGATGCGTCCGCCATGCCAATGGCGCGCGCATGCTCGACGCCAGCATCGATGGCGAACTGCTGCCGCCGCTGTCCCTGTCGGTGTTGAACCGGCTGGCGAACGGCGAACCCTTCACCGAAGCGGTTCTGGATGCCCAGGATCAGAAGTTCGTGGCCGAACTGACGTGAAGGGGACAGGCGACATCGATGCACTGTCCGCCCTGAGAGTTGTTCAGGCATCCCTGAGCGCGACTGGGGTCGTGGAGCTTGCGGCCGTGGCGTTGAGCGTCATAGGCACACTCGCGCAGGCGCCAGCACCGGCCATGGCCTGCTATCGCCCGGATGCTGCGGGGAAGGTGCTGTTGCCCATCGCCGGGATGGGCGTCGCCATGGCCAGGTTGCCGCAGATCGGCATGAGCACGCTGGAGCATCCGGCGGTCTACTGCCTGGTTCAAGGCAAGGCCTGCCTGGTGACTGACGCGAAAAGCAGCCTCCATGCCGATGCCGGTCTCGGCAGCCTGGTGGCTGCGATGAAAGCCGCCCCTGCGCTGTTGTCGATTCCACTGCGCGACCGGGAACGCAACCAGGCCGTGGCCGTCCTGATACTGGGAGGCACCGCCGACGAACTGCGACGCTTCCAGCACAGCGATGAGTGGAGCGCGTTGCTGGACATATTCCAGCGCTTGCTGGCGTATGCCAGACAGCGCGAGCAGACGCAGCCGGACGCGACGAAACGGGGCAAACCGTCCGCAACGACGGACGGCGATGCGCGGCGTGTCGAAGAGGCGCTGGTCGGGCGCAGTGTGGTGGCCCGTCGCCTGCGTGCCGACGTGATTGCCGCGGCGGAATCCCAAATGTCGGTGCTCATCACCGGTGAAACGGGTGTGGGGAAGGATCATGCGGCCTGGCTGATCCACCAGGTATCGCCCCGTCGCAGCAAGGCATTCGTGCCGCTGAACTGCGCGGCCATCGCGCCGGATCTGATCGCGGCGGAACTGTTCGGTGCCGCCAAGGGCGCCTATACCGGCGCCGACCGAAGCCGGCCGGGTCTGGTCGCCGCCGCCGATGGCGGCACCTTGTTCCTCGACGAAATCGGCGACATGCCGTTGCCGCTGCAAGGTACCCTGCTGCGCCTGCTCAACGAGAAGCGCTATCGCCCATTGGGCGAGGTCGAAGAACGCAGTTCCGATTTCCGCCTGATCTGCGCCACACATCGGCCCTTGCCCGAACTCGTGCGTCAAGGGCAGTTCCGGGAAGACCTGTATTTCCGCATCCGTCAACTGAGCCTGTCGGTGCCCGCATTGCGTGAGCGGCGCGCCGACATTCTGGTGCTGGCCGAACATGCGATCGCGCAGCACAACCGCGAACAGCACGCGAATGTGACGGGGCTTTCCGCCGAAGCAGGGGCCTTGCTGATCGCGCATGATTTTCCGGGCAACGTGCGGGAACTGCTGACGCTCATACAGGTGGCGTGCGAGCGTGTGGATGGCACCGGCCTGATCGATGCCGATGGGCTGCGCGGGTTGCTTGTGCAGGACAAGCCGGCCGAAGGCACTCCGTCATCAAGCCCGGATGCAAGCCCGCTGGCCGATTCGCTCATGCAGACCACCAGTCTGGTTCAGGCTTGCGAAATCTTCGAGAAGAAAGTCATTGCAGACCGGTTGAAACACTTCAACGGATCGCGCCTGCGCGCCGCACGAAGCTTGGGCATCCCTCGACGCACCCTGGCCCACAAGTGCAAGAAATTCGGCCTGGAAGGTACACCATGAAACTGTCCCACACATTGGCACGTACCTCCGCCTTGATGGTGGTATTTGCGATCCCCGTCATCGCGGCCGAGCCGGTTGCCACGCTGTCCCATTGCACCGGCATTTCCTCGGCGTTGCAGCGGCTGGAGTGCTTCGACAAGGCCGCGGGCACGCCGCTGACAACCATCCAGGCGAATGTGCCCGCCATCCGGCGCCGCGTACCGGACATCGTTCTGGCCGTGGCCGCGCACGAGAAGTCGCGGCCTGTCGGGGATATGCGCTTCCGCATGGTCGAATCGGAAGATCGCACAACGCCCGGGCAGCGCCGGGTACTGATCTCCGCGCCCGCAATCAACCGGCAGGCGCCGCGGCCACTGTTGACGATTAGTTGCATCGCCAACATCACCCGGTTGCAGTTCATTCTCCATCCGCCGGTCGGTCGCAACCAGGTCAACGTCGCCCTCAGTATCGACGGACGCCCCGTGGTGCCCAGGCAGACCTGGCAAGTGCTCGAGGACGGCACCCTTGTCGATGCCGGCCGTGGCCTGGCGGGGATCGACGTAGTGCGCCGCCTGGGCTCGGGAAACCACCTGGAGGTGAGTAGCGATCTGCCACAGCTCGACGGCCTGCGCTTCGACGCACAGGGCTTGGGGGGACTGATCGACGTCCAGCGCAAGGCATGCGGCTGGTGAGCGGCATGAGCGACATCGAACGCGATCTGCTCGCACCCATCTCCAAGGAAGTGCCGGAGGGCCGTTTCGACGATGAGGACGAACTGTATCTGGAAGTCGAGATGCAGATGGTCAAGCTCGGCGGCATGCAGGCCGGGACTCTGGACTGGACGCTGGTTGAAGATGCCTCGCGACGTTACCTGCGTGAACAGTGCAAGCACTTCCGCGTGGTGGGGCACCTGGGCAGCGCCTGGCTGCGCAACCGGGAATGGGAAGGCTGGATTCAGTCGCTGCGGCTGATCGCCGGCATGGTCGATGCCTACTGGCTGAACGCCTATCCGCGAACCGGGGCGGACGGCATGACCGCCAAGCGCAAGCAGTTGGCCGCTTTTGGCGACCGGCTCAGCCAGTCGCTCAAGCAACTTCCGTCAGACGGACACTCCGACGACATCCAGGCGCGCGCCAACGCCGCCATCGATGCGCTGGAGCGCGCCGAGCGCAGGCACGGCATCGTGCCGTCCTTGGCCGACCGTCTCCGGCCGGGACTGAAACTTGCGGGCGACGCCGCCAAGCGCGCGCCCTATGAACCGCCTCGCCCGGCCGGGCCATCGCCGCAACAGCACGGCGGCCAGATGGTGGGCTCCGAGTTCTTCACCACGCGCAGCGAATCGCCCCTCGGCAATGAGCGCGAAACACGCGCCCTGTACCTGAAGCTGGCCGAGTTCATCAATCAGCAGGACGCCTACGAACCGACCGGCTACCTGCTGCGCCGGCATGCGCTGTGGTCGGGCATCCATGCCACGCCTCCGATCAAGCGCGAGCAGCGCACGGAGATGATGAGCGTGCCAGTCAACATCAGCACCGAGTACCAGGAAGTCGTTGCCGCCGGCGCGATCAGCCCCGCCTTGTTGCTGCGCATCGAGAAGAGCGTTGCCTCCAGCCCGTACTGGCTGCGCGGCAGCCTGCTGGCCGCCACGGTGGCGCAGCGGTTGGAAATGCCGATGGTCGCGCTGGTGATCAAGACGGCCGTGGAACGCTTCGTGCGCCGGCTCCCGACCCTGCGCGACCTGTGCTTCAGCGACGGCTCGCGCTTCATCGACGAAGACACCTTCGCCTGGCTGTCCGGCGCCAGCGACAGCAGCGCCGCATCGCCGGCATCGGCCGCGCTGGCGGCAATGCAGGGCGAATTGGCGGTGCAGCAGAAGGAAGGGGAGAGCGTCGAGGCTGTCCTGCTCCAGCTGCAATCCAGGCAGGGTGCCGGCACCTCGCCACGCGAGCGCCACTACGCCAGCGCGGCCGCAGCGGATTTGCTGACTGCCCGCGGCCTGACATGGCTTGCACAAGACCTGTATGCCAGCGTCGCTCACGTGATGAGCGAGCAGACAGCGAGCCAGTGGGAACCCGAACTTTTCAACCACGTGCGCGCGAAGAGCGGGCAACAACCTCAATAGTCCATTGATAGATCTTGTCCAGGAGCAAGATGCTTATGCCCACGCAATCCGATTACCGCTTTGATTTCGAGATACCTGAGGGCCCGTCCTTCGAGGTGGTTCGGTTTGGGTTGAGCGAGGGCCTGTCCACGCCGTTCCGTCTGGAACTGGAGCTGGCCAGCGGCGAGTCGTCGATGGACTTCGACGCGCTGCTGGACGTGGCGGCGACCTTCACGCTGAGCCGCGGCGGCGTGGCCGTGCGCCAGGTGCACGGCATCGTCACCGCGTTCGAGCAGGGCGCCAGCGGCT
>NZ_JBBWWT010000015.1:0-25943 GCF_038321125.1 Pseudoxanthomonas putridarboris | reverse complement strand
ACATCGAGCGGTTCTACAACCCGCTGCGGCGGCACTCGACGATCGGTTATGTCAGCCCCATCGAGTTCGAGAAACAGGCGGGACTACATTAGGAGGGTGTCCACGGAACCGGCAGCAGGCCAGTCCACCCAGCTGCGCCCGTACCCAGTACACAATGGCATCGGCCGTCATCGCGCCGGACTGCCGTCCCAGCTCGCGGCCGCTGCGCAACAGCACCAGCGTGGGAATGCTGCGGATGCCGAAGCGGTTGCCCAGCCCGGGCCAGGCTTCGGTATCCACCTTGGCCAGCCGGACCCGCGGCTCCAGCAAAGGCGCGGCCTGCTGGTAGTGCGGCGCCATCTGCAGGCAAGGGCCGCACCAGGGTGCCCAGAAATCCACCAGCAGCGGCAGCGTGCCGCGCAGGGCATGGCGGTCGAAGTCGGCGTCGTCCAGCGCCAACGGCATGCCGGTGAACAACGGCCGATGGCAGCGCCCGCACTGCGGCGCCTCGGCCAGCCGTGCCGGCGGCACGCGGTTCATCGCGGCGCAATGGGGACAGGCGATCAGGTGGCCAGATGCGTCCATGCCCCATGTTAATGCCGATGACGGCACATATGCTGCACTGCCGCAGTGCTTACACTTTGATCCCATGGCATCACGCCCACCTGCATGGAGGGTATCGACATGATCGCCTTCATCATGGCGGCCGCACTGGCCTTGTCCACCAGCGAATCCGTGCCGGCTCCGGACCCTGCCGCAAGCAGTGCTCCGCCCCGCCCCGAACAGGTACTGGCCATACCCGACGCATTGCGCCAGCAATTGCGTACACAGGTGCTCGCCCGCCGCGTCCCACCCAGCGAGCGGTTGAACCGGCTGGTGCATTTCATGTTCGATCCCGCCGGCCTGGGCATGACCTATCGTGAAGACGCCACCCATACCGTGGCGCAAGCCTACGAAACCCGGCAGGCCAATTGCCTGACCTTCACCCTGCTGGCGGTGGCGCTGGCGCGCGAGGCCGGCCTGGACGCCTACGGCCAGCAGATCGAGGAGACCCTGGCCTGGCGACAGGAGGCCAACACCATTTACCTCACCAACCACGTCAACGCCGGCGTACGCGCCCGCGAGCAACGGCTGACCGTGGACGTAGCCTGGAACACGGTGATGGCGCGCGATCCGCCGGAGCCCATCAGCGACGAACGCCTGCTGGCGCACTACTACAACAACCGCGCGGCGGAACTGATGGCCGAAGGCCGGCCGGCGGAAGGGCTGGCCTACGCGCATCTCTCGCTTGTGCTGGATCCGACGTATGCCACCAGTTGGAGCAATGCCGGTGTCCTCTACCTGCGCGACGGCGATCCCGTCCATGCCGAACAGAGTTACCTGCACGCCCTGCAACTGAAACCGATGCATTCCGGTGCCCTCTTCAACCTGACCTCGTACTACCAGCGCGCTGGCGACACCACCCGTGCCGCACGGATGCAGGCACGATTGCAGGTCGTGCAGTCGCGCGACCCGTTCCACCACTTCCTGCTGGCCACCAAGTACGAGCGCCAGGGCGACCACGCCCGCGCCGTGGACCATTACAAACGGGCCATCCGCCTGTATTCCGGCGAACACCGCTTCCACTTCGGCCTCGCCCGGGCCTATTTCCAGATGGGCGACACCCGGCGTGCCGGCAAGGCGCTGGCCCGCGCCCGCGAACTGAGCGAAGGCGACACTCGCCAGCTCTACCAGGCCAAGCTGGACATCCTGCGCCGGCAAAGCCACTGAATCGCATGCAGCGGTGCAAGAGCGAAGATACAGGCGCACGCACCGCCCTGCGCGGCGCATGAACGGCGCGCGGCCCTTCCTATCGACGCCCCACCGTCAACCCAGCCGCCATTCTCCCAGCCGTTCGTAGTCCGGCTCGCCCTCGATGCTGTGCAGCAGATGCACGGCCTGAGGGTGCAGCACGAGCGGGGACACGTCGACCGGCGCGGTGCGTGGCGGCACGTAGCCCAGGGTCAGGTGCGGCACGAAGCTGCGGCCGACGTGCTGCTTGAAGCCCGCGCGCAGCAATCGCTGCTGCAGGCCGCGCCAGAACGCCACGACCGCCTCGCTCGGGTGCAGCGCCGCCAGCGTCAATGCCGGATTCCTGGGATTACCCAGGCACAGCAGATGATCCAGCGCGATCGCCACCGGGTCCGCGCGCCAATCCCCCATCGCGTCCACCGCGGTGCGGATCAGGTCCCGCCTGGGCTCATCGCTTTCGCCCAGGAAATGCAGGGTCAGGTGGTAGCGCGCGGGCCGCACCCAGCGCGCCTGCGGGTATGCCGGGCGCAAGCCCTCGGCCAGTTCGGCCAATGCCTGCTGTTCTCGTTCGGACGGCACCAGCGCGAAGAACAGCCGATGCCGACGCCCCGGCTGGGGAGCGCCGAACAGATCGCCCTGTTGGGATGAAGCATGGGGTGCGGGCATGGCGCAGTCGCGTGTCGCTATACCCGCATCATCGGCGCGATCGTACGCCACATGCAACCCGTGCATCGATCGCGGACATGCCTGCGGTGGGCTTGAATCCACCGCAGGCGGGAGGATCGCAAGGTGGTGGGCCGGGGCCCGCCCTACGGATTGGTGGAAGCGGTCACCAGATCCGCACGCGGTCTTCCGGGGCGATCCACAGCGCGTCGCCCTGCTGGATGCCGAAAGCCTCGTACCACGCATCGATGTTGCGCAGCGGGGCGAAGGCGCGGATGTGGCCGGGCGAGTGGGTGCCGTTGACCAGTTGCTGGCGCAGCGCATCGTCGCGCCACAGCGTGCGCCACACCTGCCCCCAGCCCATGAACAAGCGCTGCTCGCCGGTGAACCCGTCGATCACCGGTGCGGGCTGGCCACCCAGCGAGCGGCGGTAGGCTTCCAGCGCGATGGTCAGGCCGCCCAGGTCGCCGATGTTCTCGCCCATCGCCACGCGGCCGTTGATGTGCATGCCCGGCAACTGCGGGAAGGTGTAGGCCTCGTACTGCGCGCCCAGCTTGGCCGCCTGCGCCTCGAACTTGGCCGCGTCCTCGGCCGTCCACCAGTCGCGCAGCACGCCCTCGCCGTCGGACTTGCGGCCCTGGTCGTCGAAACCGTGGATGATCTCGTGGCCGATCACGCCGCCGATGGCGCCGTAGTTCACCGCCGGATCGGCATCCGGATCGAAGAACGGCGGTTGCAGGATCGCGGCCGGGAACACGATTTCGTTCTTCACCGACGAGTAGTACGCGTTCACCGTCTGCGGGGTCATGCCCCATTCGCCCTTGTCCACCGGCTTGCCGATGCGGTTGCGGCGGTACTCCCACTCGAACCGGTTCGACCGCAGCGCATTGCCGAACAGGTCGCCATTGACCACCTGCAGACCGCTGTAGTCGCGCCAGGTGTCCGGGTGGCCGATCTTCAGGCCGAAACCCTGCAGCTTGGCGCGCGCCTCTGCCTTGGTGGCCGGACCCATCCATTCCAGCGCGTCCAGCCGCGCGCCCATCGCCGCCTTCACGTTGGTCACCAGCGCATCCATCTTGGCCTTGGCGTCGGGCGGGAAGTACAGCTTCACGTAGTCGCGGCCGATGGCCTCGCCCATCGCGCCGTCGGCGAACGAGGTGCCGCGCTTCCAGCGCTCGCGCTGCTCCGGCTGACCGGACAGGAACTTGCTGCGGAATTCGAATTCGGCCTGCGCGAAGTCGCGCGACAGCAACGGCGCGGCGTTGTCCACGGTCTGGAACGCCTGCCACGCCTGCAGCGTGGCCACGTCGGTGTCGGCGAAGATCGCGGCGATCCGGGGGATGGCGCTGTCCTGGCGGACCACCGCGCGTTCGGTGCCGTCCACGCCGGCCGACCGGAAGAAGGTCGCCCACGGGAAACCCGGCGACTTCGTGGCGAAGTCGCCCAGCGCCAGCGGGTTGTAGGTCTTGTCGCGGTTGCGGCTCTCGGCGCGCGTCCAGTGCGCCTCGGCGATGCGCGTTTCCATCGCCAGGACGGCCTTGGCGTTGGCCTCGGGCCGGTCCCAGCCGGCCAGCGCCAGCATCTGCGCGATGTAGGCCTGGTAGCGCTCGCGCTGCGGAGCGAAGTTGTCGCGCAGGTACATCTCGCGGTCGCCCAGGCCCAGGCCGGACTGGCTGAGGTACAGCGCGTAGCGGTCCGGGTCGCGCTGGTCGTCGGTGACGCTCAGGCCTAAGAAGCTGCCGGAGAAACCGCCGCGCGCGCCCATCAACGCGGCCAGCTTGTCCTTGTCCGTCGCGGCGCGGATGTCGGCCAGCAGCGGTTGCAGCGGCTGCGCGCCCTTCGCCTCGATGGTCTCCTCGTCCATGAAGGCCTGGTACAGCGCGGCGATCTTCGCCGCGTCGCCGCCGGTGGCCGGGTCGCCCAGCGGGTAGCTTTCCACCAGCGCCCGCAGGCGTGCCTCGGACAGGTCGCGCAGCAAGGCGAAATTCCCGTAGCTGGAGCGGTCGGCCGGGATCTGCGTGGTGTCGGCCCAGGTGCCGCTGACGTAGCGGAAGAAGTCGGTGCCCGGCTTGGCGCTGCGGTCCATGCCAGCGGTGTCGATGCCCCACGTGCCGAAGCGCTTGGCGGCGATGGTCGTGGCGGTGCCGCCACCCGTATCGCCGGCATCGGCGAACAGGAGCTGCACTTGGCAGCCATCATCCAGGCAGCCGTGGTCTTCATGCGCGGCCAGCGGGGCCGACAGGGCGAGGGCCAGCAGAGTCGCGGTGGACAGGGTGTTCTTCAAAGCGGTCTCCGGTAGCGGAACGGACGCGCGCATCGCGCGCAGGCGTGCCCGTCAGGATACCGGTCGCCGCCGGGCGGCGACCGTGCCGTAGGTTGGTCGGGCCTACCAGGACACCAGCGGCCGGCACGGCCGCAAGATCGGAACAGCCGCCGAAACCCATGGACAGCGCCCCGCGGGCCCGCTGCCTAACCTGCTCACCACGGAATCGCGGGGCGTCTCCCACGGTCCGAACCTGGAGCAGAGACATGATCACCACCCATCAGGCCCGGTCGCTGATCGCCGCAGGCGAGGCCCGGGCGGACGCCCTGGGCGTCCCCGTCAACATCGCCGTGCTGGATGCCGGCGCGCACCTCAAGGCCTTCGTCCGCCAGGACAGCGCGGTGCTCGGCTCGATCGACATCGCCCTCAACAAGGCCCGCACCGCGGCGCTGTTCCGCGCTCCCAGCGAGGCGCTGTGGGACTACGCCAAGCCCGGCGGGCCGTCGCCCGGACTGGAGAACAGCAACGGCGGCCTGACCGTATTCCCCGGCGGCCTGCCCCTGCTCGACGCACAGGGCGCCCTGATCGGTGCCGTCGGCGTCTCCGGCGGTGCCCCCTCGCAAGACCTCGAGATCGCGCAGGCCGCGGCCGCTGCGCTTTCCGCCTGATCCGCGACACCCGGCCACATCCCGCACCACACGACACGACTTCCAACCGACAGACACGCAAAGGAGAACCGTCATGACCACCAACGCCAACAACAAGACCATCCTCATCACCGGCGCCGCCGGCGGCTTCGGCAAGGGCGCCGCCATCGGCATGGCCCGCAACGGCCACAACATCATCGCCACCGTGCACGTGTCCTCGCAGGTCACGCCGCTGCGCGAGGAAGTCGCCCGCCTCGGCCTGGACGACAAGATCCGCGTCGAGCGCCTCGACCTGACCGACCCCTACGACATCAAGCAGGCATTGACCTGGGATTTCGACATCCTGTGGAACAACGCCGGCATGGGCGAAGCCGGCCCGGTCTGGGAGATCCCGGTCGACCTGGTCCGCAAGAACTATGAAGTGAACGTGTTCCTTCCGCTGCAGCTCACCCAGGGCGCGCTGCGCAAGTGGATCGCCGAGGGCAGCGCCCGCGGCAAGAAGGTGGTGTTCACCTCATCCATGGGCGGGCTGTTCACCCCGGCCAACTGGGGCACCTACGTCTCCACCAAGCACGCGCTGGAGGCCTTCGCCGAAGCCATGCAGCAGGAACTGGCCGACTACGGCGTGAAGGTGCAGACCATCAACCCCGGCGCCTACTACACCGGCTATAACGAGACCATGGCCGACAACCCGTTCCGTTGGCTGGACGACGATTACCACTTCACCAAGCGCGCCGACCTGCGCAAGGGCTTCGACGATTTCTTCGCCACGCCGGAAGGCAAGATGGATGCGCAGGAAATGATCGACCGCATGATCGAGATCGTCCCGGCCGACACCGGCAAGTTCCGCAACGTCGTGCCGAAGGTCATCGAGGACATGCTCAAGGCGCACCAGGCGGCCGCCTGGGATAACGCCATCTGATCCCCCGCGTCCCCGGGCGGTCCGCGCGCCGGGCGGCGGCCCGGGACCTGATCCATGAGGAGACCGAAATGAACATCCGCCTTCCCCGCACCACCTTCCGCACCATCGCGCTGGGCCTGCTGGTGCTCGCCGCGACCTTCGCGCTGCCGGCTTCGGCGCAGGCGCAGGACCCGGACCGCAACACCGACATCGTGCGCCAGGCGTTCGACGCCTGGGCCGCCGGCACCGGCGGTCCCTACGACCTGCTGGCCGACGACGCGGTCTGGACGATCACCGGCAACTCGCTCGCCGCGAAGACCTACGAAAGCCGCGAAGCCTTCCTCAGCGAAGTCATCCGGCCCTTCAACGCGCGCATGAGCACCGGGCTGAAGCCGACGATCCGCAACCTCTATAGTGATGGCGACACCGTGATCGTGTTCTTCGACGCCAGCGGCACGGCGCGCGACGGCAAGCCCTACGCCAACACCTACGCCTGGTTCCTCGAACTGCGCGACGGGCGGATCGCGAAGGCTTTCGCCTTCTTCGACAGCATCGCCTTCGACGAATTCTGGACCCGCGTGTCGCCCGCGCCCTGACGCCCGCGACGATCCCGCGGCGGAGCCATGGACGGCAAGCCCCCAACCTCCCGGGTTGGCGAATGCCGGCCCAACACCCCCTCACGCTTCACGCAAGGAGAATCCCCATGAAGACCTGGTTCATCACCGGCGCCTCGCGCGGTTTCGGCGCGCTGATCGCGCAACGCGCGCTGGACAACGGCGACAACGTCGTCGCCACCGCGCGCAACCCGCAGGCCGTCGTCGACCGCCTCGGGCAACATGCCCGCCTGCTGCCACTGGCGCTCGACGTCACCGACGAGGCGCAGGCGCGATCCGCCGCCGACGTCGCGGTGCAACGCTTCGGGCGCATCGACGTGCTGCTCAACAACGCCGGCTACGGCCTGCTCGGCGCGGTCGAGGAAGTGTCCGGCGCCGACGTCGAGAAGCTCTACCGCACCAATGTGTTCGGCCTGCTCGCCGTGACGCGGGCGGTGCTGCCGCACATGCGCGCGCAGCGTTCCGGCCGCATCCTCAACATCTCGTCCATCGGCGGCTACCGTGCCGGTGCCGGTTTCGGCGTGTACTGCTCGACCAAGTTCGCGGTCGAAGGCCTGTCCGAAGCGCTGCATGCGGAACTCGCGCCGCTCGGCATCCATGTCACCGTGATCGAACCGGGCTACTTCCGCACCGACTTCCTCGACACCACCTCGCTGTCGGTCAGCCCGACGTCGATCGCCGACTACAACACCACCGCCGGCGCGGTGCGCAACCTGGCGTCGGACCTCAACCACGCGCAACCCGGCGATCCGGAGCGGCTGGCGCGGGTGCTGGTCGAATTCGTCGATGCGCCCAACCCGCCGGTGCGCCTGCCGCTGGGCAGCGACACCGTTGCGGCCATCGAGGCCAAGCACAAGGCGGATGCCGCGATCCTCGCCGAATGGTGGTCCGTATCGGTCTCGACGGATTTCGCCGACCGGGCGGCGTGATCCGCTATCGCGCCGTGGCCTGTGCTTACAGGCTGCGGCGATAGGCCGTCGGCGTGGTGCCGCTGATCCTGCGGAACGCGGCCGCGAACGACGACGGCGTCTCGTAACCGACCGAGAGCGCGATGTCGGTGACCGGCAGCGTCGCATCGGCCAACAGTTGCCGGGCACGCTCGATGCGCAGCCGCACCAGCCATTCGTGCGGCGTGCTGCCGGTGGCCTGGCGGAACGCGGTGCAGAAGTGATAGCGGCTCAGACCGGCCACGCCGGCCAGGTCGTCCAGGCCGATCGGCGCTCCGAGACGTTCGCGCATGTAAGCGGTCACTTTCTTGACCTGCCATGTCGCCAGGCCGCGCCGGGCCTCCGCCGGCTGGATCGCGCCACGCGAGGAATGCCCCCGCAGCAGTTGCGTGACCAGCAGGTCGGTGGCCTGTTCCACGAACAGACGCGAGGAGGAATCGGCCACGTCCGCTTCGCGGCCGAGCATTTCCATCACCCTCGCCGCGACCGGATCGTCGAAGCCCACGCGGGCCAGCAATTCGACCTCATCGCCGCCACCGATCTGTCCGGCGCCGGCGCGCAGCCGTTCGTCGGACAGGAACACATGCGATACGCCGATCGGTCCGGCGATATCCCAATCGCCGTCGTGCCCCTGCGGGATGATGGTGATCGAGCCGCTGCGGGTGGTGGACAGCAGGCGGTCGCCACCAGTGCGCCACAGGATTTCCTGCGGTTCGCCGTAGTACGTGATGATGACGTGTCCGACCATGGCGGGCAGATGGTCGTGCAGCGCGCCATGGCCCCAGGGCCGCGTCAGCCGCGTATCCCCGCGCAGCGACCCTGCCGCCACCGGCGGGGCACGGTCGAGGATGCGCGCGAGCGCGCTGGGCGCGTTGCCTAAGGCAGTGGCGGTCTGCGTCATGCCCTTCCAGGAATCCGGTGGTCTCGGGCGGCTCCGTCAGGATACTCCTTCCCGGCCGCATGCCGCAGCCGGCCGGCGCACGTCCTCAGGCGCGTCGCGCTACCCTGCATCGTCCGCAGGCGCCCCTGCGCCATGCCCGCCTTCACCCCGGCCGTTTCATCCGCGAGACTGCACGGACATGCGTCGGCAAGAGACGGCGCATGCGGATCCGGGCATCGTGCGCTGGGCCGGAGCCCACCTCCATGGGGTCCGCTATTCCGGCGCCAGTCGGCCGTGCAGTTCGGGGATCATCATCACGGCGGCGGAGCCGTACCAGGGATGGTATTCGGCCACCATTTCGCCCTGCCGGATCACCGGGTCGGTCTCGGTGAGACGCTGGGCCTCCTCGACGGTGTCGACGGCCAGCAGGAACAGCCCGCGCCAACCCGCCGGATCGTTGGAGAACGGCCCCGCCAGGGCCAGCTTGCCCTCCTTCGACAAGCGTTCCATGTTGGCGAAGTGGCCGGCGAACATGGTATTCCGCACGTCTCCATCGGGAACGCGCGCGGGCCCGGTCTTCAGGATCACCAGCACGTAACTGCGCATGCCGCGTTCGTCAGCGCCCACGCGCTCGGCCAACGCGGCATCGAAGGCCGGTGGCGCCTCCTGCGCGGTCGCCGGCGTGGAAAACAGCCATCCGGCCGCCAGTGCGGCCCACCACCATCGTTTCATCGCCTGGTCTCCTCCCGACGCATCGGAGCGGCAAGCGTAATCCCAGCCGGACTCGAATGCCTGTGTCCCCATCCGGTGGGCCTGGGCCCACCCTACACGCGGCGCTTCTCGAACCAGTGGTCGGCGTACGGGTTGTCGTTGTACGCGGGGATTTCGCGGTAGCCGTTACGGGCGTACAGCGCACGCGCTTCGGTGAGGCTGCGGTTGGTGTCCAGCCGCAGCGTATGCAGCCGCATGGCGGCGGCCTGCGTCTCCAGCACGTCCAGCAGGCGCTGGGCGATGCCCAGCCCGCGTGCGGATGGCGCCACCCACATCCGCTTGATCTCGCCCACGCCCGGGCCGGTGACCTTCAACCCGCCGCAGCCCACCGCATCTCCATCGAGCCGGGCGATCACGAACGCGCCGCGTGGCGGCACCAGTTCGCCAGGGTCGGCGGATACGCTGCGCGAAGCGTCGAAGCCGCCGTCGAAGCGCTCGTCCAGTTCGCGCAGGTAGGCATCGATGCACGCGCGCGCTTCATCCCCGGCCGGATCGGCCATCGCGATTTCCACCGCCGACGCGCGCAGCAGGCGCTCCACTTCGGCCATCGCCTCGATCAGGCGCCGGCGCTGCGATTCGCCCAGCGGCGCCAACAACGAGGTGGCCAGCGTCTGCGAGCGATCATCCAGCGCGTCCGCTTCGCGCCGGCCCTTGGCGGTCAGCGTGATTCGCCGCATGCGGGCGTCGCCGGGCGATGGCTGCACGCGCACCAGCCCTTGCGCTTCCAGCGACCGCAGCAAACGGCTCAGGTAGCCGGAATCCAGAGACAGCCGCGCGCGCAGGTCGCGCACGTCGGCGCCGCCTTTGCCGATTTCGAACAGCAGCCGCGATTCGGCCAATGGCCGCCCGCGCCCCAGATAGTCGTCGGTCAGCACGCCGATGCGCCGGGTGACGGCGCGATTGAAGCGGCGGACATGCTGGATCTGGCCTTCGTCCATTACCTGACTTTAGTCAGATAAATTGGCAAGGTCAATGTGCTGCGCCTGCCTGATCACTGCGCACCCCCTCAGGCATGACGGACCAGTCCGTCCCTTGTGGGAGCGACGTCAGTCGCGATCGAAGGCCATTGCGCAGGGAATGGTTGTTCGCCATCCGGGCGCGCTGCGGCGCGTTCATCATTCTGCGCCACGGGCTGCTATCGGGGCGCAGTCGCGACTGACGTCGCTCCCACACAGGACACGGCCCTGCAGCGTGACCAATGTCCCTCGGTATCCACGAGCGCACGGGTTACGCTCGGTGCCACTCCGGTCCTCCTCGATGCCATGGACGCCCTGCTGCCGGCCCTGCTGCCGCTCGCCCTGCTCGACAGCCTGAATCCCTCCGCCCTGGTCGTGGCGCTGTGGCTGCTGTCGCAGCCGCGTGCCACACCGCGCCTGCTGGCCTACGTGGGCGGCATCCTGGTGGCGTACCTGGGGCTGGGCGTCGCGATGATGCTGGGCTTCGGCGCCGCGCGCGACACGCTGGCCAGCGTACTCGACCATCCCGTCGCAATGGTGGTGCAGGCGTTGCTGGGCGCGGGCCTGCTGGCCTACGCGATCTTCGCGCCGTCCACCGCGCACCAGGCGCGCGAACCGCGGGCACCGGCCAGCGACCGGCTCTGGGCCTTCGTGCTGCTGGGCATGACGGTGACGGCGGTGGAACTGGTCACGGCCCTGCCCTATTTCGCCGCCATCGGGCTGATGGTCGCCGCCGACCTGTCGTGGATGCAGTGGCTGCCGCTGCTGGTGGGCTACAACCTGGTGTTCGTGGCGCCGCCGCTGTTGCTGCTGGGCCTGCACGGGCTGTTGGGCCACCGCACCGACGAACGCTTCGCCCACTGGCGCGAACGCCTGCAACGCGGCGCGCGGGAGACGGCGCTGTGGATCTTCGGCCTGGTGGGCGTGGGATTGCTGGGCGATGCGGCCGTGCGGTGGGTGGAGGCCAAACGAACGGCACGGGACGGCGCCGTGGCGCTGACGATATCCGCCCCTCCAGTGCACCCTGGTCCGGTACGCAGTTGACATCATCCTTGGCCGCGACGCGCCAAGCCCTGTAGGAGCGGCTTCAGCCGCGACCGTGGTCCATGACAACCGTAAAGGTTTCCGGAGGTCGGGAGTTTCCGGTCGCGGCTGAAGCCGCTCCTACAGGCGATCTCGATTGTCAGGCATCGACCGCCACCAATACGCCGCCATCAACGCAACTGGCTGTCCTTGCTGCCGCGGCGGTTGTACAGGCCGGCGCCTTCCTGCTCCCGGTCCGCTTCCTCCTGGCACGCCACGCACAACCGCACGCCGGGCACCGCCTTCTGCCGCGCCAGCGGGATCGGCTTATCGCATTCCTCGCAGTGCGTAAGGCTGGGACCTTGGGGCAGATTGCGGCGCGCGCGTTCGATGCCGTCCTTCACGGTCGCGTCGATCTGGTCCTGCACGGCGCCATCGCCGGCCCATCCGGTTGCCATGGGGTTGCCCTCGCTACGTCATGCCACCGGGACAGCGTACGCCCAGCGGTTGAATGGTGTTTCACGAAAGGAAATGGGGCCGTGGCGGCCCCGCTTCAACCATGCGCCAGAGCGTAGTCGATGGCCGCGCGCACCGCCGCCACCTGTGCGTCGTTGCACTGCTGCGGAGTGGCCCTGGGGCTGTCCGGATAGACCTCGGTCGTTGTGGTGTAACGGGCATTCGTCACCCCCGCGCACAGGCCCAGCGGCTTGAACGGGTACCGGATGATGCCTTCGGCCACCACCGGCGAGCCGATGATCTCGCCATTGGCGTCGGCCGGGGCGATGTGGGTGACCTTGGCCACTGCCTCGATCACCGCTTGCTGGAACGCGGGCTGCGGGTTCTCGGTGTCGTCCACCAGGTAGAAGCCGTCGGGGATCTCGCCCGGCTCGAACGGGTTGCCGTCGCGTGTGGCCAATGCGGGACGGAACTCGGTCTCGTCGCTGTCGGTGGTCTCGTGCAGGTCGATGTGCATCGCCGCCTTGTCGCGGATCGGCGCGACCAATTGGACGAGCGCAGCCGATTCCTGCGCGGGGCTGTTCTCGCGGAAGGAGCGGTTGGGATCGATGGCGTCGGCGTTCCAGCGATGGATGCGCTCGTAACCCCACGGACTGACGCAGGGCGCCACCAGCAGGTTGGCCTTGCCGGCATAGTCCCCCGCCCGCTGATCGAGGAATTGCAGCGCGCCATGCACCCCGCTGGTCTCGTAGCCATGCACGCCACCGGTCACCAGCATGACGGGCAGCGCGTCGTCCCAATCGCGGCTGCGCACGGCGAACAGCGGGTACTTGCCGTCCTGCCCGTAATCCAGTTCTCCGTACTGCCGCACGTCGAAGCGCTCGCGCATGCGGTCGATGACCGTCAGCACGTCGGCCGCGTAGTTGCGTTGCACGCGCTGCCGCGCGTGCCATTCGGCTTTCTCGGCGGCGCCCCAGGGCTGGCCGGGGGCGCCGATGGGATAAAAACGCTGCGTAGTGGCGGCCATGGCGAAGATCCAATCCTGCGCGTTGCTGAACGCGTATTTTACACCCGTGCCATGATCGTACTGCCGGACACGCTACCTGCGGCCAGCGATGCGATGATGCGTGCAATACTCCGCCAACGCCCGTTCGTACAGTTCTTCCGGCGTGGAGGGGTCACCCACCAGCAATAGCATGTTGCCCCGGGCCAGCAGCAGTTGCCGCTCGGTATACGTCGTCGGCCCCAGCCGATCGAAGCTGGACGCCGCCTCGGCGAAGCCTTCCGGCGTATAGCGGAACTCCTCCTTGGCGCGACCAACGCAGATCGACAGCGCATCGACGCCCAGCATGCGCCGGAAGCCGTCGGCCGCGCTCCGCACGGAATTGGCGGTGAAGTCCTCGTAGGACACGCCGAACGCGAACAGGAACGACAGCGCGACCGCCGTCCCGAACAGGAAGCCGCGCAGGTTCTCGACCATGAATTTGGTGATCGGGCTTTTCTTGATGTCGAACCGCCTCTTCAGCAGTCGGAACACGCCTTCAGGTACGAAGTACAGCAGCAGGAACGAGAGCAGGATTTCGATCAGCGGCAGATAGAATTTCATGGCATCCCCTTGCAGTTCCTTTCCGCGGGCACTGTCTCAACAGCCTGCCCGTCTGTCTACGGCATCATGTACACCCTCATCATGGAGTGGGTGGGGCCCCGAACCAATCCGGGCGGCGAATGCCGCGGCGGGTCTAAACAACGGCGGCACAAGGGCCGCGTACGCTTCTTAGCGCATGGATTCGACATCTGGTTGCCTCCCGCAAGCTTGACGCCCTGTCTCACCCGCCCTGCGCGGCAGGTGCGGCGTGATGGGCCTGGCGAGGGACATGGCGGATCTCCTGCGATGGACGGCCTGATGCCGTGGCGATGAACCGCGCCAGCACGGATCGGCACTCTCCCAAGGGCGGCGCAAAGCCCCCGTTTCAGGCAACATCGCCCACCTCATGGCCGAAGCGGGCTATCGTGTACGGGTGGCCGGCGCCCTGCGCGCAGGCATCCGTCCTCAACCCCTCCCTACACGTGCATCCCATGGCCAAACCCAACTACTCATTCGAGAAACGCCAGCGCGAGCTGGCCAAGAAGAAAAAGCAGGACGAAAAGGACGCGAAGAAGCGCGCCGAGCGCGAAGCCGCCCGGACCGACGCTTCCCCGCCCGCGCCCGAACCGGAATGAACGACGCGGCTGCCGCGCCCGCCCAGATCTGGGTGGACGCCGACGCCTGCCCGGGGCCGGTGAAGGAGATCCTGTTCCGCGCCGCCGAGCGCGCGCAGGTGCGGGTCACGCTGGTCGCCAACCAGTGGTTGCGCACGCCGCCTTCCCGGTTCGTCCGCGCGTTGCAGGTGCAGGGCGGCTTCGACGTGGCCGACGACGCCATCGCCGAGCGGGCGCAGCCGGGCGACCTTGTCGTTACCCAGGACATTCCGCTGGCCGCCCGGGTGCTGGAGCGCGCCGCGCAGGCCATCGATCCGCGTGGCGAACGCTATACGCCCGACAACATCGCCGAGCGGCTGTCGATGCGGAACTTCATGGACGAACTGCGCGGCGCCGGCGTACAGACCGGCGGCCCCGCGCAGTTCAACGCCCGCGACCGCCAGGCCTTCGCCAACCAGTTGGACCGCTGGCTGGCCGCGCGGCGCTGAGCGGCGGCGCCATCATCGCGAAAGGCGATCCCGTGTCCGAATTCGAACTTCGCCCCCTGCTCCACCTGCTGCTGCATGTGCTGGTGCCGGTCGCCACCGCGCGCCTGTTCTGGCCCAAGGAATGGAAGCGCGCCGCGCTGTGGATGCTGGCCGGCTGGGCGATCGACCTGGACCACCTGCTGGCCGACCCGATCTACGCGCCGGGGCGTTGCAGCATCGGCTTCCATCCGCTGCATACCTGGCCGGCGATGGCGGTGTATGGCGCACTGGCGATTCCGCGCAGGACGCGGTGGTTCGGGATCGGCCTGCTTATCCACATCGCGCTGGATGGCATCGATTGCCTGTGGATGTGATCCATACACCCGACACCCAGCCACAGGATCGATCTGCAACCGGCCTGGCGCGGATTGCGCGCATGACGCGTATGCAATGACACCGCGAGGTGCGGAGCGAAGCGCTGGCGCCGAGTTGTTCGCATACAACCCTGTCCGAGTCGCGAACCGGCTTTGAAACCCGGCTTGCGGCCGCAGCGATCCAACGAGTTCGGGAACAGACAGCAGGCCACGCGCTGCCCGTAGCGTCCTGACCAGCCCTCCCGGCCGGTGGAATCCGGCGCATGTGCCGTCCCCGAATCTTCCCGCCCGAGTCCCGACCCCGCCCCATCGATTCACCGGATGCCGCACCGCTTCCCTTGAGCAAGGGAAGCGCGCCATGCCGTGGATGACTGGCGGTTGCGTGATCGGTCCGCTGCGCCTCTTCCCGGCCCGTTCCACGCACCAGAACGGTGCGGCTTCCGGCCGCCGGCCCACGGGATGTGACGCGCATCCACGGATACGACGATTGCGCCCCTGATCGATGCACCACGATGCAGCGCAGCAGAAAAAACGTATGGGGTATGTATTTGCAATTACTTGATTTAAAAAGACATTTTTATTGCGAGAAGATTCAATTCCTGTTAAAGCTTGATGCAGCGCAGCAGGAGTGGAGGGCCCTGTTGTCGACTGAAAAAAACATATCGCACACCACCAATTCCAAAGGGATGCATGCATGGACAAGAGCGTACGGAAGTACCCGCGAGTTCCAAAAACGCAGTTGGCGTCCGCAGTGAAATGGGCCTTGGCCGCCGCCGCGCTGGCCACCGGCAACACAGCCGTGGCGCAGACGGCCGCCACCGATGAACCCGCCACCCTGGACACGGTCTCGGTACTGGGCAGCCGAAGCCAGCCGCGGTCGGTCTCCTCTTCCGCCGTGCCCATCGACATCATCAGCGGCGAGGAATTCCGCAACCAGGGCGCGACCGACGCGCTGGACCAATTGCGCGTGCTGGTGCCTTCTTTCAACGTCAGCACCATCCCGATCGACGACGCGGCCAGCCTGATCCGCCCGGCCAACCTGCGCGGCCTGCCGCCGGACAATACGCTGCTGCTGGTCAACGGCAAGCGCTTCCACCGCTCGGCGGTCATCACCTTCCTGGGCCACGGCCTGTCCGACGGCGCGCAGGGCCCGGACCTGTCGGTGTTCCCGTCGCTGGCGCTGCAGCAGGTGGAAGTACTGCGCGACGGCGCGGCCGCGCAATACGGCTCCGACGCCATCGCCGGCGTGATCAACTTCGGCCTGAAGCAACTGCGCGAAGGCGGCACCGCCGAGGTCTTCGCCGGCCAGTACTACGAAGGCGACGGCTTCACCACCCAGTACTCCGCGCAGATCGGCCTGCCGCTGACCGAACGCGGCTTCGCCACGCTGACCGCCGAATGGCGCAAGGCCGACGACACCTCGCGCAGCGTGCAGCGCGACGATGCCGCCGCCGCGGCCGCCGCCGGTTACCCGGGCGTGCCCAACCCGGCGCAGATCTGGGGTTCGCCCAAGGTCGACGACGACATCAAGTTCGTCGCCAACCTGGGCATTTCCGGCGACAACGTGGACTTCTACCTGTTCGGCAACTACGCCCAGCGCGACGTGGACGGCGGCTTCTACTACCGCGACCCGACGGCGCGTTCGGGCGTGTACTCCAACGATGGCGGCGAGACCCTGCTGGTGGGCGACCTGACCGGCGCCGGCGCGTGCCCGACCATCGCGCTGCGCGACGCCGACGGCAACCTGATCCCCTACAGCACGGTCAGCACCGCGGTGGCCGCGCTGCCGGACAACTGCTTCAGCTTCCTCTCGCTGCTGCCGGGCGGCTTCACCCCGCGCTTCGGCGGCAAGCTGGAGGACTATTCGGTGGTGGCCGGCGCCAAGGGCACCTGGGGCAGCAACTGGCACTGGGACGTGAGCGCCTCGTACGGCCGCAACGACATCGACTTCATCATCTACAACACGGTCAACGCCTCGCTGGGTCCCGACCAGCCCGCGGGCTATTACTTCCGGCCGGGCGGCAACACGCAGACCGAGAAGGGCGTCAACTTCGACGTCGGCCGGGACTTCGAGACCGGCTTCACCGTCGAGCCGCTGCGGCTGGCAGCGGGCGCGGAGTGGCGCGAGGAGAGCTTCGAGATCACCGCCGGCGACGCCGCCTCCACCGGCATCGGGCCGCTGACCGAACAGGGTTTCGCGCTGGGCTCGAACGGCTTCAACGGTTTCAGCCCGCGCACCGCCGGCACCTTCGATCGCAAGAACTGGGCGGTGTACCTGGACGTGGAAGCGCAGTTCACCGAGCAGTTGCTGCTGGCCGCGGCGGTCCGGCACGAGGACTTCGACGACTTCGGCAGCACCACCAACGGCAAGCTGACCGGCCGCTTCGACTTCACCGACACCTTCGCCGTGCGCGGCGCGGTCAACACCGGCTTCCGCGCGCCCACCCCGGGCCAGGCCAACATCAGCCAGATCAGCACCGTGTTCGGCGGCACCGCCCTGGTCGATATCGCCACGCTGCCGCCGACCAACCCCATCGCCCAACTGAAGGGCGCCCGGCCGCTGACCCCGGAGGAGTCGAAGAACTTCTCGCTGGGCTTCGTCTGGAGCAGCGGCGACTGGCTGGTGACCGTCGATGGCTACCGCATCGAGGTGGAAGACCGCATCGCGCTGAGCACCAGCTTCGACCTGACCGACGAAGAGCGCGCGGCGCTGGTGGCGTCGGGCAATCCGGAAGCGGCTTCGATCTCGTCGGTCACCTATTTCGGCAACGCCTTCGACACCACCACCACCGGCGTGGACCTGGTCACCAGCTACGAAACCGGTCATTTCGGCGGCACGACCACCTACTCGCTGGCGGCCAACTGGAACAAGACCGAGGTGGACCGCTACAACGCGGACTTCATCGACGAAGCGCGCGTGTACAAGCTGGAAGAGTCGCTGCCCAAGACCAAGGGCTACTTCAGCGTCAACCACCAGCGCGAGGTCTTCCATGCCAACCTGCGCCTGGCCTACTACGGCTCGTGGTACGAGGACCACCTGGACAGCGGCGTCATCCGCGTCGAGGACGGCGGCCTGCCGATCTACGAGGGCAGCAAGGTCATCGTGGACGCCGAGGTGGGCTGGAAGTTCGCCTCCGGCCTGTACGTCAACATCGGCGCGCAGAACCTGTTCGACGAGACACCCGACGACAACCCGTGGGGCGCGGCGGTGGCCGGCGCGGCCTATCCCGTGCACTCGCCGTACGGCTTCAACGGCGGCTTCTACTATGCACGGGTGGGCTGGAAGTTCTGACGCAACCGCAGTCGGTACCGCTGTACGGCAATGCCCCCGGAAATCCCGGGGGCATTGTATTTGCGGCGCATATCGCCCGCATCGGACCGCCCTGCCATCCTCGACCGCGAAGACGGTGGGCCAGGGCGCTCCCTACGGCAACCGCCGTCCACGCCAACACGCCGCGGACATGACCCGATCCGCTTCGGCGGCCCTACCGCCGTTGCAGGTCGAACGCGAAGGCCTGCGCCGGATTGCGCACGAGCAGCGTGTGGATATCGTCCTCGCCGAAACCGTTGCCGCGCAGCGCCGGAATCAGCTCAGTGAAGAGCGGATGGAAAGGATGGAACTCACCGCCGCGCGGCGCGCTGGCGTTGTACCAGCCCGCATCCTGCGAGAGCAGCACGCGGTGCAGCAATCCCTCGTCGCGCATCCGTCCGAGCAATTCGAGGTAGCGGTCCACCTGCCCGGGACGGAAGCCGTCGAACGACACCCAGGCGCCGCGTCGTGCCGCGCGGACGTGGTGGTCGGCCACGGCTTCGTTCTGCGCGTGCACCCAGACCCAGGCCGAAAGCGCGACGCCCTCCGCTTCCAGCAGATCGAGTTGCTCGAAGGCGCAGCGCGCGTTGCGCCCCGGTTCGACCTCTTCCCACGGCCCGATGTGGGCGGCGATGACCAGACCCGTTTCCCGGTGCGTGCGGGCGGCGGCGCGCACCACCTTGCGCTCGAGATCGCTGAGCGGGTCGCCCTCCAGGCCCAGCTTGATCAGGCCCGGACGCACGTCGCTGCCGTCGATGCCGTGCCGCCATTCGCCGGTCCAGCGTGCGGCCAGTTCGTCGCTGCTTTCTTCCAGCACATGGGGCGGGACGAACCGTCCAGCGACGGCGAGATAGGCCCCGGTCGTGGTGAGCATGTGCAGCCCGCTCGCCTGGGAGAGGCGCCGGATGAGCAGCGGGTTTCGCCCGATGGTCGTCGCCGTGCAATCGACCAGCGTGCGGCAGCCGAGGTGGCGGATCTGTTCCAGATAGGGAAGCACCACTTCGACCACTTCGTCCAGGTCGAGCGGCAGCGGCTGCGCCACCTGCTCGGCATGGGGTCGCAGGTCGGCATACAGATGCTCGTGGGCGAGCGTGATCCCGAGATCGGCCGCGTCGACGGGGCCGTTGACGGTCATGACGCGACCGCCACTCTCCCCGGCCGTGCGGGCGAGCCGGGCGCAGCCGGGGAAAGCGAAGGCGATCGATGAGGTCACCAGCGTTGCGAGAAATCCCCTGCGATGCATCGGAATCCCCTCCGCAGAGCGTGGTCATTCCTTCCCGGGCAAGACGGACGGGTTGCGGCGATCCCGGGTGGTCTGCTGAAGATACGCCAGACTGCGGCGAAGAAAAACGTACTTTTTCCCGCATTCCTCGCCCCGCATGCCGGACGAGGGTGCCGAAGAGCCCGCTCCGTGAAGGTGGAGGCGGTTGAGGGCCGCTACGATACGGTGCCCCACGGAATCATCGGCGCAGGATCCCGGCGCTTCGCCCGCCTGCCCTTCCCGGTATGGTCCTGAATACCTGGTATCAAGA
This sequence comes from Pseudoxanthomonas putridarboris, assembly GCF_038321125.1. NCBI lineage: Bacteria > Pseudomonadati > Pseudomonadota > Gammaproteobacteria > Lysobacterales > Lysobacteraceae > Pseudoxanthomonas > Pseudoxanthomonas putridarboris. The sequence continues at coordinate 6,170 of NZ_JBBWWT010000015.1, read as the reverse complement.
ATCATCCTCCTTGTCGTGCCCGTCCATCGCCAACAGATAGGACATGGGCCGCGTCGCGCACGCGGCCATCGACTTGCCACAAGAGGAATCCCGAATGAATGCCGTATCGAACACTGGAACCAGCGCGGTAGCCGGAACCGCCCTGCCCGAACGCCCCATCGCACGGAAGACGCGCGCGGGCGCGCCGGCGCCCGGCTTCGCGGGGCCCGGCCACACCGCAATGGAGGTCGTGCGCCCCGACGCACTGGCGCGGACGGACCCCTTCGTGCTGCTGATGGACGACACGCTGGACTTCGCGCCCGGCCAGCCCGTGGGCGAAGCGCATCCCCATGCCGGGCTCGAGACCGTCACCCTCGTCCTGGAGGGCTCGCTGGACGACGCGGACGAGGGCCTGCTGCAAACCGGCGACCTCGCATGGATGACGGCGGGCCGCGGCCTGGTGCACAACGAGCACGTCAAGGCCACCGGCCATGCCCGCATCCTGCAACTCTGGGTGGCGCTGCCGCGCAGCAAGCGGGACGGCGATCCCGACCTGCAGGTCGTCCCGCTGGAAACGCTGCCGTTGCGAAGCGAGCCGGGCGTCCAGGCGCGTCTCTACAGCGGCAGCACGGGAACGCTCACCTCGCCCACGCGCAACCGCGTGCCGATGACGATCGTGGATTTCCTGCTTGCGCCCGGCGCATCGACCACGCAGGCGTTGCCCGGGGCCTACACCGGCTTCCTGTACGTGATCGACGGTTCCCTGCGCGCCGGCCACGAAACGCTGTCGTCCGGCGATATCGGCTGGCTCGAACGTGTGCCGCACGACGCGACGCGCCTGGGCCTGGAGGCGGGGTCGAGCGGTGCCCGTGTCGTGCTGTACGCGGGCCGGCCGCTGGACGAACCGATCATGCAGCACGGCCCCTTCGTCGCCGGATCCCGGGAAGAACTCGCCGCCTACTACCGGGCCTACAGCGCCGGCACCTTCCGCCGGATCAGCGAACTAGGACGCGACGGTAGCCGGGAAACGTACGCTTCACCATATTCCGCCCGCAGATAAATACGTTTACATCGGGCGAAGCAAGACAGGCCGCATCCTGTTCCGCCCGGTGGATGTCCGCGCGGCCCGCCGTGGTCCGTTCTACAGAACGCGCAGGAGATGGCGCACATCCCGTTGGCGACTGGAGAACGCAATGGTCATTCAGAGGAACAATTTGATGCTGCCGGAATTCGACAAGGCCGTCGGCAAGCACAAGGATGCGGCACGCGCGCTGTGTTTCGGGGATTCGTGGTTCCAGTACCCGCCCCACCCGACCGATCTCAACAAGCAGATCGCGAAGCTGTTCAAGGGAACGCTGTTCCTGCGGGAAGGCGTCGCCGGCCGCGACAGCGCGATGTGGAAGCGGGCCCTGCCCCGGATCCAGCGGGAGATCGGCACCTATCGCTTCCATGCCATCCTGCTCTCCACGGGCGGCAACGACATCGTCGGCAGCGAACTCAGCGAGTACGTGAAGACCGCATCGCAGCCGCAGTCCCCCGGCGATTTCCCGTGGGGGGAGATACCGGTTGCCGTGTTCGACCACATCCGCCTGGAAACGTTCGGGCTCGCCCTGCGCTACGCGGTGAACGACATCAAGGAAGTCGTGCAGTTCCGGGACTTGTATTCGCCGGAATCCATCATCTACGTGCACAACTACGATTACATCTGGCCGTCCGGCATCGGCTACAAGCTCGGCCCGTTCAAGATGGAACCCTGGGTGAAGCCGTACCTGGACGACGTAGGCCTGACCGACAAGAACGCGCAACGGGTGGTCACCCACTGGCTCATCGACCAGTTCACGCGCGAACTCAAGGCCTTCGTTTCCCAGCGCGCCAACATGGTGCTGGTGGACTCCCGGGGCGCGTTGAAAACGCAAAGCCAGTGGGAAAACGAGATACACCCCACGGCCAAGGGGTTCGAGACCATCGCGCGAAGGTTCTGGAAACCCGCGCTATCCGGGGTCCTTCGTTGAACTGGCGGGCGAAAGCGCACTCGCCGCGACACCGCCCCTTCGCCGATCAGGCCTGGAACACCGGCTCCAGCAAGCGGAACGTGCCGGCATCGGCGTCCATCTCCACTCTGCCCCCGACCGGCACGATGAACTGCTGGCGGATGTGGCCGATCATAGCGCCGCGGTAGGCGGGGATCTTCAGCGGCTTGATGTGGTCGTCGAAGATCTGCGGCAGCGTCAACGAACCGTAGCCGTCACCGGGATCGCAGTCGGTGCACTCGCCGAAGACCAGGCCGGCGATCCTGTCCAGCGCACCCATCAGCTTGAGGGTGCTGAACATGCGGTCGATGCGGTACGGCGCTTCCGACACGTCTTCCAGGAACAGGATCTTGCCGGTGAAATCCGGCAGGTACGGCGAGCCGGCCAGGGCCACCAGCACCGACAGGTTGCCGCCAACCAGTTCGCCCTGCGCCTTGCCACCGGTAATGGCGACGGTGCGGTTCCTGCGCTGTACCAGTTCGTCGCCGGTGTCGGTGATGTTCTGGTACCGCATCAGTTCGCGGTCGAAGAACACGCGTCGGAACTGGTCGGCATTGAAGCGGTTCCAGCTGCCCGAGCCGATGGGGCCATGAAAGCTCACCAGACCGGCCTGCGACAGCAGGGCGTTGTGCAGGGCGGTGATGTCGGAATAGCCCAGCAGCACCTTGGGATTGCGGCGGATGAGGTCGTAATCGAGCAGCGGCAACAGGCGGGCGGCACCGGAACCACCGCGCGCGCAGATGATGGCCTTGACCTCCTTGTCGGCGAACATCGCATTGAGATCGCCGGCGCGCTCGGCATCGCTGCCGGCCAGGTGGCCGCGCCGCGCTGCAAGGTGCGGCCCCACCTTCACCTTGAAGCCCAGCGCTTCCATCGCCTCCTGCGCGAGTTGCAGGTCGAACGGGTCGTCGGTGGCGGCCGAGGGGCTGACCAACGCGACGGTGTCGCCCGGGTTGAGCGGTGGCGGCAGCAGGCGCTTGGGCAGAGTGGCGGCGAGTGCGTGGCGGCTACCCGCGATGGGCAGCATCAGCGCCGTCGCGGCCAGCGCCGCGGTCCCCAGGAAGTTTCGCCTGTGCATGTCGCCGCCTGTCGATGGAGTCCGGACCAGCTTAACAAGCGCCGGCATCGCGTGGCCTCACCCGGCCTTGGGGCAGGCCCAAGCCCCTCCTGCATGCAGGGTCGACCCGCGTGTCGATTCCCCCGACTGTCGTTCGTCATCCAAGAGAAGCGGACACGTCGATCCGCAGGGAAATCCGGCATGCGCAAGCTCATCGTGGCCGCCATGACCAGCTTGGACGGCGTCATGCAGGCGCCCGGAGGCCCGCGGGAAGACACCAGCGGCGGCTTCGCCCATGGCGGCTGGATCTGGCCGTATGCGGGCGGGGGCGAGGCGATGGGCGGCGTGTTCTCGCGCCCGTTCGCGCTGGTGCTGGGGCGCCGCACCTACGACATCTTCGCCGGGTATTGGCCGCAGGTGCCGAGCGATGCGCCGCACGGCAACATCGCGGATGCGTTCAACGGTGCCACCAAGCACGTGGCCACCCACCATCCCGGCACGCTGGCATGGCAGAACAGCCATGCGCTGGGCCCGGATGTCGTTGCCGCGGTGCGTGGGCTCAAGCGCGGCGACGGCCCCGACCTGGTGACCCAGGGCAGCACCGACCTGCTGCACCAGCTGCTGGCCACGGACCTGGTCGATGAGTTGCGCCTGCTGGTCTACCCGGTCCTGCTGGGCCGTGGCAAGCGCCTGTTCGATGACGGCACGCGGGCGTCGGCGTTCCGGCTGGAGGAATCGAAGACCTCGGCCACCGGCGTGCTGATCACCCGCTACCTGCGCGACGGCGAGGTACGGACCGGTACGCCCGGGGGCGACTGACCCGCCCCTCTCCCCCTCCGGTTTCACCCCGCGTTTCGAATGGGTCCGGATGATCGGCCCGACGCTGTTCCGACCCGCCCCGACATGAGGAGAACGACATGATCCCCAAGAACACGATCTGCCTGTGGTTCGACGGCACCGCGCTCGAAGCCGCGACGTTCTACGCCAGGACCTTCCCCGACAGTGCGGTGAAGGCGGTGCACTACGCGCCGGGCGACTATCCGTCCGGCAAGGAGGGCGACGAACTCACGGTCGAGTTCACCGTGCTGGGCATCCCCTGCCTGGGCTTGAACGGAGGCCCGGCGTTCAAGCACAGCGAGGCGTTCTCGTTCCAGGTGGCCACCGACGACCAGGCGGAAACGGATCGGCTGTGGAACGCCATCGTCGGCAACGGCGGCCAGGAAAGCGCCTGCGGCTGGTGCAAGGACAAGTGGGGCCTTTCCTGGCAGATCACGCCTCGCGCGCTGACCGAGGCCGTCGCCGACCCGGACCGCGCGGCGGCCAAGCGCGCCTTCGAGGCGATGATGACGATGGGCAAGATCGACATCGCCGCAATCGAGGCGGCGCGGCGGGGCTGAAGGCGCGGCAGCAGTGACGGAGCTGTTCCAAGCGGTATCGCACTTCGTACGGAATCTATCCATTCGCTCAGTTTACTCGCCACAGAGCCAAGTCATCTGGGGTTCCGCGCATCAATACCTCACTCACTTTGAGTGCAAGATCGCTGTTTATTTCCAACGTGCGAGCCGCCCGGTGTCCGATCTGTTGTGTAAGCAATAAAATTCCCTCGTTGATGAGGCGAGTCCTGCAGGAGCTTATCAGTTCAATGACCTCAGCCTCAGCGCTCGCATCGGAGAACTCCCATCTTGGTATCCACACAGGGGATTCAGGAGTCCCTTGAGCCTGTTCAAGCAGATAATTCACTCGTTTGCATACAGATCGCTCGATCTTTACAACTGCAAAAAGCCGATCATCCTGATCCGAACTCCAAGCCACAAGAATAAAGTAGCAATCTGTATTATCTAAAAGGCCTTCGGCAAATCCTTCTGTCGCACCATCGTAGTAGTCAAAAGCGATCAGTTTTACGTCTTCCGAGGGTTCAGGCTGCATAGTTATCGTCCAAATGCCTTATTGAAATTATCAGCCACTTATTTTGTTACTGGCTTTGGCAACTCAACCGCAACATGCCCTGGATCGTTCTTGGTGGGAGTGGCGCGAACTCCGTCCTATCGGCAACGTTTCCTGCTCTGGAACTCGACGAAACCATGTTAGGCGGCACCAGAAGGGGAAACGGGGCTGGGGCGCCGCCGGCCGTTCTTCGTACCCGTGGACACCCAAGGTCAAAAACCAATTAATTTCCCCTTTAGGTCTTTAGGTTGGTTCCCTTTAGGTCGCGTGCATTCGCACGCTTTGCCTCGCCCACCAGCAGGAGAGTGGTTGGGGCGATGCCCACCTATCCCTTTGAATCTAGGTCCGGTTTTCTTAGGAATTACCTAAATTGGAAGCTAGTCCTCGGCAGGACTTATTAGTCTGAGCTTCGCACGATTTGTCCCATCAAACTCAAAGCTGCTTATGGGAAGCACTTGCGATGCGTCCAACGAACCTCCTTGCACGAGAGATTCAAGCTTTTCGCGAGCTTGATGCAAATCGTCTCCTGCAAAGTAGATGCTGTAACTGGTCGAGTATTCATCCTGATCTTCATCAAAGGTGCTATCAAGCACCCAAAATCGTTGCTCCCGATCCGAGGCCAGTATCAATCTTGGAATGTCATAGAAATCTCTGTAACTCACAATCGTGAGCCATGTCATCGGAAGTTTCATTGGATTCGTTCCGGTTTCGGTACAGGATTCGGCTGAGGTGCGCCAAAGTTACTCCGATCGCCCAATTTAACGTCAACATGCTGTCCATTCATTTGGCCTGACCGAGTAGGCTCAGGCGCAACACGCACTTCGCCACCGCCCGCTCTGATCTCGCCCGCAGTCGAGGTCCGAATTGTTCCATGAGGAACTCCCTTGGCTGCCTCAGCAACTGTTCCACCCTGCGACCCAGAAACCACCTCGCCCGGGACGGGTGCTTCGCCTGTGCCTCCACGCACAATGACTGCCGCATCAGGGACATCACCTGGGGCATGCAAGTCACTTGTGGTTCCAGGCTTTGGTGCAGAATGGCCTGCTGCCGATTTCACAGACACCTAGTTTAGGTGCAATGATGAAATCGGAGGTGGTAAATGGCAAAGCGGACGTTCACGCCCGAGTTCAAGCTTGAGGCGGTAAAGCTGGTCCGGGAAC
>NZ_JBBWWT010000014.1:0-90295 GCF_038321125.1 Pseudoxanthomonas putridarboris | reverse complement strand
ATCGAGCGGTTCTACAACCCGCTGCGGCGGCACTCGACGATCGGTTATGTCAGCCCCATCGAGTTCGAGAAACAGGCGGGACTACATTAGGAGGGTGTCCACGGAACCGGCAGCAGGCCAATCTGGCACTGTAAACCTCGTTCGAGAAGAGAGGCACCCCACGGCGCAGCGCTGATGCCCCCTGCTGACAGGCGTGTTCCCATGTCGATCCAACAGTTCCGACTTCCCCCAAGGTCTCTGCTGCTGGCAGGCAGCTTGGCACTGACAGGCATCGTTGCGTTCAGCATCCACGTGTGGATGTTGGCCGTCGGGGTTCCGGTCCCGCTGTCCCAGCCTCCCGTGTGGGCACGCTGGCTCGATAGCTCGCTAGTCGCCGGCGCCGTACTGGTGTTCCTCAAGCTCGCGCATCTGCGCATCGGCCACCTCGGTGTCCTGACGCGCACGCTCATCGCGGCAGGCATCCTGATGGCCATCCAGGAGACGCTGCGGGCCCGGATCATGTCCGGCGTGGTGACGGCCGCTTGGACAGCCTCGGCACTGGGTCTGGTCCGGTCCCTGGCTTCGTCTGTCGCTGGTAAGTCAGCTGATCGCGCTTCACGGCCTCATGACGGTGCGGCCAAGGGGCTTTGCCGTTTCTGCGAATTCGTGGGCCGCGGCGGCTTCCGATAGGGGGAACGTCCGGTCGATGACTGCCCGAATACGCCCTGTGACGATGGCCTGCAACAGGTTGTTTACGGTTGCCCGAACAGCGGGTCTTTCGAAAAGAGGACCCATGAACACCCCCAAGAGTGTCTGGTTGGACTGCATCGCCGGCCACAGGTCGACGGCCAGGCTGCTGCCGCCCGCATTGCCAACGAAGACGAGACGCCCCTCTATAGCGAGGGCGGAAAGAGAAGCTGGTAGCGTCGTCCCTACCGGATCTATGACGAGGTTGGCGCCGACGCCGTGGGTGATCTGTCGGACGATGTCCACGACGTCACTCGTAGCGCGATCCACGACGTGGTCGGCGCCGAGTTCGATCAACCGGCTTCTTCGCTGGGTTCCGCTTGCCACAGCGATGACAGTGGCGCCGGCTTGCGCAGCAAGCTGAACGGCAGCGAGGCCCACGCCTCCGGCAGCCGCCTGGATGAGAACGGTTTCTCCGGGCAGGAGCCTGCCTCGCGTGAAAAGGCAGTGATGCGCGGTTCCAAAAGAGATCGGTAACACCGCCGCGTCTGCCGCATCCACTCCATCTGGTAGAAGCCATGTTCGGCCCGCAGGCACAGCCCAAAGTTCCGCATGCGATCCCTGCATGTCAAAAGCTGCGACTCTATCCCCGACCGCGCGATCGCGGACGTTCGATCCGACCGCTGCGACCGTGCCCGAGGCAGCGTAGCCGACGACCCAGGAAGGACGAGGTGGTGGTGTCGAACGACGGTTGATCAGATCGCCCCCTTCAATCGAGATCGCCTCGACGGAAATCAGGACGTCGTTGGGTCCAATGGCCGGGCTGGGAATATCGACATACCTCAAGACGCTTGGAGTACCTGCTGCGTCGTAAACCGCTGCTTTCACAACTGCTCCTTTGACGCATCAATGAATCTGGATTGGACTGGCGGACCGCCCCTCCTCAGCAAAAAAGCGGGACGGGAATTTCCCTGTCGCCTGTTATCGGAAACCGCGACCTGCACTCATCGGCGCGTAATGCATATCTGACGACCGGGATAGTCGAAGGTAATCACGCCATTTCTCCAGAGTGGCACACCCAACGTCCCGTCGATCACGCCACCCTCAAAGGCAGGGACGTTCGAGGTCAAACTTACGTCCAATGCCCCGAAGCTCGTCGCCCCGATCCGAACCTCCGGCACGCGGACAACCGTGCCCTGCACCTGTCCGCCAACGCCATGCCCGATTTGTTTCGAAATTCCACCTTGAACCAGAGCCTTTCCCACCTCGCTGCGAACGAAAGAACCCCCGAGCACCAATGCGCTATGCCTGGTGCCGAGATCAACCAGAACCTTCAGGCGAACGGGAGGTTGGTCGTTGGCTGGCCAAAGTTCTATCTCCACGACGGGAACATCATGTACGACTTCCAGCGGGACTGGCGTGGCACATTTCCCGAAGCTCCCGGACGGACCAAACGTTATTTCACGATTGGCGTAGTCGATGCTCACTGCGCCATATTTGAAAGCGGGTGCACCGAGCAACACATCGACAGGAAACTGAGCCGATGATGACAGATGAACAAGCTCCATGGCGTAGCCGGCGACATTTGCAAACGTCAACGGACCCGCCACCAGATTGGCTATTGTTACAGGCAGAAGCTGCTTGGCCTCGGAGCCGGCGCCCGCCGCATCGCCAGTCGAATCGCCCTCCTGGAGGCCGAGCTTCCTGCTGACCTCCCGATCGATGAGAATCGCGCCGGTCCCGCTGTCCAGAACGCCGCTCTGCCTCTGCCCGTTCACTTCCAACTCAAGGCGGACGAGGTTGTCCTGAAGTTCGAATGGAATGGATTGCGGGCCCGATGGCATATGCACGGGCTTATCCGACGCAAGCGAAGAGTCCGCCGGAGTCTGCTGCACGGAAGTATCCTGTGTTTCTTGATTCGCCGGCGCCATTGCGTTTGTCTGAGCACAGACAAATCCGGCTAGAGTGAGCGACACGATTGTCAAGGCTTTGGCAGATGCGCTCGAACTCGATGTGATCATTTGGAAATTTTCCGATATGGACGAAGCAAGTAAGGACCGATCCCGGATGACACGCACGTCATCATGGCTACGGATGTTTTGCTGGGCATCTTCTCGACCTCACGGTAATGGCGTGAAGTGCCCGAGCCTCCCACGCCTTGCGCCACTCAGGGTTCAAAGCCGATATGGGAACAAGATACTCATGGAAGGCCCGGGCCAGTTCAGCTAAGCATTTCGCTCGGATCAGTCCTTGAGGAACTCCAGCAAATCCTGGTTGAGTCGATCCTTGTGCGTGTCGGCCAGGCCGTGCGGCGCGCCCGGGTACACGATCAGCTGCGCGCCCTTGACAAGCGCAGCCGAGGCCTTGCCGGCGGCGTCGATCGGCACGATCTGGTCGTCGTCGCCGTGGATGACCAGCGTCGGCACGTCGAACTTCTTCAGGTCGTCGCGGAAGTCGGTGGCCGAGAACGCGGCGATCGAGTCGTACGTGTTCTTGTGGCCGCCCTGCACGCCCTGCGCCCAGAACGACTGGATCAGGCCGGTATTGGGCTTGGCGCCCGGACGGTTGAAGCCGTAGAACGGGCCGGAAGCGATGTCCAGGTACAGCTGCGAGCGGTTCTCCAGCGAAGCCTTGCGCAGGCCGTCGAAGACTTCCAGCGGCAGGCCGCCCGGGTTGCTCTCGGTCTTCAGCATCAGCGGCGGCACGGCGCTGACCAGCACGGCCTTCTTCACCCGGCCGGTGCCGTGGCGGCCGATGTAGCGGGCCACTTCGCCGCCGCCAGTGGAGAAGCCCACCAGGGTCACGTCCTTCAGGTCCAGCGCATCGATCACGGCGGCCAGGTCGTCGGCGTAGTGGTCCATGTCGTTGCCGTCCCACGGCTGGCTGGAGCGGCCATGGCCGCGGCGGTCGTGGGCGACGACGCGGTAGCCCTGCGAGGCCAGGAAGATCATCTGCGATTCCCAGCTGTCCGAGTTCAGCGGCCAGCCGTGGCTGAAGGTCACGACCGGGCCGTTCCTCGGGCCCCAGTCCTTGTAGTACAGCTGTACGCCATCGGGCGTCGTGATGGTGTTGGCTGCGTGCGTCATGGAGAGTTCCGAAGGTGGTTGGGCAGCGTGGGCGATGGCGCCCGTCTGCAGAGTCATGGATACGGCCAGCAAGCCAGGCACGAAGATGCGGGTCATGGCATTCATGAAGTTGCCTTTCCCTCCGCCGCCTTTTCGGGATTGAAGCCATCGAAGTTGTCGAAGACGCCCATGAAGCCCGGAACTGTTGCCCCGCGTGACCAGTCGCGTTGTAGCTCGCAATACATCTGCACTCGGCTGATGAGCTTGACCCCCGCCTGCTCCATGCGACGCAACGCGGCTTCGTGGGCGGCAAGAGAGGTGCCACCGACCGCATCGACCGGAACATAGACTTCGTAACCCTCTTGAATCGCATCCAGTGCGGGGAAGGTCAGGCAGGCCTCGGTCCAGAGCGCGGTCATGATCAGCTTCCGGCGGCCGATCGCCTTCACTGCCCGCTTGAACTCGATGTCCTCCCAGCTATTGATCGAGGTGCGATCATACGTCGGCAAGTGCCCGAGCACATCCTGCAACTCTTGAATTGGCGGCTTGTTGCGACCGGTTGCGACGTTGACCGTTGAGTGAACGATTGGAAGGTTGTAGTTCACCGCAGCCTTGGCCGTGCTCACGATGTTGAAGACCAATTCCTCACGCGGCATCGATCGAATCGACGAGACCTGGATGGGCTGGTAGTCGATGATGATGAAGGCCGAATTCTCGGGAGTGAGAAGCTGATCTGTTTGGGGATTTCGTATTTCTTCGCTGGCCATTTGGCTTTTCTCTTCCTTCTTGGATTGCTTGTCGTTGGAGGCAGATTGAAAACTCATTGAACTGAAGGGGGAGAGTGGGCATGGCTCAAGTTCCCGCTCCCCGTTCAAGTCAACCTGCGGCAGTCGGCACCGGTGTGTTGAGCAACTGCTGCTCCCACAGATAGGCGATGCCGCTGCCGGCGGCATGCTGCTTGAGAACTTCGGTCAGCTCGGCAGCATGTTCAGTCCGCGCCCAGTCGCGCTGCCATTCGGACGCCAGCGCCAGCCAGGTCATCACATTCGCACCGGCTGCGATCATGCGCTGGATGGCGACCTCGTGAGCCTCGACAGAAGTGCCGCCGGACGCGTCGGTGATCACCGTCACGTCCCAGCCTTCGCCAAGGGCCTGGATCACCGGCATCGCGACGCAGACCTCGGTCCAGAGACCCGCGATGATCAGTTGTTTGCGGCCAGTCGCCTTGACTGCGTCCACCACCTTCCTGTCCTCCCAGGTGTTGATGAAGGTCCGGTCGATCACCTCCTGGCCCGGGAATACATCGGTGATATGGGGGAAGATGAGGCCACCGTGGGCGGCGATTACGCTGGTCAAGATGGTGGATACACCGAATGCCTTGGCGGTCTTCGCCAACGCCGTTGAATTGTTGACCACCGCGTGCGGATCGTGGCTGTTGAGGTTCGCGAGCTGGTAAGGCTGGTGGTCGATCAAAACGAGTACGGAATCTTCGGGACGAAGGAGCGAATCAAGGCCATTACGAAAAGTCATGGATCACCCTCTGTTGCGTTACTGGGAACGGTAGGTGCACGTGCAAGCGCGGCCAACTGGCCTCGGCCCGGCCGGGCAAACCTTGTCACCCCTATCCGTGATCCGGTAGTGTCATTTTTTGCATAACTGCGTCGCGTTATCGGGAACGGCGATTCGGGTGTTTTCGTGTCAGGATGTGTCGCACCACCGGGAACGCCAAGTTGGACATCGAAGAGCTCCGGACATTCGTGGAAGTTGCCGATGCAGGCGGGGTTTCGCCTGCAGCGCTTCGACTCGGCGTAGCCAAGTCGATCGTTAGCCGGCGACTCTTGCGGCTTGAACAGGAATTGGGTGTCCAGCTTCTGGCCCGAACCACGCGGGGCGCAGCCCTGACGGAAGCCGGAGCCACATTTCGGGACTATGCAGCCAGGGTATGCGCCGAAATCGATATGGCCAGGGAAACGATCCTGCCTACCGGCGAGCTTCGTGGCCGCTTGCGAATATCTGCAAACCTTTCTTTTGGTCCAACTCACTTTGCACCCGTAATTGCGGAAATGGCTCGACGCCACCCGCAACTCCACATCCATACCTGCTACAGCGATCACATGGCCGATCTCATCGCTGAAGGCTACGATTGTGCGATACGGCTGGGCTATCTCCCGGACTCAACCCTGCTTGCAAGGCGCGTCGGAACGATCTACGGAACGCTCGTTTCAAGCCCAAGCTATGTCGAGGCGCATGGGTCGCCCGAGACAATCGAAGAACTCCTGACCCATCAAATCCTCATGCAAGGAACTGAAACGTGGCAACTCATGGACGGCGACAGGATCATCGCTATTCACCCACAAGGACGCTTCAAGGCCGATAACAGTATCGCCCTGGTTGCAGCCGCGGCGGCAGGACTCGGAATTGCACGTCTGCCGGATGGCCTGATTCATGAACATCTCGCTTCTGGGGCACTCATCCCCGTCATGAAACGCCATCCAATCCCTCCGGCAGGTGCATATGTTGTCCGCCCGCCAGGACAACACCCTTCACGGAAGATACGGGTTCTTACCGAACTTCTGATCGAGCATTGCGAACAATCCCCTTACTTTGCGAGAGCTTCCTTTGCTTAAGGTTGGCCTGCTACAAGTAAGCGGCCCGACCAAACGAAAGAGTCTTTGGAAGCAAACACTGCCACTGAAGCAGCTATCTTCCTGATGTGACTCAGAAATGCGAGGCCCGGTTCCGAGTCCTCGTGCGTTGCTTTGACCGGGGTCTGACGGCCACCACCACCGCCGAACTGACAGGCATCAGCGTGCGCTCGGTCAACGCCATCTTCCTGCGGATCAGGCAGCGCATGGCTGAAGAATGCGAGCGCCATTCGCCCTTCACCGGCGAGGTCGAAGTCGATGAGTCGTTCTTCGGGCCTTGGCGAGTGCGCGGCAAGCGCGGATATGGCGCCTACAAGAAAACCATCGTCTTCGGCATGCTCGAGCACGAGAGTCGCGTCTATGCCCAGATCGCCCCCAATTGCCGTGCAGCCTCGTTACAGGCCGTGATTCGGGGCCACATCGCCCTGGATAGCACCATCCTCTCCGATTGCCTGTCCGTCGCCTCCCCCAGCGCTGACACAGCGTAAATGGAGAGCATCTGGTAGGCACCGGCGAACGCGTCAGCCGGCAACGGCCGCCGTGTAGTGCGCCGCCAGGAACGCGCGCAGCGAAGCGGGCTTCACCGGCTTGGTCAGCAGCCGGTAGCCATGCTCGCGGGCCTGCTGCTTCAGTTCGTCGCGGCCGTCGGCGGTCAGCAGCGCGCCGGCGATGGGCCCCGGGCTGGCCGCGCGCAAGGCCTCCAGCGTCGCCAGCCCGTCCAGGCGGTCGTGCAGGTGGTAGTCCACCAGCATCACCGCCGGGCCCAGCGCGATCTTCTCCAGCGCCTCGTCCACCGTGGCGGCGGTGATCACGTCCACCTGCCAGCGGCCGAGCAGGGCGCGCATGCCGTCCAGGATCTCGCGGTCGTTGTCCACGCACAGCACGCGCAGCCCGGCCAGCGAATCGGCCGCCAGCGCGGCGCGGCGCGACGAGATGCGCCGTTCGCTGACGGCGGCGGCGCGCGGCACCACGATGGAGAACATGCTGCCGCGGTCCACCGTGCTGCGCGCGTCCAGTTCGTGCCGCAGCAGGCGCGAGATGCGCTGGCAGATCGACAGTCCCAGGCCGAGCCCGCGCTCGCCCCAGTCGAAGGGCTGCTGGAAGCGGTGGAATTCGTCGTAGATCTGCCGCATGTGGTTCTCGGGAATGCCGGGGCCGGTGTCCCAGACCTGCAGCACCACCTGCGCGCTGCGCACGCGCATGCCCAGCACGATGCGGCCCTCGCGCGTGTAGCGCAGCGCGTTGGCCAGGAAGTTCTGCAGCACGCGGCGCAGCAGGCGGCGGTCGCTGCGCACCGGGACGGCGCGCGCGTGCACGCGCAGGTCCAGTCCGCGACCGGCCGCGACCGGCGCGTATTGCGCGGCGAGTTCGCGCAGCAGTTCGCCGGCATCGAAATCGCTGATCTCGGTGCGCAGGCCGCCGGCATCCAGACGCGAAACGTCCAGCAGCCCGTCAAGCAGCTCCTCGGCCGCGCGCAGCGAGGCGTCCACGCGCTCGGTCAGGTGCTTGCGCTCCTGTCCCTGTTCGTCCTGGCCCTGCTCGCTGTCGCGCAGCGCGGACACGAACAGCCGCGCGGCGTTCAGCGGTTGCAGCACGTCGTGGCTGATCGCGGCCAGGAAACGCGTGCGCGACTGCTGCGCGGTCTCCGCCGCCTGGCTGCGCTCGGCCACGCGCTGCTCCAGTGTCTCGTTGGTTTCCAGCAGCAGCGCCTCGGCGCGCTTGAAGTCGGTGATGTCGTTGTAGCTGGTCACGTAGCCGCCGCCCGGCAGCGGCTGGCCGCGCATCTCGATGACCTGGCCGTCCGAGCGCACGCGTTCGAAGATGTGCGGCGAGCCGGCGCGCATGTAGCGGATGCGCTTGTTGATCTGCTCGTCGATGTCGCCGTCGCCCAGTTCGCCGCGCTCGGCGTTGTAGCGGATCAGGTCGGCCACCGGGCGGCCGACGTACAGCATGCCGTCGGGATAGCCGAACATCTGCTGGTAGCGACGGTTCCAGGCCACCAGTCGCATCGCCGGGTCCACCACGCTGACGCCGGCGCTGATGTTCTCCAGCGTGGTGGACAGGATCTCGCGGTTGAAGCGCAGTTCCTGCCCGGCCTGGTCCAGCACCGCCACCACTTCGCCCAGCTCCATGCCCGAGCCGCGCAGCACGCTGGTCAGCACGATGCGCGCGGAGGCCGCGCCGATGGCCGCGGCCAGCAGGCGTTCGGTGAACTGCACCCATACGCGGTCCGCCGGCGCGTTGGGCTGCAGTTCGCGGTCCAGCAACTGCGCATGATCGGCGAAGGCACGGCGGGCGTGGCGTTCCCCCACCACGCGTTCGGCCAGGGTGCGAAGGTCGCCCACGCGCACGCTGCCGGGCCATTCGCCGGCCACCAGCGCCGGGCGCTGCGCGTACGGGTCGAGGAAGGGCGCCGCGCGCAGGCGTTCGTCCACGCCCGGGCGCGACCGCGCCGAGACGATCATCATCGCGCCGGTATTGACCAGCAGCGACCAGAACGTGCCGTGCGTCAGCGTGTCCCAGCCGCTCAGGCCGAACAACTGCTGCGGGCGCAGCCAGGCGATGCCGAAGGGACCTCTGTGCAGCCACTGCGCGTCGAACCAGCCGGCCTGCGTCATCGTCGGCAGCAGCAGCGTGTAGATCCAGGTAGCGAAGCCCAGCAGCATGCCGACTTCCACGCCGCGCCGGCTGGCGCCGCGCCAGTACAGGCCGCCGATCAGCGCGGGCGCGAACTGCGCCACCGCCGCGAACGCCATCAGGCCGTACGAGGCCAGCGTGCTGTCGTTGCTGCTGCTGCGGTAGTAGGTGTATGCGGTCAGCGCCAGCAGCAGGATCGCCAGCCGGCGCACCCACAGCACGCGCGAGGCCACGTCCGCCTCGGCGTGGTGCTCGGCCCAGCCGCGCCGCAGCAGTACCGGCATCACCAGGTCGTTGCTGACCATCGTGGCCAGCGCGATGCTGGCCACGATCACCATGCCGGTGGCGGCGGAGAAACCGCCCACGTAGGCGACCAGCGCCAGTGCGGTGCGGCCCTCGGCCAGCGGCAGCGCCAGCACGAAGCTGTCGTCCGGCACGCCGCTGCCGGTGCCGAACAGCGCCACGCCCGCCGCCGCCACCGGCACGATCATCAGCGAGAACAGCACCAGGTAGCCGCCGAACAGCCAGCGCGCCTTGCGGATGTCGCCCACGTCGCTGCATTCCACCACCGCCACGTGGAACTGGCGTGGCAGGCAGACGATGGCCAGGAACGCCAGCAGCGTCTGCGCGATGAAGCCGATCGGGGGCGCGTTCTGGAACAGCGTGCGCGCCGATTCGGTCACGCGTATCGAATGGCCGCCCAGCCACAGGTAGGCGAACACGCCCACCGAGACCATCGCCAGCAGCTTGACCATCGACTCCAGCGCGATGGCCAGCATCATGCCGTGGTGGTGCTCGGTGGCGTCCACCTGGCGCGTGCCGAACAGCGCGGCGAACAGCGCCATCAGCAGCGCCACGTACAGGGCCGGGTCGGAGAAGAAGCCGTAGGCGCTGTCGCCGCTCTCGCCGCTCAGCACGCTCAGGCTCATCGCCACGGCCTTGTACTGCAGCGCCAGGTACGGCACCACGCCGATCAGCGCGATGACGGTGACCAGCGCCGCCAGTCGCCGCGAACGGCCGTAGCGCGAGGAAATGAAGTCGGCGATGGAAACCGTGTTCTCGCTGCGCGCGATCAGCGCCAGCCGCTCGATGATGCGCCAGCCGAACAGCAGCAGGAACAGCGGGCCCAGGTAGATCGGCAGGTAGCCGATGCCGTTGCGCACCGCGCTGCCGACCGCGCCGTAGAACGTCCACGACGAGCAGTACACCGCCAGCGCCAGGCTGTAGACCACCGGCCGCAGCCACGGGCGGTCCGGATACATCGGGCGCCGGTCGCCCCACCATGCCACGCCGAACAGCAGCACCGCGTAGCTGACGGACACCAACAACAGGATCCAGCTGGAAACCAACGCCCTCTCCCGGCGCTCAACCCGACCCGGAGTGTACTGCGCCGCCGGGTCGCGGGCGTGGGATCAGCGGCCGGCCAGCGCCAGCAGCTGGCGCGCGGCGGTCTCGGCCTGTCCGCGCAGTTCCGGCACGGCGATGCTTTCCCACACGCAGCCGATGCGCAGGCTGCCGATCACGAAGGCGCGGGCATGGCTGGCGCCTTCGGCGTCGACCAGCCGCCCGTCGCGCGCGGCCTTCAGGCCGATGCCGTGCGGGCCGGGCTGGGCCAGGCCCTTGCCCAGCAGGTCGTGCAGCAGCGGGTTGCGCATGGTCTGCGCCCGCAGTTCCACCCCGGTGGCGTTGACCACCGTGTCCACGTCGAACTGTTCCGCGCGGCCGTCGCGCAGACGCGCGGTCACGCGGATGCGGTCGCCGTGCGCCACCACCGTGTCCAGGCGGCCACGGTGCAGCTGCAGTTGCCCGTTCTCCAGCAGCGCCCGCAACTGCGCGTGCACCTGCGGCGCGATGCGGTGGCGGTGCACGTCCCATTGGCGCACCCCATGGCGCAGGAAGCGGCGCTGGTCGCTGATCGACATCGACTGCCACAATGCCTGGCCGTGCGGACGGATCCGTTCCATCACCGCCTGCCACGGCAAACCGGCGGCGACGGCCTGGCGCGCGGCCTCGCGCAGGAAGCGCATGCGTCGGCGCAGGTCCATCGCCAGCAACGGTTCGGGATCGAAGTCGGCCACCGCGTGCGCGGCGTGCGCCAATGGCAGCAGGGCGTGCCGCGACAGCACGTGGATGCGGCCGCGATGGCCGTTGTCGGCCAGGCTAAGCACGGTATCGACCATGCTCAGGCCGGAGCCGACGATGCAGATCTCCTCATTGGCCGGGATCCGCTTCACCGCGGCGAAATCCCAGGCCGCCAGCGAGCGGCTTTCGGGAAGCTGCGGCGCGCCGCGCGCCGGCAACGGCTTGGGCGTGTTGCCCACCGCCAGCACCACGCCCGCGGCCCGCAGCCGGCCATGACCTTCCAGCACCAGCGTGGCGCCATGCTCGTCCAGGTCCATCGAGGCCACGCGATCCTGCACGACGGTCAACGTGGCGGGGCTGGCCGCGATCGCGCGTCGAAGGCGGTCGCGCAGGTAGTCGCCATAGCGCCTGCGCTCGACGTATTGCTGTCCGAGCGTGTCGCGGCCGGGGCCGCCGTCCGGCGTGGTGTCGACGACGAAGTCGAGGAAGTCTTCCGGCGCGTCGTCGAAAGCGCTCATCCGCCTGGCCGGCACGTTGAGCAGGTGCTCGGCGTACGGTGTGGCGTAGGCCACGCCCTGCGCGAGCGTGCCATTCGGCTCGATCAGCACGATCCGCGCAGGCGTGGCGGCGGCGTGCAGTGCGTGGATGGCGGTCAATACGCCGCCGGCGCCGCCGCCGACGATCGCGATGTCGCAGGGTGGCAGGGGCGGGGCCGATGCGGTGTCCTTCATGCCGTCATTGTAGGCGATGCCGTCCGCCGGCCTCGCCGCATCGCGCCATGAGCGACGTGGCGGACGCCTACATCAGCGAATCCGCCAGCCGCGCGATGCCTTCGCGGCTGCGCTGCCAGCCGGGGCGGTTGCGCCAGGTGGCGGCGTCGACATGGTCGGACTGCGCCAGGTAGTCCGCCTCCACCCTGCGGATGCGTGCGACCACGTCGGCGTCGTAGCAGACCAGGCCGATCTCCGCGTTCAATGCGAAGGAACGGATGTCCAGGTTGATCGAACCCACCAGCGCGATGTCGTCGTCCACGGTCAGGTGCTTGGCGTGCAGGAAATGCGGGCGGTACAGCGCGATCCTGACGCCGCAGGCCAGCAGTTCGTCGTAGTAGGACTGTTGCGCCCATGCCGTCAGCAGCTGGTTGTTGGTGGCCGACAGCACCAGTTGCACATCCACGCCGGACAGTGCGGCGATGCGCAGCGCGCTGAGCGTGGCGTCGTCGGGCACGAAATAGGGCGTGGTCAGCACCACCTTGCGCCGCGCCAGATGGATCAGTGCGTTCACCGTGTCGCGCGCGTTCTCGAACGGATACGCGGGCCCGCTGGGCAACAGTTGCGCGGCGACGTCCTGCGCTTGCACGCCGTAGGCGGGCCGCACCTCCAGCCGCTGCCCGGTCTCGATGTACCAGTCGCTGGCGAACACGCCTTCCAGGTGCGAGACCACCGGCCCCCGCACGCGCGCGACCAGTTCGCGATTGGGGAATCCGCGGACGAATTCCGCCGTCGCCAGGTTCTGCGAACCGACGAAGCCCACCGCGTTGTCGATCACCGCGATCTTGCGATGGTTGCGCAGGTCCATCCGTCCGCTGCGCCGCCAGCGCAGGCCGCCCGGCAGCACGTCGTGCACCTGTACGCCGGCGGCGCGCAGCCGGCGCGCATAGGCGCGCAATCCGCGCTTGGCGCCCACGGCATCCAGCAATACGCGGCAGGTCACCCCGCGCTCCGCCGCCGCGCACAGCGCCGCGGTCACGGCATTGCCCACCGCGTCGTCGAACATCAGGTAGTACAGCAGGTGCACCTGCTGTTTCGCGGCGCCGATGTCGTCCAGCAGCGCGCGCAGCGAGGCGTCGTAGTCGTCCAGCAGTTCCACCGCGTTGCCGTGGGTGGGCATGAAGGCGCCCTGGCGTTCGATCAGCGGCGCCATTTCCACCGCGGCGCCATCGGTCGGCGTCCAGCGCAGCGCGCTGAGCGGGCGCTGTTCCTCGCGGATCACTTCCGAGGCCTGCGCCTGCCGCTGCACGCGTTCGCGCGACAGCCAGGGATGACCCAGCAGCAGGTACAGCGGCAGCCCCAGCAGCGGGACGAAGCCGACCAGCAGCAGCCAGCTGCGCGCGGCGGCGGGCGTGGTGCGGCTGGGAATCCACAGCAATGCGGCCAGGCGGATGGCCCAGTCCAGGATCAGGAGCGCGGTGCCGAGGGACCAGTCCATGCGGAAGCGTCAGTCCAGGGAAGCGATGGATCGATTCTGCTGGGTTGGGCGGGTAAAAGAAAACCCGTTCGAGGCGGGTTTCCATGTTGTGGGGTGGCCGATGCGTTCCCCTCTACCCGCGTGCGGGGAGAGGGTGCCGAAGAGCCTGCCCCGTACCCGATACGGGGCGGGTGAGGGGCGACGAAGCCGGGATATTCGGTGGATGAGGCCGTGCCGAAGGGGGCGATGTGGCGTGTCGAGCCTTCATGCGTGCATCGAGAACGATCGCTTCCGGCGGTCGTCGTTGCTCCGGAAACGACAAACCCGCCGAAAGGCGGGTTTGTCTGCAGGCGCTGGACGCCCGCCTGCGCGGGGGCGACGCAATGGCACAGGCATTCGCGCGTGCGCGGATGCGGGAGGCAATAAAGCAACAACCCCGCCGGAGCGGGGTTGTTCTTGAGGCGCTGGACCCCGGCGTTCGCCGGGGTGACGCCATGACACCGGCGAACGCGCGAGCGCGTTCGCGTCATGGCGTCACTTGATCTTGCCTTCCTTGTAGATCACGTGCTTGCGCACGACCGGGTCGTACTTCTTGATTTCCATCTTGCCCGGGGTGTTCTTCTTGTTCTTGTCCGTCGTGTAGAAATGGCCGGTGTTGGCCGAGGAGATCAGACGGATCTTGTCGCGCTTGGATGCCATGTTCGATTGCTCCTCAGATCTTCTCGCCGCGCGCGCGCAGCTCGGCCAGGACGGAGTCGATGCCGTTCTTGTCGATGGTGCGCAGCGCGTGCGCGGAAACTTTCAGCTTGACCCAGCGGTTTTCGCTGGCGACCCAGAAACGGCGCTCGTGCAGGTTGGGCAGGAAACGACGACGGGTCTTGTTGTTGGCGTGCGAGACGTTGTTGCCGGTCTGCACGCGCTTGCCGGTCACTTGGCATACGCGGGACATTACGCACCTCGAAGGTAATTGTGGCTTCCCTTGGCCAGGGAGGCGGCGGCCCCACCGCGGTGGCGGTGCGCGAAACGGGAGGAAATCCGCTGTCGGCGGCGGGCCGGAATCGCGCTTCCGGGGCCCGCCCGGTCGTGGCCTGAAGGCCGACCGGACACAGCGAGCCGCGTATTATGCCGGCGTTCTCCTTGTGCCGCAAGCACTTAGGGAGGCATTGTAGGAGGGGCTTTAGCCCCGACCTGATTCCAGCCGGTGGCGAGGTCGCTTGGGCGTGGTCCGTGCGGTCGGGGCTAAAGCCCCTCCTACAGAGCCTCAGGGCGCCGCCTTTGCCTGAGTGGCTGGGGCCGCCTGGCTGGCGGCGATGAAGGCGCGGATCTGGCTTTCCAGCACGGGCAGGGTCACCGAGCCCTGCTTCAGCACGGCGTCGTGGAAGGCCTTGATGTCGAACTTCGGCCCCAGCGCCTGCTCGGCCTCGCCGCGCAGGCGGACGATGGCGATCTCGCCCAGCTTGTAGCTCAGGGCCTGCGCCGGCCAGGAGATGTAGCGGTCCACCTCGGTGGTGACCTCGTGCTCGGACAGGGCGGTGTGGTCGCGCAGGTAGGCCAGCGCCTGCTCGCGGCTCCAGCCCTTGTGGTGCACGCCGGTGTCGATGACCAGCCGGCTGGCGCGCCACATTTCGTAGGTCAGGCGGCCGAAGTCCTCGTAGGGCGTCTCGTAGATGCCCATCTCCTTGCCCAGTTTCTCGGTGTACAGCGCCCAGCCCTCGCCGTAGGCCGAGATGTAGTTCTCGCGGCGGAACGCCGGCTGTTCGCCCTGTTCCTGCGCCAGCGCGGCCTGTAGCGAATGGCCGGGCGAGGACTCGTGCAGGGTCAGCGCCGGCAGGTTGTACAGCGGCCGCGAGGGCAGGTCGTAGGTGTTCAGCCAGTAGGTGCCCAGGCCGCCGCGGCCGGCGGTCCAGAACGGCGCGATGTCGGCGGGCACCTCGACGATGGTGAAGCGGCCGCGCGGCAGCGTGCCGATGTACTTGCCCACTTCGCCGTCCACCCGCTTGGAGATCCACGCGGCGCGGTCCAGCAGTTGCTGTGGCGTCCTGGCGTAGAACTGCGGATCGGTGCGCAGGAATTTCAGGAAGTCGGCGAAGCTTCCCTTGAAACCGGTCTGCTCGATGACCTCCTGCATCTCGGCGCGGATGCGCGCCACTTCCTTCAGGCCGATCTGGTGGATCTCCTCCGCGCTCAGGTCCAGCGTGGTGTATTCGCGGATCTGCTGGGCGTAGAACGCCTTGCCGCCCGGCATGGCTTCGGCGGCCAGCGTGGTGCGCGCCTGCGGCACGTATTCGTTGCGGAAGAACGTCAGCAAGGTGCCGAACGCCGGCACCACCTGCTCGCGGATCGCGGCGCGCACTTCGTCGCGCAAGGCGTCCTGCTCGGCGGCGGGAATGCCGGCCGGCATCTTCTGGTACGGCGCGTAGAAGGTGGACTTCTCCGGGTCCTTCAGTTCGGCCACGTTGGCGATCGACACGTCGCGGCCGTCCAGCACCGCGCGCGGCACGCTGAAGCCGCGCGCCAGGCCGGCGCGCATGTTGGCGATCTGCTGGTCGAAGTAGCGCGGCACGTCGCGCAGGCGCGCGGCGTAGGCGCGGTAGTCGTCGGCGTTCTTCATCGGCCGGCGCGCCATGAACGACAGGTTGGACCAGAACGAGGAATCCGAATTGAACGGCATCTCGTAGGCGCGCAGGCGCACTTCGTCGGCCAGGTTCTCCACCTGCGGGCGGTAGATGGCCAGGTTGATGCGGTTTTCCGGCGACAGCTTTTCCGCGTCGATGGCGTCCAGGTCCTTGAGCACCTGTTCCCACACCTTCAGCCGGGCCTGCTGGGCCTCGGGGCCGACATCGGGCAGGCGCTTCTTGCCGCCGGTGGCGTCGCTGTCCTCGTCGGCCTGGCCGGTCTGTTCCTGCCGCCACTTCCATTCCTTCTCGTACAGCGCCTGGAAGCGCCGATCGGCGTCGGACGGCGCGAAGGCGATCGCCTGCAACGGCAGGCAGGCAAGCAGCAGGGCGGCGGTGCGGAGTTTCAAGGCGGACATCCGGTGGAAGCGAAAACCGGATGGTAGTACAGCCACGGTCCGGCGACTGTGCCGGAAGCTGGGGTTGCGGGACCGGCGACCCGGGTGCCGTGGGGCGTCCTGTAGGAGCGGCTTCAGCCGCGACCGCACGGCGCAAAGAAGCTTCAATGCGGATCGACATGGATCGCACGGATAAAGCCTGGGGCCTTATCCGCGTCCATTCGCGCGAACCCATGGCTCGGATTATTGCGGTCGGGGCTGAAGCCCCTCCTACAGAGGGAGGCGGGGCGTCAGGCCTTGGGGCGCAGGCGTTCGAGCACGCCGTCCAGGGTGTCCAGGTCGCTGTAGTGGATGATCAGCTTGCCCTTGCCGCCGCGGCCGTGGGCGATGGCGACCTTGGTGCCCAGGTTCTCGGACAGTTCGGTCTCCAGCGAGACGATGTCGGGCTGCGCCGCGGTCTTGCCGGGCTTGGCCTTCCTGCCGGTGACCGGCACCTTGCCGGCGGCGAACTGCTGGGCGCGGTGCTCCACTTCGCGCACCGACCAGCCCTGGTCGGCGGCGTCGGACGCCAGCTTGCTGGCCAGTTCGGGCGACAGCGTCAGCAGCGCGCGCGCGTGGCCCATTTCCAGCCGGCGCGCTTCCAGCAGCGCGCGGATCGCCGGCGGCAGTTCCAGCAGGCGCAGCAGGTTGGACACGGCGGCGCGCGAACGGCCCACCGCTTCGGCGGCCTCGGCGTGGGTCAGCGAGAATTCGTTGATCAGGCGTTGCAGCGACTGCGCCTCTTCCAGCGGGTTGAGGTCTTCGCGCTGGATGTTCTCGATCAGCGCCATCGCGATGACGGTGCGGTCGTCCAGGTCGCGCACGACCACCGGCACTTCGGCCAGGCCGGCTTCCTGCGAGGCGCGCCAGCGGCGTTCGCCGGCGACGATCTCGAACTTGCCCGGCGACAGCTCGCGCACGACGATCGGCTGGATGACGCCCTGCGCCTTGATCGACTCGGCCAGTTCGGTCAGCTTGGCCGGGTCCATCGCGGTGCGCGGCTGGTACTTGCCCGGTTGCAGGTGCTGCACCGGCAGCGTGCGCAGGGTTTCGCCCGGCTGGGCTTCCGGCGGCGGCGTCTCGGCGGCCTTCGGGCCCAGCAGGGCTTCCAGTCCGCGACCCAGGCCGCGCTTCTTGGGGGCGCTCATCAAGCGTGCTCCGTCTGCTTCTGTTGCTTCTTGCGGTCGGCCTGGCGGCGCAGGATCTCGCCGGCCAGGCCCAGGTAGGCGACGCCGCCGCGCGAGGCGCGGTCGTAGCCGACGATGCTCTGGCCGTGGCTGGGCGCTTCGGCCACGCGCACGTTGCGCGGCACGATGGTGCGGAACACCTTGTCGCCGAAGTGCGTGGTCAGCTCGGCCGACACCGCGTTGGCCAGGTTGTTGCGGATGTCGAACATGGTGCGCAGCACGCCTTCGATCTCCAGGCCCGGGTTCAGCCGCGCGCGCAGCGCCTCGATGGTTTCCATCAGCGCGGACAGGCCTTCCAGCGCGTAGTACTCGCACTGCATCGGCACCAGCACGGAATCGGCGGCGGTCAACGCGTTGAGCGTCAGCAGCGACAGCGCCGGCGGGCAGTCGACGATGATGAAGTCGTAGTCGCCGCGCAGCGGTTCCAGCGCGGTCTTCAGGCGCTGCTCGCGGGCGTCCGATTCCATCAACTGGATCTCGGCGGCGGTCAGGTCGATGTTGCCCGGCATCAGGTCGAAGCCCTCGGGCGTGGTGACCACCGCCGCCTTGGCGTCCACCTCGCCCAGCAGCACGTCGCAGGTGGAGGCTTCCACCTCGCGCTTGTCCACGCCGCTGCCCATGGTGGCGTTGCCCTGCGCGTCCAGGTCCACCAGCAGCACGCGCTGCGGGGCGCGGGCGAGCGCGGCGGCCAGATTGACCGCGGTGGTGGTCTTGCCGACCCCGCCTTTCTGGTTGGCGACGGCGATGATGCGGGCCATGCGATGGGCGCCTTTGGGAACCTAGGTGGGTGGGGGATTATGCGGGCTTGGGGCCGGCTCTGCGAAATCGCGATGCCGCCGGCATTCCCTGGCGGTCGTCATATGGGCAGGGATCGTGCCGGAAAACCGCGTCGCGGGTCAGGCTTTTCAATGGCTTATGCGATCGCGCACCGCGCCGGTGCGTCAGGGGTCGCGGCGCACGACGACCATGTGGCGCTCGCCGACCAGTCCGGGCACGGACAGCGGGTGCAGCGCGTCGAGCGACCAGCCGGCGGGCAGCGCGGCGATCTCCTCGTCCGGGCGCACGCCTTTCATCGCCAGCAACCGCCCGCCGGGCTTCAGAAGGTGGCCGCCCACCTCGATGATGCCGGCCAGCACGTCCAGGGCGCGTGCGGTGAGGGCGTCGTAGGCCATCGGTTCGTCCAGCGCTTCGGCACGGGACTCGGCCACGCGGGCGTTGTCCAGGCCCAGGGTGCGCACGGCTTCGCGCAGGAAGCGCGCCTTCTTGCCGTTGCTTTCCACCAGCGTCACCCGCAAGCCGGGCTTGGCGATGGCCAGTGGAATGCCCGGCAGGCCGGGGCCGGTGCCCAGGTCGGCGAGCGCGCCGCCGCGCGCGGCGATGCCGTCGACGAACGGGTGCATCGCCAGCGAGTCCAGCAGGTGCCGCGTGACCATCTCGCGCGGGTCGCGGATGGCGGTCAGGTTGTAGGTGCGGTTCCAGCGGTCCAGCAGGGCCAGGTAGGCCAGCAGGGGCGGCGCCAGCGCGTCGGCGTCCAGGCCCAGCGTGGCGAGGCCGCGCCGCAGATCGTCGCGCAGGCCGGCGGGGAAGGCGGTGTCGTTCATCGCGGCATTATCGCAGGCCGCCCGAGCGCCCGTTCAGCGCGGATGCCACGCCAGCGCGGCGTGGTAGCCGGGCCGGGGTTGCCAGTCGTGCAGGCGCCAGTCCTGCGCGCGACCCAGGCTGGCATCGCATTCGGCCAGCCGCAGGCGCGGGCCGTCGGGCACGAACCGCAGCCGGTGCAGGCCGAACGATAGGCCCTGCCCGTGCGCCTTCAGCACGGCTTCCTTCGCGCACCACAGGCGGAAGAACGCATCGTCGCGCGCGCTGTCCTC
This sequence comes from Pseudoxanthomonas putridarboris, assembly GCF_038321125.1. NCBI lineage: Bacteria > Pseudomonadati > Pseudomonadota > Gammaproteobacteria > Lysobacterales > Lysobacteraceae > Pseudoxanthomonas > Pseudoxanthomonas putridarboris. The sequence continues at coordinate 70,903 of NZ_JBBWWT010000014.1, read as the reverse complement.
CTGCGATTGCAGCCATTGGGTTTCCTCAGGATGGAAGAAACGCCGGGCGACTTCCATCGCGCGCGGGCGCGGACGCAGGCGTTCCACGTCCACGCCCAGCTCGATGCCTTCGCCCAGCGCCACCAGCAGGGCCTCGCCGCTGTGGCTCCAGCCGGTTTCCAGGTGCCGTAGCGGTTCGATGAAGTGCGGGCGGCCCTGGGCGTCGCGCACGATGGGCAGCGTGTGGGGTGGCTGGCCCAATGCCTGCGACAGGATCAGCCGCGCGCCCGGTTCGCCGCGCTGGCGCGGCGTGTGCGGCAACAGCCACACCGCGATGCCGTCGTGCCGCCAGTCGGCCCGCGCATCGCGCCAGTTCATGCCCGATCGCCGGGCATTGGTGCATCACGGCGTGCATGGGCACCGCCTTGGCGGTATGAAGGGCACGGCACGGAGGCGGCCCCCACGTGAATTAACGGCGGTTTCACGCCGGTAGTTGATGATTCAAGCGTGCCCCGCAGCATGGGGTCCTGTCCATTAAGGAGAAGCGACGAATGCATTTTCTCATCTATCTGATCGTGGGTGGCATCGCGGGTTGGCTGGCCAGCATCGTGATGAAGCGTGACGGGTCGCAGGGCATCATCCTGAACGTCGTGGTCGGCATCATCGGCGGGTTCCTCGGTGGCTGGCTGCTGCCGAGGCTGGGCCTCGGCCTGGGCGGCGACTGGGTCGGTTACCTGATCACCGCGTTCATCGGTGCGGTGGTCCTGCTGCTCATCGTGAATCTGTTCACCCGGGGCAAGGCGAGGTAACGGTTCCGCTGCGGCCGCGTGCGCGTTCGAGACGCACCCAAGGCCCGTGGCAAGGCAAAGGCCCGGCGAACGCCGGGCCTTTGTACGTCCGGGTTGTAGGAGGGGCTTCAGCCCCGACCGCAAACCCGCAAAAAGCGTGAGACACGGATCAGAAGCCTCTTCATCCGCCTTGATCCGCGTCGAAAAGCTGTTGATTCTTCCGGTCGGGGCTGAAGCCCCTCCTACAGCTAGCCGCCCAGCCGCACCCACGCCGGCGCATGGTCGCTGGGGCGTTCCCATGTGCGCGGTGCGCGGTCGATGCCGGCGTCGGCGGCATCGCCGCGCAGCGCGTCGGACACCAGGGTCAGGTCGATGCGCAGGCCCAGGTTGCGGCGCAGCCCACCCATCCGGTAGTCCCACCAGCTGAAGATGCCGGCTTCGTCGTTGTGCAGGCGGAAGGCGTCGTGCAGGCCCAGCGCGTACAGGCGCTTCAGCGCCTCGCGCTCCGCCGTGGAGGTGAGGATGTGGTCCTCGTTCCACACCTTGGGGTCGAACACGTCGCGCTCGTCCGGCGCGATGTTGAAATCGCCCATCACCACCAGTTTCGGGTGCGCCTGCAACTCGGCGGCGATCCAGGCGTGCACGGCATCCAGCCAGCGCAGCTTGTAGGCGTACTTGTCGGTGCCCACGTCCTGCCCGTTGACCACGTACAGGTTGACGATGCGCACGTCGCCCACGGTGGCGGCGATGACGCGCTTCTGCTCGTCCTCGAAACCGGGAATGCCCACCTGCACGTCCGCCACCGGTTCGCGCGCCAGGATCGCTACGCCGTTGTAGGTCTTCTGCCCGGCGAACACGCTGCGATAGCCCAGTTCCGCCAGCGCGGTATCGGGAAAGCGATGGTCCTCCAGCTTGGTTTCCTGCAGGCCCACCACGTCCGGCGCGAATGCGCCCAGCCACTGTTGCAGGTGCGGCAGGCGCACGTTGAGCGAGTTGACGTTCCAGCTGGCGATCTTCATGGCGCGATTCTAGAGCAACTGGCGCAGCGCCAAGCCAAGCAGTCCCGTGAACAGGCCCACGCCGATGCCGGTCATCGCCCCGATCAGTGAGGCCCCAAGCGTGCGGGTGGCCAAGCCGATGACCAGCGCGCCCAGCGGTACCAGCAGCAGCGCGCCCAGCCCCAGGATGAGGAAGCCCACCATTGCTGCCGGACCCGCCGGCGGGTAGCGCAGGCCGAGCAGCAGCGCTACCGCCGGGACAGGCAGCAGCCAGCACCAGAACGCCAGGCGGCGCAGATCGTCGCGGATGCGATCTTCGTCGTCCATGCAGGCATCCCCTGTCCTTGTGGCGAATGCACAGTGTAGGGCGTGGTCGTCCGCGACGCTCATGCGCCGGTCGCCTCGTCGGCGACCTGCACCGCATGTCCTGCGCCCTCGCCATCGCGCATCAGCCGTGCCGCCATCCAGCTGGCAAGCAGCATCATCGCCGCGCCGAACAGGGCGATCGCGCGCATCGCGTGCGTGAACGACGTGCGGGCGGCGTCCGCGACCAGCACGCCCGCCGGCCCACCGAGTTCGCCTGCCACCGTCATCGCACCGCCGAGCGTGGACAGCGCGCGCGTGCTGTCCACGGTATCCATGCCCGTCGGCAGCGCGGGCGCCAGCCACAGCCGGAACAGCAGCATGCCGGCGCTGCCCAGCACCGCGATGCCCAGCGCGCCGCTGAGTTCGGCGCTGGTTTCCGACAGCGCGGAGGCGGCGCCGGCGCGCTCGGGCGGCGCGGTGGTGATGATCAGTTCGTTGCCCACGGTGAACACCGGCGCCATGCCGATGCTCATCGCCAGCATGCCGGCGATCAGGATCCACAGCCCGTGCGGCGGCATCACGGCCGCGGTGATGCCGAAGCCCGCCGCGGCGATCAGCAGCCCCCGCACCATCACCTGCCGCGCGCCCCAGCGGCGCGCCCAGCGCGGTGCGAGCAGCGAGCCGACGGTGAAACTAAGCGACCAGGGAATGGTCGCGATGCCGGCCTGCAACGGCGTCAGCCCCAGCACCAGTTGCAGGTACTGGGTCATGAAGATGTATACGCCCATCATCGACAGGCCGGCCAGCGCGTAGGCGACGATGGCGGCGGTGAAGGCCGGGCGCTGGAACAGCGTCACGTCGAGGAAGGGATAGGCCAGGTGGCGTTGCCGGCGCACGAACAGCACGCCCAGGCCCACGCCGGCCAGCAGCATGACGATGCCGCGCGCGTCCGCGCCGTATTCGGCGATGCGCTTCAGCCCGTACACCGCCGCCAGCACGGCGGACAACGACTGCGCCATGCTGACCGGGTCCAGGCGGCCGGCGTCGGGGTCGCGGTATTCCGGCAGCAGCTTCGGGCCCAGCACCAGCAGCAGCACCATCACCGGCACCGCCGCCAGGAACGCCGCGCCCCACCAGAACCATTGCAGCAGCACGCCGCCGACCAGCGGGCCGATGGCGCCGCCGACCGAGAAGCTGGCGATCCACACGCCGATGGCGAACTGCCGCTCGTGCTCGTCGTGGAACATGTTGCGGATCAGCGACATCGTGGACGGCGCCAGCGTGGCGCCGGCGATGCCCAGCAGCGCGCGCATCGCGATCAGCATTTCCGCGCTGCGCGAGAACGCCGCGACCACCGAGGCCGCCGCGAACGCCGCCGCGCCGATCAGCAGCAGGCGCCGCCGGCCCATGCGGTCGCCCAGCGTGCCCATCGTGATCAGGAAGCCGGCCACCAGGAAACCGTACACGTCCACGATCCACAGCAACTGGCTGGCGCTGGGGTCCAGTTCCGCGCTGATCGCCGGCAGCGCCAGGTTCAGCACGGTCAGGTCCATCGCGTAGACCAGGCAGGGCAGGGCGATGATCGCCAGCCCGATCCATTCGCGGCGGGTGGCCTTGGCGGGGGCGGAGTTCGTCGGCATGGCATTCCGTTGAAAGGGCATCATCCCGTCGACGAACGGGAAGGCCGCGCATCGACAGGGCGATTCTCGGCGAAGCGGGCACGGACCGGTTAGCCCGGACCGATCATTTCCTTTCCAGCCAGAGCAGCAGGCCGTCCAGCGCCGGGCACAGCGCCTGTCCCCAGTCGGTCAGGCGGTACTCGACCTTCGGCGGCACCTCCGGATACACCGTCCGCGCGACCAGGCCGTCGGCTTCCAGCTGGCGCAGTTGCTGGGCGAGCATCTTCTGCGAGATCGCCGGGATCAGTTTCTCCAGGTCCGAGTAGCGCTGGACCCTGCCGTCGAACAGGTGGAACAGGATCAGCAGCTTCCAGCGGCCGTCCAGCAGCCGCACCGCCGCTTCCACGTCGTGGGCCGCGGATTCGGGTGTGTGGTGTTTCCTGCTCACTGCATCGTCAGCCACTTACTTTTCCGTGCGTTCTTGTACGCGGGCAAGCCTAGGGCCACGATGCGCGCCTCGCAACAAGGCGTATGCCAGGAGTCGTGGATGAACGTGGAACTGCCGGAACCTGTCGCCCTCTATCTGAGCGAAGAGAATGCCGACGGCGTCGACTGCATCGAACGCTGCTTCACCGCCGATGCGGAGGTTCGCGACGAAGGACAGGCCATCCGCGGCTGGGAGGCGATCCGCGCGTGGAAGCGTTCGGCCAAGGCGCGTTACCAGTACCGGGTCGAGCCGCTCTCGGCGGAGAGGCAGGGCGAGCAACTGCGCGTGCATGTGCGGACCACGGGAAATTTTCCGGGCAGCCCGGTCGAACTGGACTACACGATCGTGCTGGCGGGCGATCGCATCGCTTCGCTGGAGATCCGCGGATGACCCTGGACCTGGATCTGCAGGGAAAACGCGTGCTGGTCACCGCGGGTACCCGCGGCATCGGCGGGGCGACCGTGGCGCTGCTGCGCGAACTCGGCGCCACCGTGCTGGCGGTGGCCCGTTCGCAACCGGAAGGCACCGATGATCCGCTCTTCGCCGCCGCCGACCTGACCACCGCAGAAGGCTGCGCCGCACTGGCGGACACCGTGGCGTGGCGCCTGGGCGGCGTGGACATCGCCGTCCATGTGCTGGGCGGCTCGTCCTCGCCCGGCGGCGGGTTCGCCGCGCTCGGCGAGGAGGAATGGCGCCGGGAACTGGATCTCAACCTGCTTCCCGCCGTGCGGCTGGACCGCGCGCTGCTGCCGGGCATGCTGGCGCAGGGGTCCGGCGTCATCGTCCACGTGACCTCCATCCAGGGCCGGCTGCCGTTGCCGGAAGCCACTACCGCGTATGCGGCGGCCAAGGCGGCGCTGTCCACCTACAGCAAGAGCCTGTCCAAGGAGGTCGCGCCGAAGGGCGTGCGCGTGCTGCGCGTGTCGCCGGGCTGGGTCGAGACGGAGGCGTCGGTCGCGCTGGCCGAGCGCCTGGCCGAACAGGCGGGCACCGACTACGAAGGCGGCAAGCGCATCATCATGGCATCGCTGGGCGGCATTCCGCTGGGAAGGCCGGCCAGGCCGCGCGAGGTCGCCGAACTGATCGCCTTCCTGGCCTCGCCCCGCGCGGCGGCCATCACCGGCACGGAACACGTGATCGACGGCGGCACCGTGCCCACGGCGTGAGGGCACGGCCGCACGTCAGCGGATGATGAAGTCGATGAACCTGGCGACCTTCGAATAGGGCGGCTTGAGCAGGTCGCTGCCGGCGCGGCGCGGCTGCCACAGGATCGGCAGCGCCTTGCTCATCGCGTCGAAGCCGGCGCGGCCGTGGTAGGCGCCCATGCCGCTGGCGCCGATGCCGCCGAACGGCAGCGCGTTGATGCCGAAGTGCAGCAGGGCGTCGTTGACGGTGACGCCGCCGGCCAGCGTGCCGCTCAGGATCTTCTCCACGCGGTCGCGGTCGTGGCTGAAGGGGTACAGCGCCAGCGGACGGTCGTGCGCGTTGACGTAGGCGATGGCGTCGTCCAGCGAATCGACGCTGCGGATCGGCAGGATCGGCCCGAAGATCTCGTCCTGCATGACCCGGGCGTCGTCGCCGGGTTCCAGCACCAGCGTGGGCGCGAACAGGCGCTGCGCGGCAGCGTGCGCGTCGGCCAATGGCACCACCTCGAGCCCGCGCGCGCGCGCATCGTGCAGGTAGCCTTCCAGTCGCGCGAACTGGCCATCGTTGATGATGCGCGTGTAGTCGTCGGTGTCGCGCAGGTCGCCGTAGCGCGCCTTCACCTGCTCGCGCAGCGCCTGCACCAGCGCGTCGCGGCGGCCCTTGCCCACCAGTACGTAGTCCGGCGCGATGCAGGTCTGCCCGCCGTTGAACCATTTGCCGGTCGCCAGCCGCGCCGCGGCCTGCTCCAGCGGGTAGTCGTCGCAGACGATGGCCGGCGACTTGCCGCCCAGTTCCAGCGTCACCGGGGTCAGGTTGGGCGCGGCGGCGGCCATCACCTTGCGCCCCACCGCGGTGGAGCCGGTGAAGACCAGGTGGTCGAACGGCAATGCGGCGAACGCGGCCGCCACGTCGGCGCCGCCGGCGGCCACTGCTACGCGTTCCAGCGGGAACACCTCGGCCAGCAGCGAGCGCAGGAATTCCGTCGTGCGCGGCGTGTATTCGGACGGCTTGAGGAATACGTGGTTGCCGGCCGCGATGGCGGTGGCCAGCGGGATCAGCGCCAGGTTGACCGGATAGTTCCACGGCGAGATCACGCCGACCACGCCGACCGGTTCGCTGCGGATCTCCGCGCGCGCCGGCCAGAAGCGCCAGCCCACGCCGACCCGGCGCGGTTTCATCCACGTGCGCAGGTGCGAGGCCAGGTGGTCGATCTCGTTGAGCACCGTCATGCCGTCCGCGATCAGCGATTCGTGGCGCGAACGATGGCCGAAGTCGGCGGCGATGGTGTCGGCCATCTCCGGCAGCCGCCGCTTCAGGGCGTCGCGCAGGCGTTGCAGGTCGGCGCGGCGCTGGGCGTGGTCGGGCTTGTTCGCCTGCCAGGCATCGCGCAGGCGGTGCAGGGTGGCGGTCAGGTCGGGCGGGGCGGTCGTGTCCATACGCCGGAGTGTAGTCCGGCCGAATCGGCCCTGCTCGCTACAATGGCCGAATGACCGCCATCCGCCCCTATCTTGACCGTTTTCCCGTCCTTGGCCAGCGCGTCTACGTGGACCCGGCGGCCACCGTGATCGGCGACGTGGAACTGGCCGAGGACGTGTCCGTCTGGCCGGGCACCATCCTCCGCGGGGACGTCAACTTCATCCGCATCGGCGCGCGCACCAACGTGCAGGACGGCACCATCGTCCATGTCAGCCACCACAGCCCGTACAACCAGGCCGGCCATCCGACGCTGATCGGGGCGGACGTCACCGTCGGCCACGGCACCATCATCCACGCCTGCACCATCGAGGACCTGTGCCTGATCGGCATGGGCGCGTGCATCCTGGACGGCGCCACGGTGAAGCGATACGGCTTCGTCGGCGCCGGCGCGGTGGTGGGGCCGGGCAAGGTCGTCGGCGAGGCGGAGCTATGGCTGGGCAACCCGGCGCGGTTCGCCCGCCGGCTGACCAACAGGGAAATCGAGAGCCTGCATTATTCCGCCGGCCACTACGTGCGGCTGAAGGACCGTTACCTGGACGCAACACTATCCGCGGGATGATTCCGTAACGCAGCCACGTCCGAAGACAGGAGTGCCACATGACGTACAAGCCCGAAGGCTACACTTCGGTGGCGCCGTACCTCGTCGTCGATGGCGCGCAGCGGACGCTCGACTTCCTGGTGCAGGTCTTCGATGCCGAGCCGCTGCGCCTGCATGCCGTCGGCGACGGCAGGCTGGGCCATGCCGAGGTGCGCATCGACGACACGGTCGTGATGCTGTCCGATGCGATGGAAGGCTGGCCGGCCGTGGCTGGCCATGTCCACCTGTACGTGCCGGACGTGGACGCCGCCTGGCAGCGCGCCATGGCGGCCGGCGCGACGCCCGTGCAGGCGCCGGTGCGGAAGCAGGGCGACGAGGACAAGCGTGGCGGGTTCCGCGATGTCGGCGGCACCACCTGGTGGATATCCACGCAGGTCGGTTGAGCCGCATCAGCGGCGAAGTTCAGCGTATCGGCGCCGTGGCCCGTTCCAGCGCCGACAGCATCGCCATCGCCTCGGCGCGGCTGGCCCCGCACATCGTCGGACCGGGTTTCAGCGAGGCGCAGAACGCCGGGCGCTCGGGCTTGCAGAACAACCGGCAGCGCAGCGCGTCGTCCAGTTGCACGCACGCCACGCCCGCCGGCTTGCCGTGCGGCATGCCGGGGATGGGCGAGGTGATCGACGGCGCCGTGCAGCAGGCGCCGCAGCCCGGCCGGCAGGAGAAGGGAATGGAGTTCACGGTGGCGGCCAGTCTAGGGCCTATCACAATAGCTTCAACAGGCCCCAATCCGGCTGGGCAAGCGCGGCGTTGCCCGCTAAAGTCGGCGTGTACAGGGGAAGGCGCATGGAAAGCGAACCACGGCACGTCAATCTGCTTCGGGTACCGCCTGCACATCGGCCGGACGAACATGCGGTGACTGCCTGATGCTGGATACCTATCGCGAAGTGGTCACGCCCGAGGGCGTCGCCCTGCACCTGCCCGCCGCCGGGCCGGTGCCGCGCGCGCTGGCGTGGGGCATCGACCTGGCGATCCGCATGGGCGTGGTGATGGTCATGGGCATGGTGCTGGCGATGCTGGGCAAGGCCGGCGAAGGGTTGTACCTGATCGGCCTGTTCCTGGTGTTCTGGGCGTATCCCATCGTGCTGGAATCCGCGTGGCACGGGCAGACGCCGGGCAAGAAGGCGATGGGCCTGCGCGTGGTGTCGGCCGACGGCGCGCCGCTGGGCTGGCTGGCCGCGATCACCCGCAACCTGCTGCGCACCGTGGACATGCTGCCGTTCGGCTATGCGGTGGGCCTGGTGGCGTGCCTGGCCGATCCGCACGGGCGCCGGCTCGGCGACATGGTGGCCGGCACGCTGGTGGTGCATGTCGGCGCCGAGCGCGAACACGTGCCCGCGCCGATCAATGCCGTCCACGTCCCGCCCGTGGGCCTGCGCCCGGAGGAACAGGCCGCCGTCGTCGCCTTCGGCGAACGCGCGCCGCAGCTCACGCCGTCGCGGCAGGAGGAACTGGCCGACATCGCGGCGCCCATCACCGGGACCCACGGACAGGCCGGCGTGCTGCGCCTGTACGGCATGGCCAACTGGCTGCTGGGGCGCCGATGAGGCAGGAGCAGTTCGTCGCCCGCCACCAGGCAGAATGGATCGCGTTCGAATCGTGGATGCAGGCGCGGGGCGGCAGCGCGCGGCAGGCGCGCGCCGAGCGCAACCAGGGCGTGCTCAACGACGAGGAGATCCCGTCGCGCTACCGCCGCGTCTGCCAGCAACTGGCGTTGGCCCGCAAGCGCGGCTACAGCCCGGTGGTGGTGGAGCGCCTGCAGGCGTTGATGCAGCAGGGGCACGGCCTGCTGTACCGCACGCCGCCGCCGCGCTGGCGCCGCGCCGCGCGTTTCCTGCTGGCCGACTTCCCGCGGCTGGTGCGCAGCGAAGCCGGCTGCATGTGGGTGGCCACGCTGGTGTTCGTGCTGCCGCTGGTGCTGATGTTCGTGCTGCTGCAGTACCGCCCCGAACTGATCTACAGCTTCATGTCGCCGGAACAGGTCGCCCAGGTCGAACGCATGTACGACCCCGGCGACCCGCGCCATTCGCTGGGCCGCGAGAGCGGCAGCGACTGGCAGATGTTCGGCGTCTACATCTGGAACAACATCGGCATCGGCCTGCGCACGTTCGCCGGCGGATTGCTCGCGGGCGTGGGCGCGCTGCTGGTGCTGATCGCCAACGGCATCGGCATCGGTGCGGTGTTCGGCCACCTGCAGCAGATCGGTTACGGCGATCCGTTGTGGCGCTTCGTCGCCGGGCATGCGCCGTTCGAGCTGACCGCCATCGTGCTGGCCGGCGGCGCGGGGTTGCGGCTGGGGCTCAGCCTGATCGCGCCGGGCCGGCACCGCCGCATCGACGCGCTGGTGCTGGCCGGCACCAAGGGCGCACGGCTGTGCCTGGGCGTGGCGACGATGCTGCTGGTGGCGGCCTTCATCGAAGCGTTCTGGTCGTCCACGCAGTCGATCCCGGCGACGGTGAAGTACAGCGTGTCCGGCGTGCTGTGGACGCTGGTGCTGGTGTGGCTGTGGCGCGGCGGGCGCGGAGTGGCGGATGCGGATTGAACAGCTGACCGTCCGCCTGCGGGTGCGCTCTTCCTGGGAGGCGGTGGAACTGGGCATGGCGCTGGTGCGCCGCCACGCCGCCGCCATCTGGAAGCCGTGGCTGTGGCTGACGCTGCCGGTGTTCGCGCTGCTCAACACCGGCGCGTGGCTGATCGACCAGTTCTGGCTGGCCGCGCTGCTGATGTGGTGGCTGAAGCCGGCCTTCGACCGTATCCCGCTGTACGTGGTGTCGCGCGCGGTGTTCGGCAGCGTGCCGGGCACGGCCGAGACGCTGCGCACGCAAAAGGCCTGGGGCTGGAAGAGCGTGCGTCAGTTACTGACTTGGCGCCGCTTCAGCCCGGTGCGTTCGCTGTACCTGCCGATCGACCTGCTGGAAGGCGTGGACGGCGACCGCCTGCGCCAGCGCCGCGGCGTGCTGGGCGGACAGGCCTACGGCACGGCGGTGCTGCTGACGCTGATCTGCCTGCATTTCGAGGCCGCGCTGGTGGTGGGGGCCGTGGTCGCGGTGCTGGCCTACTTGCCGACCGGGCTGATGCCGGACAGCGTGCAGGATGCGCTGAAGCTGGTGTCCGAGACGCCGCCGGCGTGGATGAAGCTGTGCTGGAACGCGTTACTGTGGGCCGCGGCCAGCGTGGTGGAACCGTTCTTCATCGGCGCCGGCTTCGGCCTGTACCTCAACCGCCGCACGCAGATCGAGGCATGGGACGTGGAGATCGTGTTCCGCCAGCTGCGCGCGCGCCTCGCCGCCTCGGCCCCGGTGCTGCTGGCGGTGATGCTGCTGGCCGGCATGGCCGGTCCGCTGCGCGCGCAGGAGCGCGATACACCCCCGCAGGCGCACGCGCGGAGCGACCAGAAAGCCGAAACGCGCGCGACGCCGCCCACGCTGCCGCGCGTGTTCGGCGAACAGCGCGTGGACGAAGCGTCCTTCCGCAAGGCGGCGGACCAGGCCTATCGCGACCCGCTGCTGGACCGCACCCAGACCCGGAGCACCTGGGAGCGTCGCAACCCGGACGACAGGAAGAAGGAAGAAGAAAAGGACCGCGACCTGCCGCCGTTGCTGGCGGGCTTGGGTGCCGTGCTGGCCTTCATCGGCGAGTGGGGCCTGTGGCTGATCGTGGGCGCGCTGGCCGTGGCGTTGCTGGCGACGATGCGTTACTGGCTGCCGTGGATGCGCGGTGGCCGTCGCCGCGATGCCGTGCCCGACGATGCGGTGGCGACCGAAGCGCTGGCGCTGCCGGAAGCGTTGCCGGACGACATCGCCACCGTCGCCCGCCGGCTGTGGCGCGAAGGCCGGCCGCGGCATGCGCTGGCGCTGCTGTACCGCGCCAGCGTGGACAGCATGAGCGCGCGCGCCGACCTCGTGCTGCCGCCCGGCGCGACCGAAGCCGAATGCCTGCGCGCTTCGCGCCGCATGCCGCAGGCGGAAGACCGCAATGTCTTCGCCCGCATGGTGCGCACGTGGCAGTACGCCGCCTACGCGCAACGACTGCCGGAAGAGGGCGAGTTCGACGCGCTGGTGTCCGAGCTGGAGCTGCGTTACGGGTGGACGGCATGACTGCCCGCGCACGCGCCGCGTGGACGATCGCCGCCGTGGGGTTGGCCGTGGCGTTGCTGGTGGCCGGCGCGCTGTGGTTCCGGCACGAGTTCCATCGCGTCGAGAAGACGATCTACCTGCCGCCCGGCGGCGAGGCCGCGTACAACCCGCTGTACGCCCTGGCGAAAACCCTGCAGGCGGACGGCGTGAAGGTCGACGCGCGCCAGCGCCTGAAGCTGGACGACCACGCATTGGCGGCGCGCGACACCGTGCTGCTGTTCAACGACCCGCGCGCGCTGTCGCCGCCCGAGGCGCGCCGCCTGCTGGACTGGGTGGAAGGCGGCGGCCACCTGATCGTGCGCACGCCGATGTACTCGCCGGCGAAGGACGTCGCCGGCGAGGACGCCCCGGCGTCGGTGCTGCTGGACATGCTGTCGCTGTGGCTGGTGGGCGAGACGCCGGAGTGCGAGGCTTTCCAGGTGGAGGGCGAGGGGCACCACGTCGAATTCTGCCGCGGCCGCCGCTTCGCCTTCGACGACGTGGAGCCGGAACTGTCGTGGGGCGACCTGCAGGCCGGGTACGTCTATGCGCGGCTCGAGGTCGGCAGCGGGCATGTCGACGTGCTGGCCGATGTCGATTTCCTGGCCAACGGCGCCTCGCGCAATCCGTTGGCCAATGCGCTGGCCGAGCCGCCCGACGGCGGCCTGCGCGACGGTCCGCACCGCGCGCTGGCGCGGCAAATCCTGGCGCCCAACTACGGCCACGGCACCATGCACCTGGTCTATGCCGCGGAAATGCCGTCGATCTGGCGCACGTTGCTGGTGCGCGGCTGGATGGTGTGGGCGCCGCTGCTGCTGGCGCTGATGGCGTGGCTGTGGGCGCGCATGCAGCGCTTCGGGCCGGAACTGCCCTCGCCGTCGGGCGAACGGCGCTCGCTGCTCGAACACGTGCGCGCCAGCGGCGAACACCTGTTCCGCTATGGCCGCGGCGTGCTGCTGTACACCGCCATGCGGCAGGCCTTCCTGGCGCGCCTGCGCCGCCGCGATCCGGTCGCCGCCGCATTGACCGGCGAGCCGCAGGTGGCCGCCATCGCCGAACGCTTCGACCTGCCCGCCGAACGCGTCCGCACCGCCCTGCAGACGCCGGGTTCGCACGATCGCCAGGGCTTCCGCGACCGCATCTCCACGCTGATCCAACTGAGAAACCGACTATGAACGATACGACCTCCGCCCTGCCTCCCGAGGTCCCCGCGCCCGCCGGCAACCTGCTGGCCGAACGCGCCGCCGCCGTGCGCGAGGAAGTGTCCAAGGCCTTCATCGGCCAGCCCGAGGTGCTGGACCAGATCCTGATCGCGCTGCTCGCGGGCGGCCACGTGCTGATCGAAGGCGTGCCCGGCCTGGGCAAGACGCTGCTGGTGCGCGCGCTGGCGCAGGCGCTGGAGCTGAGCTACGCCCGCGTGCAGTTCACCCCCGACCTGATGCCCAGCGACGTCAGCGGCCACGCGGTCTACGACCCGAAGACCGAGAGCTTCGTGATCCGCCGCGGCCCGGTGTTCACCCATCTGCTGCTGGCCGACGAGATCAACCGCGCGCCGGCGAAGACGCAGTCCGCCTTGTTGGAAGTGATGCAGGAAGGGCAGGTGACCATCGAGGGCAAGTCCTTCGAACTGGCGCCGCCGTTCCTCGCCTTGGCCACGCAGAACCCGGTGGAACAGGAAGGCACCTACCCGTTGCCGGAGGCGCAGCTGGACCGCTTCCTGCTGAAGGTGCTGATCGACTATCCGTCGCTGGAGGACGAAAAGCGCATGGTGGACGCCATCACCACCGGCCGCACCGCCGCGGACTTCGATCTGTCGCAGGTCAGGCGCGTGCTGGGGCCGGACGACATCATCGCCCTGCAGCGCGGCACCGCCGCCGTGCAGGTGGACGAGCAGGTGATCGACTACGCCGTGCGCATCGTCGCCGCGACCCGCAAGTGGCCGGGCATCGCGCTGGGCGCCGGTCCGCGCGGCAGCATCGCGCTGGTGCGCGCGGCGCGCGCGCAGGCGGTGCTGCAGGGGCGCGACTTCGTCACCCCGGACGACGTGCGCGAGATCGCCCGCCCCGCGCTGCGCCACCGCATCACGCTGGCGCCGGAACTGCAGATCGAAGGCCAGTCGCCCGACGACGCCCTGCGCGCCCTGCTGGCCAAGGTGGAAGCGCCACGGAAATGAGGATGGATGCCGCCACAACCGCCATGCTCAAGCCGGTGGAATCCGGTGCGCGCATCCACTGCCCCCTCCCCCGCTTGCGGGGGAGGGTTGGGGTGGGGGGAGATCGAAGCCGAAACGATTCGGTGTTTGTTGGCGTGCCGAAGCGGGGTGCTTTGCGCCTGGAGATTTCCGGAGAAAATGATCCGCACGGGCTCCGTCGCCCCCATCCCAACCTTCCCCCGCAAGCGGGGGAAGGGGCCGTTACATGAGGCCCGCGCCGCTGCTGATCGCATTGCTGGCGCTGTGGGGACTGTGCGGCCTGGCCGTGCCGTTCCTGGCGCAGCCTTTGTGGCAGTGGCAGCTCGGCGGCGCCGTGCTGGCCGGGCTGGCATTGCTGGATGCCGTATGGCTGCGCCGCAAGCCGACGCCGGAGGTGGTGCGCGAAATCCCCGAGGCGCTTCCGTTGGGCATCGAGCGCGACGTGGCGCTTCGCATCGAGTCCCTCGCGCGGCAGCGCGTGGACGTGTTCGACCTGCACCCCGGCGGCTGGCCCGCCAGTGGGCTTCCGCGCAGGTTGACGCTGGCGCCGGCCACGGCTTCCACCCTCCACTACCGCCTGCGCCCCAATGCGCGCGGCGACGCGGTCTTCGACGGCGTGCAACTGCGCTTGCATTCGCCGTTGCGGTTGTGGCGGCAGTCGCGCGTGGCCGGCGCGCCGCAGCGCGTGCGCGTCTACCCCAACTTCGCCCCGCTGACGCGCTTCGCGCTGTTCAGCGCCGAACAGGCCTCGCGCCTGGTCGGCGCGCACCTGAAGCGACGCCGTGGCGAAGGCACCGACTTCCACCAGATGCGCGAGTACCGCGTCGGCGACAGCCTGCGGCAGATCGACTGGAAGGCCACCGCGCGCTCGCGCAAGCTGGTCTCGCGCGAATACCAGGACGAGAAGAACCAGCAACTGGTCATGCTGATCGACACCGGCCGCCGAATGCTGGCGCGCGAGGACGAACTGGGACACTTCGACCACGTGTTGAACGCGTCGCTGGTGGTGTCGTACCTGGCGTTGCGCCAGGGCGATGCGGTCGGGCTGCTGGCCTCGGGCGGCGACAGCCGCTGGGTGGCGCCGCAACGCGGCATGGCCGCCATCGACACCCTGCTGCGCGCCAGTTACGACCTGCAACCGCAGGCCGTGGCCACGGACTACCTGGCCGCCGCCACCGAACTGTCGCTGCGCCAGCGCCGCCGTTCGCTGGTGATGCTGGTCACCAACGTGCGCGACGAGGACATCGAGGACCTGCTGGCCGCCGTGCGCCTGTTGCAACGCCGCCACCTGGTCTGCGTGGCCAGCCTGCGCGAGACCTCGCTGGACGAGGCGCTGGACCGCGACGTCAACGACCTGTCCGGCGCGATCCACGCCGGCGCGGTCGCCCGTTACCTGGAGCAACGCGCCGCCGCGCACGAAGCCCTGCGCAGCCATCGCGTCATGGTGCTGGACGTCACCAGCGACGAACTGCCCGCCGCGCTGGTGGAACGCTACCTGGCGGTGAAGCGCGACGGGTTGCTGTAAGGCGGGAACGGGAAACGGAGCTTCCCCTCGACCTGTCCCTGTAGGAGCGCCCTAGGGCGCGATGCTCTTGATTCAACGACAATGCATCGTCCGGGCAATCGCGCCCAAGGGCGCTCCTACAAGATGCGAGGCTTCAGGCGCGTACCGCCGCCCCGAGCATCGCCTTGCACGCACCCCAGGCCAGCATCACCAGCCCGGCGGAAGAAAGCACGCCCAGCAGCATGCCCACCGCGCTGAATAGTGCGAAGCCGCCGCTCATGCTGTAGCCGCCTTCGGCATGATGGATCATCCAGACCTGTGTCACCGACATGACGAGCCGCAGAAGCGCGGCACCCAGGATCGCCGCCATGCCGCCGATGGCCAGCGCGCGCCCCGGCGCGGCCGGCGTCCACATCCACAACATCGCCAGGCCCGCGACGCAGGCCAGCAGCTCGGGAAGCTGGAAGCCCAGCAGGGTCAACAACTGGGCGACGAAACCATCCATGCATGCGCTCCTTGGGTCGGGAGTACGCAAGCGTACCGTAGGCGTGATGCCCGTAGTCGGGATGGATGGGCCGCACGGTACCGTGCCGGGACTCCGGGAGGCTGCACAGCCTGCGGCTTTGCCGGACTACGGCACCAAGCCATACGCGAAACGGGTTCGCCCCGAACCCATGTTGCCAGGTGGTTCCAATGCCTGGGCCAAGCCGGCCCGCCGCACGGGTTTGACCTGAAGTGATCGGATCGCGGTCCCTTCACACCCGGGCATTCCTGTGGATCTTGTAGTCGGCGAAATTGCCTGGGTAGGACCTGACGCCAGGCGCGTCGAGCTTCCTGCGCATGAGATCAAACGCCTCCATTTTTCCCGCGCCCGACCAGGCTGAAGGTGGCGCCACAATCAATCTTTTCTCGCCGCCGTGCAACACGATGGAGCCCTGCGGTCCCAACTCGACTTCACGAACATCCTGCCATCGCATGCGGAAGTGGCCAAAGGCATTCCTGTGCGAAACGCAGCTTTCGGAGAATTCGTAATTTCCGGCGCTCATGAGCAAATAGACGCCCATGAGCACGAAAAAACCGAAGACAAGAATAGGCCAGTACTGGCGGGCAAGAAACGCGCCGACGGCGCATGCCATGAAAAAGACGCAGCACACTGCGCCAAGAATCAGATAGCTCCGCAGACCAACGGCGTAGGCTCTGTGCATGCGCCGGCTCCCCGATGCCCGAACCAGGCCGACCCGCCAGCGGGTTCGACTTGAGTGCTTGTCAGGCGGTGATCGCCACCAATGGAACGAAACGATAGTACAACCAGGCTTCAATCGCGGTGCCGGCCGCTATGCCCACCAATGGAAACGCCACGGAAACCCAGTTCGACGGAGCAGAGTCCACGAGGGTGATGGCGAGCAAGCAGAATAGAAGGGGAATCAGGCCCAGCGCCAACATGTGAAGCGAGGCCTGCAACCAGGGGACGCTCACCCTGTTTCCGCAGGACATGCATCTTTTCCTGCGGGCGGGTCCTAGAGCCAGCTTGGACCAGAAGCCGAGGCAGGGGCGATTGCAATGCGGGCAATGGTTTGGATGCATCCGGTTCCACCTGACGCCTGTTGTCCGCTCAATCCGCCGTCACCAGCACCTTGTCCTTGCCGCGCAGCGCGGCGTACACCGCGTCGGTGTCCGGGCGCACGCCGTGCCAGCCTTCGAAGGCTTCCGCCGCCTGTTCCACCAGCATGCCCAGGCCATCGACGGCATCGTGGCAGCCGGCGGCGCGGGCCCAGGCGAGGAACGGGATCGCGGCCTCGCCATAGTTGATGTCCACCGCCAGCGTGCGCGGCGTGGCCAGGCCGAAGGGCAGGGTGAACTCGCTCTGGTCCTGGCGCGCGGCGGACGTGGCGTTGACGATCAGCGAAAAGTCGCCCAGGTCGCGCAGGTCGGCCCAGTAGCGCGAATGCGCGCGGTCGGGTTCGCCCAGCGCGTCGGCCAGCGCGTCGGCGCGTTCCGGCGTGCGGTTGACGATGATCAGCTCGCTGATGCCGGCATCCAGCAGCGCCGGCGCCACGCCGCGCGCGGCGCCGCCGGCACCGAGCAGCAGCGCACGGCGCGCGCGCAGGTCCAGCCCATGCCGGCCGGTCAGGTCGCGCACCAGCCCGGCGCCGTCGGTGTTGTCGCCCTGCCACTGCCCGTCGTTGCGGGTCAGCGTGTTCACCGCGCCCGCGCGGCGCGCGCGGTCGGTAAGCCTCGATGAGATCGCGAAGGCCGCTTCCTTCAGCGGCATGGTGACGTTGGCGCCCGCGCCGCCTTCGCCGGCGAAGCGGTCCAGCGCGGCGACGAAATCGTGCGGCGCGGTGTCGATGGCGGTGTATTCCAGCGCGATGCCCGACTGCCGCGCGAAGGCGGCATGGATGCGCGGCGACAGCGAATGTGCGACCGGATGACCGAAAACTGCATATCGGGGCGTGGACATGACGTGCTATGAATCCAGTTGGCAAGGGAATGGATACGCGGGTGACCACCATGAAACGCAGACTGGCCGCCACCGCCTTCGTCGGCAGTCTACTCTCAGCCGCGGCGCTGGCGCAGCTGGCCGAATACGGCATCGAAGGCCTGTGGGTGGTGTCCACGCGCGATGCCGAGGTGCGCGGCAGCGTGTCGGCCGACGGCCAGCGGATCGTCTGGGGCAGCGCGGACCGCGACGGCGGTCCGGGCGGCGGCGATCTGTGGCAGGCGCGATGGGTCGACAAGCGCTGGATGGACCCCGCGCCGCTGGCGCTCAACTCCCCGGCCGACGATGCCGAACCGATGTTCAGCGCCGATGGCCGCTGGCTGTACTTCGCCTCCAACCGCGAGGGCGGCGCGGGCGGGCATGATCTCTACCGCGCGCCCGTGCAGCCGGACGGCGGTTACGGCCCCGTCGAATCGCTGGGCCCGGGCATCAACACGCGCGGCGACGAGCGCTCGCCGACCCTCAGCGCCGACGGCCGCTGGCTGGCGTTCGCCAGCAATGGACGCAAGGGCGCGGGCGGATACGACCTGTTCCTCGCGCGCTGGGATGGCACGGCCTTCGTGGACCCGCGGCCGGTGCCCGGCGTGAACACCGCGGCCGACGAGATCGACAGCGCCTGGCTGGACGAAGGGCGCGCACTGCTGTTCTCGCGTTCCACGCAGGCCGGCGGCGAGGCCACCCGGCTGTACGTGGCGGCCTGCGATGGCCGCGCCTATGCCGATGCGCAGCCATGGACGCTTTCGTTCAACACCGCCGAGGGCATGACCCGCGCGCCGGTGGTGGATGCGTCCAGGCCGGCGGAGATCGTGGTGACCGGTTCGGCGCGCGCACCCAGGGCCGGCAAGGGTGACCTCTACCGTACGGTGGCGCCGAAGGCGACGGGCAAGGTTGGTTGCCTCTAGGGCGCTCCTGCAGCGCGCCGGCTTATTCATCGGCGGAACGAACAGCATCGCGCCCTGGGGCGCTCCTGCAGTGCGGGTTTGTTTGTAGGAGCGGTCTTGGCCGCGATGCCTTGGGCGGACACACCCGGGAAAGTTCGTTCTTGCGAGAAGGCGCTGCTTGCATGCGCCGTAACGCCGCACAGGCGGACGTGTCGGGGGCGCACCGACTTGACAGCCTTCGTGGGGCACTCCAATGTTCCGCCCGCCCAGGGGAGTGGGCGTTCCATCGAATGAAGCCGGCAGGCCGGGCGTTCCGGTCCGCTTTTCATCGATTCCGTCGAAAGCGCCTTCCATCGTGGGCGGGCGCGGCCGGCACGTGCACATTCCAGTTCGGCCATGCCGGCATCCGCCCGGCATGGCTGTTCGATCACGCATGGACCTGGGAAACATTCCATTTGCCAAGGAGAGGAGTCACCCATGAAATACCCCGTCCGCTGCCTGCCGCTCGTGCTGGCCGCCTTCGCCCTGCACGCGAACGCACAGTCCCTATCGCCCGCATGGGATGAGTACCGGAAGAAAGAGGAGGCCGCTCAGGCTCCCGTGCAGGATCAGTCGCCCGCGCAGCCGCAGGCGCCCGCCGCGCCCCAGGCCGGCGCGACGCCGCAGGCCCAGCCCTACGCCGCGCCCGCGGCATCCCGTGCCCCTGTCCGCGACCAGGGCGGTTTCTTCATCGGCGCGCAGGGCGGCCGTGGCTGGATCTACGACGACATCGAACAGCGGGCGGCGGCGGTGAGCGCCGGCTACCGCTGGCAGACCGGCCCTTGGGCGCAGGTGGGCGTGGAAATCTCCGGCGGCAGGCTCGACAGCACCCGCGAAGACGGCTTTCTGATCCCGGAGGCCACCTATGGCGCGATCGGCGCCAACGCGCGCTTCAACTTCGGCGACAGCCGCTGGTTCGCCGTCGTGCGCGGCGGCTATTTCAGCGCCGACCAGGACAATCCCTACGGCGGCGACTTCTCCACCGACGGCGGCTACGCCGGCCTGGGCATCGGCGTGGACATCAACCGCCATTTCAACGTCAGCCTGGGCTATACCGCCTTCGTCTACGCCGACGACTACTACTATGACGACTGCGACTACTTCGACGACTGCCGGTTCAACCGCGCCGACACGGTGATGCTGGGCATCGAAGCCCGCTTCTGAACCGTCGCCGGGGAACGGGAGCCGGCGCGTTCCCGTTCCCCGATACGTGGGCGAACAGCCAATCTCATTGTGGGAGCGACGTCAGTCGCGACCGGAAACGAACAAAGAGCATTCAGACAGGGATCGGCGCGGATGAACGCGGCTATGAAGCTTTCGGCTTTATCCGTGCAATCCGTGGCCGAAGATTTCTTCGTTTCCATGGTCGCGGCTGAAGCCGCTCCTACATGGGCTCAGCCTTCGCGCAGCCAGCGCGCCGCGTCCAGCGCGAAGTAGGTCAGCACGCCGTCCGCGCCGGCGCGCTTGAACGCGGTGAGCGCTTCCAGCGTGCAGGCCTTCTCGTCCAGCCAGCCGTTGGCGTAGGCGGCCTTGAGCATCGCGTACTCGCCGCTCACCTGGTAGGCGAAAGTGGGCACGCCGAATTCGTCCTTCACCCGCCGCACCACGTCCAGGTACGGCATGCCCGGCTTGACCATCACCATGTCGGCGCCTTCGTCGATGTCCAGCGCGACTTCGTGCAGCGCTTCGTCGGTGTTGGCCGGGTCCATCTGGTAGGTGTACTTGTTGCCCTTGCCCAGGTTGCCGGCGCTGCCGACGGCGTCGCGGAACGGGCCGTAGAACGCCGAGGCATACTTGGCCGAGTAGGCCATGATCCGCGTGTTGACGAAGCCCTCGGCTTCCAGCGCCTCGCGGATGGCGCCGATGCGGCCGTCCATCATGTCGCTGGGCGCCACCACGTCGGCGCCGGCGCGCGCGTGCGACAGCGCCTGCTTGACCAGCGCGTCCACGGTGACGTCGTTGAGCACGTAGCCGCCGTCGTCGATGATGCCGTCCTGCCCGTGGGTGGTGAACGGGTCCAGCGCCACGTCGGTGATCACGCCCAGTTCCGGGAAGCGCTGCTTCAACGCGCGCACGGCGCGCTGCGCCAGGCCGTCGTCGTCCCACGCCGCTTCGGCGTCCAGCGACTTGGCTTCCGGCGCGGTCACCGGGAACAGCGCCAGCGCCGGCACGCGCAGTTCGACGGCCTGTTCGGCCACCTTCAGCAGTTCGTCGATGGACAGGCGTTCCACGCCCGGCATCGACGGCACGGCTTCGCGACCGGGCAGCTCGTGCACGAACACGGGATAGATCAGGTCGTTCGCCGTCAGCACGTGCTCGCGCATCAGCCGGCGGGAAAAATCGTCGCGGCGCATGCGGCGCGGACGGGAATGGGGATAGGCCATCGCGGACTCCTTGCAGAGCCGCGAATGATACGCCTCGCCTCCCGGACGTGTGGCGCGACGCATGGTCGCAGCGCGGAACGCTGTGTCCGGCGCGGCTATCGGGGCGTCAGAAGATGCCCCCGCCCAGCGAGAGGCGGATGATGCCGACCACGATGACGATGCCGTTGAGCACCAGTCCGGCCTTGGCGCGGCCGCGCTTCTCGGTGCGGGTGAACAGGATGCCGATGGCGGCGATGATGGCGCCCACCGCGGCGAACGGAATCAGGAACCAGTTGCCCCATCCCAACAGCGGGATCAGCGCCAGCACCATCCACAGCATCGCCACGATGCCCCACAGCAGACTGATCAGTCCCATGGTCTCCGCTTCCTCGACCGGCGCGCGGGATGGCGCCGGATGCCTGAACTATGGGGTCCGCCGCGCCGTGCTTCAAGCGCGCACGCCGTGCATGCCCTCGATCTCGACCAGCAGCTCGCGGCGGCAGACGTCGGCCTGCAGCATCAGGTACGGCACGCGTCCGCCCAGGCGGGCGTCCAGTTGCGCCGCCACGGCATCGGCGTCCTGGGCATCGCGGACGTAGACCTTCAGGCGTGAGCTGGCGTCGAAGTGCGGCGGCAGCGACGGTTCCTGCGCGCAGGCGGTGGACAGCAGGCTGTCCAGGTTGGTCAGGGTTTCGTCCAGTTGCGCGCGCAGCGAATCGGCATGCTGCGAGGCGTGGCCGACGATGCTGGCGGTGCCGGACAGCAGCAGCGGCACCTGCGGCGAAGGCGGCAGCAGGGCGCGCGCGAAGCTGGGCGACTGCGGGCCGTATTCGCGCGGGTACCGGTAGGCGCTGACCTGGCGCGGGTTCTCCAGCGGGCGGCCCGGTTCGCGCGCGGCCAGCCAGAACACTTGCAGCACCCGGCGGCCGTCGCGGCTGCCGATGGCGGTGGCCGCGGGCAGCGTGCGCGTGTCCACGTCGCCCAGGCCCTGCACGCGGCCCACGCAGAATTGCCGGTAGCGCTCGGCATCGCCTTCGCCCAGGGTGATGGCGTCGAAGTAGTTCCAGATGCGCAGCAGGTGCGGGTAGCCGCTGTCGCGCCAGAAGGCCGCCATCGCGGCATAGGCCTGCGCGCCGGCCGGCAGGATGCCGCCTTCGGGTTCTTCCCACTCCACCGCGCCGAACATCAACGCGCCGTCATGGCTGTAGCGGATGCCGCCGGCCACGCCGTGGGTCGCCGGACCGCCGGCGCGCCAGACTTCGAAGGGTGCCGCGCTGGTCCGCAGCGGCGACAGGGGTACGCGCAGGTAGCGGGGATCGTCCACCGCGGCGGAGGCGGGCGCCAGCGTGCCGAAACCGAACACGGCCAGCGTTTCCGGCAGGCCCAGCAGGGCGGCGGGCGAAGGGGTGTGGACATAGTCGACCGCCAGCCGCTGCGGGGCGGGCCGGAGATCGGGGGCAGGGTTCATCGTGCGGTGGATGGGCGCATAGGCAGGCGGGGAATGATAACCCGCCTGCATTTCCTCCCGGCCTGTCACGGCGGGTGGTGCCGGGATATGCCAGTATTCAGGCGTCGCGGCGGAAGATCGTCCGCAGAACACCGGGAGAAGCCGCCATGTCGTTCCGTATCGCCACCCTCGTCATCGCCGCCGCACTGGCGGCCGGTTGCGCCAGCAGTTCCAAGGTCATGCTCGGCCAGGCGCGTGCGCCGATCGATCCCGCGCAAGTGCAGGTCTACCGCACCGCCCCGGCCGGCGCGCAGGAAGTCGCGCAGCTGGAGTCCACCAGCGCCGTCGGCTTCGGCACGCAGGGCCAGACCAACTCGGCCGTCGCCCGCCTCAAGCGCGAGGCCGCCGCGCTGGGCGCCAACGGCATCGTGCTGCTGGGCGTGGGCTCCAGCGGCTCGCCGGTGGGCATGTCGGTGGGCGCCGGCAGCTACGGCCGCCACTCCGCCGGCGGGCTCAGCATGGGCATCCCCACCACCCAGCGGCAGGCCGCCGGCGTGGCCATCTACGTGCCGCCCGGCACGCCGGTCGATCCGGCGCTGGTGGTGCCGGAGCCGGCCAACCCCTGAGGCTGGGTAGGAGCGCCCCATGGGCGCGATGCTTTTGCGTACGGTGGCATGAAAAAGCATCAAAAGCATCGCGCCCATGGGGCGCCCCTACAGTGGGTGCTTAGCGCTTCCCGAGCTGCGCCGGGACGAACTGCTCCTTCACCGCCGCCGCCAGTTGGTCCGGCGGCAGCAGGCCCTGGTCGAGCAGGAAGTTGTTGAAGGCCAGGCGGTCGAACTTCGGCCCCAGCGCCAGCTCGGTCTGGATGCGCAGTTCCAGGATGCGCGTGTAGCCGTAGAAGTAGCTGCCCGCCTGCCCGGGCGCGTTGAAGGTGTAGCGGTCCAGTTCCTGCCGCGCCATCGGCCTGGAAAGCACCACGTCGTTCTCCAGCACCTGGCCGGCGCGCTCGCGGTCGATCAGGCCCAGGTTGAGCATCGGGTCCAACATCGCGCGGGCGGCGCGCATCAGCCGGAACTGCAGCGCGATCAGCTGCCCCTCCAGCGGTTCGTACGGCACCATCTCGGCCTCAGCGTACAGCGCCCAGCCTTCCACGTTGACCGAGTTGAACGCGAACATCGTGCGCGCCAGCGACACGCCGCGCTCGACCATGGCGGTGAACTGCAGTTCGTGGCCCGGGCGGCCTTCGTGCGCGCTCAACGTCCAGGTGACGGCATCGAAGTTGAAGTCGTCGTACCGCTCGCCCTTGCCGCTCGTGTCCGGGTTGCCCAGCGGCAGCACGAAGGTGCCCTGCTGGCCGGTATTCCCCACCAGCGGCGCGGGCAGGAAGTGCGGCGCCGGCTGCGCGGCGCTCTCGGCCTCCGTGCCCAGCCGCATCTGCATGGGGCGTTGCGGCACGTCGACGATGCGCTGCGAGTGGATGATCGGGTCGATGGCGTCGATCACCTGCCGGTAGCGGGTTTCCAGCTGGTCGTTGGGGATCGCGTCGCGCTTCAGCGCGTGGATCACGTCGCGGTAGTCGCTGGCGTCGATGCCCTTGGCCTTGGCCACCAGCGGCGCGATCTGCTGCATGACCGCGCGGGTTTCCATGAACTCCAGCTCCGCGCGCTGGATCAGCAGCTTCGGATCGATGTCGATGCCGTACTGCTTCAGCTGGAAGGCGTACAGCTCCGGCGGCAGGCGGGTATCGGTGCGCGCTTTGGGCAGCACGGCGGTCCTTACCCACGCCGCATGGTCCTTGAACTGCTGTTCCAGCGCCGCCAGCGCGGGTTGCGCGCCTTCCACCTTGTATTCGTCGAACAGTTTCCCGATGCCGGCGACGTAGGTATCCACGTTGGCCAGCGCGCGCTCGACTTCCAGCCTGGTGGGCGGCAGCAGCGCCGGATCGGCCAGCGCCTCTTCGTAGCGCTGCCGCGCCAGCACGGTGACCGGCGTGGTGTCCGGCGCCAGGCCGACGTAGCGTTGCAGGCGGTCCAGCGCCCTGGCGCGGCGTTCCGGTGGCGTCTGCTGCGACAGCAGGCCGTTGATGCCGCTGAACACGCTCTGCGGCACGTCCACCCATGGCAGCATCAGCTTCTCGTTGAGTTCGCTGCCTTCGATGCGCTGGTCGGCGGCGGCGATCATGATCTCCAGGTCCTGGCGGACGTTGGGGTCGCGCTCCAGCTGCAGTTTCTGCCGCAGTTCGGCCTTGGCTTTCGCGGTCGCTTCGCGGAAACGCCGCTCGTTGTCCGGTTTCAGGTCGAACACCTGCTCGTCGTAGCCGGGGATGCCGAAGAAGCTGGCCAGTTCCGGCTGGAACGGCGCCTGTGCGCCCAGCAGGATGTTCGCGTACTCGTTGCTCCTGGCGACCCAGGCGGGCGAAGGCGCCGGCGCGGAGGCGGCGGGCTTGGCGGTCGATTGCGCAAGCACGGGCAGCGGCGCGGCGAGCGCCAGGGCGATGGCAAGGACAAGCGGTTTCATCGGCGTTCTCCTGGAAAGTGGAACGACACTACGCGATAGGCAAGGTGATGCGAACCCGTCTCAGGTCATGTGTCGCGCCCCCGGGCTGTACAGGGCGGTTCCACGGCAGGTGGGGCGCCGCCCGTTTCCAGCACGATCCGTCCGCCGCCCTCGACGTTCACGGCCACCGTCTCGTAGCGCCAGGCGCCGGCGGACTTCTTCGCGACCACGTGCAGCGTGCCGTCGGCCTTCGCGCCGTCCAGCGGGATCGCCAGTTCCGCGTGGCCGCCGGATCCGTTGCTGCTGAAGTTGCCCTGCACGAACCAGCCCGCCTGGATCGGCTCGCCCAAGGCGGCGACCACGGCCGGGTCGTCCTGCGCCAGGGCCAGCGCGTGGCGGTAGGGTTCGGACGAGCGCATCGCGCCGAAGATCATCGCGAGGACAGCTACGACGAACGTCGCCAGCAGCGCCAGCGTCAGCGTCGCCAGTACCGGCACGCACCATTTCCAGTTGCGCCGCCACCAGCCGGGCGGCGCGGTGGGCACGGGCGGCGGAATCGCGGACATGGTGCGTCCTCCAGGGGGTTCAGGGCTTCAGGCAGCGGCCGAAGAAAGTCTCGGTCAGGCGGTAGCGGTGCAGCAGGTCGCTGCCGCGCAGGCCGTGCTTGGCGCCAGGATAGGTCATCAGCTCGAACGGGGTGGCGCGCTTCTGCAGTTCGCTCATCAGCTTGGTCGAGTTGGAGAACAGCACGTTGTCGTCGGCCATGCCATGGATCAGCAGCAGCTTGTTGGCGCCCAGTCCGTCCAGGTGGGTGAACACGCTGGCTTCGCGGTAGCCGGCTTCGTTGGCCTTCGGCAGGTCCATGTAGCGCTCGGTGTAGTGCGTGTCGTACAGCGCCCAGTCGGTGACCGGCGCGCCGGCCACGCCGCAGGCGTAGGCCTCGCTGTGCCTGGCCAGCAGCATCAGCGTCATGTAGCCGCCGTTGGACCAGCCGTACACGCCGATGCGCGCGGGATCGACGAAGGACTGCGACTTCAGCCACTCCACGCCCTGCAGCTGGTCGTCCACTTCCACCGTGCCCTGCCTGCCGTACAGCGCCCCGCCGAAGGCCGCGCCCCGCCGTGGCGTGCCGCGGTTGTCCAGCGAGAACACCACGTAGCCCTGCTGGGCCAGGTACTGGTTGAAGAAGGCGTCGCTGCGGCCGGGCCAGGCGTTGGTCACGGTCTGCGCGGCGGGGCCGCCGTAGACGAACACCACCACCGGGTACCTCTTCTTCGGGTCGAAGCCGGGCGGCGTGGTCAGGCTGTATGTCAGCGGCGTCTCGCCATCGGCCGCAACGAGGACGCCGAACAGCGGGGAGCGGTGCGCGCTGCGGTACGCGGCGTAAGGATGAGCGGGGTCTTCCGGATCGTTTTCGACCAGCGTGGCCAGTGGCGTGCCGTCGGCGCGAAGCAGGTCGATCCGCGGAGGCATGCCGGCATTGGACCAGTCGTCCACGAAGACACTGGCATTGCGTGCGAAGCTCGCGTTGTGCATGCCGCCCTGTGTGGTGAGGGTGCGAATTTCGCCCCCCTGCAGCGGAACGGCATGGACGTGTCGTTCGGTCGGCGCGGCGAACTCCGACGCAAGGCCCTCCAGACGCATGCCGGCGAGCCGCGTGTCCATGCCGGCGCTGAAGTAGACCAGCCCCTTGTCCTCATCGACCGCGAGCAGCGCGTCCACCGGCCACTCGCCCTGCGTCAGCGGCCTCAGTTGCGAACCGTCCTCGCTCGCGATGTAGAGGTGCTGGAATCCGCTGCGCTCGGACGACCACAGGAAGCGGTCATCCTTGAGGAAGCGCAAGTCGTTGTGCAGGGGCACCCACGTCTTGGACGTTTCCGTCGCCAGCGTGCGCTGCTGGCCCGTGGCCAGCGTGGTCTCGATCAGTTCGAGCTTCTTCTGGTCGCGCGACTGGCACTGGAAGGTCAGGCGCTGTGGATCGCGCCAGTCCACGCGGGCCAGGTAGATGTCCTTCTCGGCACCCAGGTCGACCCATTCGGGCTTTGCGCCGGATTTCGGCGCGATCACGCCAAGCTGGACCAGCACGTTGTCGTCGCCCGCCGCCGGATAGCGCTGCTCGATCACCTCGGTGCGGTCGGGATAGACCTCGTAGCGCTTCTGCACCGGCACCGGGCTCTCGTCGATGCGGGCGAAGGCGATGGCCGAATCGTCCGGCGCCCACCAGTAGCCGGTGTGGCGGTCCATTTCCTCGTCGGCGACGAATTCGGCCACGCCATTGCCGATGACCTCGCTGCCGTCGCGCGTGAGCCGGATTTCCTTGCCGCTGGCCAGGTCGATGACCCACAGGTTGCGGTCGCGGATGAAGCTGACGAAGCCGCCCTTGGGCGAGATCTTCGGATCGGTGGCGAAGCCGCCGCCATCGGTCAGCTTGCGCACCGCGTCGCGGCCAGCCTTGGCCAAATCGTGGAAATACAGCTCGCCGCCCAGCGGGAACAGCAACGCCCTGCCGTCGGGCGACCACTGGTAATCGACGATGCCCGACAGCGCGGCGATGCGCTGGCGTTCGCGGCGCGCCTTCTCCTCGTCGCTCAGCACTTCCTCGCCCGGCAGCACCACCGAAGAATCCACCAGCAAACGGGTCTGCCCGCTGGCCACGTCGTATTCCCACAGATCCAGCCGGTTGCGGTCGCTGTCCTTGCCGCGCAGGAAGGTCACCCGCGCACCGTCGGGCGCGACCTGCGGCTTGGTCAGCGTGGGACCGGACAGCGGCGCGCTGCCGGTGATGGCTTCCAGCGTGAGTTTCTCGGCGTGGGCGGGCAGGGCGGTGGCGAGTGTCATCAGGGCGAACAGGGCAAGGCGCATGGGCGGTCTCGGGCGGCGGGGCCGGTCAGCCCCGGATTATCGCCCGGATCGGATGCGTTGCCCGCCGCATGTCGTGGGAGCGTCGTCCGTGGGAGCGCCGTCCCGGCGCGACTTCTTCCTCTTCGGACAACCGCATGAAAAGCTCGCGGCCGGAGGCCGCTCCCACATTCCTCGCATTCAGTTCTTTGTTGCGCCCTGGCCGAACAGGAGCCTGCGCTCCTCGTCGCTCAGCGGCTTGCCGGCATCCGGGTTCACCTGCGACTTCAGCGCATACGCGCGCTGCGTGGCCGGGCGTGCGGCGATGGCGGCATGCCAGCGCCGCAATTCCGGATAAGGCCCGAGGTCGATCGGCATCTTGTCGTAGGCGTTGATCCACGGATGGATCGCCATGTCGGCGATGCTGTAGTCGTCGCCGGCCACGAACTCGTGCTTCTGCAACTGCTTGTCCAGCACGCCCAGCAGGCGCTGCACTTCGCGCGTGTAGCGGTCGATGGCGTAGGGGATCTTCTCCGGCGCGTACACGCTGAAGTGGCCGTACTGGCCGCTCATCGGGCCCAGGCCGCCCATCTGCCACATCAGCCACTGGTTCACCGCCACCTTGCTGCGCACGTCGGCGCCGAAGAAGCGGCCGGTCTTGTTGGCCAGGTACAGCAGGATGGCGCCGGACTCGAACACGCTGATCGGCGCGCCGCCGTCGGCCGGGGCGTGGTCGACGATGGCCGGCATCTTGTTGTTGGGTGAAATGGCCAGGTACTCCGGCTTGAACTGGTCGCCGGCGCCGATGTTCACCGGCTTGATGGTGTAGTCCAGCTTCTGCCCGGCCTCGGCCAGTTCCTCCAGCATCAGGGGGATCTTGTGGCCGTTCGGGGTGGGCCAGTAGTACAGGTCGATCATGGGATTCCTCGGGGGATGGGGCGTGGGGAAGACCCGAAGTCTAGCGGGCCGGCAGGCTTGGCAGCGTCATCATCGGCCGGTACCCTGCCGCATCCTTGGAAAACACTGTTCCCCATCCATGTCGCAACCTTCCAACGCCCGCCTCGGCTTCCTGCCCAACCTGATCTTCGCCTCGCGCTGGCTGCAGTTGCCGCTGTACCTGGGCCTGATCGTCGCGCAGGGCGTGTACGTGTGGCAGTTCGGCGTGGAACTGGTGCACCTGATCCACCAGGTGTTCCTGAACGGCAACGAGGAAGCCGCCGCGGCCACGCTGGCCGAAGGCGGTCCGACCGCGGAAGTGGCGATCATGCTGATCGTGCTGGGCCTGATCGACGTGGTGATGATCTCCAACCTGCTGGTCATGGTCATCGTGGGCGGCTACGAGACCTTCGTGTCGCGCCTGCGCCTGGAAGGGCACCCGGACCAGCCGGAATGGTTGAGCCACGTCAACGCCAGCGTGCTGAAGGTCAAGCTGGCCATGGCGATCATCGGCATTTCCTCGATCCACCTGCTGAAGACCTTCATCGAAGTCGGCGACCTGGGCATGCCCGGCAGCAAGTTCACCGAGGCCGGCGTGATGTGGCAGACCATCATCCACATCGTCTTCATCCTGTCGGCGGTCGGCATCGCCTACACCGACAAGCTGATGAGCAACAGCGCCGTGAAGCGCGAGCACACCGCGCACTGATCCGGCCCTTTTTCTGTGGGAGCGACGTCAGTCGCGACCGGGAGAGCAAAACAAACGCAGGCCACGGATTGCGCGGATGAGCGCGGATGAAGCTATCTATATGGCTTCTATCCGTGTTCATCCGCGCAATCCGTGGCGAATGACTCTGAGGATCAGCGGTCGCGACTGACTTCGCTCCCACAGGGTGTTTCCACAGGGCAGGGCCGGCTTGCCGTAAAATGCCGCGGTGGATGTCTCTCACCTGCTCGATCACCTGAATCCCGCCCAGCGCGAAGCCGTTTCGGCGCCCCCCGGCCACTATCTGGTCCTGGCCGGCGCCGGCTCCGGCAAGACGCGCGTGCTGACGCACCGCATCGCCTGGCTCAACGAAGTGCACGGCGTGCCCACGCACGGCATCCTGGCGGTGACCTTCACCAACAAGGCCGCCGGCGAGATGCGCGCGCGCGCCGACGTGCAGCTGCGCAACGGCAGCCGCGGCATGTGGATCGGCACCTTCCACGGCCTGGCCCACCGCCTGCTGCGCCTGCACTGGCAGGAAGCCAGGCTGCCGGAAACCTTCCAGGTGCTGGACAGCGACGACCAGCAGCGGCTGGTCAGGCGCGTGGTGCAGGCGATGGAGCTGGACGAGGGGAAATACCCCCCCAAGCAGATCGCGTGGTGGATCAACGAGCAGAAGGACGAAGGCCGTCGTCCCGGGCACCTTCAGCCCGAACCCAACGACGTGTGGCTGGACGTGCGCAGGCAGGTCTACGCGGCCTACCAGGAACGCTGCGACCGCGCCGGCCTGGTCGATTTCGCCGAACTGCTGCTGCGCGCGCACGAACTGCTGCGCGATACGCCGGTCCTGCTGGCGCATTACCGCGCGCGCTTCCGCGAGATCCTCGTCGACGAGTTCCAGGACACCAACGCCATCCAGTACGCTTTCGTGCGCGTGCTGGCCGGCGATACGGGCCACGTCTTCGTGGTGGGCGACGACGACCAGAGCATCTACGGCTGGCGCGGCGCGAAGGTCGAGAACATGCAGCAGTTCCTGCGCGACTATCCGTCCGCGCAGACCATCCGGCTGGAGCAGAACTACCGTTCCAGCGCCAACATCCTGGGCGCCGCCAACGCGGTGATCGCGCACAACCCCGGCCGCATCGGCAAGCAGCTGTGGACCGATACCGGCGACGGCGAACCGATCGACCTGTACGCCGCCTACAACGAGATGGACGAGGCGCGCTTCGTGGTGGAGCGCATCCGCCAGTGGGTGCGCGACGGCGGCAGCATCGGCGATGCGGCCATCCTCTACCGCAGCAACGCGCAGTCGCGCGCCTTCGAAGAGGCGCTGCTGGCCGAACAGGTGCCGTACCGCGTCTACGGCGGCATGCGCTTCTTCGAGCGGGCCGAGATCAAGGACGCGCTGGCCTATTTGCGGTTGATGGCCAACCGTGCCGACGACACCGCCTTCGAGCGCGCCGTCAACACGCCGACGCGCGGCATCGGCGAGCGCACGCTGGACGAAGTGCGCCGGCTGGCGCGCGTCGCGCGGGTGTCGCTGTGGGGCGCGGCGATGCTCGCCATCCAGGGCACGGACCTGGCCGGGCGCGCCCGCAACGCATTGGCGGCGTTCCTGGAACTGGTGGATCGCCTGTCCACGGAAACCGCGGAGATGACCCTGGCCGAGCGCGTCGATCACGTATTGGTGCGCTCCGGCCTGCGCGAGCACTGGGCCCGCGAGAGCCGCGGCGGGCTGGATTCGGAGTCGCGCGCCGAGAACCTCGACGAGCTGGTGTCGGTGGCCTCGCGCTTTGTCCGTCGCGACGACGAGGACACGCTTGATGAAGGCGGCGAGGGCATGACCGAGCTGGTCGCCTTCCTCGCCTATGCCGCGCTGGAAGCCGGCGAAGGCCAGGCCGAGGCCGGCGAGGATGGTGTGCAGCTGATGACGCTGCATTCGGCCAAGGGACTGGAATTCCCGCTGGTGTTCCTGGCCGGGCTGGAGGAAGGGCTGTTCCCCAGCAACCGTTCGCTGGACGAGAGCGGGCGGCTGGAGGAGGAACGCCGGCTGGCCTACGTGGGCATCACCCGCGCGCGCCACAAGCTGGTGCTCAGCTACGCCGAGGCGCGCCGCCTGCACGGGCAGGAAATGTACGGCATCCCGTCGCGCTTCCTGCGCGAGATCCCACCGTCGTTGCTGCACGAAGTGCGCCCGCGCGTGCAGGTCAGCCGCCCGATGCCGTCCGCCTACGCGCCCCGCCGCGACCTGGGCCACGCCGCCCTCGAGGCGCCCGGCCTGAAACTCGGCCAGACCGTCGTGCACGCCAAGTTCGGCCATGGCGTGGTCACCGACTACGAAGGCGCCGGCGCGCATGCCCGCGTGCAGGTCAACTTCGACGGCGAGGGCAGCAAGTGGCTGGTGCTGGCCTACGCCAACCTGCAGGCGGTCTGAAAAGCCCGCCTGCGGCCGAAAGACCGTTCGTCGGCTGCGGCCCGTGCCTGCCCATCCTTTGATTGCGATCAATGCCGGCGTCGCCTCGACGGCGGATAACCTTCGCATCCGGATAGGTGGAGATGGCGCATGTACAAGCGGATCCTGATCGCGACCGATGGTTCGGACCTTGCGCGCAAGGGCCTGGAACACGGGTTGGCGCTGGCCAAGGCGCTGGGCGCCAAGGTGGCCGTCGTGACCATCAGCGAGCCGGTGCTGGCCGGCTACGAGGACGCGCTGGGCTGGGGTGGCGTGTACGCCATGCAGGCCGAGTACTCCAAGGCCCAGGAGGAAAGCGCGGAGCGCGTCCTGAAGGGTGCGCTGTCGGCCGCCGAAGCCGCGGGAGTGGCGGCGACCGCCGTGCACCTCAAGGACCGGCAGGCGGCCGAAGGCATCCTGGAAGTCGCGCGCGTGCAGGAAAGCGATCTCATCGTGATGGCGTCGCACGGCCGCCGCGGCCTGGGACGGCTGCTGCTGGGCAGCCAGGCCAACGAAGTGCTGATCCGCAGCAAGGTGCCGGTGCTGGTGGTGCGCTGAACCCGCGCAGAAGCGTCATGACTTCCAACACGGGCGTGCCGGCACGCCCGTGCGCACAGTGCGGCCATACTTGGCCGGAATGCCCCATGACCGCGCACACCACCTCTCCGCGACGACCTTCCGACAGCCTGCGCCACTGGCTGCGCAGCGAACTCCCGCGCCTGCTGCTGTTCGTGGGCCTGCTGCTGGCGGCGCGCTCTTCGCTGGCCAACCACTACGTCGTGCCGTCCACTTCCATGCAGCCCAACCTGCAGGCGGGCGATCGCGTGGCGGTGGACATGCGCGCCTACGGCCTGCGCACGCCGTTGGGCAACCGCATCGTGTGGCCCGTGGCCACGCCCGCGCGCGGCGACGTGGTGGTGTTCGATTCGCCGCGCGACGGCGAGCGCCTGATCAAGCGCGTCGTCGCGGTGGCCGGCGATGAAGTCGTCTTGCGCGAAGGTCGGCTGGCGCTCGACGGCGTGCCACGGTCGCTGCCTGGCGCCGGCGGGGAAGAGACGATGGGGCGGCGGATCGTGCCGCTGGATCTCACGCACGGTGGCGGACCGGATATCGACGGGCTGAAGGTGCCGGCCGGCAAGGTACTGGTGCTGGGCGACCATCGCGGCAACAGCCTGGACGGCCGCTATTTCGGCCTGGTCGATGCCGATGCGATCTATGGCCGCGCGGTCGCGGTGTACTACCGGCGGGGCAACGGCCTGGTCTGGAAGCCGCTGTAGCGGCTGTCACCAGCCGTAGAGCTTCCAGTACACCGGCGACACGTCCACGTTGTCCTTGCTCTTGTCCAGGCGGCCATCGCCGTCGGAGTCGTAGAGGTAATAGGGCGCGCCACGGGACGGGGTGACCTTGACCATGCGCAGGTTGCCGCCGACGCGGTATTCCTCGATCACGTCGCCGTTCTTCTCGGTGCGCACCGCCACCTGGGCGTCGGCCAGGTCCACGGGGGGATCGTTGCCCGCACCGCCGGTGCTGGCGCAGCCGGCCAGGGCCAGCGCGCAGCACAACGGCAGCAGGCGGTTCGTCATGCGAGACATCGCGGACTCCTTGGGTGATCCGGAGTCCCGATTATGCGCCCATCCGCGGCGCTGCCGCGTGACGCGGTGCCCAGAGGCGCGGCGTAGAATGCGGCCATGACCAAACTCGTACTGATCGACGGTTCCAGCTACCTGTTCCGCGCCTTCCATGCGCTGCCGCCCCTCAGCAATGCGGAAGGCGAACCCACCGGCGCCCTGTTCGGCGTGGTCAACATGCTGCGCGCCACGCTGAAGGAGAAGCCCGAGTACGCGGCGTTCGTGCTGGACGCCAGCGGCCCGACTTTCCGCGATGCGCTGTATCCGGAATACAAGGCCAACCGCCCGCCGATGCCCGAGGAGCTGCGCGCGCAGGTCGAGCCGATGATCCGCATCGTGCAGGCGCTGGGGTTCCCGCTGCTGCGCGTGGACGGCGTGGAGGCCGACGACGTGATCGGCACGCTGGCGCTGCAGGGCGCCGCGCAGGGCATCGACGTGACCATCTCCACCAGCGACAAGGACTTCGCCCAGCTGGTGCGGCCCGGCATCGCGCTGGTCAACACGATGAGCGGCAGCCGGCTGGACTCCGCCGAGACGGTGATGGAGAAGTTCGGCGTGCGCCCGGAGCAGATCGTCGATCTGCTGGCGCTGATGGGCGACGCCATCGACAACGTGCCCGGGGTGGAGAAGTGCGGCCCCAAGACGGCGGCCAAGTGGCTGGCCGAGTACGGCACGCTGGATGCGGTCATCGGCCATGCCGACGGCATCAAGGGCAAGATCGGCGACAACCTGCGCGCGGCGCTGCCGCGCCTGCCGCTGAATCGCGAGCTGGTGACCATCAAGACCGACGTGCCGCTGGACGGCGGCCCCGAGACCCTGACCCTGCGCGAGCGCGACACCGATGCGCTGCGCGAACTGTACGCGCGCTACGGGTTCAACCAGGCCTTGAAGGAACTGGACGGCGGGGCGCCGACCGCCACCGTCGCCGAGAAGGAGCCCGGACGCGCGCGCGGCACCGGGCGCGTGGCGACGACCGGTCCGGAGGAACCCGTCACCGACGCGTCGCTGTCCGTCGCCGGCGAATACGAAACGGTGACATCGCAGGCGCAACTGGACGCGCTGGTGGCCCGGCTGCGGCAGGCCGACGAGATCGCCTTCGACAGCGAAACCGACAGCCTGGACCCGATGCGGGCCAACCTGGTGGGGCTGAGCTTCGCGGTGGAGACCGGCAAGGCCGTCTACCTGCCGCTGGCGCACGACTATCCCGGCGTGCCGGCGCAACTGGACAGGGTGATGGTGCTGGAAACGCTGGCGCCGATCTTCGCCGATGCCGGCAAGCGCAAGCTGGGCCAGCACGGCAAGTACGACCTGCACGTGCTGCGCCGCCACGGCGTGGAAGTGGACGGCTACGCCGACGACACCATGTTGGAGAGCTTCGTGCTGAATTCCGGCAGCAACCGCCATGACATGGACAGCCTGGCCAAGCGCTTCCTGGGCTACGACACCGTCAAGTACGAACAGGTGGCCGGCAAGGGCGCCAAGCAGATCCTGTTCTCGCAGGTGGCCATCGACGACGCCACGCGCTACGCCGCCGAGGACGCCGACATCACCCTGCGCCTGCACCGCGTGTTGCGGCCGAAGCTGGCGGCCGAGCCGGCGCTGGAAGGCGTCTACCGCGACATCGAGATGCCGCTGGTGCCGGTGCTGGCGCGCGTCGAGGCCAACGGCGTGATGATCGACGGCGCCGAACTGCGGCGGCAGAGCGCGGACCTGTCCAAGCGCATGCTGGCCGCGCAGCAGAAGGCGACCGAACTGGCCGGCCGCACGTTCAACCTGGACTCGCCCAAACAGTTGCAGGCGCTGCTGTTCGACGAGCTGAAGCTGCCGGCCGTGCTGAAGACGCCCACCGGCCAGCCCAGCACCAACGAGGAGGCGCTGGAAGCCATCGCCGACCAGCACGAACTGCCGCGCGTCATCCTGGAATACCGCGGGCTGGCGAAACTGCGCAGCACCTACACCGACAAGCTGCCGGAGATGGTCGATCCCGACACCGGCCGCGTGCACACCAGCTACCACCAGGCGGGCGCGGCGACCGGGCGGCTGTCGTCCACCGACCCCAATCTGCAGAACATCCCGATCCGCACCGACGACGGCCGCCGCATCCGCAAGGCCTTCGTCGCACCGCCCGGGCGCAAGCTGGTGGCCTGCGACTACTCGCAGATCGAGCTGCGCATCATGGCGCACCTGTCGGAGGACCCGGGCCTGGTGCGCGCGTTCGAGGCGGGCGCGGACATCCACAAGGCCACCGCGGCGGAAGTGTTCGGCCGCAGGCTGGAGGACGTGACCGGCAATGAACGCCGCGCGGCCAAGGCGATCAACTTCGGCCTGATGTACGGCATGAGCGCGTTCGGGCTTGCGCGCCAGCTGGGCATTTCCCGCGGCGAGGCGCAGGACTACATCGGCACGTATTTCTCGCGCTACCCGGGCGTGCGCGACTTCATGGAACGCACGCGCCAGCAGGCGCGCGAGCACGGCTACGTGGAGACGGTGTTCGGCCGCCGCCTGTACCTGGAGTACATCACCAAGGGCACGCAGGGGCAGCGCGCCGGCGCCGAGCGCGCGGCGATCAACGCGCCGATGCAGGGCACCGCCGCCGACATCATCAAGCGCGCGATGGTTTCGGTGGATGCGTGGCTGGCGGAACACCGTGAACGGGCGCTGATGATCCTGCAGGTGCACGACGAACTGGTGTTCGAGGCGGAGGCGGATTTCGTGCCGACGTTGCTGGAAGAAGCGCCCGCCCGGATGTCGGCGGCGGCGCAACTGAGCGTTCCGCTGGTGGTCGACAGCGGGGTCGGCGACAACTGGGAAGAGGCCCACTGACAGGCGATGAAAACGTTTTCCCTTGCGGAACATGGACTTGCAAAACGTTCAGGGAAAACCTGTCAGGTAAATTTGTAAACCAATCAGTTCAATAAAATGAATTCCCCCTGAATCTTACGGTTTTTTAACCGTAATCTTCACGAACCATCCATGTGCGGAGTGGTCATATAGCTCGCGACAGATGCAACGTCTGTCGCTGATCTCTCCCATCCCCTGGAGCGATCTCCCCCGGAGCGAAGACCCCTCCCCAGGTCCCGCTCCCCTGGCCCCGCCGACCTCCCCCTGGTCTGCGGGGCTTTTTATTGCCTGTCGTTCACGCACGGCTGCGCTAACGTGCGCGCATCCACTCCACACGACAGGGTGCCGCATGGATTCCACGTTCGCCGAGATGTTCGACCTGGCCATGCCGTGGTGGGCCTTCGTGCTGCGCGCCTGCGTGGTGTATTTCGTGCTGCTGGGCCTGATCCGCCTGTCCGGCAAGCGCACCATGGGCCAGTTCACCCCGTTCGACATGCTGCTGGTGGTGCTGCTGGGCAACGCGGTGCAGAACGCATTGCTGGGCCAGGACACGTCGGTCGGCGGCGGCCTGTTGCTGGCGGTCACGCTGATCGCGCTGAACTGGCTGGTGGGGCTGGCCTCCGTGCGCTCGCCGCGCGTGGAGCGGATGGTGGAAGGCGCCCCCGTGCTGCTGGCGCGCGATGGCCAGGTCTACCGCGACGTGCTGCGGCGCGAACTGATCAGCCACGAGGATTTCGAGAAGGCGATGCGCGAGGCCGGCTGCCTGGACATGGGCGACATCCGGCTGGCGGTGCTGGAGAACAACGGGCACATCACGCTGGTTACCAGGCAGAGCTAGCCGCGTCCTGCAGGAGCGGCTTTAGCCGCGACCGGGGGAACAAGAAACCTTGAGCCACGGATGACACGGATTAATGCGGATAAAGCCTATAGAGCTTTAAAAGCTTCCTCTGTGTTCATCCGTGGCCAATGGCTTTTCCGTTTCCACGGTCGCGGCCGAGGCCGCTCCTCCAGCGGAGACTTGTAGGAGCGCCCTTGGGCGCGATGCTCTTCCCTGCATACCCCGCAAAAGCATCGCGGCCATGGGCCGCTCCTACGACGGGGGCGGTCAACCCAACTCGGCCAGCCAGTCGCGCGGTCGCAGGTAGTCGTTCAACCGCTGCTCGGCGCTGCCTTCCTCCGGCGAGTAGCCGTATTCCCAGCGCACCAGCGGGGGCAGGCTCATCAGGATCGATTCGGCGCGGCCGCCGCTCTGCAGGCCGAACAGCGTGCCGCGGTCGTAGACCAGGTTGAATTCCACGTAGCGGCCGCGCCGGTACAACTGGAACTGCCGTTCGCGGTCGCCATGGGGCGTGTCCTTGCGGCGTTCCACGATGGGCAGGTAGGCGTCGAGGAAGCCATCGCCCACCGCGCGCAGGTAGGCGAAGTCGGCATCGAAGTCCGTGCCCAGGTCGTCGAAGAACAACCCGCCCACGCCGCGCGTCTCGTTGCGGTGCCTGAGGAAGAAATACTCGTCGCACCAGCGCTTGTGCGCGTCGTAGCGCGCCTGTCCGCCGAACGGTTCGCACAGCTCGCGCGCGGTCCGGTGCCAGTGGCGCACGTCCTCGTCCACCGGATAGAACGGCGTCAGGTCGAAGCCGCCGCCGAACCACCACGCCACCGTCTGGCCGTCGCGCTCGGCGCGAAAATGGCGCACGTTGGCGTGCGTGGTCGGCAGGTGCGGGTTGCGCGGGTGGAACACCAGCGACACGCCCACCGCGCGCCACGAGGCGCCCGCCAGTTCCGGGCGATGCGCTGAAGCGGAGGGCGGCAGCTTGTTGCCGGAGACGTCGGAGAAGCCGATGCCGGCCTGTTCGAACACCGCGCCATCGCGCAGCACGCGGGTGCGCCCGCCGCCGCCTTCGGTGCGGGTCCAACGATCTTCGATGAAGCGGGCCCGGCCGTCGGCCGCTTCGATGGCGGCGCAGATACGGTCCTGCAGGTCGGTCAGGTAGTCGCGGACGGGCGTCATGTCGTTCATGGCGCGCATTCTACCGGCCGTGGTGGGCGGCTCATCGACGGCGGTCAGTGGCGCGGGAACTCGGCACGGATCTCCGGCGTGCACAGCTTCCAGACGATCAGCCCGTGCAGCACGGCGAAGACGACGGCAGTGGCCGTGGTCATCGCCAACGCCATCGTGTGCAGCGGCGCCAGCTCGGCCTGCAGCACGGCGACATCGGGGTTCGCGGGCAATGCCTGCACCCAGGCGAATACCCGGTCCACCAGCGCGATGCCGGCGAAATTGGCCAGCGCGCCCAACACCATGAAGGCCACGAACCCCCACCACGCCCAGCGCCGGCGGCGCAGCAGGCCCACCGACACCGCCAGGAACGCGGCGCTGGCCAGCAGGAAGCTCCAGGCCAGCATTTCCAGGTGAGTCAGCAGCCAGGCCGCGGCGAGCGGCAGGTCCGCCATCGGCAGTTGGGCGATGGTGTCGCCGAGTTCGCCGCCGCGCAGCAGCATGGCCGCGGCGACGGCCTGCACCAGCGCATACGCCGTGCCGGCCAGGCCCAGCACGATGGACACCTGCGCCATCACCGTGACGAACGACGATGGCATGCCGCTGGCGCCTGTGGATGGCATGCGCGGCTTACTTGAGGTTCTGCTCGAACAGCTTCAGCACGCGCTTGTACTCGTCCAGCCACGAATCGGAGCGGGTGAAGCCGTGGCGTTCCAGCGGGTACGCGGCCAGTTCCCAGTTGTCCTTGCGCAGTTCGATCAGCTTCTGCGCCAGCACCACCGAGTCCTTGAAGAACACGTTGTCGTCGATCATGCCGTGCGCGATCAGCAGGTGGTCCTGCAGGCCGTCGGCGTATTCGATCGGCGAGGACGTGCGGTAGGCCTGCGGGTCCAGCTCCGGCGTGTTGAGGATGTTGCTGGTGTAGGTGTGGTTGTACTGCGTCCAGTCCACCACCGGGCGCAGCGCGGCGCCGGCCTTGAACACGCCCGGCTGGCGGAACAGCGCCATGAAGGTCATGAAGCCGCCGTAGCTGCCGCCGTAGATGCCGGCGCGGTCGCGGTCGCCCTGCTTCTGTTCGACCAGCCAGTCCAGGCCGTCCAGGTAGTCCTCCAGCTCGGGATGGCCCATGTTGCGATAGATCGCGGTGCGCCAGTCGCGGCCGTAGCCTTCGCTGGCGCGGTAGTCCAGGTCCAGCACGATGTAGCCGCGATCCACCAGCAACTGGTGGAACATCTGCTCGCGGTAGTAGTTCGGGTAGCGCGCGCTGACGTTCTGCAGGTAGCCGGCGCCGTGCACGAACATCACGATGGGATAGCGCCTGCCGGCTTCCATCGTCTTCGGACCGTAGTACTTGCCCCAAACCGTGCCGGCGCCGTGCTTGGACGGCACCCGCACGTACTCGGGCTGGGTCCACTCGCGGGCCTTGAACGCGGCCGTGCGCGTGTCGGTCAGTGAGGTGGCTTCGCCGCCGTCCACGCCCACCACCGCCAGCTGCGGCGGCACATAGCTGCGCGAGTGGCGCACCAGCAGCCGGCGGCCGTCCGGCGACAGGGTGAAGTCCTCCACGCCGTCCAGCGCGGTGACTTCCCTGACCTGGTTGCTGGCCAGGTCCAGCTTGCACACCTCGTAGTCGCCCGGCCAGTCGCGGTTGCACAGGAACAGGAAGCCGTTGCCGTCGGCGGTCGGTTCCGGCGCGGACACTTCCCATCGGCCCGAAGTGCGCGCGCGCGGCTTGCCGTCGCCGGCCAGCGTGTACAGGTGCGAGTAGCCGGATTCCTCCGACAGCAGCCATAGCGTGCGGTTGTCGGGCAGCCAGCCGAACTCGTTGAAGCCCCAGTTGACCCAGGCGTCGTCGGTCAGCCGGTGGCGCGGCAGCAGCCGCGCATTGGCGAAGTCGACGGTGGCGATCCAGCGGTCCTTGTTGTCCACCGAATGGATCTGCACGGCGGCCTGCGCGCCGTCGTTGGTCCAGGCGATGGCGTCGCCGCCGCTGTTGTTCTCGATGCGGACGTCGCGGTTGCCCTTCAGCGGATCCTTGCCGGCGGCCTTGCGCAGGGCGGCCAGCGGGTCCTTGTCGATGCCGGGCAGGGCGTCGAACTTCAGCTCCCTGACGCTGTTGTCGGCCAGGTCCACCTGCCACAGCGTGTGCGGCAGCGGGTTGTTGCGGCCCACGCGGGTGCGGACTTCCTGGAACTCCTCGTAGCCGGATTCGGTGACGTACCTGGGCATCTTGCCGCCCTGGCCGGCGTCGGCGCCCTTCTTCTGCGTGACCACCAGCAACCAGCGGCCGTTGGGCGACAGCGCGCTGCCGCTGATCTCTACCTCCGCGCCCAGGTACACCGGCGCGGGCGCGCGGGTCGGGTCGGCCTTGCGCCAGGCCTCGGCCTGCTTCTGCGCTTCCTCGCGCTGGGCGCGATCGTCGGCCAGGGTGCGGATCGTGCGCAGCTGCTGCTCGCGCAGCGCGTCGGCCTTGGGCGGCGCGTTCGGGTCGCGCTCGGCCTTCAGTTCGGCCACGGTGGCCACGCCGCCACCGGCGGTCCAGCGGTACCAGGTGTTGCCGGTGCGCCAGATCGCCCCGCCGTCGCTGCCGAAGCGCGCCTGCATTTCCGCTTCGTTGCTGCGGGTGATCTGGGTCAGCGCGCCGCTGCGCAGGTCGCGCACGAACAGATCGCCATTGCGCACCAGCAGCATGCGCTGGCGGGCGGCGTCGTAGACGGGACCGGCGGCATCCAGCGTGCCGCGCTGCGCGTCGGCCACGCGTTGTGCGGCGCCGCCGGCGATGGATTGCTCGAAGGCGTCGCGGACCACGCTGGCGTCGCGCTTGAGTTCGTACTGCACGCGTTGGCCGTCCCAGGCCCACCAGGCGCGTTCGACCGGCGGACCGATCCAGTCGGGCTCGGCCATCACCTGTTCGAGGGTCAGCGGGGTGGCGGGCTGGGCGAGTGCGGCCGGCGCGAGGGCCAGCGGCAGCAGCAGGGCAAGCAGGGCGGGGCGCATCGGGCATCCGTTAGTGCGAGGTGAACGGCGAAGATTACCAGCCCGCCGGATGCGCTCCGCCAGCCGATGGTCATGTGTTTTTGTGAACGCCGTGCGGGTTTCGCGCAACCGGCATTTCCCGCACAATCTGCCATCGTCCACACGCAGGGCGCGACACGCGCGGATGCAAGCCTACGTCTACAAGAGCCAGCGCAAGGCCGACACCTTCGTCTACCTGGCCACGCGCGACGACTTCACCGTGTTGCCCGAACCGCTGCGCACCCAGCTGGGTGCGCTGGCGTTCGTGCTGGAAGTGGCGCTGACGCCCGAGCGCAGGCTGGCCCGCGAGGATGCCGCCGTGGTGCGGCAGAACCTGGCCGCGCGCGGTTTCCATATCCAGTTCCCGCCCCAACCCGACCCGATCCATCGCCCCGATGCCTGAGCCCCGGTTGCAGACCCGCCACATCGCCCTGGCCGCCCTGGCGCTGGGGATGCTGCTGGCCGGCCTGGGCGGGCTGGCCGGCGGCGTCGTGGCGGCATCGACTGCATGGCTGGCGCAGCCGGCGGTGGCGCTGGGCGTCTCCTGGCTGCGCGGCACCCGCGTGCTGGCGCCGCGCCATGCGCTGCGCGAAGACCTGCCGGCGCTGCTGCTGGCCTGGGCGGTGGCGCTGGCCGCGACCGCCCTGCTGCTGGCCTGGCCGCTGGCCTCCCTGCGCGACAGCGGCAGCCTGCCGGCGGCGCTGGGCGTCAGCGCCGTGGTCGGCGCGGCATTGATCGGGCTGTGGCGCACCTGGCCGCTGTGGCACGGGCTGGAGCGCGACGGCGGCGCGCTGGCCGCGCACTGGCGGGGACTGGCCGAACGCGACTTCCACGCCTGGCGGGGACTGGCCGTGGCCGCGCTGCTGGCGCTGGCGCTTGGCGGTGGCCTGTGCCTGGCCTGGCCCGGGCTGGTGCCCGACGGGCTGCGTACCGGGTTGGCCATCGCCTATGCCTTGCTGCTGCCGGCGCTGCACCTGGGCGTGCAGCGGGTGACCGGCGCCGGCGCGCTGCCGGTGGTGGAGATGCAGGACACCGCCGGGGAGCCCGTCGCGGAGGATGCCATCGCCGCCCCCGCCGCCGAGGGGGTGAGCCTGGAGCAGGCGCTGTTCGAAGCCGCCCGCGCCGGCCGCGTGGATCGCGCCCTGGAACTGATCGAGGCCGGCGCCGATCCGCACGCGCTGCCGCCGGAAAACTCCCGCGACCAGCGCAGCCTGGGCGTGCTGGCCGCCGTGCTGCCGGACCTGCGCCTGTTGCGCACGCTGATCGGGCATGGCGTGGACCTCAATCACGCGCACGCCGGCGTCACCCCGCTGCTGGCCGCCACCCGCGACAGTTGGCATGGCCGCCCGGATGCGGTGACCACGCTGCTGGCCAACGGTGCCGATCCGCGCGTGGCCGACGGCGAAGGCAATACCCCGCTGCACCATGCCGCGCGCAGTTCCGACCCCGGCGTGGTCGCGTTGCTGCGCGACGCCGCCGCCGAGCTGGACGCGCTCAACCACGATGGCCTGACCCCGTTGGGCGTGGCCTGTGTAGCCGGCAACTGGCGGCTGGCCAAGTTCCTGCTGGAGCGCGGTGCCCGGCCCGATCCGCAAGGCGGACAACCGGTGCTGCTGGCCGCCGCCGCCACCGAGGAGGACGACCCTGCCGGCGTGCAACTGCTGCTCAAGCACAAGGCCAAGGTCGATGCGCGCGACGGCAACCGCCGCAGCGCGCTGCACGAAGCCGCCTTCGCCGGTCATGTGGAGATCGTGGCCACCCTGATCGCCGCCGGCGCCGATGTGCACGCCCGCGACGCCGCCCGGCGCACGCCCTGGCTGGATGCCGCGCGCGGTGGCCGCATCGGCGTGCTGGAGAAACTGGCCGAAGCCGGTTCCGACGTGGCGGTGGTCGATGCCGAACAGCGCACCGCGCTGATGCTGGCCTGCACCGCCGAGACGGTTTCCCCATTGCTG
This sequence comes from Pseudoxanthomonas putridarboris, assembly GCF_038321125.1. Classification (NCBI taxonomy): domain Bacteria; kingdom Pseudomonadati; phylum Pseudomonadota; class Gammaproteobacteria; order Lysobacterales; family Lysobacteraceae; genus Pseudoxanthomonas; species Pseudoxanthomonas putridarboris. The sequence continues at coordinate 27,603 of NZ_JBBWWT010000014.1, read as the reverse complement.
GTGCGGCGACTGCTGGAATGGGGCATCGCGCCCGACCATGCCGACGCGAACGGCAAGCGCGCCGTCGACCTGGCGGCCGAAGCCGGCCGCTGGACGCTGGTGTCCGCGCTCGATCCTTCCTATGCGCTGCCGTCCGCGGTGGCGGCGGGCGAAGACGACGCGCCCGCCGATCGCGCGCCTTCCGAACTGCTGCGCGAGGGACTGGCCAATGGCCAGCTCGATGGCCTGGCGGCGCTGGCGAAGCTGTGCTCGCGCGAGGAGTTGGGCGCGCTGCTGCACGACCATGCGTTGATGCAGATGCCGGCCCGCTTGGACTGGCTGCTGCGCCATGGCGCCGATGCCGATGCCCGCAATGGGCAGGGCGACACGGTGGTCTTCGCGTTGCTGGCGCAGGGCGCCACGGGCGTGCCGGCGCTGCACGCGCTGCTGCGCCGCGCCGCATCGCCTGCCGGCGCGGGCGGACTGGCGCGCTTCCTGTCGGCCTGCGCCGCCGACGACCAGGCCGCGCGCGGGCTGGAACAGGTCGCGCTGGACCTGCTGGAACGCGGCGCCGATCCCTTCGCGCCGTCCCCGCAGGGCGATCCCGCGCTGTCGCTGGCCGTCAGGCTGGGTTGGCAACGCGCGCTCGATCGCCTGCTCGACACCGGCGTGGACCGCGAAGCGCGCGACAGCCATGGCATGACCGCGCTGCACCTGGCGGCCGTGCTCGGTCGCGAGGCCGCGCTGAAGCAACTCATCGCCAAGGGCGCCTCACCGGAAGCCCGCGCCGCCGATGGCCAGACGCCGCTGGGCGTGGCGCTGGCCTGCGGTCGTCGCGACCTGGCCGATTGGCTGGACTGGCGCGGCTGGCCGCTGCCGCGGCGCGCCTTGCGCACCTCGGATCTTCCCGCCGCCGCGATGGCCGGCGACCGCGACGCCGTGCGCCGCCTGCTGGACCTGGGCTTCGAGGTCGATTCGCCCGACGCGCAGGGATGCACCGCGTTGCTGCGCGCGGCCGGCGGCGGCCATGCCGCCACGGTCGAACTGCTGCTGGCGCGTGGCGCCGACCCGCAGCGCGCCGCCAATACCGGCGCCACGCCGCTGTCGGCGGCCGTCAGCATGCGCCAGGCCGGGATCGTCACCGCGCTGCTCGCCGCCGGGGCCGACATCGAGCACCGCCTGCCGGGCGGGGTCACCGTGCTGATGCTGGCCGCGGCGCTGGGCCTGCCGGAAATCGTCGCCCGCCTGATCACCGCCGGCGCCAACGTGCACGCCGGCGATGCGCAGGGCCTCACCCCGCTGCATTGCGCCGCGCTGTACGGCTTCACCGCCCGCGACCGGCCGCGCCTGGTGGCCCTGTTCGACACCTTGCTGCTGTCCGGCGCCGAGCCGGAACAGGTCGCTGCGGGCGCGGTCACTCCGTTGTTGCTGCTGCTCGGCGCGCGCGCCGAGCCCGGCACCGCCTGCGACGAGGAAGTGGTGCTGGCGGGGCTGGAGCGGTTGCTGGACGAAGACGTCTCGCTGGAGGTGCAGGACCCGCGCGGCTTCGGCCCGCTGCACCTGGCGGCGCTGCACGGCCTGCTGCGCGTGGTCGGTCGCCTGCTGCGCGCGGGCGCCGACCCCGACCTGCGCGATGCGTTGAACCGCACCCCGCGCGAGATCGCGGTGATGCGCGGCTTCGTGGACGTGGCGGCCGAGTTCGCGCCCGCGGTGCCGGGGGCGGGCGGGTCGATGGCGCGTTTCCTGCGCGAGCGCAACTGATCCCGCGGCCACCGCGCACGGGTCACTCGATCCCGGGCTCCTTCTTCGTCTCCGCTTCGTCGCCGGCATCGGCCTCGAACAGCTTTTCCAGGTCGCCGCGCGCGTCGCGCGCGGTCTGGATCACGGCCGCATCGTCGTCGTAGACCAGGTATTGCGCGCGCAGCAGCTTCTCGTCGTGTTCGCGGAAGCGGCGCGCATGCTCGGCGGCGGTTTCCGGCGGGAAACCCAGCTCCACCAGCACCTGCTGCGCCATCTCCAGGCTGCTGCCCAACGTCTCGCGGAACGGCTCTGCGCTCAGGTCCATCAACCGCCAAGCGTGCTGTCGGTTGCGTGCGCGCGCCAGCACGCGCGCCTCGGGGAACATCCGGTGGATCAGTCGCGCCGCCTTGATGTTGGTGTCCGGGTCGTCCATCGCGATCACGAACACCTTCACGTGCCGCGCGCCGGCCGCGCGCAGCAGGTCGGACCGCGTGGGGTCGCCGTAGTAGATGCGCGCGTTGCCGAAACGGCGCAGCGTGGCCACGGTTTCCGGGCTGTGCTCCAGCGCCACGAACGGGATGCGCTGCGCGGTCATCAGGCGCGCCACGATCTGGCCGAAGCGGCCCATGCCCGCGATCAGCACCCTGGGTTGCTGCTGGTCCGGGATGTCGTCGAACGCGCGCGGCGGCCGGTCGGGGCGGTCGATGCCGGACAGCAGCCGTTGCAGGCCCAGCAGCAACAGCGGCGTCAGCGCCATCGACAGGCCGACGATGGCCACCAGCCGGTCGCGCAGGTCGCTCTCCATCAGGCCCACGTGCACGGCTTCGCTGAACACCACGAAGGCGAACTCGCCGCCCAGCCACAGGGTGCCGGCCAGCATCAGCGCACCGCGCGGGTCCAGCCGCCCGGGCCAGCGGCCGATGCCGAACAGCAGGCCGAACTTGATCGCCAGCAGGATCAGCACGCCCGCGGTGATGACCTGCGGTTCGGCCATTACCCGGTCCAGGTCGATGTCCATGCCCACGGCGATGAAGAACAAGCCCAGCAGCAGTCCCTTGAACGGCTCGATCTGCGATTCCAGCTCGTGGCGGAACTCCGAATCGGACAGCAGCACGCCGGCCAGGAACGCGCCCAGGCCCGCGCTCAGCCCGGCCAGCTGCATGAACCACGCGAAGCCCAGCACCACCAATAGCGCGCTGGCGGTGAACACCTCCGGCATGCGCGTGCGCGCCGCCACGCGAAACAGCTGGCGCAGCAGCAGGCGCCCGCCGAAGATCACGATGGCCATGGCGCCCACCGCCTGGAACACCATCGTCCAGGTCAGCGTCTCGTTCTTCGCCCCGCCCAGCAAGGGAATGGCGGCCAGCAGCGGGATGGCCACCAGGTCCTGGAACAACAGGATCGCGAAGCCCAACCGCCCGTGTTCGCTGGCCAGTTCCTTCCGCTCGGCCAGCAGTTGCAGGCTGACCGCGGTGGACGACAGCGCCAGGCCCAGGCCGACCACCAGGGCGGTCTTCCAGTGATGGTTGGCCAGCAGCGACACCGAACCCAGCGCCAGCGCCGTCAGCAGCACCTGCAGCCCGCCCGCGCCGAACACCGGCTTGCGCATCACCCGCAGCCGCGACGGCGAAAGCTCCAGGCCGATGACGAACAGCATCATCACCACGCCGATCTCGGCCGCGTCCAGGATGCGGTCGGCGTCCTGCACCAGCGCCAGCCCGTCCGGCCCCAGCGCCACGCCGGCCACCAGGTAGGCCAGCACCGCCCCCAGCCCGAAGCGCTTGAACACCGGCACCGCGATCACCGCGGCCAGCAGGAAGACCAGCGCCAGTTCCAGACCACTGCCGTGCATGCGTCACCTCGCGGCGATAGTATGCGGCTCGCGGGCCGGTCCAGGCCCACTTCCAGGGATGCGGGAGGGCGCGATGAAGCAAAGAAGCTGGTTGGGCGCAGCGGCACTGGTCTCGGCGCTGGTGCTGGCGCAGGCAGCGTCGGCGCAGGGTGCGGGCGCCGTCCGCAAGCAGATCGAGGTCAGCATGCTGGTCACCGGCGAGATCGCCGTCGACGCGCAAGGCAGGGTGGTCGACCACGCTCTGGATGAGGCGGACGAACTGCCGCCGGGGGTCGTGGCCTTTCTGCAGCAGCAGGTGCCGGCCTGGGAGTTCAGGCCGCAGCAGGTCGACGGTGTGCCCGTCGGAGCGCGCAACACGATGCGCCTGCTGTTGGTCGCCAGGAAACAGGAGGACGGAGCCTACGAGATGCGCCTGCAGGCGGCCAACTTCGATCCTTTGAGCCAGGATGAAGGCTACTCGATCAGCAGCAAGCGGATGGTGCCGCCGCGTTATCCCGACGCCCTGGCGCGGGCGGGTGCCGCCGGCACCGTCTACCTGATCCTCAAGGTCGGGCGGGACGGGACCGTGCAGGAGGTATTCGCCGAACAGGTCAACCTGCGTGCCGTGGCCACCGAGCCGCTGATGGAGAAGATGCGACGGATGTTCGCCGGCTCGGCCTTGCAGGCGGCACGGGGCTGGTCGTACACGCCGCCGAGCCGCGGCGAGCTGGCGGCCGCCGACTTCTGGACGGTGCGCGTGCCGGTGGAATACACGATGGGTGACGCTGCGATGCCCAAGTACGGCCAATGGGTCGCCTACATCCCCGGACCGCGAAAGACGGCGGAATGGGTCGACGCGGAACTGGCGAACAGCTCGCCTGAAGCGCTGGCGGACGGTGCGGTCGGGTTGCTGGACAAGCAGGCCCTGCGCCTGCTGACGCCGCTGGCCAGCGAAGGCTGAACGCGCATCGCCGCGACGACGCCCTGCCCCGATGGCGTACCGATCCAGAACGAAACGCCCCGCAGTGCGGGGCGTTGCAATCCGGCAATCTGCAAGGCACCCCACGCTCAGTCGCTCACCGACGAGAGCAGATGTTTGCCGTATTTCCCGGTAGCGGTGACGGTGATCACCGCGCAGGAATTGCCGACGCTCGATCGGCGGGCTTGCGAACAACTCGTGACCTTACAACCGGGCGACATCGGGCGCCTTGCCGCCGAACCACGCGTTGTCGTACGCCTGCCGCGCCGCCTTCTCCGCCGCTTTGTCGCCCTTGCGCCTGTAGACTTCAGCCAGCCCCGCCAGCGCCCAGCCGTTGCCACGCGAGCGCAGCAGCGATTCCCGCAGCACCTTCTCCGCCTCGTCGAACCTGCCTTGCCGCAGGTAGACCGAGCCCAGCGACTGGCGGATGGGGTAGTACCAGTAAGGTGGCTCCATGTAGGACAGCGAATCCTCCACCGCCACGGCTTCCTCGTAGGCATTCGCCGCGGCGACAAGGTCGCCCCGTGCGTCGGCGAGGCGGGCGGTGGCGACCAGGCGCGCGGTCTGCACGATTTCCTTTCCGGGCACGTACCAGTCGATATAGGGCTGGAAGTTCGCGTTGCGTTCGATGCCGTCGATGGCGGCGATCTCGCGTTGCGCGCCGTCGAAGTCCTTGTTCGCGGCATGGGCCAACGCGCGCGAGTAGTGTGCGAGCGCCGCCACCAGCACCTGATTTTCCGGCGGGGCCTTCAGGGCGAGGATGTCCGCCGGCGGGCTGAAGATGGCGTGCGCGAGGTAGGGCGCGGCCTTGATCGGCTCGAGCAGCGGGAATTCCGCGACGACTTCATCGGCCAGCGAGGCGTCGAGCTTGCCCGCCGCGTCGAGGGCGGTCTCTCCGTCGCCGCCCATTTGCGCGGACACCAGCACGAAGTGGATGTTGTGCGGGTAGTAGGCCGCCTTGTATAGCGGATCGGACGGCGAGGTCGCGAAATACGCCTCGTCGGCGGCCATCGCGCGCTTGTTGATTTCCAGCGACTCCTTGAACAGGCCCACGCGGTAGTAGATGTGCGCGGGCATGTGCACGACGTGCCCCGCACCTGGCATCAGCGCGGCGAGGCGCCTGGCGTGCGGCAGGCCGCGTTCCGGCGCGGCGGAAGCCTCGACGGCGTGGATGTAGAGGTGGATCGCGCCCGGATGTTCCGGGTTGCGGGCGAGGACTTTTTCGAGCGCCGCGAGCATCTCGCCGGCGCGGCCCTTGGGCTCGGTTCCCGCCGCTTCCCAGTAATCCCACGGCTGCGTGTCCATGACGGATTCGGCGTAGAGCGTCTGGATCGTGTCGTCGTCCGGATATTCCCTGGCCACGGCCTGCATCGCGTCCGCGAAGGCGGCGTCCAGCGCAACGCGGTCGGCTTCGGGGTCGGCCGAGTAGCGCTTCTGCAGCGCCGCGATCAGCGCGCGATCCTTCGCCGGCGCGGCGGGCGCCAGTGCCACCGCCTTCGCCAGCGCCGCGAACGCGGGCGCCACGGCCTCGGGCAGCATCGGCGCGTTGATGTTCGGTCCCAGCACGAAGGCCTCGCCCCAATGCGCCATCGCCAGCGCCGGGTCTTCCTTCTGCGCGGCCTGGAACGCGCGCTGCGCCTCGGCGTGGTTGAACGCGAACGCCCAGCGCAGTCCCTGGTCGAAATACGCCTGCGCTTTCGCGCTTTGCGTGCCCACCTGCAGGGTCAATTCGCCGAGGTTGTCGTACAGCGGCACCGCGCCGTCCGCGGCTTTCATCGGCAACGTGGGGAAAGGCCGGGTTTCGGAGGCCTGTGCGAGCACCAGGGCATCGAGCAGCGCGGGACGGCCCGCGGCGGGCGGAGAACAGAGGGCGCCCCTCGGATCGAGCAGCGTGTCGTACACCAGGGACGCGTCTTCCGATTTCCCCATCAGGCTGGAGGAGCCGCAGATGCCAGCGAGCGCGACGGACAGGGCGATGAGGCGGGGCGACGGCTTTTTCATGGCGTTCTCCCGGGGGAGTGACGGGTTCCGGATCGTACCTGGCGCAGCCAGCTTGCCGCCGTGGCGCGGACCAGTCCTTAGGCGAATCGCAGGCGAGTCGCAGGTTGCTGAGGAAAGACTCAGGAAGGGGCCGGGCCGGCCAGGACGAACTGCCCCATATACTTGGCCGGGTGGGGTTCGCCCGCCGGGAATCGTATGCCGCAGCCTGCTCCGGATCACCTCGCCTTCGACGACTTGGTCATCGACTTCGCCGGCCGGCGGCTGTCGCGTGCGGGCCGCGAGCAGGCGCTGGAACCCAAGGCCTTCGCCGTGCTCGCGCTGCTGGCCGGTTCGCCCGGCCGGGTATTCACCCGCGACGAAATCCTGGATACGGTCTGGGGCCACCGGCACGTCACCCAGAGCGTGCTGAACCGGATCATGAGCCTGCTGCGGCAAACGCTGGGCGAAGACGCGCTGCACCCGCGCCTTCTGCATACGGTGTACGGGATCGGCTACCGCTTCGACCTGCCCGTATCCACCTCGCTACCCGTTGCGACGATGGGAACCGAGGTCGATGCCACCGGAGTGGAGGCAGGGGCGGCAACGCCGGCCGCGCCCGTCGTGGCAGCGGGCCCGGAACCGGTCCGGTCGCGCCGGCTCTGGCTTGCCGCCATCGTTGCCGTGGCGCTGCTGGCGGTCGCCGCTGCCTGGTGGTCGCGCCAGGCTGATCGGGCGGCGCCCGTCGCTGCGTCCGATGCGCCCGCGGCCGCCGCCCGGCCCTCGCTGGCGGTATTGCCGTTCGCCGATCTTTCCCGTGCGCACGACCAGGAATACCTGGCCGACGGCCTGGCCGAGGAAATCCTCGACCAACTGGCGCAGTCGCAGGCGCTGAGGGTGGTGGGGCGCACGTCGAGCTTCTCGTTCAAGGGCAGGAACGAGGACCTGCGCGCCATCGGCAGGAAACTCGGCGTCGCCTACCTGCTGGAAGGCAGCGTCCGCAGGGATGGCGACGACCTGCGCGTCACCGCGCAGTTCGTCCGCGCCGACGACGGCACCCACCTGTGGTCGAAGACCTACGCGCGCGAACTGCGCGACGTGTTCGCGGTGCAGGAGGAAATTTCGCGCGACGTGGCGCAGGCCCTGAGCGTGAAGCTGGACGTGGCGACGTTCAACCGCGAGCAGGGCGGCACGACCAACGTGGAGGCCTACGAACGCTTCCTGCGCTGGCGCAGCATCGTGATGCGGGAACAGTTCGATGTCGAACACGATCGCGAACGCCTGCGACTGGCGCGCGAAATGGTGGCGCTGGATCCGCAGTGCGTGCTGTGCTGGGACGCGCTGGCCGTTTCGCTGAACGCGGTGGCGCAGGAAGTCGGCGGGATCCAGGCCGGACAGCTGCGTACCGAGGCGTCGCAGGTCCGCGAGCGTATCGCCCGCATCGCGCCGGACAGCTGGGTGGCCAGGCGCGACCGCTCCAATGCGCTGTGGCGCGAGGGCAGGCGCGGCGAGGCCATCGCGCTGGCGAAGCAGATCGTGGATTCCGGACCTCTGACCAAGGAGCGCGTCTGGGATTACAGCTACATGATCTTCGCCATGGGTCGTCTGGAAGAAACCATCGCCTTGGTCGAGCAGGTGCGCGCCCGCGAGCCGTTGGCGCTGTTCCTCTCACGCGACCTGCAGTACTGCTACACCGCCGCACGTCGCTACGAGGATGCCGAGGCCGAATACCGGCGCGGGCGGGAACTGGAGGGCAGCCAAGCGGAGCCGGACTCTGTCGCCTTCTTTCGCCAACTGGCGGGCGAGCGGCCTGGCGGATTGCAGGAATTGCGCGAACTGCACGGCAAGTTGTTGCAGCGACGGGGCGGTTTTTTCCGGTCGCCGCTTTTCCGCGACCTGGGCGCGGTGCTGGACGAGCGGGAGGCCATGCTCGCCCTCGTGCGCAAGGCGCTCACGGACGATGCCTACGGTGGCGCCGCCGCCGATCCCTGGACCGCCGAGCACTGGTCCATGGTGGCCGATGCGTTGGGCGATGCCGACCTGGCCGCGACCGCCCTGCGCAGGACTCTGGAAGCCCATGAGGGATTCAGGGAAGGCACCATGCACCAGAATTTCTACACCTCTTTATGGATTTCCCCCTATTCCGGCCTGCGCGGGCACCCGGACTTCAAGAAGCTGCTGATCGAGGCCGGGGTGGCCGACTACTGGCGGCAGACCGGCCGCTGGGGCGACGGTTGCGGACCCGTCGGCGCCGGGGACTTCCAGTGCCGGTGAGGCCGGTTTCGATTTTTTCCGAATGGATTACGTCGGATTGATGCGGCTACTTCCGGAGTCGACCCAAAGCGGTCACAGAAGATCGACAATCCGCCTTGCTGTCACCTTTGCCGATGCCGGGTTCTGGCCGGTCACCAAGCGGCCATCTACGACCGCGTTCGGTACGAACGGCAGGAATGCCTTCTCGTATCGCGCGCCGCGTCGCTTCATCTCTTCCTCGGCGTTGTACGGCATGTCCGTCGCAACGCCCGCAAGCACTTCCTCTCGCCAGGAGAAGCCAGTGACCTTACGCCCGGCGACCAATAGCGAGCCATCGGACAGTTTCGTGTTCAGCAAGCCACAGTAGCCGTGGCACACCGCGGCAACGATTCCTCTGCGCTCATAGATCTCGCGAGTAATACGTTGGAGTCCGGCGCTATCCGGGAAGTCCCACATTACGGCATGTCCGCCGGTGAAGTAGATCGCGTCGAAGTCTCCCGGATCGATTTCGTCGGGACTGGCGGTACTCGATAGCAAGGCCATCCTTTTCGCGTCGTTGAGCCATGCCTTGGCAGATGCATCCAACAAAGGCCATTTGAGGGCGCGGGGCTCGAGGGGCGATACGCCGCCCTTCGGGCTCACGATGCGTTGTTCATAGCCCTTCTCCTCGAAGAGATCGAAGGCATGGGTCAGTTCCGACAGCCATAAGCCAGTTGGATGGGATGGGTCGTCGTAGTGGGCGACGTTGCTGACGACATGAAGGATGCGTCGGGTCATGTGCGATGGTGCCTCGTCATGGGCATCAGGTGCGATCGAGGGCTTTCAATGATCGCGGCATGTTCAATACCAGTTGCGCGTCCTTTACTACGTCCATGCGTACAAGAGTGGACGCACCCAGGCCGTCCAGTAGCTGGCTCATCGGGCCTCCATGGCGTGATAGGGCCACATCCTTCGGCCACATCTGTTGGGCGAAGGCCAGCGTATTCGATTGCACTGTGGTTTGGTGCCATGCGCCGTCGATCAGGTGGACCATCGTGGTCGTGCCCATTCGCGATTGTGGCGCCACCGTGCGCACTTCGGGCAGCGGCGCCTCCAGCGAGAGGTCTGGTGCGCCACCGCGGGCGCGGATCTGCGCCCGTACTTTCGACCCGATGCCCAGTTCGATGTCGGCCAGCCACTTGGGTAACTGGTACCCATGCACGCCGCGCACGCGTGCGATCTCGGTATCCACGGGCAGCGCGAGCACATGCGCGACATAGGCGCGTCGCCGCAGCGTACGCGCCAGTTCCAGGGCATGGGAACCGCGAGTTCGCGGCCGTCGGATGACTACGGCGATGGAGACCTCGTTGTAGGGGTCGTTGTCGCATACGTGGTAGGAGAAGAACGTCAGCGCCACCAGTCCGTGACCGGGTAATGATCGCAGCGGTTCCAGGGGCATGAGCAGGGCGGTGCGCAAGTGCGCAAGTGGCGCCAGGAGCAGCAATTGGACGCTGCTGGTCCGGTAGTAGAAGTTGGGTGACCAGGCGGGGCCGACGCGGGTCGCCACCATCGACTTCGGGATGCGACGGAAAAAATCGATATTGCCTGCAGCCGGATCCTGGGCCACCTCATCCAGATCCGGATTCATGCGGAACCGGTCGTAGTACCCGCCTGACGGCACGAGCACCTTGTGTGTTCCGAACTCGACTTCCGTAAAACCCTGTTCCATCGTCGGCGCCTCGTCGATCACCCGACTCGCACGCTAGGGTTCAACCACAGTTGAAGGTCAAGTCCGTGGACGCTGTCTCAGGCATCACGAGCCGGTTTGCGGCGCGAGGCCACCACGCCCTTGCCGCGCAGTCGGTTCAGCACCCGCATCCGATTGTCCTCGCAGTCGATGTCATCCGGCCGGTTCTCGATACTGTCGATGGCGACGAGCAATTGCGCCTTGTTCTGCTTCAGGCGCTTCTGCAATATCTCGATCTCGGCGACCTTGGCTTTGAGCGCGATCAGCAATTCCTCGTGGTTCCAGCTGCCATCGCCGAGAGGGAGAAGATGGCGAATCTGCTCCAGTGAGAAGCCGGCGCGTTGGGCGCTGTCGATGATCTCCAGCATCGAGGCCGTCTCGGGCGGGTAATCGCGATAACCGTTGGCCTGGCGTGCCACCGCAAGGAGCAGGCCAGCACTCTCGTAGAAACGGATGCGAGACGCTGTCAGGCCAGTGAGCTTCGCCAGTTCTCCAATCTTCATACCGTACATCAGACACTCGTTGACATTAAAGTTAACTTTAGGCTTACGGTGCATGACCGGTCAAGCGGGACGGCGTATGGAGCCTTACCAGCAGTCACCGGAGCACAACGTCCTGTAGGTTGAAATTCTCAGGAGGCCAGCGGTGAAAGATGTTTCCGATTTGATTCGTCAAGAAGGTGCCGACGTGGATGCGCTCCGCCGCAGATTGATGATCGGTGGCGCCGCCATGGCCGGGAGTTTGGCTCTTCCAGGGTGGGCGTCGGCATCCGATCGCACTTCTTCCTCACGTACCAGTACACAAGGAACCCAGCATATGGCCACGGTCACCACCAAAGATGGCGTCGAGATCTTCTACAAGGACTGGGGTCCGCGCGATGCCAAGGTCATCCATTTCCACCACGGCTGGCCACTCAGTTCCGACGACTGGGACGCGCAGATGATGTTCTTCGTGAACAAGGGCTTCCGCGTGGTTGCGCATGACCGCCGCGGCCACGGCCGTTCCAGCCAGGTCTGGGACGGTCACGACATGGATCACTACGCCGACGACGTAGCCGCCGTGGTCGAGAAGCTCGGCACTCATGGGGCGATGCACGTCGGACATTCGACGGGCGGCGGCCAGGTGGTGCGTTACATCGCACGCCATGGCGAAGACAAGGTATCCAAGGCCGTGCTCATCAGCGCCGTGCCTCCGCTGATGGTCAAGACCGAGAGCAATCCGGGTGGCACGCCCAAAGAGGTATTCGACGACTTCCAGGCGCAGGTCGCCGCGAACCGCGCACAGTTCTACTACGACGTTCCCGCCGGCCCCTTCTATGGTTACAACCGCCCCGGCGCCAAGCCGTCGGAAGGGGTGATCTGGAACTGGTGGCGCCAAGGCATGATGGGCAGCGCCAAGGCACACTACGATGGGATCGTCGCCTTCTCGCAGACCGATTTCACCGAGGACTTAAAGGGAATCACCATCCCGGTCCTGGTCATCCACGGCGATGACGACCAAGTCGTTCCCTATGCCGATTCTGGCGTGTTGTCGGCGAAGCTGGTCAAGAACGGCAAGCTGCTTACCTACAAGGGCGCGCCACATGGCATCCCGACCACGCATGCCGACCAGGTCAATGCCGATCTGCTGGCGTTCCTGCAGCAGGAATAGTCGTAGTCGATACGTAAACGCACGCGCCGCAGTGGATGCGGGGCGTGTGCTGATATGCAAGGGACAATGATGCAAACGATATTGGGCGCGAACGGCCAAATCGCCGCGGAACTGGCACGCGAGTTGCAACGCAATTACACCCGTGACCTGCGACTGGTCAGTCGTAATCCGCGCAAGGTCAACGATGCCGATGTCGTCGTGTCCGCTGATCTCCTTGATGCCAGGCAAACCACAAAGGCGGTCGAGGGCAGCAGCATCGTCTACTTCACGGCTGGCTTGCCGCCGGATACCGAGCTGTGGGAGAAGCAGTTCCCCGCGATGCTGAAGAACGCCCTTGATGCCTGCCGGGCTGCGGGCGCGAAGTTCGCCTACTTCGACAACACCTATATGTACCCACAGGACGACCGGCTGCTGACGGAGGAGACCCCTTTCGCGCCGGTCGGCCGCAAAGGCAAGGTGCGTGCCCGCATGGCCACCATGGTGCTGGAGGAGATGGCGCGCGGCGAGATCCCCGTGCTCATCGGTCGTGCGCCCGAGTTCTATGGCCCGGGCAAGACCCAGAGTTTCACCAACGCGCTCATTACCGACAAGTTGAAGGCTGGCAAGTCGCCGCGTGTTCCGATACGCGACGACACCAAGCGCACGCTGATCTGGACGCCCGATGCGAGCCGGGGACTAGCTGCACTCGGGAACACGCCCGATGCATTCGGACAAACCTGGCATCTGCCTTGCTGCGACGACCGACCGACGTACAAGCAGTTCGTCACCATGGCCTGCGAGGCATTCGACAGGCCCGTGTCGTACAAGGTCATCGGCAGGTTGGCTTTTGCCGTCGCCGGCATCTTCTCGCCGCAAGTCAGGGAGATCCGGGAGTTGCTTCCGCGCTACGAGCAGGACAACCTGTTCGATTCGAGCAAGTTCAAGCGCAGATTCCCTGAGTTCAAAGTCATGACCTACCGTGAGGGGATCGACTTGATCAGAAAGAGCGGGGTCGGAGGCTGACTGGGCCTCGAAACTCTCAATCACAGCGCGCTGGATTGAGTTGAGGGTCCGCATCTGGCCGATTCCGGACCTGCTGCGCTTTTTCCCGGGAATTCCAGGCGATCCGTCGCAACGAAGAAGCCCCGGTTTCCCGGGGCTCTTGCTTACCGCTTCATCGAAGCGAAGAACTCGTCGTTGGACTTGGTGTTCTTCATCTTGTCCAGCAGGAATTCCATCGCGGCGATCTCGTCCATCGGGTGCAGCAGCTTGCGCAGGATCCAGATCTTCTGCAGCAGTTCCGGTTCGATCAGCAGGTCTTCGCGGCGGGTGCCGGAGCGGTTGATGTCGATGGCCGGGTAGACGCGCTTCTCGGTGATGCGGCGGTTCAGGTGCACTTCGCTGTTGCCGGTGCCCTTGAACTCTTCGTAGATCACCTCGTCCATCTTGCTGCCGGTCTCGACCAGCGCGGTGGCGATGATGGTCAGGCTGCCGCCTTCCTCCACGTTGCGCGCGGCGCCGAAGAAGCGCTTCGGCCGGTGCAGGGCGTTGGCGTCCACGCCGCCGGTCAGCACCTTGCCGGAGCTGGGCACGACGTTGTTGTAGGCGCGGGCCAGGCGGGTGATCGAGTCCAGCATGATCACCACGTCCTTCTTGTGCTCGACCAGGCGCTTGGCGCGCTCGATCACCATCTCGGCGACCTGCACGTGGCGGGCGGCGGGTTCGTCGAACGTGGAACTCACCACTTCGCCGCGCACGGTGCGCTGCATTTCGGTGACTTCCTCGGGACGCTCGTCCACCAGCAGCACGATCAGGTGCACGTCCGGATGGTTGGTGGTGATGGCGGTGGCGATCTGCTGCATCATGATCGTCTTGCCGGCCTTGGGCGGCGACACGATCAGCGCGCGCTGGCCCTTGCCCTGCGGGGCCATCAGGTCGAGGATGCGGCCGGCGATGTCTTCCGACGAACCGTTGCCGCGCTCCAGGGTGAAGCGGCGGCGCGGGAACAGCGGGGTCAGGTTCTCGAACAGCACCTTGTTCTTGCTGGCTTCCAGCGGCTCGCCATTGATGGTGTCGATGGTGGACAGCGCGAAGTAGCGCTCGCCGTCCTTCGGGAAGCGGATGCGGCCGCCCAGATGGTCGCCGGTGCGCAGGTTGAAGCGGCGGATCTGGCTGGGGCTGATGTAGACGTCGTCCGGGCCGGCCAGGTAGCTGGCCTCGGCGGCGCGCAGGAAGCCGAAGCCGTCCGGCAGGATTTCCAGCACGCCGTCGGCGGCGACGCCTTCGCCGTGGCGGGTCAGCACCTTCAGCAGTGCGAAGATCACGTCCTGCTTGCGGGCGCGGGCCACGCCTTCCTGGATGTTCAGCTGCTCGGCGATCTCCAGCAGCTTGGGCGCCGGCATGCGCTTGAGGTCGCTGAGCGAATACTGCGGGAAGCCTTCCGGCACGCCCGGCATCTGCCGCGACACGAACGGCTCGTTGGCGCCGTTGTCGCTGGGCATGCCGTCGTTGCCGTAGCGCTCGCGGTTGCGCTCGCGGCGGTTGCGGAAGCGGTCGCGGCGGTTGTTGTTGTTGAAGCGGTTGTCGCGCTGCTCGCGCGTTTCGCCTTCGCCGCCCTCGGACTGGCCGCCCTGGGGCTCGCCGCCACTCTCGCCCGTGGAGGGGGAAGAGGCGGAGGGCGGGGCCGGTGCACGCTCGGCGGCGGCAGGCTGCTGCCGGGGCGGCGGGGCTTGCGGGGCGGGTTCGGGGGCGCGCTCGGCGGGAGCGGGGGGCGCTGCGGTTTCGGCGGCCGGGGCGGCCTTCGGGGCGCGGGTCTTGCGCACGCGCTTCTCGGCGGGGGCGCCGGTTTCGTTGCTGCTGTCGGACAAGTGCGATTCCTCGCTAGGTGGCGAGCGCCGGCGGAGCGCGGCGGCGGGCGGTAAAAGGAGAGTGTGTGTTCAGATGGGTGCGGCGCGTACCCCTGCGCCGGATATTCGGACACTAACACCGGGCTGCGGCGGCGGCAAGCCTTGCCGCAGCGGTGGTTCAAGCATGTTCAGACAGCGCGCCCGCCAGCCTGGGTCGGCCGGGGGTGGCAGGCTCAGGCGGCCTGCGTACCCAGCGCCTTGTCGATCATCTGGGTCAGCTGGCCCTTGCCGACGGCGCCGATCTGGGTGGCCTGCACCTGGCCGTCCTTGAACAGCAGCAGCATCGGGATGGAGCGCACGTGGTACTTGATCGCGGTGGCGCGGTTCTCGTCCACGTTGACCTTCTTCACCTTCAGCTTGCCGTCGTAGGTCTCGGCCAGCTCGTCCAGCACCGGGGCGATCATCTTGCACGGGCCGCACCATTCGGCCCAGAAATCCACCAATACGGGCTCGCCGGACTGCAACACGGCGGCATCGAAATCGGCATCGCCGACGTGGGTCACTTTATCGCTCACTGGGGTCTCCTGCGGGGTCCGCGGGCGGACGCGGACGGGTTCGGGCCGGGACGGCCGCCTCTATTGGGGTAAACTGGGGCGTTTCGCGGCCCTTTCAAGGTTACCCAGGCGGTCCGCGCAACCCGGTACAGGGGGCGCAGTGTGCGACGCCGGTGAGGCCGATGCAAGCACACTCAACCGCATTAACAGCAACGCGCGCGGAACACTGCGACGCAAAAGAAGAAGGCATGAGCGACAAACCGTTAACCGATATCACATTCTCCTCGTTCGACCTGCATCCGGCGCTGTTGGCCGGGCTGGAAGGCGCAGGATTCTCCCGCTGCACCCCCATTCAGGCACTGACCCTGCCGGTGGCCCTGGCCGGGCGCGACGTGGCCGGCCAGGCCCAGACCGGCACCGGCAAGACGCTGGCGTTCCTGGTGGCGGTGATGAACCGCCTGCTGATCCGGCCGGCCCTGGCCGACCGCAAGCCCGAGGACCCGCGCGCGCTGATCCTGGCGCCGACCCGCGAGCTGGCCATCCAGATCCACAAGGACGCGGTGAAGTTCGGCGCCGACCTGGGCCTGCGCTTCGCGCTGGTCTACGGCGGCGTGGACTACGACAAGCAGCGCGAGCTGCTGCAGCAGGGCGTGGACGTCATCATCGCCACGCCCGGCCGCCTGATCGACTACGTCAAGCAGCACAAGGTGGTCAGCCTGCACGCCTGCGAGATATGCGTGCTGGACGAAGCCGACCGCATGTTCGACCTGGGCTTCATCAAGGACATCCGCTTCCTGCTGCGCCGCATGCCGATCCGCACCGAGCGGCAGACGCTGCTGTTCAGCGCCACGCTGAGCCACCGCGTGCTGGAGCTGGCCTACGAGCACATGAACGAGCCGGAAAAGCTCGTCGTGGAAACCGAGTCCATCACCGCCGCGCGCGTGCGCCAGCGCATCTACTTCCCGGCCGACGAGGAGAAGATCCCGCTGCTGCTGGGCCTGCTGTCGCGCAGCGAGGGCGCGCGCACCATGGTGTTCGTGAACACCAAGATGTTCGTGGAACGCGTGGCCCGGTCGCTGGAGAAGGCCGGCTACCGCGTCGGCGTGCTGTCCGGCGACGTGCCGCAGAAGAAGCGCGAAAGCCTGCTCAAGCGCTTCCAGGCCGGCCAGCTGGAACTGCTGGTGGCCACCGACGTGGCCGCGCGCGGCCTGCACATCGACGGCGTGTCGCACGTCTACAACTACGACCTGCCGTTCGACGCCGAGGACTACGTGCACCGCATCGGCCGCACCGCGCGCCTGGGCGCCGAGGGCGACGCCATCAGCTTCGCCTGCGAGCGCTACGCGATGAGCCTGCCGGACATCGAGGCCTACATCGAGCAGAAGATCCCGGTGGAGGCCGTGTCCGCCGAGCTGCTGACCGCGTTGCCGCGCGCGCCGCGTCCGCAGCCGCAAGGCGGCGAGGCCGATGGCGAGGAAGAAGAAAGCATCGGCCAGATCTTCCGCGAGGCGCGCGAGCAGAAGGCCGCCGACGAGGAGCGCCGTGGCGGCGGCCGCAAGCCCGCCGGCGGCGGGCGTCGTGAGGGCGGCCGTGAAGGCGGTCGCCGCGAGGGTGGCCGTCGTGAAGGATCGCGTTCCGGCGACGGCAAGCCGCGCGCGCCGCGTCCGCCGCGCGATCCGGCCGCCGCGCCCGCCGTTGCCGCTACGCCTGTTCCGGCTCCGGCCATCGCCGCGTCGACCGTGCCGGAGGGCGAGCGCCCACCGCGCAAGCGCCGTCGCCGCCGCCATGGTCGTCCGCTGGAGGGCGCCGAGGCTGCCGTGACCAATCCGGCCGCCGCCACGGCCAAGCCC
Source organism: Pseudoxanthomonas putridarboris (assembly GCF_038321125.1). NCBI lineage: Bacteria > Pseudomonadati > Pseudomonadota > Gammaproteobacteria > Lysobacterales > Lysobacteraceae > Pseudoxanthomonas > Pseudoxanthomonas putridarboris. Next base: position 10,239 of record NZ_JBBWWT010000014.1, on the reverse strand, counting down.
GCACCGGCGCCAGCGGTTAACGACAATTCGTCCTTCCTGACCCGTCTGGGCCGCAAGCTGAAGTCGCTGGTCTCCGGTTCCTGACCGCGCGGCCTCCCGGGCGATGCCCGGGAGGCCGCCCATTCCGCGCTCCTACGGTCGGCGTGCCCGTCGCATCCGGTCTGCTGTCCGGCATAATCGACGGCTATGAGCAGCGTCCTGCGGTTTGAAAACGTCAGCAAGCAATACCCCGGCGGGCACCCGGCGCTGGAGGACGTCAGCTTCGAGGTGGCGGAAGGCGAGATGTTGTTCGTCACCGGCCATTCCGGTGCCGGCAAGAGCACGCTGCTGAAGCTGATCCACCTGAGCGAACGTCCCAGCCGCGGCGCGGTGGTGTTCGGCGGCCGCAACCTGCTGAAGGTGCGCGGCGGCCGCATCCCGCTGCACCGGCGCGAAGTGGGCGCCGTCTACCAGGACCATCGCCTGCTGACCGACCGCACGGTGATGGAGAACGTCTCGCTGCCGCTGATCCTGCGCGGCGACCGCCGCGGCGACATCGGCAAGCGCGTGCGCGAGGTGCTGGCGCGGCTGGGCCTGGGCCATCGCGAAAAGGCCCTGCCCACCCAGCTGTCCGCCGGCGAACAGCAGCGCGTGGGCATCGCCCGCGCCATCGTCGCCGAGCCGCGCCTGCTGGTGGCCGACGAGCCCACCGGCAACCTCGATCCCACGCTGGCGGCGGAGATCATGTCGCTGTTCGCGTCCATGCCCGAGCGCGGCACCAGCGTGCTGGTGGTCAGCCACGACCTGTCGCTGCTCAAGCGGATGAAGAAGCGCGTGCTGATCCTGGACCACGGCAAGCTGGTCGACGACATCTCCCCCGCGGACCTGGCCGAATGAGCGAGCAGCAGAACGCCAGGGCGCGTCCGCGGTCCGGGTTCGGGATCTGGCTGGACCAGCATCTCTACAGCTTCGTCTCCAGCCTGGGCCGCGTGCTGCGCCGGCCGTGGGCGACGCTGCTGACCATCGGGGTGATGGCGGTGGCCTTCGTGCTGCCGCTGGGCCTGTGGCTGGCGCTGCAGAACGTCGAGCACTTCGCCGGCGATGTGCAGCAGTCGCGCGAGATCGACCTGTTCCTCAAACCCGACACGCCGCTGGCGCGCGCGCAGGGGCTGGCGGAGGAATTCCGTGGCCGTTCCGACGTGGCCAGCGTGGAACTGCGCACGCCGGAGCAGGGCCTGGCCGAATTCCGCGAGCGCAGCGGGCTGGGCGCCACGCTGGATGCGCTGGACGGCAATCCGCTGCCCAGCCTGCTGATCCTGGTGCCGCAGGGCGACGACACGCGGCTGGTCGCGGCATTGCAGGCGCTGCCGGAAACCGACCTGCTGCAGCACGACGCCGCCTGGCGCGCGCGGCTGGCCGGCTGGCTGGGCTTCGGCCAGCGGCTGGTGTGGGTGCTGGCCGCGCTGTTCGGGCTGGGTGCGCTGCTGGTGGTGGGCAATACCGTGCGGCTGGACATCCAGTCGCGGCGCGAGGAAATCGGTGTGTTGCAGTTGCTGGGCGCCAGCGACGGTTTCATCCGTCGTCCGTTCGTCTACCTCGGTGCCTGGTACGGGTTGGCGGCCGGCGCATTGGCGTTGGGATTGCTGACGCTGGCGGCGGTCGCGCTGCGCGATCCGCTGGCGGCGCTGGCCAGCAGCTACGGCAGCCGGTTCGCTTTGGCAGGGCTGGAGTGGCGGGGCGCCACGGTGGTCGTGCTGGCGGCCACGGTCATCGGCTGGCTGGGCGCGTGGCTGGTGACCGGGCACTTCTTGCGTCAGACTCGCCCGACCGAAACCTGAGATCTCCCACCTTCATGGCCCAAGAGCTCCGGCATCTGATCAGCGACGCTCCCCGCGTGATGGTGGTGGACGGGTCCAAGCTGGTCCGCAAGCTGATTGCCGATGTGTTGCAGCACGAGCTGCCGGGCGTGCAGGTGATCGGCTGTTCCAGCATCGCCGAGGCGCGGGCCGCGCTGGAGGCCGGCGAAGTGCATCTGGTCACCACAGCGCTGGCGCTGCCCGACGGCGACGGGCTGGAGATCGCCCGCAGCGTGCGCCAGGCGTCCGGCCAGGCCTACGTGCCGGTGATCGTGGTGTCCGGCGATGCCCAGCAGCACCTCGAGGAACGGCGCTTCACCGAATTCGTCACCGACTATTTCGACAAGTCGCTGGGCCACGAGGCGCTGGCCGCCTTCATCCGCGGCTACGTGCAGCCCGAGCCGGTGCCCGGCGCCACCGTGCTGTACGTGGAGGACAGTCGCGTGGTGGCCGAGACCACCCGCCGCATGCTGGAGCGGCAGTCGCTCAACGTGGTGCACGTGCTGAAGGCGGAGGATGCCTTCGCCCTGCTCACCGCCGAGTCGCTGGGGCTGGCCACGCACAAGTTCGACATCGTGCTGACCGACGTGACGCTGAAGGGCGAGCTGAGCGGGCGCGACGTGGTCCAGCGCATCCGCATCGACTTCGCCTATGGCAAGCGCCGCCTGCCCATCCTGGTGATGACCGGCGACAGCAACCGCGACAACCAGGCCGAACTGCTGCAGGCCGGCGCCAACGACCTGGTGCTCAAGCCCATCGAGGAACGCTTGCTGGTGACCAAGGTGCTGTTCCAGCTGCGCCTGTCGCGCATGGACGAATCCCGCAGCCTGGTCTGAGACATCTTCTTTTCGTTATGGCCGACGACGACCGCATCAAGCTGGAACCCTCCTGGAAGGCGCGCATCGGCGAGTGGCTGCAACGGCCGGAGATGCGCGAGCTGTCCGCGTTCCTGCGCCAGCGCAAGGCGGCCGGCGCGCGCATCTATCCGCCGGGGCCGCAGATCTTCGCCGCGTTCGACGCCACGCCGTTCGACGCGGTGAAGGTGGTGATCCTGGGCCAGGACCCGTACCACGGCCGCGGCCAGGCGCACGGCCTGTGTTTCTCGGTGCTGCCGGGCGTGCCGGTGCCGCCGTCGCTGGTCAACATCTACAAGGAAATAGAGAACGACCTGGGGATCGCACCGCCCGACCACGGCTGCCTGCTGCCATGGGCGCGGCAGGGCGTGCTGCTGCTCAACGCGGTGCTGACGGTGGAGGAAGGCCGTGCCGGCGCGCACCAGGGCAAGGGCTGGGAAGGCTTCACCGACCATGCCATCGAGACGTTGGCGCGCGAGCGCGAAGGGTTGGTGTTCCTGCTGTGGGGCAGTTACGCGCAGGCCAAGGGCAAGGTGATCGACGCGCGTCGCCACCGCGTGCTGCGCGCGCCGCACCCGTCGCCGCTGTCCGCGCATCGCGGCTTCCTGGGCTGCGGGCATTTCAGCGCCGCCAACCGCTACCTGGAGCAGCACGGGCAAGCGCCGATCGACTGGCGCTTGCCGCCACGGGACCAACTGGTGCTCTGAAAAACTGCAGGTGCGACGTAGGGTGCGCCCTGGCGCACCGATGGAATCCGCGGATACGTAATGAAAGCCTGCCTGTTGACCATCCGGGCGCGCTGCGGCGCGTTCGTCATGGTGCAAGTGGAATGGTCATCGGTGCGCCAGGGCGCACCCTACGATGCGCTCGCAACGCGTGGGCGGCTCAACGGGTGCGGCGGCGCTTCTGCGGCGGAGAGACGGGCGGTGGGGGGACGGCGGTGTCGGTGGGGATGCTGCGGATCTCGGCCTGCAGCTCTTCCAGCATGGGGCCCATCTTCTGCTGCACCGCGCTCATGATGTTCTGCATCAGCAGCGGGTTCTTGTCCAGCAGGCTCTTGCCGGCCGGGCTTTCGTAGAACTTGGCGATCGCGCGCACGTCCTCGCGCGTGTAGGTCTTCTTGTACACGTCCAGGTAGACCGGACGCATTTCCTCCCACGACAGCGCCTTGCGGACGATCTCGTTGGTCTTGGCCTGGATGCGCGCCACTTCGGCCTTCTGTTCCTCGGTCATTTCCTTGCCGGCGAAGTGCTTGTCGAACTCCTGCTGCTGCACGGCCTCCATCTGCGGGACGATCGCGGCCAGCAGGCTCTCGGCGCGGGACGCTTTCAGCAGGCGGTCGATGTCGGCGTCGGAGGGCTCGGCCGCCAGTGCGGGCAGGGCGAGCAGGGCCAGGAAAAACAGCGGCAACAGGCGGGGCAGCGCGCGGGACGCGCTCGATGACCAGGACTTCATGCGGAGGCGACACGGCGTGGAGCGGGTCCGTAGGGTGCCCGTTCGGAAGTAAATCTGGCGTTAATCGGCGGCGGAACCGCGCCGTCGCGCTACGAACCGCCACCCATCCTGTCTACAATCCGCGCATGGGGAGCGGTTCACTCGACATCACGCCCACGCTGGCCATTCCGGACGATGAACTCGTCGAGCGCTTCGTGCGCGCCAGCGGCGCGGGCGGGCAGAACGTCAACAAGGTGTCCACCGCGGTGGAACTGCGCTTCGACGTGGCGAATTCCCCGTCGCTGCCGGATCCGCTGCGCGAGCGCCTGCTGGCCAAGCGCGACCGCCGCCTGACCGACGACGGCGTGCTGGTGATCGACGCGCAGCGCTTCCGCACGCAGGACCGCAACCGCCAGGATGCCCGCGAGCGGTTGGCCGCGCTCATCGCCGCCGCGCTCGTCGTGCCGAAGAAGCGCATCGCCACCAAGCCCTCGCGCGCGGCCAAGGCCCGTCGCCTGGACGCCAAGCGCGAGCGCAGCCAGGTCAAGCGCGGCCGTTCGCAGAAGAGCCATTGGGAGTAACCGTTTGAGCGACGACATCCTTCCGCGCATCCCGCCCAGCATGCCGCAGGTGCCGCCCAACCGGTTCACCCGCTGGCTGGGCCGCAGCTTCCTGCGCGCGTTCGGCTGGAAGGTGACCGGCACGCTGCCGGACATCCCCAAGCTGGTGCTGATCGTGGCGCCGCATTCGTCCAACTGGGACGGCATCTGGGGGATGGCGGCGAAGATCGCGATGGGCTTCCAGGTGCGCGTGTTGGGCAAGGCGCAGCTGTTCTGGTGGCCGTTGTCCCCGCTGCTGCGCAAGCTGGGCGTGGTGCCGGTGGACCGGCGTTCGCCGCAGGGCACGGTGGATCAGGCGGTGCGGATGATCCGCGAGTCGGACAGGATGTGGTTCGCGCTGACGCCGGAAGGCACGCGCAAGCGCGTGGACAGGTGGAAGGGCGGCTTCCTGAAGATCGCCCAGCAGGCGCAGGTGCCCATCCTGATGGCCTACTTCCATTATCCGGAGAAGACCATCGGCATCGGCGGGGTCTACCATCCCACGGGCGATGCCGAGGCCGACATGGCCGCGATCCGCGCGTGGTACCGGCCCTGGCAGGGCAAGAACCGCGGGACCTTCTGATCGGCATGGTCCATGCCCGCGGTGCCGATGCCCGGCGTCGTCCGTTTCCGTCACCGAGGTCTCCATGAAAGCGCACCTGTCCTGTTTCCTCGTCGCGGGTTTGCTCGTGCTTCCCGTCGTGCCGCCGGCGCATGCCGCCGACCCCGTGCTGGTCGTCCATGGTGGCGCGGGCGTGGTGCGCAACGCGCTGACACCCGCGGAAGAGGCCGCCGCGCGCGCATCGCTGGAGCAGGCATTGCGCGCCGGCCATGCACGGCTCATCGCTGGCGAGTCCGCGCTGGAGGCGGTGACCGCGGCGGTGAGGGTGCTGGAGGACGCGCCTTCGTTCAACGCCGGCAAGGGCGCGGTGTTCACCCATGACGGCCGCAACGAACTGGACGCCGCGCTGATGGATGGCGCGACGCGGCGGGCCGGTGCGGTGGCCGGCGTGCAGCGGGTGAAGAACCCCGTCCTGCTGGCGCGCGCGGTGATGGAGAAGTCGCCGCACGTGATGATGGTGGGCGCGGGCGCGGAAGCGTTCGCGAAGGAACACGGCATCGAGCTGGTCGAACCGTCGTATTTCCGCACCGAGAAGCGCTGGCAGCAACTGCAGAAGGCGCTGCGCGAAGAAGCCTCGCGCGAGGCGCACGCCGACATAGAGACAGCCAGGTACTTCGGCACGGTGGGCGCGGTCGCGCTGGACGCGCAGGGCCACCTGGCCGCGGCCACGTCCACCGGCGGCATGACCAACAAGCGCTACGGCCGCGTCGGCGATGCGCCCATCATCGGGGCGGGCACCTACGCCGACGACCGCTGCGCGGTATCCGGCACCGGCTGGGGCGAGTTCTACATCCGCGCGGTGGCCGCGCACGAGATCTGCGCGCGGGTGAAGCATGCCGGCCAGTCCATCGCGAGCGCCGCGCGCGGCGTCGTCAACGACGACATTCCTCGGGCCGGCGGCGACGGCGGCGCCATCGCGCTGGGCAGCGACGGCAGCTTCGCCCTGCCGTTCAACACCGAAGGCATGTACCGCGGCTGGATCGGCAGCGATGGCGTGCCGCACGTGGCGATCTATGCGACGGATGCGATGCAGGGCGATACGCTGCGGTAGGTTGAATCGACTCTGGTCCCGGCGCTTGAACGCGGGAAGCTGTGCGCCGCGCGCACTGGCAAGTCGGCGGCTTTGCCGCCTGTAAAGCGCAAGGAAAAGCGCGGTTGCTCCTGACTCGCAGGCGGCGGAGCCGCCGACTTTGCCCTTTACTGCTCCTTAGAACCTGTTCACGCTTTCGAGAAGCGCGGCCGGTATTCGAGAAAAAGACCCGTCATTCCGGCGGCTTTCAACAGCCGGAATGACGAACTCCTTTTTCGAGATCGTGAACAGGTTCTTAGAGCATCTCCGGCTTGAACAGCCGACGCCGGCTGACGTGCGGGCCGGACAGCATGAACTCGCCCTCGCCCCGGTAATGCACGGTCCGCGGGCGCTTCGGTGACGCCGCCACGTGCGCCTTCACCACCTCCCAGATGAAGAAACCGTAATCCGGGAGGTGTTTCTGCAGGCGGCACTCGAAGTTGGCGTGGCATTCCTCCACCAGCGGCGCGCCCACCTTGCTGGCGGGCATGGCGGTCAGGCCGAACCGCTCGAACTTGTCGCCTTCGGTACCGCTGCAGTTGCCGATGCCGACCACGGCATCCAGCAGGTCGGCGGTGGGCAGGTTGATGACGCACTCGCGGCTGCGCTTGATGAGCGCATGGCTGTGGTTCTCTTCCCAGATGTAGCAACCGAACAGCGCCGGCTCGAAGCCGAGCATGCAGTGCCAGCCCATCGTCATCAGGTTGCGCTCGCCCTGCCAGGCCGAACTGACCAGCACGATGGGCCCCGGCTCCAGGAACCGCCGGATGTCCGACAGCGGATAGTCGTGCTTGCGATGGGTCCTCATATGCGTTCCTCCACTGGCGGGCGTCGCCCCGCACGGGCGTCGGCAGCATGGCACGTCCAAGGGCGGCATGTGCCGCCGCCAGCGGCTATGCTGCCGGCATGACGATCCATGTCGCCCTGCTGCGCGCGGTCAATGTCGGCGGCACCGGCAAACTGCCGATGGCCGAGTTGAAGGCGCTGTGCGAAGCCTGCGGCTTCACCCGGGTGCGCACCTATATCGCCAGCGGCAACGTGGTGCTGGCCAGCCCCGGGAGCGCGGAGCGGGTGAAGGCGAAGCTGGAGGCCGCGCTGGCCCGCCACGCCGGCAAGCCCATCGGCGTGATGGTCCGCACGGCCGACGAACTGGCGCAGGTGCTGGCCGCGCATCCGTTTCCGGAGGCGGCCCCGAACCGGGCCCTGGTCGTCTTCCTCGACGCCCCGCCGCCGCCCGACACGCTGGCGCGCGTGAGCCATCGCACCGTGGAGGAGATCGTGCTGGGCCGGCGCGAGATCTACGTGCACTACGGCGAGGGCATGCGCGATTCCAGACTGAGGATTCCGGCCGCCCAGGCCGGCACGGCGCGCAACATGAACACCGTCGCCAGGCTGGTGGAGATGGCGCGCGAGGCGGCCGCGCGTTGATCGTGCTTCCCATCGGGGCGGCGACTGACTATCGTGCGGCCTCGATCCTGCCCTCCCTTACTTCATGACCCGTAACGCCTTGCTCTGGCTGGTGGTGCTGCTGACCGCGGCCGCCCTGGCCGCCACCTTCGTCCTCCATCCCAAGTATCCCGTTCCCATGCCCGATACCGGGCCGCGCGCCACCCCGTTCGGCTGGGAGGCGCAACTCGGCCTGGCCGCCGGTGACGGTGTGCGCGGCCTGCGCGACGGGCAGGCCCTGCAGGCGCGCTTCGACGATCCGTACGGTATCGCCGTGATGGCCGACGGTACGCGCTACGTGGCCGATGCCGGCGACAACAACCGCATCCGCCGCATCGCGCCGGACGGGACAGTGAGTACGTTCGCGGGCGGGCGCGAGGGCCTTGCCGACGGAATCGGCGAAGCGGCGGCCTTCCACACGCCCTCCGCGCTGGCCCGGGACGGCGACGGCAACCTGTACGTGGCCGACACCGGTAACCATGCCATCCGCAAGGTCACGCCGCAGGGTGTGGTGACCACGCTGGCGGGCACCGGCGAAGCAGGCTTCCGCGATGGCCCGGGTGCGCAGGCGCAGTTCAACGGCCCCATCGGGGTGGCGGTGGACGGCAGCGGCCGCGTCTACGTGGCCGATACCTACAACGACCGCATCCGGGTGATCTCGCGCGAAGGCGTGGTCGGCACGCTGGCCGGCGACGCATGGCCCGGTTACCGGGACGGCGTGGGCGAAGCCGCGCGCTTCGATACGCCCAGCGCCCTCGCGGTGGATGCCGCCGGCGTGGTGTGGGTGGCGGACACGCGCAACCGTGCGATCCGCCGCATCGATGCGCAGGGCGTCGTCAGCACGCTGTTCCAGGGCAACGGGCATGATCTCGCCCGCCCGGTCAGCGTGGCCGTCACCCACGATGGCTATCTGTACGTCGGCGACATGGCGACCGGTTGCGTGCTGCAGTTCGCCCGCGACGGCCACGGGATAGTGCTCACCGGCAACGGACCCCTGCAGCGGCTGTCGCGGCCCGCCGGCCTGGCGCTGGATGCCGATGGCGCGCTCCATGTCACCGATGCCGGCAGCCATCGCGTGCACCGCATCGCGCCGCCCGCCGAGGAAACGGCGCCGATGCTCGATATCGGCCCGTCGCCGCAGGACCCCTTGCCCGACACCGCCGGCCGCTGGCCGCTGCACCCGCAACAAGGCTGGCACGAAGTGGTCGGTACGCTGGGCGAGGTGCGCGGCGACTACACCGGCGAGAGCCGGCACCACCTGCACGGCGGCCTCGACATCCGCGGCGATGTCGGCGCCACGGTGCTGGCCATCGCCGACGGCAAGGTCGGCACGCCGTCCGGCGCGTGGGGTTTCGACGGTTTGGGCGAAGGCATGTCGATCGGCGATCTGGACTACATCCACATGCGCGTGGGCCGCACGCCGCGCGGGGACGTGCTGGACGCGGCGCGCTTCCACCTGCTGCGCGACGAGGCCGGCGAACCCGAGCGCATCCGCGTGCGGCGCGGCACGCGCTTCGCCGCGGGCGACGCGCTGGGCACCGTCAACCGCATGGCGCACGTGCACCTGGCCGTCGGCGCCGGCGGCTACCAGCGCAACGCCATGGCGCTGGGGTTCACCGGCTTCACCGATACCCACGCGCCGCGCATCGACGGCATCGCGCTGTTCGACACGCTGGACCAGCCGCTGGAAGGAAAGCAGGACGGCCACATCGTCGTGCCGCGCGACCTGGCCGGCATCCGCATCGTGGTGGATGCGTGGGACCAGGTGGATCGCAACCTGCCGCGCCGCCGGCTGGGCCTGCATGCGCTGGGCTACCAGGTGCTGCACGCCGACGGCACGCCGCTGCCGGGCTTCGAGTCGCCGCTCATGACCCTGGATTTCGACCGCATGCCGTCCGACGACGCGGTCAAGATCGCCTACGCGCCGGGCAGCGGCATCACCGTGCACGGCAGCGCGGTCACGCGCTTCAAGTACAGCGTCACCAACACCGTGCGCGACGGCCAGTGGGCCGAAGGCGCATGGCAGGCCGGCACGCTGCCCGCCGGCGACTACCTGTTGCGCATCACCGCGCGGGATTACAGCGGCAATGAGGCGCGGTCCCGCCGCGACCTGAAGGTGCGGTTGCAGTAGCGGTTCTTTCTTCGAAGTGCTTCCGGCAGGCATCAGGAGAAGGCGCAGGTAAGTACGTTTACTTGGCCTTATCCCGGTATTCGGCTCGTTGCCTGGGTCATGGCAATCGATATCACACGATTGACTGTCTGGCCTGCTGCCGATTTCACAGACACCTAGTTTAGGTGCAATGATGAAATCGGAGGTGGTAAATGGCAAAGCGGACGTTCACGCCCGAGTTCAAGCTTGAGGCGGTAAAGCTGGTCCGGG
>NZ_JBBWWT010000013.1:0-90884 GCF_038321125.1 Pseudoxanthomonas putridarboris | reverse complement strand
GGTTGTACCTGCCGGGACTGCCGGACCTCAGGGGCCCCAAGGCGACGCGGATACATCCGGAGCCCAGTTGCTTCTGCTTTTGCTGTTGCCTTTGGGGCCCCCATTTAGGCGCGGCAAGCGGGCCGGGTAAAACCCGTAGGGCGCCGCCCGGGATGGGCGGCGTTTTCGTATGGCACACGGATGTGCCTTACGAAAATTCCCGGCCCGCTTGCGCACCCGGAGCGAAGCGCAGGGCGCGCCGCCTGGGGTGTGCTTTCTTTGGTTACTTTCTTTGCACAAGCAAAGAAAGTGACGCCTCGCGGCGAGCGCGCCACGTCGGAAGCGACAGGGGGCCAATCCGGAGGTGCACGTTCCGCGTTCAACGAAAATGAACGTTTCTAGTGAATTCCGCATGTAACCGATGCAGGAGACAAGAAACAGACGGGCTTCGTTCGGCCCTCACCCCAACCCCTCTCCCGGTGGGAGAGGGGCTTGGACCGCGTGCGTCGGAGAGCGGTGGTGCGCCAGGGCGCACCCTACGCATCCGACGGGTTCGTAGCGTCCAACAGGTAGTGGGCGATCACCGATCAGGATCCGGAAACCCCAATTCCTCCATCCCGTCATTCCGGCGCAAGCCGGAACCCAGCGACTTCGCTCGCCGAGCGGCAAGAGTTCGGAATTGCGCGACTCCGGTGTGTAGTCAGCATGAAAGCGGGAGCCTGGTGGCTTTCGGTTGGCTGAAGCGCAAAGGCACTGGGTTCCGGCTTGCGCCGGAATGACGGGATGGTTCTTTCGGGAGCGCCGGAAATCCGTGCCGGAATCCCGCCTTCCATTCCGGCACAGGACTTGCTTGATCTCATGCGAGGAACCGGGCGTTTCCCACTCCCGACTCCCCATTCTCCATTCCCGCAGAGAGGAACCACGCCATGAACCAAGCACTCTGGGTCGCCAAGACCGGGCTGGATGCGCAGCAGACGCGCATGTCCGTGGTCTCCAACAACCTGGCCAACACCAACACCACCGGCTTCAAGCGCGACCGCGCCAGCTTCGAGGACCTGCTGTACCAGCAGGTGCGCCAGCCCGGCGGCTCCACCTCGCAGCAGACGCAGCTGCCGTCCGGCCTGCAACTGGGCACCGGCGTGCGCGTGGTGTCGACCTCCAAGGACTTCCAGCAGGGCAACCCGCAGCAGACCGGCCGCTCGCTGGACGTGATGGTCAACGGCCGCGGCTTCTTCGAAGTGCTGCTGCCCGACGGCACGCCCGCCTACACGCGCGACGGCTCGTTCCAGATCAACGCGCAGGGCGAACTGGTCACCAACAGCGGCTATCCCGTGCAACCCGGCATCCAGGTGCCCGAGGGCGCGCAATCGATGACCATCGGCGCCGACGGCACCATCAGCGTGACGATGGCCGGCCAGGCGCAGGCGCTGGAGATCGGTTCGCTGACGCTCACCGATTTCGTCAATCCCTCGGGCCTGCAGGCCAAGGGCGAGAACCTGTACGTGGAAACCACCGCCTCCGGTCCCGCGCAGAACGGCACCCCCGGCCTCAACGGCCTGGGCGGCCTGGTGCAAGGTTCGCTGGAAGGTTCCAACGTCAACGTGGTGGAAGAGCTGGTCAGCATGATCGAGACCCAGCGCGCCTACGAGATGAACGCCAAGGCCATCTCCACCACCGATTCCATGCTGGGCTACCTGAACAACAACGTCTGATGCATCCCATCACGAGGCACGCCATGAAGCGCACCACGTCCGCCACCACCCTCGCCTGCGCGCTGATGCTGCTGCCGGGCTGCGCGCGCTATTACGGCGACGTGCGCCCGTACGCGCCGATGCAGCCGATCCAGCCCATCGTCGCCGCGCAGGCGCCCGCCACCGCCGGCTCCATCTACCGCGCCGGTCCCGGCCTGAACCTGTACGCCGACCGCCGCGCGCGCGACGTGGGCGACCTGCTGACCATCAACCTGGTGGAGAACACCACCGCGCAGACCTCGGCCACCACTTCGGTGGACAAGAGCACCGAGATCGCCATGTCCGCACCCAACATCGCCGGCGCGCCGGTCACCTGGAACGGCCGCGACATCCTCAGCGCCTCGGTCAACGGCGACCGCGGTTTCAGCGGCAACGGCAAGAGCGCGCAGAGCAATCGCCTGCAGGGCAGCGTGACCGTCACCGTGATCCAGCGCCTGCCCAACGGCAACCTGGTCGTGCAGGGCCAGAAGAACATGCGCCTGAACCAGGGCGACGAGCTGGTGCAGATCCAGGGCGTCGTGCGGCCGGCCGACATCGGCACCGACAACTCGATCCCCTCCAGCAAGGTGGCCGAAGCGCGCATCGCCTACGGCGGCCGCGGCGCGATCGCGCAATCCAATTCGATGGGCTGGCTGGGCCGGTTCTTCAACTCGCCGATCTTCCCGAACTGAGCGACGCGCCATGGACACCCCGAACGCCGACCGCTCGACTTCCGCACCCGCGAAGAAGCCGCGCCGCATCGACACCTATACCTGGCTGGGCCTGCTGGCCTGGCTCGGACTGGTGCTGCTGTGCCTGTCCCCCGCCGCGCGCGCCGAACGCATCAAGGACCTGGCCCAGGTCGGCGGCGTGCGCAGCAATCCGCTGGTGGGCTACGGCCTGGTGGTCGGCCTGGACGGCAGCGGCGACCGCACCAGCCAGGCGCCCTTCACCGTGCAGAGCCTGAAGAACATGCTGGGCGAGCTGGGCGTCAACGTGCCGCCCAACGTCAACCCGCAGCTGAAGAACGTGGCCGCCGTGGCCATCCACGCCGACCTGCCCGCCTTCGCCAAGCCCGGCCAGCCGATCGACATCACCGTGTCGTCGATCGGCAACGCCACCTCGCTGCGCGGCGGCAGCCTGCTGATGACGCCGCTGCGCGGCGCCGACGGCGAGGTGTACGCCATCGCCCAGGGCAATCTGGTGGTGGGCGGTTTCGGCGCGCAGGGCCGCGACGGCTCGCGCGTGTCGGTCAACGTGCCCAGCGTGGGCCGCATTCCCAACGGCGCCACCGTCGAACGCGCCGTCGCCAACGCGATGGAGGCCGGCGACGGCACCATCACCCTGAACCTGCACCGCGCCGACTTCACCACCGTTTCGCGCATGGTCGCCGCGCTGGAACAGCAGTTCGGTTCCGGCAACGCCTACGCGCTGGACGCCGTCACCGTGGCGGTGCGCGCGCCGGCCGACGTCAGCCGCCGGGTCAACTTCCTGGCCCAGGTGGAGAACCTGGAACTGACGCCCGGCAGCGCGCCGGCCAAGGTCATCGTCAACGCCCGCACCGGCACCGTGGTGATCGGCGCGCAGGTGAAGGTGATGCCGGCCGCCGTCACCCATGGCTCGCTCACCGTCACCATCACCGAATCGGCCAACGTCAGCCAGCCCAACGAATTCTCGCGCGGCGGGCAGACCGTGGTGACGCCGCAGTCCAGCGTCGCCGTCAGCCAGGAAGGCAGTCGCATGTTCAAGTTCGAGGGCGGCACCTCGCTGGACGAGATCGTCCGTGCCGTCAACGAGGTCGGCGCCGCGCCCGGCGACCTGATCGCCATCCTGGAAGCGCTGAAGCAGGCCGGCGCGCTGCGCGCGGAGCTCGAGGTGATCTGATGGCCACGACGTCGCTCGGAGCGCTGCAACCCGCGATGCCGCTGGCGGAAGCCGGCGGCAAGCCGGACAACGCGCGCATCCACGACGTGGCGCGCAAGCTGGAAGGCCAGTTCGCGCAGATGCTGATCAAGTGCATGCGCGACGCCAGCTTCGGCGACTCGCTGTTCCCGGGCGAGAACCAGACCTTCCGCGACATGTACGACCAGCAGTTGGCCAAGGCGATGACGCAGGGCCGTGGACTGGGCCTGGCGCCGATGATCGCGCGCCAGTTGGGGGCCACCGACACCGCCACGCCCTCCATCCCGGCCGACACCGCGTTGTCCGCCTATCGCCGGCTGATGCCGTCGGCCGAATCCGGCGCCATGCTGGACGCCATCGCCGGCCGTGGCATTACCGGTGGCGCCAACGCATCGCGCCCCACCGGCGACCTGCCGCTGCCGATCACCCTGGACACGCTCACCGTCCGCCCCGACGACGCCTGCGCGGACGTGGAGAACGTCGCCTCGGCCGATCCCGGCAAGTACGCCCGCAACACGCCGGAACGCTTCGTCGCCGAGATCTGGGACCACGCCAAGCGCGCGGCGAAGGAACTGGGCGTGGACCCGCGCGCGCTGGTCGCGCAGGCCGCGCTGGAGACCGGCTGGGGCAAGCGCATCATCAAGACCGGCGACGGCGGCAGCGCGCACAACCTGTTCGGCATCAAGGCCGCCGGCTGGAAGGGCGAACGCGCCCGCACCGCCACCCACGAGTACACCAACGGCGTGCGGCACTCGGAAACCGCGGACTTCCGCGCCTACGCCTCGCCCGCCGAAAGCTTCGCCGACTACGTGCGGCTGCTGAAGACCAACCCGCGCTACCGGCAGGCGCTGGCCGCGGGCAAGGACATCAGCGGCTTCGCGCGCGGCTTGCAGAAGGCCGGCTACGCCACCGATCCCACCTACGCCAACAAGATCGCCTCCATCGCCAACGGACCCACGCTGGGCAAGGTGCTGTCGGCGATGGGCTCCACCGTCGGCAACGCCGTCGGTTCGGCGGTCGGCTCGGCCATTGGCAACACCCTGCGGCGCTGACACAAGGAGACCGCATGTCCAACCTTCTCGCCACCGGCAGCAGCGCCCTGATCGCCTTCCAGCGCGCGCTGTCCACGGTCAGCCACAACGTCGCCAACATCAACACGCCGGGCTACTCGCGCCAGCGCGTCGAGCTGGAGGCGCGCGACGGCACGTTCTACGGCTACGGCTACCAGGGCAACGGCGTGCAGGTCGTCGACGTGCGCCGCATGGCCGATTCGCTGGCCACCTCGCGCCTGCTGGACAGCGGCGGCGAACTGAGCCGGTTGCAGCAGTTGTCGGTGCTGTCCAACCGCATGGACAGCCTGTTCTCCGAGAAGGCCACCGGCATCAGCGCGCCGTGGTCGTCGTTCTTCGATGCGGTCAGCGCGCTGTCGTCGAACGCGGCCGGCTCGGCCGACCGCGAAAGCCTGCTGGCGCAGGCCAACGCGCTGGCCACGCGCTTCCGCCAGATCGACCAGCACCTGGACGGCCTGGACAACGAAGTCAATGCCGGCCTGACCGCCTCCGTCGGCGAAGTGAACCGGCTGGCCAGGGAAATCGCCCAGCTCAACGGCCAGATCGGCGGCAACACGAATCCCTCCGGCGATCTGCTGGACCGGCGCGACCAGTTGATCAGCGAACTGGTCGGCTACACCGGCGGCAATGCGGTCATCCAGGACGGCGGGCTGGTCAACGTGTTCAGCGCCGGCGGACAGCCGCTGGTGGTGGGCGCCACCGCCAGCAAGCTGGTGACCGTGGCCGATCCTTACCGCCCGGAACGCCTGCAAGTGGCGCTGGAGACCAACGGCCAGCGCGTCACCCTGGACAAGCGCGCGCTCGGTGGGCAGATCGGCGGCCTGATCGAATTCCGCACCACGGTGCTGGACCCGGCCATGGCCGAACTGGGCCGCGTGGCCACCTCGCTGGCGCAGACCTTCAACGCCGGCCACAACGCCGGCATGGACCTGTACGGCCAGATGGGCGGCGACTTCTTCGCCCTGTCCGCGCCACGCGTGTCGTCGCATGCCGGCAACACCGGCAACGCCGTGCTGCAGACCGCGCTGGGCGACGCCGGCGCATTGAACGGGCAGAACGTGCTGCTGCGCTTCGACGGCGCCAACTGGGTGGCCACGCATCCGGACACCGGCGCGACGATCCCGATGACCGGCACCGGCACCGCCGCCGATCCGCTGGTCGTCAACGGCGTGGAAGTGGTGCTGGGCTCCGGCACGCCGGCGACCAACGACCGCTTCCTGCTGCAACCCACCGCCGGCGCCGCAGGCAACATCAGCGTGGCGATCACCGATCCCGGCCGCATCGCGGCGGCCACGCCGGTCAAGACCACCATCGACCTGGCCAACACCGGCACCGGCAAGCCGAGCGGATTGAAGATCACCGACACCGCCAACGCCAACCTGCTGGCGCCGGTGGATATCGAGTTCATCGACGCCAACCAGTACACCATCGACGGCAACGGGCCGTTCGCGTACACGCCGGGACAGACCATCGCCTACAACGGCTGGAGCCTGACGCTGGACGGCGCGCCCGCGGCCGGCGACACCTTCACCGTATCGCCCACCGGCGCCAATTCCAGCGACAACGGCAACGCCACGCTGCTGGCCAACCTGGACGACGCGCGCGTGCTCAACGGCGGCACGCTGACCCTCAACGGCGCGATCGGCGGACTGACCACGCAGGTCGGCTCGGCCGCGCGCCAGGCGGACTATTCCGCGCAGGCGCAGCAAGTCATCCACGACCAGGCGCAGGCCGCGCGCGATTCGATTTCCGGCGTCAACCTGGACGAGGAAGCCGCCGACCTGATGCGCCTGCAGCAGGCCTACCAGGCCGCCGCGCAGATCATCGCCGCCGCCGACACCCTGTTCCAGTCGCTGCTGGGAGCCACCCGCCGATGAACTACCGCATCTCCACCGGCATGATGTACCAGCAGTCGATCAGCACCATGCTGGCCAAGCAGGCCAAGCTGGCGCACACCCAGCAGCAGCTTTCCAGCGGACTGAAGCTGGTCACCGCGAAGGACGACCCGGTCGCGGCCGGCACCGCCGTGGGCCTGGACCGCGCACTGGCCGAACTGGAACGCTTCGCGATGAATGGCAATGCCGTGCAGAACCGGCTGGGGCTGCAGGAGAACGCGCTGACCCAGGTCGGCGACGCGATGGCGCGCATCCACGAGCTGACCATCCAGGCCAACAACGCCGCCTTGGGCGACGACAGCCGCCGCGCCATCAGCACCGAATTGAAAGCCATCTACGCCGGCCTGCTGGACCTGGCCAACAGCACCGACGGCGCCGGCCGCTATCTGTTCGGCGGCACTGCCGACGGCAGCGCGCCGTTCGCCATCGCCGGCGGCAACGTGATCTACAGCGGCGACCAGACCCAGCGGCAGGTGGAAGTGGCGCCGGACATGTTCGTGTCCGATACGCTGCCCGGCAGCGAAGTGTTCATCCGCCTGCGCACCGGCGACGGCCGCATCGACGGCAGCGCCGCCGCCGGCAACACCGGCACCGGCCTGCTGATGGATTTCAGCGTCACCGACACCGGCGCATGGACCGGCGGCACCTACCAGATCAGCTTCATCGGCGCCGACACCTACGAGGTGCGCGACGCCGGCAACGCGCTGATCGCCTCCGGCACCTACGCCAAGGGGGAAAGCATCGCCTTCGCCGGCGTGCAGGTGAAGCTCGACGGCCAGCCGGCCGCGGGCGACAGCTTCACGCTAGGCCCCGCCGGCACGCGCGACATCTTCGCCACCGTGCGCGGCCTGATCGACACGCTGGAAACCAACCCCACCACCGACGCCCAGCGCGCTGCCATGCAGAACGGCTTGCAGAGCGCGATGCGCGACATCGCCACCGCGCAGGGAAGCATGATCGACGCCCGCGCCAGCGGCGGCGCGCAGCTGTCCGCCATCGACGATGCCGCCGCCCTGCGCGAAGCCAACAGCGTCACCCTGAAGGGCACGCTGTCCACGCTGCGCGACCTGGACTGGGCCGAGGCGATCGGCCGCTACGAGATGGAGAACACCGCCCTGCAGGCCGCGCAGACCGTCTTCATGCAGATGCAGTCGCTATCGCTGTTCAAGCTGATGCGCTGAACCGCCGGGATGCCCTGAAAAAACGAGCTTCGATGCAGTCCTTGCACCCCCGCCGTCGGGCTCCCTCGCGGCGGGGATTTTTTTGCGCGTTGGCGCCGTGGGCTTCGATGGGAAGCCCGCGCATCCTGTGGGAGCGATGTGAGTCGCGACCGCACCGCGATAGCGCGTCTGTGTGCACTGTGACGAACTCGCCGCAGCGCGCCGGGATTGCAAACGATCGGCTTCACCTGTTTGGAGCGCGGTCGCGATGGGCCATGGCCCGCCGCGTGGCGGAGCGTTACGCCGCCTGCCCTTCCACCCGCTCCACCATCGTCTCGGCCATCTGGCGCCAGTTGGGCAACTGGTCCAGCACGCCCAGCGACTTGAGGTAGGCCTCGTCCACCGGTTCGTTGCTGGCCAGTGCGCCGGCCACGTGCACGGCGCCCGGCACCCAGAAGCTGCGCAGGCTGGAGCGCTGCGGCTGGCGATGGAACGCCACCGCTTCGACGATCGGCATCGGCAGGCCCCACAGGCCCAGCAGGTAGGCGCCCGCCTCGGTATGGCCGGGACGGTCGTCCTGCGCATCGTGGTTGGGCGGATCGCGCTCGTCGCGCACGCCGGGCAGCAGCAGGCCGATGTCGGCCAGCAATGCCGCGGTGGCGCCCAGCTCCGAGCTGGTGCGCGGCAGGATCTTCGCGGCCAGGCGCGAGGCCAGCAGCGCGCGTTGCTGCAGCGCGACCCGGTCGATGTTGGCGTTGGTCTTCATCGAGAACACTTCGCTGGCCAGTACCAGGTCGCGCAGCGTGCCCAGGCCCAGCCGCGTCACCGCCGCGCGCAGGTCGGTGATCGCGCGACCATTGGAGAAGTAGGCCGAGTTGCACAGTTGCAGGACCTTGGCGGCGATGGCCGGATCGCCGGCCACCAGCTTGGCGATGTCGCCGGCGGTGCCTTCGTCCTCTTCCAGCGCGCGGGTCAGCGCGAAGTACAGGTGCGGCGGCGACGGCAGGTGTTCGACGCGGCCGATGGCGCGGCGCAGGCGCGGGCTGTCCAGCAGGTCGCGCAGTTCTTCCAGGCTGTGGATGGCTTCCAGCACGGTTTCCGACGACAGCGGCAGCGGCAGGAAGCGGTGCGCCACGCCGATCAGCTTGATCGGGGCGGCCAGGCTTTCGCCATCGCCTTCCAGCAAGGCGATGCGGATGGTCTCCGGCCGCAGCGTGCGGATCTGCCCCAGCAGCGTGGCCGGCGGCAGGTCCGGCAGCGCCGGCCCGGTCATCACCACGTCCACCGGGCCGTTGGCGACGGCGAAGATGGCGGCGTTGCCATCGGCGACGACCTCCACGGTCCATTCATCGCCCATGTCGCCGATGTAGTCGGACAGGTCTTCCGGCAGGCAGGCGGTATCGCCAACGTACAGAATGCGCAAAGCACTTCCCCTTGGATCGTTCGTGCGGCCACGCGGACGCAAGCACACGGCGTCCGTACCCGATGAAATCTAGCAAGGTTGTCGGCCGTGCCCGGTGGTTCTTGAACATGGGCATGAAGGACTGAGCAACGCTTCACACTCTGCCCGGCGCGCTGTCGGTGGATCCCCGACAGCGCGTGCATGCCGCCGAACGGATTTGCGTGGGCCGGCGCCAACCCTTCCTATCGCATCGGCGACACGGCGCCTTCATCACCCGCCAGGTGCAGCAACAGGTGCGCCAGCGTCACCACGTCCTGGAAGTTGTGCGACAGCACGCGGCGCAACAGTGCCGCGTCGCCGCCGCGCAGGTAGTGCAGCCAGGCACCCGGCGCCTCGGAACCGGGCAGGTCGTCCTCGCGCACGATGCCCAGCGCGTTGCGCTCGATGGTCGCCAGGCGGCAGTTCTCCCACACGCCGCGATAGCGCCGGCGCGCCGGGAACAGCAGGTCCAGGTGCGGCAGTTCCGCCAGCGGGCTGGCCAGCCGCGCCAGCCGGTAGCGCGTGGCGAGCAGCGGCGCGTCGTAGCAGCGGCCGTTGTAGCTGACCAGCCGCGTGTCCGCGGAGAGCCAGCCGGCGAATTCGTGCAGCATCGCCGGCTCGGCCGACAGGTGGGTGATCGTCAGCTGCCGCACGCGCAGCCCGCCCGGCACGAAGTCCGATGCGCCGATCATGAAGGCGCGCGTGCCGGTGCCGCCGGACAGGCCGGTGGTCTCGGTGTCGAACAACAGCATTCCCTGCGTGGGCATCGGTTCGCTGCGGGCGAAGGCGCCATCCACCCGCAACGGCACGTCGTCGAAGGGCAGCCGCTGTTCCAGATAGAGCAGGCCGGGCGCGATCTCCTCGCCCGGCAGGGCCCGGTCCGGCGCACGCGCGCGGACCGGCGGGCGCGCCCGCTCGCGCAGGCCCAGCATGCGTCGCAGCGCCGGCAGCGGATCGTCGGCCTGCGTGGGGGCCGTGGGCGGGGCGGCAGGTGCCGGCGCGACGGCGCGCCCGGCGTCCTGCCGCCCCGCCTGCTCGCGCAGCCGTTGCAGTTTCTCGATGCTCAGGCTCATGCTGCATCCAGCAAGCGCAGTACCCGCGCCGCCAAGGCCCGCGGCGTGGTCCGGGCCTGCTCGTCCACGGCCAGCACCGGTCCCACGCAGGCCGGGCAGCCCGCGCGGCAGTCGCACGCGGCGACCAGTTGCACGGCGCGCCCTACCAGTTCCCGCTGGCGCCGCCACAGCGGTTCGCTCAGGCCGATGCCGCCCGGGTAGTTGTCGTACAGGTAGACGGTGGGAATGAAGCGATCGCCCGACAGCGGCGACAGTACCTGGCTCTCGCCGCCGCGCAGTTGTCCCCTGCCCTGCGTATCGGGCAGCGCGAACCAGGCACCGTCGCCATCGCCCACCGCCTTCTGCAGGTCGCGCCCCTCCGCCATCACCGCCACGGTGGCGGCGATGTGCAGCGCGTACGACGCGCCGAGGAAGCCATCCAGCGCTTCCTGCCGCGACTCGAAGGCCGATTCCAGCACCAGCGGCGGCAGTTGCCACCACACGCTGGTGGTGTGCATTTCCTGGTCCGGCAGGTTGACCGGGCCGTAGCCGATGTTCTCGTGCGTGTAGTAGCGGATCTTCTTGTAGCCGGCCACGCGCCGCACCACGTGCACCTCGCCGTGGTGGCAGGTGCCCTGCCCGGCGATGCCGCCGTCGAAGCGTTCCAGCACCTTCAGCTTGGTGTAGTCGATGGCGTCGGTGTAGTAGTCCACGTGGGTGCGGACGACGTAGGCCTTGCGGCCTTCCCAGTCCAGCCGCTCGACCTGGTACGGCGTGGACTGGATCATGTGGATGGCGCCTTCGTACAGCGTCAGCGGCGCGGCGCTGAAATCCACTTCGGCGATGATGGCCTGGCGGCCGTCGGTGCGGTCCACCACCACGAAGTTGCCGTCGGCCACCGAACGCAGGCCGACCGCGTTGGCCGGGTAGCTGTCGGCGATCCACTCGTAGCGGTCGCCTTCGCGGTGCACCACGCTGTCCTCGTCCAGCAGTTGCAGGAAAGGCGAAGGATCGATGGGGCCGAATCCTTCGCCGGTCAGGAACGGCAGCTCGAACGCCGCGCAGCGGATGTGGTCCAGCAGGATCATCGGCTGGTCCGGCGCGATGCGGGCGTGTTCCGGCGGGCTGTCGGCGAAGAACTCCGGGTGCCGCACCACGTACTGGTCCAGCGGCTGCGAACTGGCCACCAGGATGCCCAGCGACGCCTGCTGCCGGCGCCCCGCGCGGCCGAAGCGCTGCCAGGTGGCGGCGATGGAACCCGGATAGCCGTTCAGCACCACCGCGTCCAGGCTGCCGATGTCCACGCCCAGTTCCAGTGCCGACGTCGAGACGATCCCATCCACGCGGCCATCGCGCATCGCGCGCTCGGCCTCGCGGCGCTCGGTGGGCAGGTAGCCGCCGCGGTAGGCGCGGATGCGCGCCGGCTTGCGCGGATCGTGGTCGAACACGTCCTTGAGGTACTTGGTCAGCACTTCCACCATCGTCCGCGACTGCGCGAACACCAGCGTCTTCAGCCCGGCCTTGATCGCCAGCCGCGCGATCCGGTTGCTCTGCGAACGCGCGGAGGCGCGCAGGCCCAGGTCGGGGTTGACCACCGGCGGGTTCCACAGCAGCACGTGCTTGTCGCCGCTGGGCGCGCCGGACTCGGTGATGGCGTGAACCGGCAGCTCCAGCAGCGCCTCGGCATGCGCCTGCGGATTGCCGATGGTGGCCGAGCACAGGATGAACTGCGGGCTGGCGCCGTAGAACGCGCACACGCGCTTGAGCCGCCGCAGCACGTTGGCCACGTGGCTGCCGAACACGCCGCGGTAGGTGTGCACCTCGTCGATCACCACGTAGCGCAGGTTCTCGAAGAACTGCGCCCACTTGGTGTGGTGAGGCAGGATGGCCTGGTGCAGCATGTCCGGGTTGCTGACCACGATGTCGCCGTGCAGGCGGATCGCCTGGCGCGCGTCGCCCGGGGTGTCGCCGTCGAAGGTGAAGGCCTTCAGGCCCAGGTCGCCCGCCTTGCTCAGGTCCAGCAGTTCGGCCACCTGGTCCTGCGCCAGCGCCTTGGCCGGGAACAGGTACAGCGCCTTGCCCCGGCGCGACAACGCCGACGACGCCACGGGCATCGTGTAGCACAGCGATTTTCCCGAGGCGGTGGGCGTGACCACGGCCAGGTGATGCCCTTCCTGCGCGTGCCGCCACGCCTCGGCCTGGTGGGAGTACAGCCGGGCGATGCCGCGCGCCCGCAAGGCGCGCGCGAGCGGTTCCGGCAGGTCGGCGGGCAGTTCCGCGTAGCGTCCTTCGCGACCGGGGATGACGAAGCGCCCGGTGACGCGGTCGTGGTACTTGGCCGCCAGCCGTTCGGCCAAGGCGGTGCCATCGCCGGCGGTCGCCGGCAGCAGCACGGTCTCGGATTCGAGTTGTCTCAGCAAACCGGTCTGACCAGGCATCGGGGGCGCTCGCGAAGAAGTCGCGGCATCTGACCCGATCCGCGTCGCAGCCGGTGAGACGCGAGCAAGTCGCGGGCGGCGCGGCCTGCGAAAAACAGTCAGCGATGTGATCGCCATGCGCACAGATCGCTCACGACGGGGTAACGCTCCACGCGATAACACGGTAGTCCCCAGCATGAGATGCCTGCCATGGATCGCAGACGCTACCGCGAACACCTGGAAACACTGCAGCGGACGCGGCCGCATGCCCACGAATCTTCGCCGCGCGCGCAGGTCCCTGCCGCCGCCGCGGTCGACAGGCAGCACACGGACAGGTTCGCCGCTTTCAGCACCCACGACTACCTGCGGCGCATCCGCCTGCATCCGGAGATGAGCTGGGAAGACGCCTGCCATGCCTACGCACTGGCGGCGGCCACGCATCCGGACTACGGCGGGCAGCTCGACCTGGACGCGGAAGGCGAACTGGAGAACCAGTGGGAACTGCTGCGCGGCGACGCCGGGCCGGACTGGAGCATCGCACGCACGCTGCTGCGCGAAACCTGGCGCTGGCTGGACGGCAGCATCGGGCCCGCGGGCACCCTGCATTGACCGTGCCGCCTCGCATCACGGGGCACGAGCGATGACGCCGCCCTGGAGTGCAACGCGGCTGTCTTCCGGGAGTAAACCGCACTTCATGGTTTCCGCTCACCCTGCCAGGGTCCAAAGGCCGTGGAGCGAAAACGATGTTGCCCCTGCAGGAAACGCCCGCTTTCACACTCCCCGGCAGCGACCTACCCTGCGCCGCGATCGACATCCATGCCGAGCTGCGCTTCTGGGAAACCTGCCATACTCAGTGGCCCTTCCACCGATCGGGTACGCCTTTCCGGTACTACGTGCCCACGCTGAAGTTCGCCTACGACACCTACCTGATGGCGCACCGCGAGACGCTGGCCGACCTGATGCCCGCCCTTGCCGGCCGCTACGAACGCAGCCTGCCCCGCCGCGCGCGGTTGGAGTGGCCCATCGCGCAGGACGTCGTGATGCGGGTGTGGCGGCGCATGCGCGCGCCGCTGGGCAGCGACGCACCGCTGTCGGGACTTCCACGCGAGGCCATGGAAGAACGCGCGACCGTGGTGGCACTCACGAACCGTTTGTAGGCCGGGCGACGCACGCTGCACTCACGCCGTCGTCGCAAAGATGAACAGAAATCACCGCACGCGTTAATCAAGGGTTAAATACATCTTTATTTCACTTAATCCTCACTGCCTCGAACCAAGACTCATCCTTCGTCGTTCAACGCAACAGACAGGGATGACAACATGGCAAGCCAGCACCTACGCAACACCTTCGCCACCACTCAGATCGTGGACATCGATGCCGAGTTGGCCTACTGGAAGACGCGTTTGCACGAGACCACCTTCCAGGTGGTCGGCGCCACCGTCAACGACCTGGAAACCTGCCTCAAGGTGGGCTACGACGGCTACCTGCTGCACCACCGGCAAGCCTTCGACGAAGTGGCCCCGGCCCTGCGTGAGCGCCTGCGGCGCTACTGCCCGTCCACGCCGATCGGCTGGTACCGCGCACAGCCCATCATGCGCGCGGTATGGCAACGGCTGAAGCCGCAGGAAACCACGAACGCCTGACACCGGAGCGGGAGCGGAACACCGGACCGGCGACCGGATCGCCCGGTCAGGCCGGCCGGGCGGCCACCATCACGCGGTCGCGGCCGGCGTGCTTGGCGGCATAGAGCGCAAGGTCGGCCTGGCGCATCTGTTCGCGCAGCGTATCGCCCTTGCGGTGGTACGCGATGCCCGCGCAGACGGTGGCCTGCATGCCGTCATGGCCCTTGGCGAATTCGGCGCGCACGCGCTCCGCGAAAGCCGTCGCCGACGCGGCGCTTTCACCGGTCAACAGCACCGCGAATTCCTCGCCGCCGATGCGGGCGGAAATGCCGCCGTCGCCCGCGCGCGCCTTGATGATGGTGCCCAGGCGCTGCAGGACGGCGTCGCCGCCTTCATGGCCGTGCTCATCGTTGATGGCCTTGAAATGGTCGATGTCGAAGAACACCAGCGCCAGCGGAACCGCGTCCTGCAAGGCGCGGGCATGCGCGCGGCCGGCATGTTCGCTCCAACCCGTGCGGTTCAGCAGGCCGGTCAGTTCGTCGTTGTAGGCCTGCTGCATCAGGCGCCGGCGCATGCGCCAGGCCGACACCGCGAAGTCGGTGCGGTACCCGGCCAGGACGGCGCCGAAGCCGATCGTGGTCAGGGTATACAGCCAGTACAGCGCGTTGCCGGTGCCCGGCGCGCCGTGCACCACGATGCGGGCGTAGGCCATCGACACGATCAGGGTGCCCATGGCCAGCAACGATGCCGGGCGCACCATCAACGCCATCAGCGCCAGCGGCAGCAGCTGGAACAGCCCGGTGCGCAGCGCCAGCTGACCCGTGGCGCCCGGCAACGGCATGCTCATGAAGATCGCGATCAGCAGCGTGGCCAGCATGGTCAACAGCAGGCGGGGCCTCCAGTCCGGCAGGCGCATCACCGCCACCGCGCACCCGGCCACGCTCATCGCCGCCAGTTGCACGGCCCACCAGGGATAGCCGATCGACGGGGTGACGCCGGTCATCTCGAACAGCCCGGTCAACCCCAGCAGCACCGCCCCGCACAGCAGCACCCCGCTGACGATGGGACGGGTGGCCCGCAACTGCGCCTGCGCCAGGTCTTCCTTGTCGTCCGGGCTCAGGTCGCGGGTGGACTGGCGCGACAACAGGCGCAGCACGCCCTGCCCCAGGCGGGAGCGCGACGTGGTCGTGCGAAGCGTGAAGACGTATGCGCTCATGCGCGGTTTTCCGGGAACGATGACCCCCTTCAAGCAATTGTCGTGCCATTCGTCGGCACAATCGACGATCGTCACGGTTTTGACATACAGGCCAAGGCACGACGCCCGGGAAATCCGCTCCATCGCCGGAATGGCCCATCCCGGACCAGCGGCGCCAACTGACACGCCATGACGCTTTGCGGCGGATCGCGCGCGGCTTGGCAGGGCTTCAGCGGCCGAAGGCCGCCCGCATGCGCGCCTCGTTGGGACGTTCGATCACGCCTTTCTCGGTGACGATGGCATCGATCAGTTCCGCCGGCGTCACGTCGAACACCGGGTTCCAGGCCGGCACGCCCTCGGCGACCGTGCGCGTGCCGCCGATGCCGTACAGCTCGGCCGGGTCGCGTTCCTCGATGTGGATGGCATCGCCGCTGGGCGTGTCCATGTCCACCGTGGACGACGGCGCCACCACCATGAACCCCACGCCGTGGTGACGCGCGGCGATGGCCAGCTGGTAGGTGCCGATCTTGTTGGCGGTGTCGCCGTTGGCGCAGATGCGGTCCGCGCCCACCACCACCCACTGCACCGCACCGGTCTTCATCAGGTGCGAGGCCGCGGAGTCGGCGATCAGGGTGGCGGGAATGCCGTCCTGCAGCAGTTCCCAGGCGGTCAACCGCGCGCCCTGCTGCCACGGCCGCGTCTCGCCGGCGTACACGCGCTCGATGCGCCCCTGCGCCACGCCGGCGCGGATCACGCCCAGCGCGGTGCCGAAGCCGGCGGTGGCCAGCGAACCGGTATTGCAATGGGTCAGCACGCCGCTGCCGTTCGGGATCAGCGCCGCGCCCAGCGCGCCCATGTGGCGGTTGGCGGCCAGGTCCTCCTCGGTGATGGCCAGCGCTTCCAGTTCCAGCACGCCGCGCCAGTCGCCTCCGGCTGTCTTCAACGCCGCGCGCATGCGCGTCAGCGCCCACGCCAGGTTCACCGCGGTGGGACGCGCATCGTGCAGGCGCTGCATGGCGGGCTCGAGCTTCTCCAGCGCCTCGGCCGGCGTGGCGGCCAGCACCTCGCGCGAGGCCAGCACCACGCCCCAGGCCGCGGCGATGCCGATGGCCGGCGCACCGCGCACCACCAGCGCGTGGATGGCGTCGGCGACCTCGTCGCTGCTGGTGCAGGCCAGGTATTCGACCACGAACGGCAGCTTGCGCTGGTCCAGCAGCTCCAGCGCGGTGCCGGTCCAGCGGATCGGGCGGATGTGGTCGTAGCGGGCGTAGTCGATGGCGTCGTTCATGCCGCCATTGTACCGGCCCGCCCTTCCCGCCCCATGACGCCCGCCTACCAGCTGCGGAATTCGGCCCGGCAGCCGCGATCCACCCACACGCCGCCGCGATCCCGCCCCCAGGTACGGCCTTCGATGCACGGCGAGCTGGACAGTTGACGGACCAGTGCGATGCCACGGCGCGCATCGGCCCGGCAATGGCGGTTGCGGCCGTTGTCGGATTCGCAGCGGAAGGTCTGGCCGTAACCGCCGTCGTTCCAGCCGCCGCCCCCCCACTGCCCGCCGCGACCGGCGACCTCGAATTCCGCACGGCAGCCGCGGGATACCCAGATCGCGTCGCGCTGCCGCCCCCAGCTATGGCCTTCCGTGCAGCGCGCGCTGGACAACTGCCGCACCAGCCTCACTTCGCCGCGCGACGGCACCGCGCAGGTGCGCGTACGGCCGTTGTCGGATTCGCAGCGGATGCGCTGGCCGCCGATCGACCCGCCGCCACCGTACCCACTGCGGAACTCCGCGCGGCAGCCGTGGTTGACCCAGATGCCGCCGCGGTCGTATCCCCAGCTGCGGCCCTGCACGCAGCGGCTGCTGGACAGCTGCCGGGTCAATTGCACGCCACCGCGCGTATCGATGGCGCACTGGCGATAGCGGCCGTCCTTCGATTCGCAGCGCACCACGTCGCCGCCGTATCCGGCGTGCCCATATTGCGGTGCGGCCTGTGCGGACCGCATCCCCATGATGGCCAGAGCACCCAGCATCAGCGAGAAGACCATTTGGCGGCTCATCGCACGTTCCTCGGTTCGTTGCATTGACGACGAATCTACGTCGCCATCATGAACATGAACCCAAGAAACCGTTTGCAGGAATCGCAGCGCGCGAAAGCGTTTTGCCGGCTTTCAGGCTCGCGCGAAATCGAAGGCCAGCACGTCGGCGATCCGGTCCGTGCCGAGCATCGCCATCAACAGGCGATCGACCCCCAATGCCACGCCAGAGCAATCGGGGAAGCCGTGCGAAAGCGCGTCCAGCAGGGACTGGTCGATGGTCGGCGACGCCACCCCGCGGGAAGCGCGCACGGCCACGTCGCGCCGGAAGCGTTCGCCCTGTTCGCGGCCATCGGCGAGTTCATGGTAGCCATTGGCCAGCTCCAGCGGGCCAAGGTACAGCTCGAAACGCTCTGCGACCCGTACGCCATCGCGCTCCGCCAGCCGCGCCAGCGCGCATTGCGTGGCGGGGTAGTCGTGGACGGCCAGCAGCTGATCGCGCGGGAACGCAGGTTGCAGCCGGTGGGTCATCAGCAGGTCCAGCCAGTCGTCGCACGTCAGGCCTTCGCCGTCGATGGCGATGCCGGCCGCCGCCGCACGCAGTGCGTCGATGTCCGCGGTCATCGGGTCGATGCCCAGTCGCCGGATGTAGAGTTCGCGGAAGCTGATGCGCGATGCGGCGGCCGTGCGTCCCACCATCGCCAGCGCCGCCTGCACCAGCTCGATGGTTTCGTCGATCAACAGCGGCAGGTCCCACCCCACCCGGTACCACTCCAACATGGTGAACTCGGGGTTGTGGCGCCCTCCCGCCTCGCCGTCGCGGAACACCCGGCCCAGCTCGTAGCAGTCGCCCAATCCGGCCGCAAGCAACCGCTTGAGCGGAAACTCCGGCGAAGTCCGCAACCACCGCGTGCGCGGCGCGCCGTCGGTGCGGCCCGAGAATTCCAGCGAGAATGAGGCGATGTTCGGGTCGGTGTTGCCGGCCCGCGACAGGATGGGCGTTTCCACCTCCATCACGTTGCGCGCATGGAAGAATTCGCGCACCAGCCGGTTGACCCAGGCGCGCAGGCGGATGGCTTCGAACGAAGCGGAGGGCTGCCAGGTCATCGGCTGGCCCCCCTGTGGGAGCGACGTGAGTCGCGACGAGACTTTACCGGCCATGTTCTGTCGCGACTCACGTCGCTCCCACGGGAGACGGCAAGGCGGCTCATGGGTGCCGCGCCAGGAAATCCAGCAGCTGCGCCTCGTCCCATATCTCGATGCCCAGTTCCTGCGCCTTGGCCAGCTTGGAGCCGGCCGCCTCGCCCGCCACCACCAGATGCGTCTTCTTCGACACGCTGCCGGCCACCTTGGCACCCAGCGCTTCCAGTTTCGCGCCGGCTTCGTCGCGGCTCATCGACGCCAATCCGCCGGTCAGCACCACGGTCTTGCCATCGAGCGGGCCGGTGGCGACTTCTTCCAGCGGCGGTGCGCTTTCCAGGATGCGGGCGATGTATTTCTCGCCTTCGAGCAGCAGCCTGGGATGTCCCAGTTGTTCGAGCCATGCCTGCAATGCCGCAGCCGAGGCTTCGGGCAGGCCGGCGGCGATGAAGTGCTGCGGCTCGGCGTCGATGATCCGCTCGGCGGTCGGCAGCGCGGCGGTCAACGCTTGCGCGCGCAATGGCGTGATGGTCGGAATTTCCGCCTCCACCAACAATGCCGCCAGGTCCAGCTCCGGCCGCAGCTTCGCAGAAGGCGGGTGGATGTCGCGGATGCGCACCTTGCCCACGGTCAGCAGGTCGTCGATGGCCTGCTGGTTGCCCGGCTGCTCGAAGAAGTGGCCGAGCGAGCGCGCCACCTCGCCTCCGATGTCCGGCAACCGCTTGAACAGCGGCCACGGCAGGCGACGGATCAATTCCAGGTCGCCGAACCACTGCGCCAGCGCCTTGGCCGTACTCTCGCCCACGTGCTGGATGCCCAGCGCGAACAGCAGCCGTTCGAGCGTGGCGTCGCGGCTGTCGTCGATGGCCGCGATCAGGTTGTCCGCCCACTTGGTGGCGATCTTCTTCGGGTTCCATGCGAAATCGATCCGCTGGGCCAGCGCACGCGCGCGCCAGTCGTCGTCGGCACCGTCGAGCTTGAGGATGGCGTTCAGCACGTCCCCGCTGCCTTCCGGACGCAGGTGCGGCTTGACCGCGCCGGCCAGCGCCTCCGGCGATTCGGCGTCGAGCACCAGCTTGAGTTGCAGCAACTGATCGCGCCGCAACCGGTACAGGTCGGCCACGCCGCGCACGATGCCGGCATCGACCAGGGTCTCGACGTACTTGTCGCCCAGGCCCTCTATGTCCATCGCCCGGCGCGAGGCGAAATGACGGATGGTTTCCTTGCGCTGGGCCGGGCAGCTCAGTTCGCCCGAGCAGCGCCACACCGCTTCGTCTTCCTCGCGCACGATCTCGGAGCCGCATACGGGGCAGTTCGCCGGCATCCGCCACGGCACCGTGCCCTCGGGCCGACGCTCGGCGATCACGCCGACCACTTCCGGGATCACGTCGCCGGCACGGCGCACGATCACGCTGTCGCCCACGCGCACGTCCAGCCGTTCGATCTGGTCGGCGTTGTGCAGGGTGGCGTTGGTGACGACGACACCGGCCACGTGCACCGGCGTCAACCGCGCGACCGGGGTGGCCGCGCCGGTGCGGCCGATCTGGATCTCGATGGCCTCCACCGTGGTGGCCTGTTCCTGCGCTGGGAACTTGTGCGCGATGGCCCAGCGCGGCGCGCGCGAGACGAAGCCCATCTCGCGCTGCCCTTCGCCGTCGTCCAGCTTGTAGACCACGCCGTCGATGTCGAACGGCAGCGCGTCCCGGCGTTCGCCGATGCGGCGGTAGTAGTCCAGCAGGCCGTCGGCGCCCTCCACCACTTCGCTGAGGCTGCTGACCGGGAAGCCCCACGCGCGCAGCTGCGCCAGCGTGGCCGAATGCGAATCCGGCAGTTCGCCGCCCTCCACCAGCCCCGTGCCATAGGCGAAGAAGGCCAACGGGCGTTGCGCGGTGATGCGCGGGTCGAGCTGGCGCAGCGAACCGGCCGCGCCGTTGCGCGGGTTCGCCAGCACCTTGCCGCCGTGCAGGCGGGCGTGTTCGTTGTACTTCTCGAAATCCGCGCGCGGCATGTAGACCTCGCCACGGACTTCCAGTACGGCGGGGATTGGGGATTGGGGATTGGGGACTGGCAAAGGCGAAGGCGCTGCCGTTTCTCCGAATCCCGAATCCCGAATCCCGAATCCTGCTATTCCGCGCAAGCGCAGCGGAATGGCCTTCACCGTGCGCAAATTGGCGGTGACGTCCTCGCCGGTGGCGCCGTCGCCGCGGGTGGCGCCCTGCACGAACACGCCGTTCTCGTAGCGCAGGCTGATGGCCAGGCCGTCCAGCTTGGGCTCGGCGGAGAACTTCAGTACCGGCCGCTTCAGCTTGTCGGCGATGCGACGGGCGAAATCGTGCACTTCCTCGTCGCTGAAGGCGTTGCCCAGCGACAGCATGGGGATGGCATGGCGCACCTCGGCGAATTTCGCCGACGGCCCATTGCCCACGCGCTGGGTCGGCGAGTCCGGGGTCACGAGTTCAGGGTGCGCGGCTTCCAGTTCGTCCAGTTCGCGCAGCAGGCGGTCGTACTCGATGTCCGGGATATTGGGCTCGTCGAGGACGTGGTAGCGGTAGTTGGCGTCTTCCAACTGGCGGCGCAGTTCGACAATGCGGGTGGCGGGTTCCATGCGACGATTCTACCGGCCGCGGCGCGACGCGGCAGTCACTCCAGGATCGCGCGCACGGCGTCCAACGCCTCTTCGACAAGGTTCGCTGGCGCCTTCTCGATCCGCTTGAACGTGCGCGCACGCGCATCCACCGTCCGGGTCTGATCGCACAGCACGACGCCTTGCGTACGCAGCCCTGTCCCCATCAGGGTCACGCTGAAGCCGTTTTCGCGGGCGGCTTGGCCGCCCTGGGTGATGGGCGCCACCAGAAGCAGGCCGGATGCCTGATTGAAGGCATTGGCCGACAGTACCAGGACCGGACGGGAACCACGAATCTCGCGACCGTGCGTCGGGTCCAGACTCAGTTCCAGGATGTCGCCGCGCTGTGGGATTCCTTTGCCCATGGTGTCTGCGTCCTACAACAGTTCGCGTCCCACCGGCGCATCCTCCAGCCACGCTTCATCCCGCGTCCATGCGGCCGGCGTGCGAGGGCTGTCGGCCAGCCGCTGTGCCAGGCCACGCCGTGCGGGCGACACCGTAAGGGTGCGGCCTTCCACCATCAGTTCCACGACCGAGCCCGCCTCGACCGCAAGGGTATTGGCGATGGCCTTGGGAATGGAAAGGATGATGGAGCCTCCGGACTGGCGGAGGGTGGCGGTGCAGGACATGATGGCCCTTTGCATATGTTTTACCTGGGTAAAACATACGCCGACACTGCCGGAATGGCAAGTACGCCGATGAACCGCCAGCCCTATGGTGGTATTGGAGGGCATGCGCCCATACGGGGCGGGTCGAGATTCACCCTATCTTCGGCGACCGCCAGTGTCATGCATGCGTCCACTGCGCCAAATGCAGTAGGACCCCAGCGGGGTCCCAGACGTAGGTCACGAGCGCACCATAGGGCTCCTGCTTCGGCGGCGCGACGCGGGCGCCGGGGAAGCGGCCCGAGGCCAGCGCCTCGCTGACCTGTTCATGTCAGGCACGGGCATCGACGACCGTGATGTGCAGCATCGAGTTCTCCGCCCAGTCCTTCTGGTAATACCGCTGGAGGTAGAAGCGATGGTTGCCATTGGCCATCAACGCCAGTTGGTCGTCGAGATATTTGATCGTCCAGCCGAGGGCTTCGTAGAAGGCCTTCGAGACCTCGAAGTTCTTTGCGGGGACGAAGGGGCGGACGTCAGTGATCTTCAGGTCGGTCATAGGGCTCTCCCAATCATCGCCGCCAGTCTATCCGCAGGACGGGTTGAGCCGAAGGCGATACCCATCAACATGGCCACGGATGCATGCAGATGATGGGCAGACTGGCTTCGCCGTTGAAAGCCGCTTTGCTCAACTCATCCTGTGTGCTCCGCCGCGACGACCGAGTGGACGCAGATTGAAGCGGGCCATTGGCCCAAGTGACCGTGTATGGATGGCGCATACACGCCCCGCACAACGATCCGCTTTCCCTTCAATGCGTCATTGCCGCCCAGAATCCACAGGCCATGCTCGAAGATGTCATCAGCAGGCGTGGGATATAACGCCTGATGCTCGAAGGATGAGTGGTAAAAGCCGGATACTTTGATCGCCTTTGCATCGAAGAGGTCCGGGTGAGCGATCAGGTCTTCTATCTCTGCCTCCTCGTATGTTCCCGAAGCAACAGGGCAGTCGAAGATCGCCAGATGTTCCAATCTCTCGGCGCTCACTTGAACCCTTTCAGGGCTGCAGCCCGAGAGCAGGATTCCTAGGGTCGCTGCAAGAAGAAATCTCATGATGCCTCTCGTCTTGATTGGGCCTACCCACCTAGCGGCTTCGGCCCGTATGAACCCCCCGGGTCCATAAACCCGTTCACAGTATGGATTGAACCGGAAGTCCTCATCAACATCGTCATGGATGCATCCAGATGATGGGTATCGCCTTCGGCTCAACCCATCCTACGCACTCCATGCTGCGTGCCGACCCCCTCTCATCGCTGGAAAGATGTCTGTAGGAATCGGAGGGCCGCGACGATCTGATCGACACGCTGGTCATTCAACCGGCCGATGTACTCCTGCAGGCGATGCTTGTAGAGGGACGAGACCTGCGAAGCGATCACCACGCTCTGCCTGGCCAGCCCGCCCTCGTCGGCATCCAGCAGCACCACGCCGGGTTCGGAAACGCGTTTCAGGTTGGAACTGAGCGCACAGACGATGACCGTGGAGATACGGGACTGGTTGAACACGTCGTCCTGCACGACGACATGCGGGTGCGGCACGCCCGGAATGGAGCCCCGCGACTCGTCGGCCGCCACCCAGAAGATGTCGCCTCGATGGATGGGGCGCGGGTCTGGGCCGGCGGCCTGTTCTCTGTCCATGCGTCGGTCTCCATGACTGTCCGTGTCGGGGCCGAAGCCCCTCCTACAGCACCCTCACCACCGCGGCGTCTTCGTCAACGGCGGCGCTTCGTGCTGGCGGTCGTAGGCGCGCAGTTCCTCGCGGATGTGCTGGATGCGCTGGCGGCCCAGGGTGTTGCGGCTGTCGTCCAGGACCACGCCGCCCAACAGCTCGGCCATGCGCTCGACGTTGGGCAGCATCTTTTCCCACGCCTCCAGCGCGGTCATCGGTGCCGGCAGGGTCAGGAAGAAGGCGATGGCCGGGGTTTCCAGTTCGCGGATGTGGGCCATGTCGAAGCTGCCCGGCTGCATGATGTTGGCCATGCTGAAGACCGGGCCGCGCTCGGGGTGGCCTTCCACCAGCCGGTGGAACACGTTCATGTGGCCGAAGGCCAGGCCGGTCTTCTCGGCGGCGACCACGATGTCCTCGCCGCGCAGTACCTGCCCGGCCTTGGCCGCCACGTACAGCGAGATGATCTTGTCGAAGTCCTGGCTGGGGCGCTTGCCCAGGTCGCTGTCGGCGCTGGCCACCGGGGTGCCGCCGGCCAGGCCCAGTTCGGGCTGGCTGACGTTGTCGTCGCTGTAGTTGGCTGCGTGTTCGGCGGCGTCGTCGCCCGCCAGGCTGGGCTCGACGCGCGCGTTGTCCCGCTCGCTGGGTTCCAGCCGCCGGCCCTGGCTGGGCTTCTTGGGACGGCCGAAGAAGAAGATCGCCGCCAGAAGCAGGAGGCCGGCGATGAGGATTCCGATGCGAAGCATGGCCATGTCGGACACTAGGGGTTTCTCCGGCAAGGTGGGTCGATCAAACTCAAGCGGCTCCCGCGAGGCGCGCGGCCTCTTCCAGGTCCACCGACACCAGTCGGCTGACACCCGGCTCGCGCATGGTAACGCCACTGAGCTGGTGTGCGGCTTCCATCGTCGCCTTGTTGTGGCTGACGAACAGGAACTGCACCTTCTCGCTCATCTCCTTCACCATGTTGGTGAAGCGGCCCACGTTGGCCTCGTCCAGCGGCGCGTCCACCTCGTCCAGCAGGCAGAACGGCGCGGGATTGAGCTGGAAGATGGCGAACACCAGCGCCACCGCGGTCATCGCCTTCTCGCCGCCGGACAGCAGCGAGATGTTGGACACGCGCTTGCCGGGCGGGCGCGCCATGATGGCCACGCCGGTGTCCAGCAGGTCCTCGCCGGTCAGTTCCAGGTAGGCATGGCCGCCGCCGAACAGGCGCGGATACAGTTCCTGCACGCCGGCGTTGACGCGGTCGAAGGTGTCCTTGAAGCGGCCGCGGGTCTCGCGGTCGATCTTGCGGATGGCGTCTTCCAGCGTTTCCAGCGCGGTGGTCAGGTCGACGTTCTGCGCTTCCAGGTATTCGGCGCGCTGGCTGGCTTCGCCGTATTCGTGGATGGCGGCCAGGTTGACCGGTTCCAGCCGGCGCATGCGGCCGTCGATCTGGGCGACCGCCTGTTCCCATTCGCGGATGTCGGCCACCTCCGGCAGCGTATTGATCACGTCGTCCAGCACGAAGCCGGCGGCGACCACGGCCTCGGACAACTGGTCGGCCTTCAGCGACAGCGCCTGCTGGTCCAGCTTGCGCTGCGAGATGCGCTCGCGCTGGGCCAGCGCCTGTTCGTCGCGCTGGTGGCGGGTCTGTTCGTACTGGCGCAGGTCGTTGTCGATGGCCTCCAGCGCGGCGCGCGCTTCGTTGAGCTGGCGGTCGGCGGTGACGCGGTGCTCCAGCGCGGCCTGGCGCTGGGCTTCCAGTTCCTGCACCGGCGAGTCGCCTTCGTTCAATTGCAGGGTCAGTTCTTCCAGGCGTGAATCCAGTTGCCCGCGCTGCCCGCCCATGCGATCCAGCGCCTGGCTCAGCGAGACGATCTGCGCGCGTTGCGATTCCAGCGTCAGCGCCAGGGCATGCGCGGTGTCGCGCGAGGTGCGCGCGGCTTCGCGGGCCTGGTCGCGCGCTTCCACCAGCTGGCGGCGCTCGGCCTCCAACGCCTGGCGGGTGGTCTCCAGGTCGCCCATGCGGGTGACCGCATCTTCCAGCTTCGCGCGCGCCTCGCGCGCCTGTTCGCGGCTGGTGTCCAGGGTTTCGACCAGTTGCGCGATCTCGGTGTCGATGCGCTCGATGCGGGTACGGGTGGACTCCACCCGGCCCTGCTGGCTCTGCAACTGGCCGGCCAGCTCGGACACGCTGCGGTGGGCCATGTACAGCGTGCGCTGGGCGTCCTCGCGGTGCTGCTCGGCGGCCAGCAACTGGTCGCGCAGGGTGGCGATGCGGTGTTCCAGTTCGGCTTCGCGCGCCTGCAGGGTTTCGATCTCGCCGCGCAGCGACTGGATCTCGCGCTCGCGCAGCAGCGCGCCCTGTTTGGCCGCACCGGAGCGCAGCACGCGCACCCAGCCCGCGCCCAGGCGTTCGCCGTTGCGGGTGATGACGGAATCGCCCTCGCCCAGCTGCGATTGCAGGCGGCGCGCCTCGGCCAGGTCTTCGGCCACGTGCAGGCGGGCCAGCAGGCGGCGGATCGCCGCCGGGCCCTGCACCTTGGCGGCCAGCGAGGTCGGGGCGAAGTTCACGTCGTTGCGGTCGTCCGACACCAGTGCGATGCGGCCTTCGCCCAGTTCGCCCAGCGCATCGACCAGGGCTTCCGGGGCATCGACCAGCACGCCCTCGATCAACTGGCCCAGCGCGCCTTCGACGGCGTTTTCCCAGCCCGGTTCGACGGTGAGCTTCTCGCCCACGCGCGCGGCGTTGTCCAGCCCGCGCGCCTGCAGCCAGGTCATCGCCGCGCCCTGCTCCTGGCCCAGCGCGGCATGCTGCAGCGTCTCCAACGAGGACAGGCGGCCGCGGGCTTCCTGCGTGCGCTTGCGCACGTCGGACAGCTCGGTCTGGGTGGCGCGCTGTTGTTCCTGCACGTCGCCGGCGGCGCGCTTGCGGACCTCGACCTGTTCGGTCAGCGTTTCCAGCGATTCCTTCTGGGTGTCGTGCTGCAGTTGCAGTTGCTCGAACGCGGCGGCCAGCGCGTCCAGGTCCAGCCCGGCGCGCTCGTTGGCCAGCGCTTCGCGACGGCGCTCGGCCTCGAAGGCCTGGCGGTCCAGGTAATCGACGCGGGTGCGTTCGACGTCGCCGGCACGCGAGGCCTCGGCGGACTCGCGGCTGTGGGTTTCCCAACGCTGCTGCCAGTCGGACAGGCGGGTTTCGGCCTCGCGCAGCGCGTCCTGGCGGAACACGTCCTCCTCGCGCAGCTGCTCCAGCTGCGGCTCGGCGTCGGCCACCGATTCGCGCAGCACGTTGAGGCGGGTCTGGTCGCCGCTGATGTGCTGGCCGAGTTCCTGCAAGGCGTTGTGCGCTTCGTCGCGCGCCTTCTTCAGCCGCTCGCCCAGTTCGCGCTGGTGCTGGATCTGCTGCTCGATGCGGGCCAGCGTGCTGCCGACCTGGTAGACCTCGGCCTGCGCCTTGTTCAAGGCCTCGACGCTTTCCTCGCGCTTGAGGCGGTCGGTCTCGATGTGGCGCTCGGCCTCGCGCTGTTCGGCGATCAGTTGCTGCAACTTGGTTTCTTCCTGCGCCAAGCCCTCGCGCAGGCCTTGCAGCTTGCCGTCCAGGCCGCGGAATTCCAGCGCCTTCCATTCGGCATCCTTGACCCGCCGCTCTTCCTGCAGGGCCTGGTACTGCTCGGCCTGCTTGGCCTGGCGCTTGAGGTGTTCCAGTTGCTTGCCGATCTCTTCGCGCAGGTCGCCCAGGCGATCCAGGTTCTCGCGGGTGTGGCGGATGCGGGTCTCGGTTTCCTTGCGGCGCTCCTTGTACTTGGAGATGCCGGCGGCCTCTTCCAGGTAGATGCGCAGGTCTTCCGGGCGCGCCTCGATGATCTGGCTGATCATGCCCTGCTCGATGATCGAGTAGCTGCGCGGGCCCAGGCCGGTGCCCAGGAACAGGTCGGTGATGTCGCGGCGGCGGCACTTGGTGCCGTTGAGGTAGTAGCTGCTCTGGCCGTCGCGGCTGACCAGGCGCCTGACCGAGATTTCGTTGAACGCGGCGAACTCGCCGCTGATGGCGTGGTCGCTGTTGTCGAAGATCAGTTCCACCGACGCCTGCGAGACCGGCTTGCGCGCGGCCGAGCCGGAGAAGATCACGTCGGTCAACGAGTCGCCGCGCAGGCGGCTGGCCGAGCTTTCGCCCATCACCCAGCGCACCGCGTCGATGATGTTGGACTTGCCGCAGCCGTTGGGGCCGACCACGCCGGTCATGTTGGTCGGCAGGTGCAGCACCGTGGGATCGACGAAGGACTTGAAACCGGACAGCTTGATGGTGGAAAGGCGCATGCGGCGGTGTCTTCCGGGCACCGCGACCGATCTGGGCCGGCGCGCTGCCGCAAGTGTTAAATGGAATGAACTTGGACCGCCAACCCGTTGATTCGGCTGGCAATCAGGTGCGGCCGTGGCTGCACCAACCGATGAGTATAGCTGCCTGCTGCCGCCATGATGGCGCACTTGTCCCAAGCATAGTCAGGTGTTGGCGGGGACGGAGGCCACTCCCCGCCCAAGTTTCCACCCTAATGAGCAGCTAGCCCATCCACTTCCATGCACGTTCGAGCGCACAGCTCCTCGACACCGCATTGACATATCGGTAAATATCGATATTATGTGCCACATGGACCTGCTCGAAATCTTCAAAGCTCTCTCGAACCGAACGCGCCTCGAAATCGTGAAGGGCTTGAAGGACCCGGAAAGGAACTTCCCGCCCCAGGACGAGGGGGACGTTCATGCGGTCGGAGTCTGCGTGAGCAGCATCCAGGAAGGCGTCGGTCTGTCTCAGTCGACGGTGTCCGACTATCTTGCAACGCTGCAGCG
This sequence comes from Pseudoxanthomonas putridarboris, assembly GCF_038321125.1. Classification (NCBI taxonomy): domain Bacteria; kingdom Pseudomonadati; phylum Pseudomonadota; class Gammaproteobacteria; order Lysobacterales; family Lysobacteraceae; genus Pseudoxanthomonas; species Pseudoxanthomonas putridarboris. The sequence continues at coordinate 62,476 of NZ_JBBWWT010000013.1, read as the reverse complement.
GGCGGGTTTGGTCGAGGCCACGCGGATTGGTCAATGGACGTACTACAAGCGTAACGAAGCAACTATCAGCGCTCTTGCCGAGATCATGGGGAACGAGTTGTGATCTTTTACCCCTATATATCGGTAATTCCCTATATATCTATTTTACGAAATGAGGAAATCCAATGAAGGCAGTACTTCTCAAATCATTTGGTGGTCCGGAGTCGTTCGAACTTTGCGATGTGCCAAAGCCTGTGCCAAACGCGGGACAAGTCCTCGTGCGCGTACATGCCACATCAATCAACCCACTGGATTACCAGGTCCGCCGCGGCGATTACGCAGATCTGGTGCAATTGCCGGCCATTACGGGTCATGACGTATCGGGCGTGGTCGAAGAAGTCGGCCCGGGGGTGACAGGCTTCTTGCCGGGGGACGAAGTTTGGTACACCCCCCAGATATTCGACGGGCCGGGCAGCTACGCCGAGTACCACGTTGCTTCCGAGAACATTGTCGGGAAAAAGCCCTCTTCCCTGAGTCATCTTGAGGCGGCGAGCCTGACATTGGTGGGCGGAACGGCGTGGGAAGCACTGGTTGTACGTGCGGCACTGAGGGTGGGGGAAAGCGTACTGGTACACGGCGGCGCGGGAGGCGTGGGCCATGTGGCGATTCAGCTCGCCAAGGCAATCGGCGCCAAGGTTTTCACCACAGTACGGGAATCGAGTTTCGAATTCGCCCGAGGTCTGGGCGCGGATGTCGTCATCGATTACGAGAAAGAGGACTATGTCGATGCCATCATGCGGGAAACGAATGGTCACGGCGTAGATGTCGTGTTCGACACCATCGGCGGCACGACGCTATCCCGCAGTCCGGATGTGCTCGCTCAGCTCGGCCGCGTGGTCACCATCGTTGACGTTGCACAGCCGCAAAACCTCATCCAGGCCTGGGGCAAGAATGCGAGCTATCACTTCGTGTTTACGCGACAGAACCGCGGCAAGCTCGATGAGCTGAATGCGTTGGTGGAACGAGGCCAGTTGAGACCCCATCTTGGTGCCGTTTACCCACTTTCCGAAATTCCTCTGGCCCACGCTCGATTGGAAACCCCCGGGAACGGTCTCCAGGGAAAGATCGCGATTGCGGTCGAGCCATCTGCTCATCCCGCACATGGCCGTCTCTGAGCACGCGTCGGTTGGAGCACGCCATGATCTATGAGATCGCTCTACTTCCCATCCTTGATGAACATGTCGGGAAGTTCAGACTCGAGTTCGCCAAGGTCGCCCCGCTGCTCAGCAGTGCGAAAGGTCACCGTGGCCACGTTCTCACCCAAGGGGTCGAGACGCCACAACATTTCAGCCTGATCATGCAATGGCAATCGCTCGAGGACCATACCCCCGGTTTCGAGATGAGCGAGGACCATGGGAAGTTCATGCTGGGCTTGCAGGAGTTCTTCTCGGCGGAGCCCACGGTCCATCACTTCGAGGGGCCAGTTTTTCCAGCGGAAAATCTCGCCCCTAAGCGATCACAGACGCCTGCCGCACGGAAGGGCGGCCCGTAGGCCGCCGTCGCCCCGGCTATTCCAGCGCCAGTTCCACCCGCACCCCGCCCTCGTGCGGCGCCGGCCCCTTGGCGGCGGAAATGAACACTCTCGCGGGATCCAGGCTGTCCTCGGCCAGCAGGGCGTCCTGGATGGCGTTGGCGCGTTGGCGGCCCAGTTCCTCCAGTTCCGCGGGGCCGGGCTGGTAGCGCGGCAGCAGCGCCTGCCGCAGGCCATCGCGCTCGCCTTGCTTGCGTTCGGCTTTCCTTTCCTGGCGGCTCGCCTCCTCGGCGACCTCCGGCCTGGGCAGGTCCGGCCGATGGCCCAGTTGCTGGCGGTAGAGCTTCTCCAGCAGGTCGATCTGGTCGTCGATGTCCAGGCTGTCCCAAGCCACCGGCTCGCCCTTGCGCAGGCCCAGCAGCGCCTCGGCCAGGCGGGCATCGGCCATCGCGCCGGCATCGACGTCCAGCGCGGGACCGGAGGGGATATCGAGCCGTATCGCCGGCCGCTCGGCCAGACCCTTGGCCAGCGTCGCCAAGTTCTGGCGCGCGCCGTCGGGAATCGTCGCCGAACCCGGGGCGAAATCCACGTACTGCGCCTGCTCGGCGCCCTTGAACAGCGAGCCGATGAAGTCGAAGGGCGCAGTGACGATCCTGACGAGGATGTTCTTCAGGATCTGCCAGACCACCGGCCAGACCCGGAAGCTGGGGTCGTCCAGCGATCCCGTCACCGGCAGGTCCAGGTCGATGACGCCGTCGCGGTTCTTCAGCAGCGAGGTCGCCAACCGGATCGGCAGCGAGACCTTCTCCTTGCTGTCGGTTTCCTGGCCCCACTCCAACTGGTCCAGTATCACGTGGTGCGCGGCTTCCAGTTGCCGGTGGTCGATCCGGTAATGCAGTTCGGTGGTCAGCTTGCCCTTGGCGATGGCGTAGCCGGCGAAGCGGCCGGAGTAGGGATTGAAGATCGGCAGATCGATGTTGCGGAAGCTCATCTTCAGATCGGTCTGGCGGTCGTACGCGAACGGATTGATGCCGCCCTCGATGCGCACCGGCGAGTAGCGGTTTATCACCTGCCCGTCCAGTTCGACGCGGGCGACCGCGTCGGCGGCCGTGGACAATCCGCGCAGATGCCCGCGCAGGGCTTCGACGCGGGCACTGAAGTTGGGGTCGATCGACTGGTCCGCGAACGCCATGGTGGCGTCGTCCAGTTGCAGGTCGTCGATGCGTATCGCCATCGGCGGCCCGGTCTGCGGCGATGCGCTGGCCTGTCCGGCGAACAGATTGGCCAGGTTCAGCGTACTGTCCGGCTCGACAACGACGATGGCGAAGGCTTTCCGCGCCCGCACCTGTGCGATCCGCACGGCTTCCGGCGCCTGGGTGTAGTGCACGCCACGCGCGTCCACCCGGTCCCAGGCCACCACTTCGCGGCGACTGGCGCGTTCGACCAGGGAGAAACGATCGATGGTCGCCTCGCCGCGAAACGCCAGTTGCGGTCCCTTGCCGATGCCGGACGGCAGTTCGAGTTCGCCCTTGGCCGCGACGTCGCCGGAGCGCAGCTCCAGGCGTGGGAAGTCCGGCAGGTACGCCAGCACGTCGCGCAGCGGCAATCCACTCAGGTCGAGTTGCAGCTTGCCGGCGTTATCCGCCAGCACCACCTCGCCCTGCAACGCCAGCCTGGCCTTGCCGTTCACCGTGGCCGACAGGTGGATGGGCACCGCTTGCGCAAGATCCAGACTCACGCGTTCGGCAGCCAGCGACAACGGTTGCAGGTGGAACCGGGACGCGGGACGGACCATGCGGTCCTCGAACTGCACGTCGGCGTTTTCCACGCTCAGTCGTCCCAGTTGGAACAGCCACGGTTTGTCCGTCGGCGCCACCGCCGTATCGACGGGCGGCAGCAGGCGTTGCAGGTTGAAACTGCCGTCGGCTTCCATCCGCAACGCGGTTTCCAGGCCGTCCAGCCGCAGGGCGTCGATCAGGATTTCCCGCTTCTGCCAGGAGAAGCGCGTGCCCGCCAGCTCCGCGCCCGGCAACACCACCGCGTCCTCGGCATCGCCCTTCGCGCGCAGGGTCAGGCCACTGGCCTTCGCCTGCGAGAGCGCGGCGTCCAGCCGCAGGCCATCCGCGCCACCGGCGGAGAAATCGTAATGGCCGGCCACGTCCAGCTCGCCGGCAGCGAGTTCCATCGGCAGTTGTTCGCTGAGGAATTCATAAGCCGTGCGAGCCTGCAGTTTCGCCACCGTGAAATCGCCCTGCGACGCGAAGGGCTGCAGGGACACGCGCCCATGCCAATCGAAGCGTTCGCCCTGGTCGCCGGCCGCGGCCAACCGGAAGTCGCCGCCCTGCCCGGCCATGGTGTGGAAATCGCGCAGTTCGAAATGGATGGGCGCCAACCGCTTGGATGGCTGCAGGCGGCGGCTGTGGTCGGCGAAATCGATCGCGCCCCCGGTCACCGCCAGATGGCCGACGAAGACCGATGGCGTCGGCGAATCATCCCGTTCCCCGGGTACCAGTTCGACCAGGTTGAGCGAGCCGTCCGGACGCACGATGGCGTTGGCGTAGGGCCCTTCCAGGGCGACCTCGCCGAACGTGTACGCCCCCTTCCACAACGAGGACAGCTGGAAATCCAGCGCCAGCCTGCGCAGCGCGACCAGCGGCTTGCCCGTGGCCGGTCCGCGTTCGCGGATGGCGATGTCGTGCGCTTCGGCGCGGAAGGTGAACGGGTTGAAGCGCAACTCGCCAAGGCTCAGCGACTTGCCCAGTTCCTCGCTGACGTAAGCGGTGGCCTTGCGCGCGCGCGATGCGGGGCAGCAGCCAGAAGCCGGCCAATGCATACAGCCCCACCGCCAACACCGGCAGCACGGCCAGCCAGACAAGACGACGACGAATCCAGCTCGACATGCCCTGCTCCTCGGCGGACGCGGACACATGGCGGCCTGCCGGCCGCCACATTCGGACCGAAGGGGACCGCCCATGCTCGCCGGTCGTGTACCCCGGCGGCCCATTCTAGAGCGTGCCATGAACTTTGGAGCGCATTTCCGCGCGCCTGGGCCGCGAACCGTCCCGGCCTGATAGGATCGCGGGGTTTGCGCTTGCGCGGACACCCCCTTCCCCACACTTCAAACTGGTCCTGACACCGTGTCTCTTTTTGCATCCGTCGAACTGGTCCCCGGCGACCCGATCCTGGGACTGACCGAGGCGTACAACGCCGACACCCGCCCCGGCAAGGTCAACCTGGGCGTGGGCATCTACTACGACGAACAAGGCCGCATCCCGCTGCTCGACTCCGTGCGCCAGGTCGAACAGGCGCTGGCCGCCGACGCCAGGCCGCGCGGCTACATCCCCATCGACGGCCTGCCGGCCTACAACCAGGCGACCCAGAAGCTGGTGTTCGGCGCGGATTCGGCCGTGCTCGCCGCCGGCCGCGTGGTGACCGCGCAGACCATCGGCGGCAGCGGCGCGCTGCGCATCGGCGCCGATTTCCTCAAGCGCGCGCTGCCCGGCGCGAAGATCGCCATCAGCAGTCCCAGCTGGGAAAACCACCGGGTGGTGTTCGCCAGCGCCGGTTTCGAGGTGGTGGATTACCGCTATTACGACCCGGCCACGCATGGGCTGGATTTCGCCGGCATGCTGGCCGACCTGGGCGCGCTGGAACCCGGCACCGTCGTGCTGCTGCACGCCTGCTGCCACAACCCCACCGGCGTGGACCTGGCCAGCGCGCAGTGGAAGCGGGTCGTGGAACTGGTGAAGGAACGCAACCTGCTGCCCTTCGTCGACATGGCCTACCAGGGCTTCGACCAGGGCGCCGACGCCGATGCGCAGGCCATCCGCCTGTTCGCCGATTCCGGCATCCCCGCGTTCGTGGTGGCCAGTTCGTACTCCAAGTCGTTCTCGCTGTACGGCGAGCGCGTCGGCGCGCTGTCCCTCGTGGCGGCCGACCGCGACGAGGCCAGGCGCGTGCTATCGCAGATCAAGCGCACCATCCGTTCCAACTACTCCAGTCCGTCCACCCACGGCGGCGCGCTGGTGGCCGGCGTGCTGGGCAGCGACGAACTGCGTGGCCGCTGGGAACAGGAACTGGGTGGCATGCGCGAACGCATCCACGCCCTGCGCGCGGCGCTGGTGGGCAAGCTGGCGGCGCTGGGCGCGCCGGAATTCGGCTTCATCCAGCAGCAGGCCGGCATGTTCTCGTACTCCGGCCTGAGCAAGGCGCAGGTGGACCGGTTGCGCGAGGAATACGCCATCTACGCCATCGGCACCGGCCGCATCTGCGTGGCCGCGCTGAACCAGCAGAACATCGACAAGGTCGCGCAGGCGGTGTACGAAGTCAGCCGCGGCTGAGTCCGTGCTTCCGGCCGGATGAAGAAAGGGAGGCTCCGGCCTCCCTTTTCTTCGCGTGTCGCATAAGGCCAACTTGTAGGAGCGCCCTCGGGCGCGATGCTTTTTTCTGGACGGCCGCGGAAGAGCATCGCGCCCAAGGGCGCTCCTACAATGGGTTTCGATGTCATTGCCTACAGGTCAGGTCTGCCGAGCCGGCACCCATCATTCCGATGCACCGGGATGTAACCCCAACCTACAGGCGCTGTCCGCTGTCGGCGTCGAAGAAGTGCAGCACGCCGCCGTCGACGGTGACGCGCAGGAGTTGCCCCGGCTCCGGCAAATGCTGCGGCGCGACGCGCGAAACCAGCGACTGGCCGGCATGGGACAGGTTGACGAAGACCTCGTTGCCCACCGGCTCGATCAGTTCCACCTGCGCCTCGAACGCCGGCTTGCCGATGCCGGCCGGCTGCAGGTGCTCCGGCCGCACGCCCATCGCCACGCGGCGCCCCAGCCAGGCATCCGCCACCGTCGCCTGGCCCAGCGGCAGCGCATCGCCGCCATCGAGCACCAGTCGCAGCCCCTCGGCGCGCTGCAAGGTGCCGTGCAGCACGTTCATCGCCGGGCTGCCGAGGAAGCCGGCGACGAACAGGTTGGCCGGCTTCTCGTACAGCGCCATCGGCGTGTCGATCTGCTGGATCTCGCCCTCCTTCAGCACCACGATGCGCTGGCCCAGCGTCATCGCCTCCACCTGGTCGTGGGTGACGTAGACCATCGTGGCGCGGAGTTGGCGATGCAGGCGGCCGATCTCGGTGCGTACGGAATGGCGCAGCTTGGCGTCCAGGTTGGACAACGGTTCGTCCAGCAGGAAGACCGAAGGCTCGCGCACCAGCGCGCGGCCCAGCGCGACGCGCTGGCGCTGCCCGCCGGACATCTCGCGCGGCAGCTTGCCCAGCATGTGCGACATGCCCAGCGTTTCCGCGGCGGCGTTGACGCGGCGTTCGATCTCGGCCCTGGGATGGCCGCGCAGTTTCAGGCCGAAGGCGAGGTTCTCGGCCACGGTCATGTGCGGGTATAGCGCATAGCTCTGGAACACCATCGCGATGTCGCGATCCTTCGGTTGCACGTCGTTGACGCGCTTGCCGCCGATCAGCAGGTCGCCTTCGGAGATGTCCTCCAGCCCGGCGATCATCCGCAGCAGCGTGGACTTGCCGCAGCCGGACGGGCCGACCAGCACCATCAACTCGCCGTCGGCGATCTCGAAACTGGCCCCGTGCACGGCCACCTGGCCGTTGTCGTACACCTTGCGCACGCGGTCGAGTTGAACACTTGCCATGCCTGCTCCGGTCGGGCGGCGCCCGCTGTGGTGATCGCTGCCGCCGGGTCCCTCCCGATTGCAGGCGGGCCCTGGCCGGGCGCCGCTGGAATGCCGCGCTTCCCGATTCCTTGCCTTGGGAAGTTGCGCTATTCTGCCATGTAACCGTTTTCACAACGCAAGCCATCGCGCGTCGATGCCGCCGACACTTTTCACTGCCCCGCATGCCCATCGCGATCCGGCGTCCGCGGCACCGCGCCGCGAGCAGGCGCATACGTATACGCACGGTCGGCGCGACAACGGCGTGGCACGCAGGCGGCCGACCCGCGCGCTATCATGCGCCGCCCACACAACGTGGCCCACGACCGGCAACAGAGGACCAGCCAGGCGAATGCAGCGGATCACTTTCGGAAGCCCCTACGCCTCGAACAGGAAGTCGTCCGCATGAGCAACGCCGACCGCGTGCTCCTCGCCGATATCGGCGGCACCAACGCGCGCTTCGCGCTGGCCGATGCCCAGGCCGCGGCGCCGTTACTGGACGACAGTGTGCGCGAATTCGCCGTGGCCGACTTCCCTTCGCTGGCCGACGCCGCGCGGCACTATCTGGACGAAACCGGCGCGACCGCGCAGAACGGCATCTTCGCGGTGGCCGGGCGCGTGGACGGCGACGAAGCGCGCATCACCAACCATCCGTGGGTGATCTCGGTGGCGCGCACGCGGCAGGCGCTGGGCTTCGACGGCCTGCGCCTGGTCAACGACTTCGCCGCGCAGGCGATGGCGGTGTCGCTGTTGGCGCCGAAGGACGTGGTGGCCATCGGCGGCGCGCAGTGGTCGCCCACGCCGTTGTCCACGCCGCGCACCTATGCCGTGATCGGCCCGGGCACCGGGCTGGGCGTGGCCGCGCTGGTGATCCGCGACGGCCGCGCCTATGCGCTGGAAACCGAAGGCGGCCATGTCAGTTTCCCGCCCGGCACGCCGGAGGAAATCCGCATCCTGGAAATCCTGTCGGCGCAGTTCGGGCGCGTGTCCAACGAACGCCTGATCTGCGGCCCCGGCCTGGTCAACCTGTACCGCGCGCTCAGCGAGATCGCCGGCGAGGATCCGGGCGGTCCACTGGAACCGAAGGACGTCACCGCCCGCGCCGCCGCCGGCGATCCGCGCTGCGTGCGCACGCTGGACGTGTTCTGCGCGGTGTTCGGCGCCATCGCCGGCGATCTGGTGCTGACCACCGGCGCGTGGGATGGCGTGTTCCTGACCGGCGGGCTGGTGCCCAAGCTGCTGGCCTCGCTGCAGCATTCCGGCTTCCGCCAGCGCTTCGAGCACAAGGGCCGCTTCTCACCCGCGATGGCGCGCGTGCCCACGCTGGCCAACGTGCATCCCCGCCCCGGCCTGCTGGGCGCGGCGGCGTACGCGGTGGAATTCTTCGGCCCCGGCAAGTAAACCGGCACCAGCGCGGCCGCCATGGGGAAGCGGCTCGCTGCGACGCAGCATGCCTGTCCCGCGCCAAGACTGGTCTTGCTTTGGTGACTTTCGCGCATGGCGCAAAGCAAGTACAAAGCAGCATGCCCCGCCGTCGTCCCGTGCCGCCCCGTTCCGCCTGCCGGAATCCGTCGCGCCGGCCGCTCTCACGGCATCCTTCCGCCATGACATGCAGAATGCATCCTTCTGCAGCCTAGCCCTACGCCAATGAGCCTGCACCCGCGCATCCAAGAAGTCACCGAACGCATCCGCCAGCGCAGCGCCCCGCTGCGCCGCGCCTACCTGGAAGGCATCGACGCCGCCCACCGCGACGGGCCGCAGCGTTCGCGCCTGAGCTGCGGCAACCTGGCGCATGCCTTCGCCGCCTGCGGGCCGACCGACAAGGGCCGCCTGCGCGCCGACGCCACGCCCAACCTGGGCATCGTCAACGCCTACAACGACATGCTGTCGGCGCACCAGCCGTTCGAGTTCTATCCCGAGATCATCCGCCAGGTGGCGCGCGAGCTGGGCGCCACCGCGCAAGTGGCCGGCGGCGTGCCGGCGATGTGCGACGGCGTGACGCAGGGGCGCCCGGGCATGGAACTGTCGCTGTTCTCGCGCGACGTGATCGCGCAGGCCACGGCGATCTCGCTGAGCCACGACATGTTCGACGCCGCGCTGTACCTGGGCGTGTGCGACAAGATCGTGCCGGGCCTGCTGATCGGCGCGCTGGCGTTCGGCCACCTGCCGGCGGTGTTCGTGCCGGCCGGCCCGATGACGCCGGGCATCCCCAACAAGAAGAAGGCCGAAGTGCGCGAGCGCTACGCCGCCGGCGAAGCCAGCCGCGAGGAACTGCTGGAAGCCGAAGCCGCCAGCTACCACGCCGCCGGCACCTGCACGTTCTATGGCACCGCCAATTCCAACCAGGTGCTGCTGGAGGCGATGGGCCTGCAGCTGCCGGGCACCTCGTTCGTCAATCCCGACCAGCCGCTGCGCGAGGCGCTGACCCGCGCCGCCGCCGAGCGCGCGCTGCGCATCACCGCGCTGGGCGACGACTACCGCCCGATCGGCCAGCTGATCGACGAACGCGCCATCGTCAACGCCATGGCCGCGCTGATGGCCACCGGCGGCTCCACCAACCATACGATCCACTGGATCGCCGTGGCGCGCTCGGCCGGCATCGTCCTGACCTGGGACGACATGGACCTGATCTCGCAGACGGTGCCGCTACTGGCGCGCGTGTACCCCAACGGCGAAGCCGACGTGAACCGCTTCGCCGCGGCAGGCGGCACGCAACTGGTGTTCCGCGAACTGCTCGACGCCGGGTTGATGCACGACCTGCCCACCATCGTCGCCGGCGGCATGCGCGCCTACGGCGACGAACCGCGCCTGCTGGAAGGCAGGCTGGCCTACGCCCCGGGCGTGGCGCAAAGCGCGGACGAGGACGTCGTGCGGCCGGTCGCGCGTCCGTTCGAGGCGCAGGGCGGCTTGCGCCTGCTGCGCGGCAACCTGGGCCGCTCGCTGATCAAGATCTCGGCGGTGAAGCCGGAGTACCGCAGCATCGAAGCGCCGGCCGTGGTGGTCGACGATCCGCGCGCGCTCAACAAGCTGCACGCCGCCGGCGCGCTGCCGAAGGATTTCGTGGCCGTGGTGCGCTACCAGGGCCCGCGCGCGAACGGCATGCCGGAACTGCATTCGCTGGCGCCGCTGCTGGGCCTGCTGCAGAACCAGGGCCGGCGGGTGGCGCTGGTCACCGACGGCCGCCTGTCCGGTGCATCGGGCAAGGTGCCCGCCGCCATCCACCTGACCCCGGAAGCCGCGCGCGGCGGCCCCATCGGCAAGCTGCGCGAGGGCGACATCGTGCGCCTGGACGCCGAAGCCGGCACGCTGGAAGCGCTGGTCGACGCGGCCGAATGGGCGGCGCGCGAACTGGCGCCCAACACCACGCCGGCCGCGCTGGACCTGGGCCGCAACCTGTTCGCGGTGAACCGCGACGTGGTGACGCCGGCCGACCGTGGCGGCATGTCGGTTTCGTGCGGCCTGCCCTACCACGACGGTACCTGGGAATACGATGCCGAGTACGAACTGGGCGATGCCGCGTACGCCGCGGAAGCCCCGCACGAAGCCAAGGATGCCTGATACCGCGGACGGCAGCCCCACTCCCCATGTGGGAGCGACGTAAGTCGCGACAGCTCTGCAGAAAAAGCATCGCGACTTACGTCGCTCCCACAAGACATATCCCGCCTTGCCAGAAACAATCCCGCCATGACCATCGAAGCCCGCCAGCAGAAAGCCGAACAACTCCTCCGCGCCGCCGGCATCCTGCCGGTCGTCACCGTGCATACGCTGGACGAAGCCCGCAAGGTGTCCAGCGCCCTGCTGGAAGGCGGCCTGCCCGCCATCGAGTTGACCCTGCGCACGCCGGTGGCGATGGAGGCGCTGGCGATGCTGAAGCAGGAGCTGCCGGACATCGTGATCGGCGCCGGCACCGTGCTGACCGTCGAGCAGATGGAGCAGTCCATCGCGGCGGGCGCGGATTTCCTGGTCACGCCCGGCACGCCGCCGGAGATGGCGGACGCGCTGGCGGAGGCGGACATCCCGGTGGTGCCGGGCGCGGCCACGCCGACCGAACTGTTGTCGCTGATGGCGCGCGGCTTCCGCGTCTGCAAGCTGTTCCCCGCCACCGCCGTCGGCGGCCTGGCGATGCTCAAGGGCCTGGCCGGCCCGCTGTCGGAACTGAAGATCTGCCCCACCGGCGGCATCACCGAGGACACCGCGGCCGACTACCTGTCGCAGCCCAACGTGGTCTGCATCGGCGGTTCGTGGATGGTGCCGAAGGGCTGGCTGGACGCCGGCCAGTGGGACAAGGTCACCGAGAGCTCGGCCAAGGCCGCGGCCATCGTCCGGCGCGTGCGCGGCTGACCTCCCCTGTAGGAGCGGCTTCAGCCGCGACCGGGGAAAAAGAACATCCTTTCGGCCACGGATTGACACGGATCTGCGCGGATACGGTGTTGGGATTCATCCGCAGGATCCGGGTAAATCCGCGGCGCAATCCTTTCGTGGTCCGGAGTCGTGGCGGAGGGATTGAGCGGATCGGTCGTGCATTTCAAAGGGCGATTGGATACGAATCAAAGCGCAAGAAGCGGGTCAAGACAAAGGGCTTTATCCGTGTGAATCCGTGGCCAAAGGCTTGTTGTTTTCGCGGTCGCGGCTGAAGCCGCTCCTACAGGGGGAGCCCATCGCGCGGCGAGCTACTGGGTACCTGTGTCGAACAAGCGCACGGCGAGGCTCTGCCGCCGCCAGCCCCACGCCAGGGCGACGTGCCAGCCCACCATCAGCAGCCCCAGCCACCATTCGAGGATGTTCTCCCAGCGGTCCTTGGCATCGGGATCGTCTACCACGGCACCGGCCAGCACGTTGCCGATGCCCAGCGCCAACATGACCAGGCAAAGCGAGGACATGACGGCAAGCGTGGGCGCGGGCAAGGCCTGCGCGCGATGCGCACGCCGCATCAACGCCAGCTGGGCGATGTACCCGAAGCCGAAATAGACGACCACGCCGTAGCGGCGCAGGAACTGGTAGACCTCGCCCTGGGTGCCCAGGAACGTCGCGTATACCGCAAGCGCCAGCGCCGAAAGGATCCCCAGCACCAGCATCGCCACGCCCCCGCGCAACCACTTCGCCGACAGCCACCACACCAGGGCATGCAACACCGCGCAGGGGATCACCAGCAAGCGGAACAGGTGATTGCCCAACCCATGCCGCGCCGCGCGGCTGATCGACACGCAGCCTTCCCAGTACGGGACGCAGGCGGGCACATGGCCGCCGTGGACCGAAAGCGCGTACGCCACATGCGCGGCGGCCAGGAACAGCAGCGCGATCGACAGCGGCAGCGGCCACAACGGAATGGGTGCGCGATCCTGTCGGTGCATGGCGGCGGTCCGGCTGTCCGTCATCCATACTCTATCCCAGTCCCTGCCTAGGGCAGCCAGTACATCGCGCGATATGCATCCTCCCGTAGGAGCGCCCCAAGGGCGCGATGCTTTCTGAATGGACCGATCCGAAAGCAGGAGCATCGCGCCCATGGGGCGCTCCTACGGCATCGCGAACGCACCAGACGACTATGGCGCGCGGACAACCACCCGCGCCGGCAGTTCGGTGATGCGCAGTTCGCCATCCTTCCATTGCGCCGGCTTGCCGTTGACGCGCGTCTCGCCCGGCTGTCCATCGTACGGCCACGGCAGCACCAGGCCACCGGCGGGCAGTTTCAGCCCCGCCTTGACGTCAAGCACGACTTCGCCATTCGCGCGGCGCAGCGAATATCCGAGCATGCCGTTGGGCGTGCGCAGTCCGTCGATGGCGATGCCCTCGCCGTCCAGCCAGTCGGCCGGCACGCCTGCCGCCAGCACGATGCTGTCGTCCAGTTCGCGTACATAGGCGAACATGTCCAGCGCCGAGCGCACGAAGTCCGAGGCGACCCACGCGTGCGGCAGGTCGCCGACGAAGAACGGCGTGCGCGGCGTGCGCGAGACCACCTCGGCCCATTGGTTCCAGGGTTGCGGCGCGCGGTCCCCGAAGAAGAAATCCACCGCTTCCCACGCGCGCTCGCGCCATCCCAGCCGCACGAACGCGGCCACGTTGCGCCATTCGTAGGGCGTGTAGTCCTTCCACTCGCGCAGGCCGTCGCGGCGCTGCGCGAATTCGGTCCAGTAGCGCCGGAAGGTGTTGTCCAGCAGATCGGCGGGCAACCTGCCCTGCTCGCCGCCGGGCGCCAGCGCGATGGTGGTGGACGTGGGGTCGAAGTCGCCCAGTTCCGCCGCGCCCGGCAGGTAATCGATGCCATGCAGTCCGGCCGCCGCCCGCAGCGAAGCGTACAGGTCGTCGCGGAACTGGTCGCGCGAGGCCGCCATGCGCCGGGCTTGCGCCGTTTCGCCCAGCGCCTCGGCCACCTCCACCGCGTCCTTGTAGCCGCGCAGCGCCCAGAAGTTGTCCCAGTACGAATGCATCGGCTTGGCCGAATAGCCTTCGTGGCTGATCGAGGCCGGCATCATGCCGTAGAAGGCGGGATTGAGTTCGCGATTGGCCTCGGTGCGCTCGCTCAGCCGCAGCTCCTCCATGTACGCGAATGCGCCCTGCACGTGCGGCCACATGCGGCGCAGGAAGGCGGTGTCGCCGGTGTAGCGCCAGTACTCGGCGATGTTGAAGATCAGTTCGCCGTGGCTGTCGTTCTCCGGCACCGGATCGCTGCCGCGGTCGTCCACGCAGCACGGCACCTTGCCGTTGTCGAACTGGTACGGCGCGTACCACTCGACGTATTCCTTCACCACTTCCGGGCGCCCCATCCGCAACAGGCCTTCGGAGATCATCGCGCCATCGCGGATCCAGCTGCGGGAGTACGATCGCGTGCCCGGCTGAAGCCGCGGCCCGATCCGCGAGATCAGCATGTGGGCCAGCCCGGTACGCAGCGTATCGGCCAGCGGCCGGCCGGCCTCGGGCAGCTGCAGTTTCACCGGGTCCAGCCTGTGGCGCCAACCGGCCGCCACCTGCTGCTGCGCCTGTTCCACGTCGCGGGGAAGCGCGGGCAACGTGGCGCCCTCCAGCGGCGCTATCCAGGACACTTCGCGGCTTTCGCCCGGCGCCAACGGGATGCGGTAGAACACGGCGCCGGACGCCAGCCCGGTCCCATCACCATCGACGTCGACCTCTTCCGGCAACGCCCCCACCTCGCCCGGACCCAGGGCAGCGATCCGTTCCGCCGCGAGGCCACCGTCGAAGGTACCCGCCATCGTCGCATCCGGCGGCGCGAAGCGGATGCGATCCGCGCCGTTGATGCGCGCGCGGCCCGCCCGCAGCGAAAGACCGTGGATGGGACTCACGCCACCGGGGGTGTTGAGGAACTGGCTGGGCGGATTGACCTGGTAGGGCTGCACGGCCAGTGCCAGCACGTACTCGCGCATCGTCGTACCGGTATTGGTCAACCGGTAGCGTCCCACCAGCTGCGAGGACATCGGCGTGCCCTGCGCGAAGGCGGTGGTGCGCAGCGCGAACGAAGGATGTTGCCACTCCACCGTGGGAATCGGCAGGTATCCGTCCTGCAACTCCTGCGCGGCACGTACATCCGCCCAACCGATCCAACGGCCATCCACCTGCACGAAGGGCTCGACGCTGGGCGCCCCCTTGCCCAGTTCGATGGCGCCATCCTCGCCGATCAGTCCCTGCTCGTGACCGCCGTCGATGCCGACGATGGTCCAGTAAGGCTGCTCGCCGATGAAACCGCGCGGAAAACGGCCGCGCGGCGATTCGGCCGCCATGGCCTTGACGAGGTCGTTGGGATGCGTGGAGAACGAGAGCGGTTGCACCTGCAGTTCGGCCAGCGCGAAGGAACTGGCCGGACCATCGCCCACGTGCAGGCGCACGTAGCGCGCTTCGGATTCCGGCAACGCCAGGTAGTCGTTGCCGCCGTTGCCGCCCACCACGGTGCGCGCGTCGCGCCAGCGCTGGCCGTCGTCGGACAACTGCACCAGATAATCGGAAGCGTGCTGCTCCGGTTTCCAGCGCAGGATCAGCCCGCCGAATTCGCGCACGCGACCCAGGTCCAGCGTCAATTGCGGATCGGCGTCGCCCTGCAGGTCCGCCGACCATGCGGTCGCCGGATCGCCATCCACCGCATTGCTTGCCGGACCGGCGGGGAACGCCGCCGATGCGCTGGCGGAACCGGTCAGCGGCGAACCATCGTCCACCGGCAGCGGCTGCAACGTCAGCTGATCGAAGCAGACGGAACCCTTGCCGCCGGCATTGTTGTAGACGGTGAACTCGATCCTGGCGCTCCTGCGCAGTACATGATCGGGATCGGGGCCCCATGCCTTGTCGATGTGGCGCCGCTTGTAGCGCACCGGCGTCCAGGCGGCCGGGTACTCGTATTTCGGCCGGTTCACCCACCAGACGTTGTCGCCGCTGGCATCGATCAGCTTGAACTGCAGGTCGTTGCGCGGCGAATCGCCGCGCAGCTGGAAACCGAACTGGTAGTTCTCCGGGTAGTCCAACCGCAGATCGCGCTGGATGCCGGCATGGCCCGACACGCCGTTGAAGTCGTAGTCCAGGCACAGCGCCCTGCCTTCCACGCCGTCGACCGGGCGCAGCATGCCGCTGACCTGGTTGGAAACGACCACGCGCCAAGCCGAGGCATCCTCGAAGGCATCCAGCACGCGCGTGCCCTGCGCCATCGCATCGCCCATGCAGAGCAACCCGGCGAACGACAGCACAATGCCCCCGTAGGAGCGCCCCATGGGCGCGATGCTCTTTATCGGTTCGCCGGGAAAAAATCGCGCCCATGGGGCGCTCCTACGGTACGGAAACACGCTCGCTTTCACCCTTTCACACTCCCCAGCAACAGGCCCTGGATGTAGTAACGCTGCAACACCAGGAACAGCAGCAGCACCGGCAGGATGGTGACGACCGAGCCGGCCATCATCAGTTCGTAATCCATCACGTGTTCGCGCGACAGCGACGCCAGCGCGACCGGCAAGGTCTGCAGCCTGTCGTCGCTCAGCACGATCAGCGGCCACATGAAGTCGTTCCATGCACCCAGGAAGCTGAAGATCGCCAGCGTCACCAGGATCGGCTTCAACCCCGGCAGCACGATCTGGAAGAAGATCCGCGCCTCGCTGGCGCCGTCGATGCGCGCGGCCTCCAGCAATTCATCGGGGATGGAGCGTGCGTACTGGCGCACCAGGAAGATGCCGAAGATCGCCGCCATGCCCGGCACGATGGCGCCGGCGTAGGTGTTCACCAGCCCCATCTGCTTGAGCAGCAGGAACAGCGGCATCATCGCCACCTGCGCGGGGATCACCAGCGCGGCCAGCAGCGCGCGGAAGGTGCGATCACGGCCCTTGAAGCGCAGCTTGGCGAAGGCATAGCCGGCCATCGTGTTGAACAACAGCGACAGCAGCATCACGCTGGTGGATACGATGAAGCTGTTGAGCAGGTAGCGTCCCATGCCGGCGCGCACGAACAGTTCGCGGTAGTTGTGCCAGGTGGGATCGGACGGCAGCAGCGGCGGCGGGAAGTGGCCCGCCTCGCCGGTCTGCATGAAGGACACCGACAGCATCCACAGCAGCGGGCCCAGGCTGATGACGGCCAACAGCACCAGCAGGGTATTGACCAGCACGGCGGCGGCGCGATGGTTCATCGCCTGCCCTCCATGAAATGCAGGTGGGAGCGGCCTCCGGCCGCGAGCTTGTTGAAGCCAACAGGAACTCGCGCCGGGACGGCGCTCCCACGCGCATGCGAACGCTTGCTCATTCCACTCCCCGCTTACGCGCGAACCACAGCAGCCCGCTGGTTACCGCCGTCATCAGCACGAACAAGAGGAACGCCACGGCCGAGGCGTTGCCCAGGTTCCACCACTTGAAGCCTTCCTCGTACATCAGGTACAGCACGCTCTTGGTGCTTTCCAGCGGACCGCCCTGCGTCATCACGTACGGCTCGGCGAACAACTGGAAGTAGCCGGCCATGGTCAGGATGCCGACCAGCAGCAGCACCGGCCCCAGTTGCGGCAGGGTGATATGGCGGAACTGCGCCCAGCGCGATGCGCCGTCGATGCGCGCGGCTTCGTACAGGTCTTCCGGGATGCTCTGCAGGCCGGCCAGGAAGATGATCATGTTGTAGCCGAAGTTCTTCCAGACCGCGAACAGGATGATCGTCGGCATGGCCCAGTGCGGATCGCCCAGCCAGTCGATCGGATCGATGCCCAGCCACGACAGCCCCCAGTTCACCAGCCCGTACCTGGTGTGGAACAGGTAGCGCCAGATCACCGCCACCGCCACCACCGTGGTCACCACCGGAGCGAAGAACGCGGTGCGGAAGAAGCCCTTGAAGCGCCCCAGCCTGGAATGCAGCAACAGCGCCGCGCCCAGCGAAAGCGCCACCGACAGCGGCACGCCCACGACGACGAAGTACAGCGTATTGCCCAGCGACTTCCAGAACAGCGGGTTCTGCAGCAGGCCGGCATAGTTGTCGAAACCGACGAAGCGCAGGTTGCCGATGTCGGCCAGCGCGTAGATGTCGAAGTCGGTGAGGCTCAGCGCCAGCGCCGCCAGCACCGGCAGGCCGAAGAACACGACGATCACCGTCAGCGCGGGTGCGGCGAACAGCCAGCCGGCGATCGACGGCTTCATGGCGCCGCTCCCGCCTTGTCGACCTGGTCCAGCATCCAGCGCCGCTTCTCCAGGATGCGGTCGGCGCGGCGGTCCAGTTCCTCGGCGGCCTGGTCCACGCTCATGCGGCCGTTGGCCACCTGCTCGCCCACCAGCCGCATCTCGGTGGCGATGCGCTCCCACTCCGGCACCTTGGGCGTGGACACCGCGCGTTCCAGTTGTTCGCGGAACGCCCTGGCATGCGGGTCGTCGGCCAGCGCCGCCGTCTTCCACGGCGAACGGCGCGGCGGCAGGTCGCCGGTCAGCGCATGGAACCGTGCCTGCACCTGCGGCGAGGACAGCCAGGCGATCAGTTTCCACGCCGCCGCCTTGTTGGGCGAATCGCGGAACACGACGAAGCTGGTGCCGTTGGCGAGCGATGCGCCCGGTCCGTCCGGGCCCGGCAGCGGCATGGTCATCCAGTCCTGCTGCTGCGAGGCCGGCAGGCGTTCCTTGAACCTGGCGATGTTCCAAGGCCCGGAGATGTAGAACGAGTAGAAGCCCTTGCCGAATTCGTCCCAGACATTCGAGATCTGGTTGCTGGTCACCATCGGCGCCCAGCCGCGGTCGAACATTTCCTTGTAGAAACCCAGCGACCGCCGGAAGCCTTCGCTGCGGAAATTGCCGTAGCGGCCACCCTCGCGCAGCAGCGGTTCCGGCTGCTGGATGGCAAGGCTGAGCAGCGGCTCGAACTCGTTCAGCGGCAGCAGAATGGCGTAGTTGCCCTTCCCCACCTGCTGCTTGACCGCCTGCATGGCGACGCGCCACTCCTCCCAGCTCGCCGGCACGCGGCCGATGCCGGCCTTCGCCAGCAGGTCGCTGCGGTAGAACGGCAGGCGGGTTTCCACGTACCACGGCACCGCATAGGTGCGGCCATCCATCACGCCGGTGTCCCATACGCCGGGGAAGTAATCGGCGGCGTCGAAACCGGGCGTGGCGGCGATCTCGTCGTCCAGCGGCTCCAGCGCATCCAGCGCGGCGAATTCCGGTATCCAAGTGTTTCCGATCGGGCTGACGTCCGGCAACGACTCGCCGGCGAACGCCGTCAGCAATTTTTCATGCGCGGAAAGCCAGGGGATGTTCTGCAGGTCGACGCGGATGTCCGGATTCTGCCGCTCGAACTCGGGCAGCAGCCGGGCCACCATTTCGCCTTCGTAGCCCATCACCCAGAACGTCACCACCTGGCGCTCGTCCTGCGTGCGCGCGCACCCGGCCAGCAGGCACGCTGCGACCGCCAGCGACAGAAGGAAACAGCAGCGCACCAGGGGCCTCCTTCCACCGGAGAAGACCCTGATGCGTGCTGGAGAGAACATCGCTGGCACGCGCAGGCCCATGTGGCGAGCTTACTCCGGCTGCTGCGGGCGCGCCGCCTCGGGCTGGGCCGCCTGGTTGGCGCGCGATTCGGCGGTGCCCAGCGCACGCGCCGCGGCGGCTTCGGGATCGGCCTGCTGGGCCTGCGCGGCCTGGTCCGCCGCACCCGTTTTCTCTCCCTCCGATGCCAGCCAACCGCCCTGGAACCCCGCCTTCCGCAGGCCGTCGCGGATGTAGGGATTCTTCTTCATCACTTCCCAGACGAACTCGTTGCGGTAATTGGCGATCATCGCCAGGATCGGGCCCTGGTCGATGCCGATGTAGTCGCTGGACACCCAGCCCTTGCCCGGCACGATGCGCCCGGTCTTCAGCGGGATGTCGTAATCGAAGCTGGGATTGAACGAATCCAGGAAACCGTAGCTGGAGTACAGGTAGTCGCCGTAGCGCCTGTGCATTTCCTCGGTGGCCGGGATCACGATCTCCGGCGCGAACGGCAGCGATGCGATGGCCGCCGTCGGCGCGATGGTGCCGTCGTCGAAGTTCTCGCGGAAGCCGGCGCCGCGCGCGGAATAGTGGCGGAACTGGCGCTGCTCACCGCGGTACTGCTGCAACGTCTGCTGCGGGCCGTCGCTGGCGGTCAGGCCCCAGACGTTCTCGCCGTATTCCTTCCATTTCATCGGGTTTTCCGTCGCGTAGGCGCGCTGCGCGTAGGTGGCGCGACGGCTGTTCTCGAAATAGTCGATGCCCCTCTCGCGCATGTACGCATCCTGGATGCCGCGGAAATCGATCCAGACGTGGCTGTACTGGTGGCCGAAATGCGGCGCAAAGGTCAGGTACTCCTGGCCCTGGAACACGCCCCACAACTCGCCGTAACTGCGCGTCCAGACTTCCCAGGCCTCCGGGCCGACCGGATGCGTGGGCGAGGCCATCGCCAGCACGTACACCATCATGGCCTCGTTGTAGCCCTTCCAGTCGTGCGGGATGGTCCCGCTTTCCGGAAACCAGCCCATCGAGATCAGCGGCTTGTTCTGTTGCAGGAAGGTCCAGTCCACGCGCTTGTACAGCGCGTCGGCGATCGCGCGGATCTCCCTCTCGCGCGCCTCGTCGCGGTCGTAGTAGGACTGCGCGAACAGCACGCCCATCAGCAGCAGCGCGGTATCGACGCTGGAGAGTTCCACCCAACTGTCGTAGCGATGGCCCTTGTCCATCTGCAGGAAGTGGTAATAGAACCCCTTGTACCCGCCCCTGCCTTCCTTCTGCGGGCCTTGCGGCAGGTCGCGCAGGAACTTCAGCGTGGTCAGCGTGCGGTCCACCGCCTGCGTGCGGCTGACCCATCCGTTCTCGATGCCGATCGGATACGCCGTCAGCGCATAGCCCATCGAGGCGATGCTGGCGAACGGCCGCGACGGATAGCGGTCCGGAGTCAGGCCGTTCACTTCGTTGGTCGTATCCCAGAAGAACTGGAACGTGCGCC
Source organism: Pseudoxanthomonas putridarboris (assembly GCF_038321125.1). Taxonomy (NCBI): domain Bacteria; kingdom Pseudomonadati; phylum Pseudomonadota; class Gammaproteobacteria; order Lysobacterales; family Lysobacteraceae; genus Pseudoxanthomonas; species Pseudoxanthomonas putridarboris. The sequence continues at coordinate 41,898 of NZ_JBBWWT010000013.1, read as the reverse complement.
GCTCGATGTCGCGGAACAGCGGCGGCAGTTCGGGCTTGGCGGGGGGCTCGGGCTGGGCGGCGGGTTCGGCGGGCTCGACGGCCACGGGCGCAGCGGGGGCAGGCTGCGCCGCAGGTTCAGGCGCCTGCGGCTTGCATGCGGCCAGCAGGACGGCCAGGAATCCGATGTAAAGCCCGGCGGCGAGACGGTTGTTGGAACGCTTGAACAAAACGGATACCTCGATGAAATCGTTTACATCCCGAGCCCCAATAAATCCGCAATTAAGCGGCTCGGATTATGGAAGCCATGAACCGGCCACCCCGAAGGGTGGCCGGTCGATCATGACTCGATGCTTACCAACTCAGACCAAATGACAACTTGAAGGTGCGTGTCGGCAACAACTGGCTGTTGGGTACGCCAAGGTTCGCATTAGGCTCTCCCGGGGCGCCAAACCAATCGTCATATCCGGCGTAGTTGACCCAGTCGAACACGTTGAGCACGTCTGCACGCACACGGAACTTGAGGTCCGTACCGGTATCCCATTCCTTGTTCACGGCCAAGTCGAACTGCTTGAATCCGATGCTGCCGTCAGGCTTGTACCAGTCGAAGAAGCAATTGGAGAAATCGGGAGCGTCCGCACAGTTGGTGCCGTAACGCTCAGCCTGGGAAGCCACCGTCAGCTTGCCGGAGAACGTAAGGCCCCATGGGCCGTCATAGATACCCGTGGCCACGATACGGTGTTCGGGCAGATTGTTGGCCGGGAACCAGCCATAGTCATCCACGGTCGGGTAGTCGAAAGCGCCCGGCCAACCCGTGATGTTCGAGTTCTGTTCGGCATCCGTGAAGGTATAGGCCACCGTAACGCCCCAGCCCGACGCGTTTGTATAGGGCTTCTCGAGCTTCAGGTAGAGGGAGTTCGCCTTGGTGTCAAGACCATTCACGCCAAGGATCAGGTTGCCGAAGGGCGCAAAACCCTGTCCCCACGGCTGGCCCCAAGTCGTTCCTGGTGCGAAGAAGCTGCCGTCTTCACGACGGTTGCCCAGGATGAACGCCATGCCGTCGTAGCTGCGGACATGCGACAACGTCACTTCGGTGTTCCAACTGCCCCACGTATTGCGAATGCCCAGGCTGAACTGGTCCGAGTAGGGCACAACCAGATCATTGTTCAGGAGATAGACTTCGCGTCCGGCCCCGGTGCTGCTGGCGATGTCGCGCAACACCTCCGGATCCATGTAGCTAGGATCCCAAGCCAGGCAGTTGGTCGTTTCGCACGGGTGGTCAGGCGTCTCGATCTCATACGTGAACTGCGGGAACGTCGACTTGGTGACTTCGTTCTGCAGGTAGTCGAACAGGTTGCGATCGTACGACCGGCCCGCACCGCCGAAGATCACGTGCCGCTGGTCGGCGAATAGATCGTACGAGAAGCCCACACGGGGCGCCCAGTTGTTCTTGTCGGCCTTGCGATTGCCGCCAGTACTGATGTAATCGTTGACATTGATGCCTGAATTGGGGTTGTTGATGGCAGTGGAACCCTGCAGCGCGGCCACGATATCGGCCGGGGTCACATAGTCCTCGTAACTCGGGGTCTCTTCGTAATCCCAACGCACACCGAGATTGAGCGTCAGCTTGTCATTGACTTCCCAATCGTCCTGCACATAGATGCCAAACTGCTTGTTCCGCGAGCTGGCGCTGCCATCGCCAACGCCGTCGAGCGGCGCGCCGAACTGAACCAGGAAAGGCTGCGTGGTGCTTTCGTGGATGTCGTAATAGAACTGGGGATTGTAGAAGTTGCGCTCTTCCGCATCGACGGTCACGACTTTGTATTTCACACCCATCTTCAATGTGTGCGAGTCCCATCCCGTGAAAGTCAGATCGTCCTGGATGGACCAGCCTTCCTGGCCCTTGTTCTGGAAATTGGCGCTGCCGCCTCCACGGAATATCACGTCATTGCGCGCGCCATCCACCAGCACATAACCCGGTGCCATGGTGTATGGGCGCGGGCTCCAGTACGCGTCTTCATAGGTAATGTGGGCGTCGTTCAGCCAATTCTGGGAGGTGAACTGGTAACGCAGATCGACACGGGTTTCCTCGTTCGTGTTTTCCACACCGGTCTGCATCGGGATCGCATCGCCCGCACCGGTCAGCTCCGATTCGTCACGATACTTCGCGGTCAGTTCGAACAAGTGGTTTTCGCCGAACAACCAGTCGATCTTGCCGAAGTACAGGTCCTCCTTGAAAGGCGACGAGAAGGCGCCGTTCCCGTAAGCGTCCTGCAGGTTGGCGGGAAGGTCGTCATAGCCGTACCCTCTTTCGATCCTCAGGGAACGCGGCGTGGTGTATTCCTTCGCTTCATAAGCGAGGAAAAAATGGGCGCGATCCGCGATGATGGGACCTCCGAAGGAAACGCCATACTGCTCCTGCTTGGATTCTTCCTTCTGCCCACGACGATCTTCAAACTCAGTGGCGCTCCGCCAGTCGGTAGCGGTACGGTCCCAGAAGAAGTCGCCGGTGAACTCGTTGCTGCCGGATCGCGTCGCCGCGACGATGGCGGCACTGCTGATCTGGTCGAATTCGGCCTTGTAGTTCTGCGTGATGACTTTGTACTCGCCGATCGCCGACTGCGGGAACGGATTACCCCGACTCGTGTCCTGCCCCGTCACGCCGCCCGGCAAGGTGTAATTCTTCTGGCCCACGCCATCGATGAACACGTTGATGCCGGTGGCCGCCTGAGCCCCCGAACGCAGGCGCGTATTGCCATTGGTATCGGTGGTGAACTGCATGCCCGGCGCAGTGTCAGCAAACGCGAGGAAGTTGCGCGAGTTCTGCGGGAGTGCTTCGATCTGCTTGTTGGAAATATAGGTGGCGATTTCGGAGGTCCTGGTTTCAGCCAGCTGTACCGCCGTTACCGACACGGTCTCCAAGGTCGTGGCATCGCCCGCCTGCGCGCCCTCGGTCACGCCGCCCACTCCGAGATTGAGCGTGGCGGTCTGGCCTACCGCAACAGTGACGTTCTGCGAATTGGTCTGGCCAGCGGCTGTCACATCGATGCGATAGGTACCCGGCGGCAGGCCGCCCAGCGAGTAGCCGCCGCTGGCATTGGTCTGCACGCTGCGCGTCAGGCCCGTCGCAACGTTCGTCGCGGTGACGCGCGCATCCGTGGCCGGTGCCGAATCGGCGGAAACCTGGCCGCGTATCGTCGCCGAAGTGGACTGCGCCATCGCCGCAGGTGCGGCGATGGCCAGGCAACTCGCCAACGCGCACGCCAACAAGCTGCGATTCGGGCGGAATTTCATCTGCGTGTATCGCTTCATTTGCCTCTCCCTCCAAAGGATCTTGCGTTCTGTGTTGCTTTGTTTCTTTCTATCCAGCTGTAATCGGTTACATCCACGATCAAAAAAAACCGATCCCGCTTTCGCTACGTGGGTTCCTTGCCTGCGCGGCGCGCGGCGCTGGAAGCCCTGACGATCAACTCGGGGATCAATGTCGAGGACGGCGCCACTTTCTCGCCGTCGGAGTCGATGGTGTCCAGCAGGCGGCTCATCGCCTGCCCGCCCAACTCCGCAATACTGACCCGCATCGTGGTCAAGGTCGGGTGAACGAAGCGGGCCAGCGGGATGTCGTCGAAGCCGGCCAGCGCGATGTCGTCCGGCACGCGCGCACCGCCTTCGTTGAACGCATACAGGCAACCCAGCGCCATCATGTCGTTGGCGGCGAACACCGCCTGCGGGCGCACGGCTTCCTTCAGGATGCGCTTGCCCGCCTCGTAGCCCGACGCCTCGCTGAAGTCGCCTTCGTACTCCATCGGCGTCGCGTCCGGCACATGCTTCGACAACGCATCGCGGTAGCCGCGCAGGCGTTCGCGCGCGTCGAAGTTCTCACGCGGTCCACTGATGAAGGCGATGCGGCGGTGCCCCACGCCGGCCAGGTGCGCCACCATCGCGATGGCCGCACCGTAGTTGTCCACGCTCAACGCGGTGTACGGCGAATCGGGCAGGTACGTGTTGATCAGCACCGCCGGCAGCGACGACGGCAGGTTGTCCACCAGGAATCCCGGGCGGTCGGTGTACGGCGACAGCACCAGCAGGCCATCGACGCGGCCGCGCATGGCGCGCAGCGCCTCGCCCTGCTCTTCCGGGTGGCCGTGGTAGCTGGACACCAGCAGGTGCTGGCGGCGCGCGCGCGCCACCTGGTCGATACCGCGGATCAATTCGGAAAAGAATTCGCCGTACAGGTCCGGCAGCACCACGCCGATGGTCTGGGTGCGCCGGCTGCTCAGGCTGCGGGCGGCGGCATGGGGTTGGTAGCGCAGGCGGTCGGCGGTGGCCAGCACCTGCTGGCGGACGGCCTCGGCGACGTTGTCGTGGCCGTTCAGTGCACGCGACACGGTCGCCACGGAGACCCGGGCTTCGCGTGCGACATCCTTGATGGTGACTGCGGTTCGCGCCATTCCCCGCCCCTCCGCGGTGATGACTGCTGCAAGTGGCGCGGACTGTAACCGTTTTCACGGAAACGTGTAAAGCCTGCGTTATTCCGCGCAATGCGTGCTTTGTTTTCAACTACTTGCGATGCGGACGAAGCGGCACTTTCCGTGCCGCAACGCAGCATCCGCGACGCTATTGCCGCACCACTTCGAACTGCGCCTGCACACCATCGGCCGAACTGCCGCCGACGAACACGGTGAAGGTGCCCGGCTCGACGACGCGCTGCATGGCGGCGTCGTACATCGCCAGGTCGTCGAAGCCCAGCGTGAACGTCACCGTGCGCGATTCCCCGGGTTCCAGCGCCACGCGCTGGAACCCGCGCAATTGCTTCACCGGCCGGGTCACGCTGGCCACATCGTCGCGAACGTAAAGCTGCACCACTTCCACGCCGGCGCGCGGGCCGGTGTTGGTCACGCGCACCGCGACTTCCTGCTGGCCGTCGGCGCGCAATCGCGGCTGCTTCACCGACAGGTCGCCGTAACCGAACGTGGTGTAGCTGAGGCCGTGGCCGAACGGATACTGCGGCGTCCAATGCACGTCCAGGTACTTGCTGGAGTACTTCTCCTGCTCGCGCGGCGGCCGGCCGGTGTTCTTGTGCGCGTAGTAGATCGGCACTTGGCCGACGTTGCGCGGGAACGTCACCGGCAGCTTGCCCGACGGGTTGACGTCGCCGAGCAGCACGTCGGCGATGGCGTGGCCGCCCTCGACGCCGGGGAACCACGCCTCGAGGATCGCGGGGACCTTGCCCTGCAATGCGCCGATGGACAAGGGACGCCCGTTCAACAGGACCGCGACCACCGGCTTGCCGGTCGCCGCCACCGCCAATGCCAGTCGTTCCTGCACGCCCGGCAGGTCCAGCGTGGTGCGGTTGTTGGCCTCGGCGCTCATGTCGGGGTGTTCGCCCAGGAACATCACCACGGCGTCGGCCTGCTTCGCGGCGCGCACGGCCGCGTCGAAGCCGGAGGTGTCCTGGCTGTCGATGTCCGCGCCCTTGGCGACGATCAGGCGCGTACCGTCGCCCAGCGCGGCCTTCAGGCCGGCCAGCGGGGTGACGGCGTCTTCTTCGCGGCCGATCGCGGCCCAGTTGCCCAGCATCGCGCGCGGGTGATCGGCCAACGGCCCGATGACCGCCAGCGTGCGCAGCGACCTGGACAACGGCAACGTGTCGTTGTTGTTCTCCAGCAGCACCAGCGACTTCTGCGCCATCGTGCGCGCGGCCTGGCGATGCGCCGGGGTCAGCGTCAGCGCGCGTTCGCGCGCGCCATCATCCGTGCAGTAACGGTAGGGATCGTCGAACAGGCCCAGGCGATGCTTCGCATTGAGCACCCGCCGCACCGATGCATCCACCTGCGCCATCGGCACGCGCCCTGCCCGCACCGCGGCCGGCAGGTCCTTCAGGTAGATGGTGCTGACCATGTCCACGTCCACGCCGGCACGCAGGCCCAGCCGGCCGGCCTCCTCGCGGTCGGCGGCCACGCCGTGCGGCATCAGTTCCATCACGCCGGTGTAGTCGCTGACCAGCAGGCCGTCCCAGCCCCAGGCCTGGCGCAGCACGCCTTCGATCAACGGCTGGTGCGCATGCATCGGCACGCCGGCGACTTCGTTGAACGAGGCCATCACCGATTGCGCGCCCGCATCGACGGCGGCCTTGAACGGCGGCAGGTAGACCTCGTGCAGCGTGCGCTCCGAAATGTCGGCGACGTCGTAGTCGCGCCCGCCCTCGGCCGCGCCGTAGGCGACGAAGTGCTTGGCGGTGGCCAGCAAGGTGTCGGGCGCCGCCAGGTCCGTGCCCTGGAAGCCGCGCACGCGCGCCGCGGCCAGCACGGAGCCCAGGTAGGTGTCTTCGCCGGCGCCTTCCACCACGCGGCCCCAGCGCGGGTCGCGCGCGATGTCCACCATCGGCGCATAGGTCCAGTGGATGCCATGCGCCGTCGCTTCCACCGCGGCCACGCGCGCGGCGTTCTGCACTTCGGCCGGATCGAAGCTGGCCGCCTCGCCCAGCGGCACCGGGAAGATCGTGCGGTGGCCGTGGATCACGTCGTAGGCGAACAGCAGCGGGATGCCCAGGCGCGACTCCTCCACCGCGATGCGTTGCAAACGGCAGGTCAGTTCGGCGCCCTGCGTGCCCAGGTATGAACCGATCTGCCCCTTGCGGATCTGGTCCTCGCTGCCGGCCATCGCTTCCGGGCCGGTGTTGTTGCCCACACCCGGCGGCTGGTTCAGCTGGCCCAGCTTCTCGTCCAGGGTCATCTTCGCCATCAGCGCGTCGACGAAGGCCCGCTCGGCCGCACGGTCGCCGGAGACGGCAGGCGCCGCGCCCCGTTGCGGATCGGCCCAGGCGGCCGGACTGGCGAGTGCGACGGCCAGCAGGCCGGCCAGCACGGAGCAGGGTCTGGTTTGCGTGTTCAGCTTCATGGCGCCCTCCCGGCATGATGAGGGTCGCGACTGTAAACGTTTTCAATAGCGCCTGCATGACGCAGTGCCGGATGGCTCAGGCCGCTTCTTCCGGCGTGCGTGCCTCGATGGCCAGCGCATGGATGTCGGTCTGCATCATCGTTCCCAGTGCGGCATAGACCGCCCGGTGCCGGGCCAACGGCGCCTTGCCGGCGAAGGCGGCGCTGACGATCCGCACGCTGAAATGACCACGCCCGTCGCGGGCGCCCTCGTGTCCGGCGTGCTTGTGGCTGTCGTCCGCGACCTCCAGCACCTGCGGCTGCAAGGCCGCTTCCAGCGCCGCCCGGATCCGTTCCACCCGGCTCACGGCAGGACCTTTCGGAACGGACGCACCTCGACCCGCGCGTAGGCACCGGCTTCCATGTACGGGTCCGCTTCGGCCCAGGCGCGGGCATCCTCCAGCGAATCGAACTCGGCGATGACGATGCTGCCGCTGAAGCCGGCCGGGCCCGGGTCCTCCGCGTCGATGGCCGGGCACGGGCCGGCCAGCAGCAGGCGACCTTCGTCGCGCAGTGCGGTCAGCCGGGCCAGGTGCGCGCCCCGCGCGGCCAGCCGCTTGGGCAGCGCATCGGCCGCGTCGTAACCTTCAATGGCATACCACATGGTGTCTCCACTCCGGGGTGATGCCTGAATTGTACGTGGGCCCCGCCACCGCGGTGCTGGACAGCGCCCCCGCCAGCGCTTACTCTTGCCCCATTGCACGGCCGGAAGCAGCGGCCCGTCCAGGGGATACACCGACTGACACCGGCGCGCCCCGCAAGCCCCCGAAGCACGGGAATGGCCCGGGACGACCGAATCGCTGCCCCCACCCGCCCGCGCCCGACGACCTCCTCGCTGTCCGCCGCCACGCCTCCGTGGTGTGCATTGCTGGTTGATGTAAGGGAAGCGTTCGCCCTGCGACGCATTGTGTTGGTTAGCGCATGACCGGATCGCGCCGCCCCTGCCGCGCACCGCCTGCCCCGATGGCGATATGAATAGCATTACGGCTGTTTCTTGATGAGCTCCGAACTCGCGTCCGACGCGAATCCGCAAACCCAGGCCCCGCACCCGCAGCAGCAGGAAATGCCGCTGGCGGTGGTGCATGGCCAGCCGGTGCTGCAGATCCCGCAGGACCTGTACATCCCGCCGGACGCGCTGGAAGTCATCCTGGATGCCTTCGAGGGTCCGCTGGACCTGCTGCTGTACCTGATCCGCCGGCAGAACCTGGACATCCTGGACATCCCCGTCGCCGAGATCACCCGGCAGTACGTGGACTACATCAACGTGATGCAGGAGCTGCGCTTCGAACTGGCGGCCGAGTACCTGGTGATGGCCGCGATCCTGGCCGAGATCAAGTCGCGCATGCTGTTGCCGCGGCCGGTGGCGGAGGAAGGCGACGAAGGCGACCCGCGCGCCGAACTGGTGCGCCGCCTGCAGGAGTACGAGCGCTTCAAGCAGGCCGCCGAGGACCTGGATGGCCTGCCCCGCCAGGACCGCGACACCACGCCGGCGCAGGCGCACGTGCCGGACCGCGCGTCGGTGAAGCTGCCGCCGCCGGTGGAACTGAAGGAAATGCTGCTGGCGCTGCACGACGTGCTGAAGCGCGCCGAGCTCTTCACCGGCCACGCCATCAAGCGCGAAGCGCTCAGCGTGCGCCAGCGCATGGGCGACGTGCTGACGCGGCTGGAGGACGGCAAGTTCCACCGCTTCGAGAGCATGTTCACCGCCGAGGAAGGCAAGCTGGGCGTGCTGGTGACCTTCCTGGCCATGCTGGAGCTGGCCAAGGAGCAACTGCTGGACATCGTGCAGGAAGCCCCGCTTGCCCCGATCTACGTGAAGTCGCTGGCGCTGAACAACACCAACGAACCGCTGCAGTTCTCCAGCGAGTTCGACGACAGCGACGCCGCCAACGACGCTTGAGTCCGAAGAGCGGTTTCCGGCTGCAGGTTCCCGGTCGCTGGCGAAAGCGGCACCGGGCCCTTCCGGGAACCGGCAACCAAGAACCAGGAACCCGCAACCCGAATGGATCAATCGCTCATCAACCGCATCGTGGAAGCCGCCCTGCTGGCGGCCAGCCAGCCGCTGACGCTGGCGCAGCTGCACGGCCTGTTCCCCGAGGACGAGCCGGCGCCGCCGGACGGCGTCGAACAGGCGCTGCACCAGTTGGCCGAAGCCTGCGCCGACCGCGGCGTGGAACTGGTCGAGGTCGCCTCCGGCTTCCGCTACCAGGTCAAGGCCGACGTGCACGCCTGGGTGGCGCGCCTGTGGACCGAGCGCAAGACCAAGTACACCCGCGCCACGCTGGAAACGCTGGCGCTGATCGCCTACCGCCAGCCGATCACCCGCGGCGAGATCGAACAGGTCCGCGGCGTGGCGGTCAGCAGCAACATCATCCAGGCCCTGGAAGAGCGCGAATGGATCCGCGTGGTGGGCCACCGCGACGTGCCCGGCAAGCCGGCGCTGTTCGGCACCACCAAGACCTTCCTGGACTATTTCGGCCTCAAGCGCCTGGACGAACTGCCGCCGCTGTCCGAACTCAAGGACATCGGCGAACTGGAACCGCAGCTGCCGCTGGACGGCGCGCCGCTGCCGGTCAGCATCGCCAGCGGCGACGACGCCGAGGAAACGCAGGACGACGATGCCGCCAACGAAGCCACGGCCGGCGAAGCGGCATCGTTCGATGACAACGATACGGACACCGGCACGGATGCCGAGGCACAGGACCACGCGGACGCGTCGCAGGACGATGCCGCCGAAGACGACACCCCGATGGAAGCCGGCGACGGCGCCGGAGACGCTTCCCTCGACGAACCTCAACCCCAGGATGACGACGCCGCTGGTTCCGAACAGGAAGACCGGGCACCGTCGGAGCAGAAACAATGAGCAACACCCCCCGCAACAAACTCTCGCTGAAGCGCGGCGAAAGCGCCGAAGCCCCCGACACCCAGCGCCTGGAAGAACGCCTGCACAAGGTGCTGGCGCAGGCCGGGCTGGGCTCGCGCCGCGCGCTTGAACAGCGCATCGCCGACGGCCTGGTCAAGGTCAACGGCGAAACCGCGCAGACCGGCATGTCGGTCAAGGGCGGCGACCGCATCGAACTGGACGGCAAGACCTTCGTCGCCAGCGCGCTGACCGAACCCTCCCGAGTGCTGATCTACAACAAGCCCGAAGGCGAAGTCACCACCCGCGAAGACCCCGAAGGCCGCCCGACGATCTTCGAAGCGCTGCCCGCCTTGAAGGGCGCCCGCTGGATCGCCATCGGCCGCCTGGACATCAACACCACCGGCCTGCTGCTGCTGACCACCGACGGCGAACTCGCCAACGCGATGATGCACCCGTCGTACGAAGTCGAGCGCGAGTACGTCGTGCGCGTGCGCGCGCCGGAAGGCCAGGAAAGCGTGCCGGACAACCTCGTCGACCGCCTGCGCCGCGGCGTCGCGCTGGACGACGGCCCGGCCAGGTTCGATGAAGTCGAACGCATCGGCGGCACCGACTCGCACGACTGGTTCCGCGTGGTGGTCAAGGAAGGCCGCAACCGCGAAGTGCGCCGCCTGTGGGAATCGCAGGGCTGCCAGGTCAGCCGCCTCAAGCGCGTGCGCTACGGCAAGGTCAGCCTGCCGCAGCCGCTGCTGCGCGGCCAGTCGCAGGAACTGCCGGACGCCCAGGTGCAGGCGCTGCGCAAGGAACTGGGCCTGGAGGACGGCACGCCCGCCGCGCTGACGCTGCAACCGGTGATCGGCCAGCGCAAGGCCGCCAAGTCCACCGTGCATGTCGGCGGTGGCCGCAGCACCGGCAACGCCTACGTCAACGGCCACAACAGCGCCGACGAAGGCCGCGAACTGCGCCGCTTCGACCACGTGCGCGAGGACCGCGGCCGTGGCGGGCGCGGCAAGAAGCCGCACGGCGGCCTGACCGTCAGCGGCGAAGCCGCCGCCAAGCAGTCGCAGCGTCCGTTCAAGCAGCGCACGCCGAAGGGTCCCAAGCCGCTGCCGGAAGGCAATCCCGCGGCGTTCCGCAGCTGGTACGTGCCGGAAGGCGTGGACACCGGCCCGGCCGGCCACCGCAATGCCGGTCCCGGCGGCCCGAAGAAACCCTACGGTGGCAAGCCCGGCGCACGCCCCGGCGCGGGCGGCAAACCCGGCGGCGGCAAGCGTGGTCCCGGCGCGGGTGCCGGTGGTTTCGGCGGCGACCGGTTCGGCAACGACCGTACCGGCTTTGCCGCCGAACGTGGTCCGCGCGGCACGCAAGGCCAAGGCGCGGGTGCGGGCAAGCCGCAGCGCGCGGCGCGTCCGTACGGCCATCCCGGCAGCGCGCCCAGCTTTCCGTCCGATCACGCCAACCCGGGCTTCAGCCCCTACGGCCAGGCGCCCCGTGGCCCGCGTCCGCAAGGGCGCCCGGCCGGCGGCAATCGTCCGCAGCATGCAGGGCCCCGTCCCGGCGGACGCCCGGCCGGTGGCCGTGGTCCCGGCGGTCGTCCGGCCGGTGGCGGCAACCGCGGCCCGCGCGGTGGTGGCCAACACGGCTGATACCGCACCGGCATCGGCATGAATGAAAGGGCGCTTCGGCGCCCTTTCTTTTTGGTATCCGGATTTCAGTGGGGGGTTGTCCTTCTCCCCGTCAACGGGGAGAAGAGCCTGCCCCGTACTCGATACGGGGTGGCCGGCAGGCCGGATGAGGGGCGACAGAGCCCGTCGACATGATGCTCGTGATGATGGATCGAGTGCGAAAAGATGCTGGAATCCCTCACTCGATGATGCTTCATGCGCCGAATCGCAGCGGCGCCGTCGGCCCCTCACCCGCCTTCGGCACCCTCTCCCCGCAAGCGGGGAGAGGGATACGGCTCCTCCGCCTGCCCACAAGAAATTCCGGATACCCTTCTTCTTGGCCACCGCCCCGCTTCATGCCCGCCCCACATTGTCCCGGCATCGTGCGTCCCCTGGGAAATGCGATGGATCGGGCGAGGATGACATCCGACACGAACGACAAGCCGGCCTACGACGCGATCGTGGTGGGCAGCAGTTTCGGCGGCGCGGCCTGCGCCCTGGCCGCACGCGAATCCGGCCTGCGCGTCTGCGTGCTGGAGCGCAAGCAAGACCCCGGGGAGCGCCTGCACACCACCGGCATCATCGTGAAGGAAGCGGCCGAGAACACCGGCCTGAAGGACCTGCCCGCGCAGTTCGTGCGGCGGGTGGAAAAAGTCCGCCTGTATTCGCCCGATCTGCGCAGCATCAGCCTGTCGGCGCCCGGCTACTACTTCCTCACCACCGACACGCCCCAGGTCATGCGCTGGCTGGCCGACCGGCAACGCGCGGCCGGCGTCGAGCTGCGGCTGGGACAATCGTTCCGGACGGCCGAGCGCGTCACGGGCGGGTGGCATGTGGAAGGCGTAGGCACCGCGCGCTACCTGGTGGGCGCCGATGGCGCGAAGTCGCGCGTGGCCGAACGTTTCGGGCTGGGGCGCGTGCACGAATTCCTGTACGGCGTCGAGCACGAGTTCGACGGCATCGCGCTGCCGGAGCCTAATGCACTGCATTGCTTCATCAGCCGGCGATATGCACCCGGCTACATTGGCTGGATCGCGCAGACGCCCACCGGCGTACAGGCCGGCCTGGCGTTGCGGCACGACCCTGCCGCCCCTCGCCTACCCGACATCGCCGGCTTCCTGGAACACGTCGGCGGCGCAGTCGGCCTGCCTGCCCGGCGCCGGCCCGATGCCGTGCGCGCGGGGCTGATTCCCTGCGGCGGCCCGGTCGCGCCGCTGGCGCGCGACGGGGTGATCCTCACCGGCGACGCGGCCGGCATCGTGTCACCGGTGACCGCCGGCGGCATCCACTCGGCCTGGCGGCATGGCTGGAGCGTGGGCCGGGCCCTGGCCGGCGCCTCTGCCGGTGGCCCGGCGCCGGAGCGGATCGCCCATCGCGAGGCACCGCGTTTTCTCATCAAGCGCACGCTGCGCTGGGCCTTCGACCACGGGCAGATGGACTGGCCGTTCGATCTGCTGCTGCGTTCGCCGCCCCTGCGCTGGGCCGCCGAACAAGTCTATTTCCACAAGCGCGGCGGCGCAGGCCGAAGCAAGGCATGAATTCGCCGACACCCGCGGCGGAAGGCGCGGTTGCGCCATCGGCTACAATAATGCGATTCGACTGATCGCAACGACCCCCCATGTCCTCCGCTTTCGGCACCGAGACGGTGCTCGACGTCCGTCACTGGACCGACGACTACTTCAGCTTCACCACCACCCGCGACGACGGTTTCCGTTTCGAGAACGGCCAGTTCGTGATGATCGGGCTGCAGGTCGACGGCAAGCCGCTGCTGCGCGCCTATTCCATCGCCAGCGCCAACTGGGAAGAGCAGCTGGAATTCTTCAGCATCAAAGTGCCCAACGGCCCGCTGACCTCGCGGCTGAAGAACATCAAGCCGGGCGACACCGTGCTGATCGGCCGCAAGCCCACCGGCACCCTGCTGATCAGCGACCTGCACCCGGGCCGCAACCTGTATCTGCTGGGCACCGGCACCGGGCTGGCGCCATGGCTGTCGATCGTCAAGGACCCGGAAACCTACGAGCGCTTCGACAAGGTCATCCTCACCCATGGCGTGCGCAGCGCGCAGGACCTGGCCTACCGCGACTATTTCGAGAAGGAACTGCCGCAGCACGAGTTCCTGGGCGAAGCCATCCGCGAGAAGCTGCTGTACTACCCGGCGGTGACCCGCCACGAGTTCCCCAACCGCGGCCGCCTAACCGACCTGATGGCGACCGGCCAGATGATGCAGTCGCTGGGCATCGAACCGCTGGACGCCGAGCAGGACCGCGCGATGATCTGCGGCAGCCCGCAGATGCTGGCCGATTTCCGCGTGCTGCTGGACGGCCGCGGCTTCGTCGCCGCGCCGCGCATCGGTACGCCGGGGCAGTACGTGTTCGAGCGCGCCTTCGTCGAGAAATAAGCGGTCGCGTCAGGAGCCCGTAGACGGCGCGCGCCGGCGCGAAGACTCATCCGGCGTCGCATCGCGGCCCGGTTCGACCGGATGCAGGCCCGCCCGCACCAGCGGCAGGATTTCCGTCTCGCCGATCGGCGTCAGCTCCAGCCCGAAGCGGGCGTTCAACAGCACCACCAGCGACTGCGCCCACAAGGCGTTCCAGGCCGTGCCGGCATGGCCGTCCGCCAGGATGGCGTTGACGGGCGCGTCGCCGGCGGTATTGGTTACACGGAATTTTCCCGCGATCGACACGGGACGGTACGCGGGTTTGCCTTCCCGGTCGCGTGTGCCCCAACGGTTGGCGAACCACTGCCGGTCGTCGAAGAATGCGATCCGCGCGTCCTTCGCCGCCATCGCCCGCAGCGCATCGTCGTAGCGGTCCAGCGCGGGCTGCAGGTTGGCCAACTGGCGCGGCGAGCGCCACAGGTCGAAGTTGTGCGCGATATGCGCATTGTCGAAGATGCCCACCAGCACGATGCGCGCCTGCGGGTGCCGCGCATGGATGGCGGCGACGCCGGCGCGCACGCCGGCGATGCAGGCATCGACCTGCGCCAGCACGGCGGGATCGCGGGGATCGGCCGCCAGCCGGTCCAGCTTCTCGCGTTGCCCAAAACTGTTCACCCCGATGCGGATCAGCACCACTCCGTTGCGCCAGCGGGCCGGCGACTCGTCCATCAACTGCAGCAGGTGCGGCACCTGCCGCTGCCCCTCCATCAGGTCGTCGCAGGAGGCGCCGGACACCGCGAAGTTGTAGCGGAAGTCCTCCTTGGGCGGCGTCCGCGTCGCGATGCCCAGCCAGTCTTCGGCGCGCGCGATGTAGCCCCGGCTGCCATGGCGCCCCCATTCGCCCTGGTCGATCTGCGATGAGCGCAGGCGATGCAGCACTTCGGTCCATTGCAGCGTGGTGGCGTGGTGGCGCCCCCCCCGCTGCGCCTTCCCCGCACGGAAATAGACGCGGTCATGGTAGGCATGGCTGTCCGAATCCCCCACCACCGCAAGCGCCAGTGGGACGGCCGCATGGACATGGGACAACATCGGCATCATCAGGACAGCGGCCACGATGCGCGCGGCCAGGCGGGTACGGCGGAGGGTCATGGGCGATGGAAACGTGCGATATGGCCAAGCTGATGCCCGCTAGAACGCAACAACGCGCCGGACCCGGCCCCACGCCTGTTCCCGCCCGATTGTCCGGTGTCCCAGGCCCGCGTCCGGCCGGAACCGGCCCCGTCGCGCGCCAGGCTCCGGACCGCCCCGAAGTGCCGGGCAGTCAACGCTCGCCGTAACGCAGCCAGATGGCCGCGGCGCCTTCATCCTCGAATATCTGCGCCTTGAAGCCGTGCTCGTAGGCCAGCAGGCCCGCCACCTCGACCTGCGGGATCTGCTCGGTATGGCGCTCGACATAGGCGATGCGCACGTCTTCCAGGCCCTGCCCCTGCATGGCCTGGACGAAGGCCAGCAGCTGTTCCGGCGGCGGAGGTTCGCCCTCCATGTCGTCCACCACCAGCAGTCCCTTCGGCCGCAGGCGCCGCACTTCGCCGGCGATCGCCTGCCAGCAGGCCAGCGTGGTCTCCAGCGTACCGTTGATGCCCGTCACCCAGGCCCGCAGACCGTAGTCGGCGGAACTGAATTCGATATGGAACGCCTGGCCGGCAGGGGGTTCGACCATGGCGGCCTTCAGGCCAATGCGGCGCGGATGTCGTCGGCCAGCGATTCCAGCGTGTCGGTGGGTGCATAGCGCTTGACGACCTTGCCATCGCGGCCGACCAGGAACTTGCTGAAGTTCCATTTGATGGCCGACAACCCCAGCAGCCCGCTCTTTTCCTTCTTCAACCACTGCCAGAGCGGATGCGCCTTGTCGCCGTTGACGTCGACCTTGGCGAACATCGGGAAGGTCACGTCGTAGTTGAGCGAGCAGAAGTTCCTGATCTCGGCCTCGTCGCCCGGCTCCTGGTGGCCGAACTGGTCGCAGGGGAAGCCCAGCACCACCAGTCCGCTGGGGCCCAGGTCGCGCCAGAGCTTCTCCAGTCCGGTGTACTGCGGGGTGAAGCCGCACTTGGAGGCCACGTTGACGATCAACAGCGCCTTGCCCTCGTATTCGGACAGCGAACGCTCGTGGCCCTCGATGTCCTGGGCGGAAAAATCGTATGCGGTGGTCATGGTCGCCTCCTGTGATGGCGGCTATCAGACACCCATGGCGACGCTTCGGCAAGCGATTGCGTGGCGGACTGGGCGGGCGCGCGACGATCGGCTACCTTGGCATGGCACCGGTCCCGGGAAACCGCCATGCCGCAGTCCGCCGATCCTGCCTCCTACGCCAGCCTGTACATCCACGTGCGCATCCTGCTGGGGATGATCGTGGGCCTGGGCCTGACCCACCTGCTGCGGCACGTGGCGCGCATCGTGGAGCGCCCCGGCTCGCGCAAGGTGTACTGGGTGCATCTGGTCTGGGCCGGGTTCATGTTCGTCTACCTGCTGCACTTCTGGTGGTGGGAGTTCCGCCTGTCGCACCAGTCGCACTGGGACTTCAACCTGTACCTGTTCGTCACCCTGTACGCGTTGCTGCTGTACCTGCTGTGCGCACTGGTGTTTCCGGAAACGGTGGACCAGTACGAGGACTACCGCAGCTACTTCTACAGTCGGCGGCACTGGTTCTTCGGCATCCTGGCGGTGATGTTCGCGGTGGACTTCGGCGACACGCTGATCAAGGGCGAGGCGTACTTCCGGCACCTGAGCGTCGAGTACCCGTTGCGCAACGCCGGCTACATCCTCGCCAGCCTGGTCGCCATCGCCACGCGCAGCCCGCGCTACCACGGCGCTTTCGCCGTCGTCGCGCTGCTCTACGAACTGTCGTGGATCTGGCGCCGCTACGAAATACTGGCCTGAACCGCCTCCCCTGCGACGTGGGAGCGACGCGAGTCGCGACCGCGCCGCGATAGCGGTCCGGGTGCACTGTGACGAACGCGCCGCAGCGCGCCCGGGTGGCAAACGATCGGTTTCACCTGTTTGGGGCGCGGTCGCGACTCGTGTCGCTCCCACGGGAAAGCACCTGAGCGCCCGCCAGTCGCCTGCCCGCATCGGCAGGCCATGCCTTTCGTCATGGGTCCGGCCTACCCCCTTGGGTTACCCTTGGAAGTCCACATCTGGAAGGAAGTCGCGCTTCATGACCACCCGCCTCGCCCTCGCGCTCGCCGCGACCCTTGGACTTGCCATGCCCGCCTACAGCCAGGCCGCCGCCCCGGCCACTTCCCAGACCGCCCAGGCGGCCAACCCGTTCTTCGCCGAAAGCCCGCTGCCGCTGCATTACCCGCAGTTCGACAAGATCAAGGACAGCGACTTCGCCCCCGCCTTCGACGCCGGCATGGCCGAACAGCTGAAGGAAGTCGAGGCCATCGCCGACAATCCGGCCGCGCCCACCTTCGACAACACCATCATCGCACTGGAAAAGAGCGGCCAGGTGCTGGACCGCGCCACCACCGTGTTCTACGCGCTGGTCGGCGCCGATACCAACGACGCGCGCAACAAGCTGCGCGCGGACTACTCCACCAAGTTCGCCGCCCATGGCGACGCGATCAACCTCAATCCCAAGCTGTTCGCCCGCATCAAGGCGCTGTACGACCAGCGCAACGGGCTGGGCCTGGACGCCGAGGGCGTGCGCCTGGTCGAACGCTACCACACCAGCTTCGTGCGTTCGGGCGCCAACCTGTCCGAGGCCGACAAGGCCACGCTGAAGGAAATGAATGCGGAACTGGCCGCGCTGGGCAGCCAGTTCAGCCAGAACGTGCTGGACGAGGTCAATGCTTCCGCCGTGGTGGTCGACGACGCCAAGGAACTGGACGGCCTGACCGAAGCGCAGATCGCCACCGCCGCCAACGAGGCCAAGTCGCGTGGCCTGGAAGGCAAGTACGTGCTGACCCTGCTCAACACCACCGGCCAGCCGCCGCAGGCGCAGCTGACCAACCGCGCCCTGCGCCAGCGCCTGCACGAAGCCTCGGTCACCCGCGGCAGCAAGGGCGGCCAGTACGACAACCGCGAGATCATCAGCAAGGTCATGAAGCTGCGCGCCGACCGCGCCAAGCTGCTGGGCTACCCCAACCACGCCGCCTACGGCCTGGAAGACCAGACCGCGCGCACGCCGGAAGCGGTCAACGCCATGCTGGGCCAGCTGGCCCCGGCCGCGGTGGCCAACGCTAGGCGCGAGGCCGCTGACCTGCAGGCGATGATCGACAGGGAAGGCGGCAACTTCCCGCTGGCCGCGTGGGACTGGGCCTACTACACCGAGAAAGTCCGCGCCGACAAGTACAACTTCGACGAGTCGCAGCTCAAGCCGTATTTCGAGCTGAACAACGTGCTGGAGAACGGCGTGTTCTACGCTGCCAACCAGCTGTACGGCCTGACCTTCAAGCAGCGCACCGACCTGCCGGTCTACCACCCCGACGTGACCGTCTACGACGTGTTCAACGAGGACGGCAGCCAGCTGGCGATCTTCATCGCCGACATGTACGCGCGCAAGTCCAAGCGCGGTGGCGCGTGGATGAACTCCTACGTGTCGCAGTCGGCGCTGACCGGCAACCGGCCGGTGGTGGCCAACCACCTCAACATCCCCAAGCCGCCGGAAGGCGAGCCGACCCTGCTGACCTGGGACGAGGTGACCACCGCGTTCCACGAGTTCGGCCATGCCCTGCACGGCATGTTCTCCGACGTGAAGTACCCGTACTTCAGCGGCACCAGCGTGCCGCGCGATTTCGTGGAATACCCGTCGCAGGTCAACGAGATGTGGGCCGACTGGCCGTCGATCCTGACGAACTACGCCAAGCATTACCAGACCGGCGAACCGCTGCCGCAGGAACTGCTGGACAAGGTGATCGCCGCGTCCAAGTTCAACGAAGGCTTCCGCACCACCGAATACCTGGGCGCCGCCATGCTGGACCAGCGCTGGCACCAGATCACCGCCGACCAGGTGCCGGACGCCGCGGGCGTGCTCGACTTCGAGGCCAGGGCGCTGACCGCCGACGGCATCAACTACCCGCCGGTGCCGCCGCGCTACAGGACGCCCTACTTCAGCCACATCATGGGCGGCTATTCGGCCGGCTACTACGCCTACATCTGGTCGGAGGTGCTGGACGCCAACAGCGTGGAGTGGTTCAAGAACAACGGCGGCCTGACCCGCGCCAACGGCGACCATTTCCGCAAGACCCTGCTGTCGCAGGGCGGCAGCCAGGACGCCATGAAGATCTTCCGCGACTTCGCCGGCCACGATCCCAGGATCGAGCCGCTGCTGGAGAAGCGCGGCCTGACCGCACCGGGCGCACCCGCCGCCGCCAAGTAACGCGACTCCTCGTCGCCACCGCCACGCCACCTTCGGGTGGCGTGGTTTTTTGTGCACGGAACAAGCCGCCGGCAACGGTACCGTGATCCACGCATGCGAGGGTTTTCCACAGCAGGTGTGGATGAAGCGTGCACGAATCTGTGGATAACCGTCCCGCCGCCTTGCATGGTGGGCCTGTCAAGATGGATGGCGAAAATTTCACCAATCCCCGCCGGGCCACTATGCGCCACACCCCATCAACAGCCAGGAGACCTGTAGGAGCGGGCCATGCCCGCGATGCCTTCCTGTCGATGCCCGGAAAGCATCGCGCCCATGGGGCGCTCCTACAAGATCGCGATGCTCGGCACCGATACGCGCCTTAGCTGTGATCGAAGGCCTTGGCCAGTTTCGCGTAGGCCTTGCGCTGTTCCTCGGTCTCCGCGCGGGGCGCGGTGATTTCCAGTTCGACGATCTGGTCGCCGGGCGGCGTACCGGGGAGGCCGCGCCCGCGCAGGCGCAGCTTGCGGCCGGAGTCCGAATCGGCCGGGACCTTCAGGTCCACCGACCCGCCCAGGGTCGGCACGCTGAGCGTGGCGCCCAGCGCTGCCTGCCAGGGCGTCACCGGCAACACGTGGATGATGTTGCGGCCGTCCACCTCGAACTGCGGATGCGGCGCGTACTCCACTTCCAGCAACAGGTTTCCACCCTGGCTGCCCTGCCCGGCCAGGCGGATCACCTGCCCGGGCTTGACGCCCTTGGGCACCCTGACGTCCAACTGGCGCCCGTTGACGTTGAGGCGGACACTGTCGCCGTCGTACACGGCCTGCAGCGGCACGGCCAGCTTGGCGCGCGAATCGCGCGGCGCCTGCGGGCCGCGCGGCTGCGGCGCTTCCGCACGCCCCCGGCGACCGAACAGTCCCTCGAAAAAGTCGCTGAAACCGCCACTGCCGGCACCACCGGCGCCGCCGAAGATCTCCTCGAAATCGAAGTCCTGCGCACCCGGTCCGCCATGGCCGAAATCCGGCGGCGGACGGAATTCCTCGCCCGGCCGGTAACCGCGCGCGCGCAACTGATCGTAGGCGGCGCGCTTCTGCGGGTCGCGCAACGCCTCGTAGGCCTCGTTGACGGCCTTGAACTGCTCCTCGGCGCCGGCTTCCTTGCTGACGTCGGGGTGGTACTTGCGGGCCAGCCGCCGGTAGGCCGTCTTGATCTCGGCGTCGCCGGCGGTGGGCTCCACGCCCAGCACCGCGTAATAGTCTTTGAACTGCATGGAATCTCCGCGGGAATCCTGTTGGCGCCGCCGTTTCGGACGACGGTGCCCGGTAAACGAAAAAGGCCCGCGACGCGGGCGCCACGGGCCGATTCTATAGGCAGCAGGGCCGAAGGCAGGACGCTCCCGCCTTCACCGTCCCCGCGCCGGAGCGCGGGGACGGTGCCAAGCCACCTTACTGCACCTGGATGCGGCGCGGCGTGGTTTCCGGCTTCTTCGGGATATCGATCCGCAGCACGCCGTGCTTGCCACTGGCGGTGATGCCGTCGGGATTGGCGCTGTCCGGCAGCGCGAAGCGGCGGTAGAACGTGCCGTGCACGCGCTCCACGCGCGAATGGCGGCTGCCCTCGTCCTTCTTTTCGGACACGCGCTCGCCGCGCAGGGTCAGGATGCCCTTGTCCATGTGGACCTCGATGTCCTTCGGGTCCACGCCGGGGATGTCGGCCAGGATCACGAAGCGGTCGGCATCCTCGCGGATGTCCACGCGCGGGGTCCATTGGCTGGTCACCACGCTGGAAGGGTCGGTGTCGGCTTCGCCCAGGAAACGGTCGAATACCTGCTTGATCTCGTCCTGCAGGCCACGCGGATTGCCCCAGGGGTTGTACTGCACGATGCTCATGGTCGTTTTCTCCTCGCGGATGGGCGCGTCGGTCGGTGCGCCGATAGCCGGGAGATAGGTTCCGGCGCCCGCTTTTCAAGGCCGTCACCGGGGCGTGACACGGGCGCGCTACACTGCGTTCAGATTCCCTCCACGCAAGGATTCCCCCCATGAGCATCCAGGTTGGCGACCGCATTCCCGAAGTCGTCCTCAAGCGCATCCGCGACGGAGTCGAGACCGTCGACACCACCGCGCTGTTCGACGGCCGCAAGGCGGTGCTGTTCGCGGTACCGGGCGCCTTCACCCCCACTTGCTCGGAAAAGCACCTGCCCAGCTACGTGCAGCACTTCCAGGATTTCCGCAGCCGCGGCATCGAGGTGTTCTGTGTGTCGGTCAACGACCCGTTCGTGATGCAGGCCTGGGGCAAGACCCAGCACGTGCCGGACGGCCTGCAGATGCTGGCCGACGGCAACGCCGACCTGGCCAAGGCGCTGGGCCTGGAGATGGATGCCAGCGCCTACGGCATGGGCGTGCGCGCCAAGCGCTTCGCCCTGTACGTGGAGGACGGCATCGTCCGCAACGTCTTCGTCGAGGCCCCGGGCGAATACAAGGTCTCGGCCGCGGAACACGTGCTGGAGCATATCGGCTGATCGGCTGACTCATCCGGAAGGCGGAAAGGCGTAGGAGCGCCCCATGGGCGCGATGCCTTCCCATCACCGCACGGACAGCATCGCGGGCATGGCCCGCTCCTGCACAGCCCATGGTTCCGGTCAGCGCAGCACCTTGAACCGCACCCGCGTCCAGGCGCCGCTGTCGGCCAAGGCGGTGAGCTGGTGTTCGCCGGACTGGTCGAAATCGTACTGGTAGGACTGCGCGCCCCGGGTTTCCGCCACCCACCGGCCGTCCAGCAGCCATTGCACGCGCGATTCCGTGCCCAGCGCGCGTAGTTGCAGGCGTACGCCGTGCGTGTTGCCGGGCGCGCGCGCCAGCGTCGCCCCGTCGTTGAGCCCTTCGATGCGCAGTTCCTCGACCGCATCGCGGCCGTCGGGCCGGCAGTCGGGCGACAGCGGCGGCAGGCGCGAGGCGGCCCGCGTCTGCGCCGGCAGCCACGGCGAGGCCAGCGCGGGCCAGCGCGCGATCTCGGTGCCGCGGGCCACGTGCGGCCCGGCGCATTCGCCGGACAGGCGCAGGCCGGTGCGCTCGTCCACGTCGAAGCGTTCGCGCCCGGCGCTCCACAACCGCGCATCGCGTTCGGCGAAGGTCGGCGGCACGGCGCCGCCGAGCGTCCATGCCTTCCGGCGACGCTGGCAGAGCTGCGGCGCATCGTCCTCCGGCGGCAGGCCCAGCGGCCAGCAGATATCGGTTTCCGCCACCTCGCGTGGCATCGGCGGGCGTTCCGTATCGCCGCGCAGGCGCGGCAGGCTGTCGATCACTTCGAACATCAGCGGCAACGCCGTCACCGCGCCGTACTGGCCCGGCAGGGGCGTGCCATCCGGCCGCCCGACCCACACGCCGACGGTATGGCGGCGCGTGCTGCCCAGCGCCCACGCATCGCGGAAACCGTAACTGGTGCCGGTCTTCCACGCCACGCGCGGGCGGCTGCCGGTATCCAGCAGGCCGCTCCCGTAACCGGGGCGCGGGTGCGCCTCCAGCACCTCGCGGATGATCCACGCCGCGCCGGGTGACAGCAGCCGGCGGTCGGTGGAAGGGTCGTCCCGGGTGTAGCGCACGCGCCCGGACAATCCGTCGCGGTTCAACGCCGCGTAGGCGCCCACCAGGTCCTCCAGCCGCGCGCCGGTGCCGCCCAGGATCAGCGACAGATTCGGTTGCGCGCCGGGCGGATAGCGCAGCACCAGCCCGTTGTTGGCCAGGCGCGCCGAGAAACGCGCCGGTCCCACCCGATCCAGCAGGTCCACCGCCGGCACGTTGAGCGAGAGCCGCAGCGCATCGGCGGCGCCGACCGGGCCGTTGAACGCGGCATCGAAGTTGCCGGGCCGGTAGCCGCCGAAGGATTGCGGCGCGTCCACCAGCAGGCTTTCCGAATGGATCAGCCCGTCGTCCAGCGCCAGGCCGTACAGGAACGGCTTGAGCGTGGAACCGGGCGAGCGCCAGGCCTGCACCATGTCCACATGGCCCAGCCGCGCATGATCGCCGAACGTCACCGAACCCACGTAGGCGCGCGCCTCCATCGTGGCGTTGTCCACCACCAGCAGCGCGGCGGACGTGCGCGCGGGCAACGTGGCGAAATAGGCCTGCACCCGCTCCTCCAGCGTGCGTTGCAGGCCGGCATCCACCGTGGACTCGATGCGGGCCGCGCGCGGCTGCGCGCGGCGCAGGCGTTCGGCCAGCAGCGCGGCGTGCAGCGGCGGTTGCAGCGAACGCGCCACCACCGGCTCGATGCGCGCATCCTCGACCTCCGCGCGCGACCACACACCGAGTTCGGCCATGCGGCTCAGCACCTTGTCGCGCGCGGCCTGCGCGGCTTCAGGATGGCGATCGGGCCGCAGGCGGCTGGGCGATTGCGGCAGCACGGCGAGCAGGGCGGCCTCGGCATGCGAGAGCTGCGCCGCCGGTTTGCCCAGGTACGCCCAGCTCGCCGCTTCCACGCCTTCGATGGTGCCGCCGAACGGCGCCCTTTCCAGGTACAGGGTGAGGATCTCGCGCTTGGACAGGCGCGCTTCCAGCTGCACGGCACGCAGCATCTGCTTGGCCTTGCCCCATGGCGTGCGCGAATGGCGGTCCAGCATGCGTGCCACCTGCATGGTCAGGGTGGAGCCGCCTGAGACGATCCGCCCGCGTTGCAGCCATTGCCCACCCGCACGGAGCAATGCCCAAGGGTTGATGCCCGGGTGTTTCCAGAACCAGCGGTCCTCGTAGGTCAGCAGCGCCTGCAGGTACAGCGGCGATACGCTGTCCGGCGTGGCCGGGTGACGCCACACGCCCTCGCGGTCGGCGAACGCGCGCAGCGGCGTGCCATCGCGCGCGACCACCAGCGTGCTGATGTCGCGCGCTTTGGGCAGCGGCGGCGGGAAGGCGAAATCGAGGACCAGCAGCGCGACGAGCACGGCGACGGTGGCCCAGCGCAGCCAGGTCAGGATTCCACGGAAGTATCGCTTCTGCTTTTGCATTGGCTCTTGCTGATCAACGGGGCCCCTTGGGCATGGCAAGTGGCGCGGGGAAAACCCCCACAGGGGCGGCGCACATGGATGTGCGCCGTTTTCCGAGCAGCAGGAAGCTGCTTCGGAAAATTCTCGCGATGCTTGCGGACCCGTAGCGGAGCGGAGGGCATGCCGCCGGGGTGTGCTTTCTTTGGTTACTTTCTTTGCACAAGCAAAGAAAGTAACTCGCGCCATGCGCGAAACGCTTCTGCCTCCTTTACCCGCAAATCAAACCAAACTGAAGTAAACCGGCTCCGGTTCACCCTCACCCGCCTTCGGCACCCTCTCCCGCAAGCGGGAGAGGGACAGGAGCTATGGCTGCACCACCGTGATCGTCGCCGGCGTCGACCTGCCCACGCCGCGGATGTCCGGGCGGTACATGTCCTCCACCAGCGGCGGCGGCACGGTATAGGTGCCCGGCGTGACCGCGCGCACCAGGTAGAACACCTTGGCGGTACTGCCGCGGCCCAGCTTCAGCGCGGCCACGTAGCGGTCGTCGCGGAACTCCTCGTGCTTGACGTCGGCGGCGCTGGAGCGGTCGCTGACGGAAATGCCGTCCACCACCACCTCGGCCCACTGCTTGGCGTCGCCCAGGTTGAAGTTCTCGATCTCCAGCCCGGCCGGCAGCAGGTCGGTGAACAAGGCATCCGGCATGGCGACGTTGGCGGTGATGCCGACGCGGACGATCAGCGCCTCGCCTTCCTTCAGCGAGCCACCGCTCCACTCCTTGCCGTCGGTGGTGTAGTAGCGGCGCTCGATGCCGATCTGGCGATTGTCCGGCGCGGGGGCGGCACGCGGCACGCCGGCCACTTCCAGGCTGGCGTACAGCGGCGGACTGCCTTCGGGAACGAAGCGCACGCCACGCGACAACGTGGCGTGGTCGAAACCGCGGCCGAACAGCCGCACCGGCGCGATCGCCTCGGCATCGCCACCGACGCTCCACTGGCCGGACACCTGCTTGGACTGGTCCACCATCAACGCCTTGCCCAGGCGCGCCAGGGCCACCTGCTCCTGCGTGCTCAGCCACAGCCAGCCGCTGTTGCGGCGCGCATCCAGTTCGCGGCCCAGCGATACGCTGCGGCGGTCGTATTCCGGCCTGGACAGCTTGCGCTCGTGCACCAGCGCGATCATCAGCGCATCGTCGCGCAGGCGGGTGCCGTAGTCGCCCAGGTATTCCGGACGGTCGCCGGTCTTGGCGAAGCCCTCGGCGATCGCCTTCTCGCCGCGGTTCCTGTCGCCCTGCAGCGACAGCGCGATGCCCAGGTGCACCAGCGGCAGGCCGGTCAGGCTCTTGCCGCGCTCGTTGTCGTACAGCGCGCGCAGCGTGCCCAGCGGGGCGCGGTTGACGCGCGCCAGCACGTAGCCGGCGTAGGCCTGGTTGGCGAACTTGAGATGATCGCGGTGATCGTAGCCGTAGAACTGCGCACCGCCGGCCAGCAGGTCCTCGTTGAGTCGGGTCAGCGCCTTCTGCAGCACCGCATCCGGCACCGCGAAGCCGCCCTCGCGCGCGTCCAGCAGGAACTCGGCGATGTACGGCGTCAGCCCGGGATTGACGTAGTCGTCGTTGCCCCACATCGAGAAGTGGCCGTTGGCCACCTGCATCGAGGCCAGCCGGCCGAATGCGCCTTCCATCCGCTCGCGGCGTTTCTTCGCGTCCAGTCCGGTCACGCCCAGCAGCTTCGCCGTGGCGTCGTCCAGTTCCAGCGCGGCGTAGCCCTTGCTGGTGGTCTGCTCCGCGCAGCCATACGGATATTCCAGCGCGCCCTGCAACGCGCTGGCGAACGGGATCGGCGGCAACGCGCTGACCGTCATGCGCGCGGTCACCGAGCCGCTCATCAGGCCGTCGGCGAAGCCCGCCCCCATCTCGACCGGCGCCAGTTCATCCAGCACGCGCGTCTGCGAGCGCAGCACCGACGGCCAGCCGGCGCGCACCGGCACGTCGTAGCGGCGATCCACCTTGAAACCGTTGCCCTCCACGCGCACGCGCACCTTGGCGGTGGTATAGCCCTCGCCCGCGCTGATCGGGAAGCTGAGCGTGCGCTTGCCATCGGCGGCCAGCGTGGCGTTGCGGCCGCCTTCGGCGATGTTCAACGGTCCCTCGCCGTCGACCTGCACCTTGAAGTCGCCGGGCTTGCCGGTGAAGTTCTGCACATCCAGCGTCACCGTGCTGCGGTCGCCCGGCGCCAGCACGCGCGGCAGGCTGGCCTCGGCCACGATGGGCGCGCGCACCAGCGTCTCGCGGTCGCGGTTGCCGTAGCGCGTGTCGGAATAGACCATCGCCGATACGCGCAGCGTGCCGTTGAAGTCCGGCACCTTCAGCGCGACGCGCGCATTGCCCTTGGCGTCCAGCTTCACCGGGCCGGAGAACAGGTCCACCGTCTGCACGCGCGAGGTCGGCCGCTTGGCCTGCGGCAACGCCGCCAGCGCCATGTCGCCGCCGAAGCGCATCCTGGCACTGCCGCCCTCGAAACTCTCGATGACCCGCCCGTAGATGTCGTAGGCGTCCACGCCCAGCCGGCGCTGCGCGAAGAACTGCGCGTTGGCGTCCGGCACCGGGAAACGGGTGATGTTGAGGATGCCAACGTCCACCGCCGAAACGGTGACGTGCGCCGACTGGCCGGCCAGCTCCGGCACGCTGACCGTCACCGGCAGGTCCTGCTCCGGCCGCATCTGCGCGGGCACCGACAGGCCCACGGCGACGCGACGGTCGCGGCGATCCATCGGCACGTGGGCCACGCCCACCGCGCGGGCCGGCGTGATCTTGCTGGGCGCCGAACCACCGCGGAACACCAGCGTGGTGACGTACACGTCGTGGCGCTCCCAGTCCTTCGTCACCGGGATGGAGAACGTGCTGCCCGGCTTGGCGTCGATGGCCTGCACGTACAGCATGCGGTCGCTTTCCACCATCAGCAGGCCCTTGCCGGCGTGCGGCGGCGTCACCACGACCTTGAGCGTGTCGCCGGCCCTGTAGGCCGTCTTGTCCAGCGACAGCTTCACCTTGTCCGGGCGCGCGTCCAGGCCGCGGTTCTGGTCGTCCCAGCTCCAGCCGGCGCGGAACGGATAGCGCGTGGTCAGGCCGGTGGCCGGGTCGAACACGTCCAGCCGGTACTCGCCCCACTCCACCGGGAAGTCGATCTTCGCCGCGGTGGCGCCGACGTCCAGCGTCTTCGTTTCCTTGTTCTCGAAGCGGCGGGTGAAGTCGTAGTCCCAGCCGCCGTCCTCGGAGTAGTTCCAGTGGTAGTCGCGCAGCTCGCGCACCAGCGTGGCCTTCAGCCCCTGGCCGGGCCGTGGCTTGCCGGCCGCATCCACGCGCACCAGTTCGAAACCGGCATTGGCGTTGGCGTCGGCGCCGTCCTTGTCGTCGAACAGCGGACGGATGCCGACCAGCGTGTCCGCCGGCCACATGACCCGCTTGAGCGTGCGGTTGACGGTGCGGCCGCCGGTCTCGTACACGCTGCCCGAGACGATGGCCGCGATGGTGCTGCGCGGCTTGGCTTCGGCCGGCAGCGCGATGTCTTCCTTCAGCACGCCGTCGTCGCCCAGCGTGGTGTCGATGATGTCCTTGGCTTCCCTGGGCAGCTCCATGGTGGGATCGCCGAAGAAATAGCCCGGCAGCTGTTCCAGCGGGTGCTGCTCCACCGCCACCGCCAGCTTGGCGGTGAACCGATTGCCCGCCGCCGGCGCGCCATACAGGTAGGCGGCGGTGGCGGAGAGCTTGAGCGGCTCGCCCGGCCTGAGCGCGGCCTGCGCGCTTTCCAGGTCCAGCTTCATGCGCTCGGGCAGGAATTCCTCGATGCGCAGCGTCATGCCCTGCACCGCTTCCTTGCTGGCCGGGTCGGTGCGGAATTCGACCTGCCAGCGGCCGGTCGGCGCTTCCTGCGGGATCGCCTGCTCGAAGCTGAAATAGCCCTGCTCGCCGGGCTGCAGGCGGGTTTCGCGGAACACCTTGCCGTCCGGCTGCTTCAGGCGCAGGAAGACGGGCTGCGAACCCTCCTTGGGCGCGGCCACCGGCTTGCCGTCGTTGTCGCGCAGCAGCGCGGAGATGCGCACGGTCTCGCCGGGCCGGTACAGGTCGCGCCCGGACCAGGCGAACACGTCGAACCAGGCCTGTTCGCGACCGGATACCGTGAACTCGGACAGGTCCAGCGCCGGCTGGTTGAACGGCAGCATCGACACGTCCTTGCCGCGCATGGCGACCAGCACGTGGCCGGCGTCCAGCGTGTAGTTCAGCAGCGCGTTGCCGTTGCCGTCGGTCTTGCCGGTCAGCACGGGTTCGCCGCGCGCATCCAGCACGCGCAGCTCCACGCCGCCGATGGCGGCGCCGTCCCGCAGCGCAGCGGTGTGCACGAACAGCTTGTCCTTGTAGGCGCGGGTGTGCAGGCCGATGTCGCTGACGGTGAAGAACGCGGTCTCGAACTCGCCGGAATACTTGCCGGTGCGCTTCATCACCGCGAAGTACAGGCCGGGGTCCTGCAACTCGCGGATGTCCTGGATCGGCAGGTAGGTCAGAACCCGCTCGTTGGGCTTGCCGCCCAGCACGAAGCGGTTGAGGTAGACCGGCTCGGCCAGCTTGCCCAGCGGGGTGTTGTCGCCGTAGTCGCTGTCCAGGTCCCAGCTGCCGCGGCGGCCGCCGCGCTGGTACTCGGAGAAGAACTTCGGCAACTGCTTCTCGCCGACGCGCAGGAACTCCACGTCCACTTCCGGCACGTTGATCGACACCACCGGCAGGCCGCGGCTCTCGCGCGCCGGCAGCACGCTGCCCTGCGAGGCGAAGCCGACGGCCGGGTCCACCTCGCCGGTATGCACCTTGCGGGTGTCGTCCTGGCCCAGGCGGGTGCCATCGGCGGCGGACAGGCCGGCGCGCAGCGCGACCTGGTAGTCCTTGGCCGCTTCCACCGACGGGAAGCGCAGGACCAGGCCCTTGTCGTCCAGCACCCAACTGCCCTTCACCACCGCGCCGTTGGCGTCGGTCACCGCCAGCAGCGCATCGAAGTCCTGCGAACTCACCAGCGGCCGGCTGAACTCCAGCGCGATGGCCAGGTTGCCGTCGTGCTGGTCCGGATAGGCGCCGACCAGCGCGAAGCCTTCCACTTCGGCGCGCTGCGCCTTGACCGGCTCGCCGCTGGCTTCCGGCAACTGGCCGGTCTCGTTGCGCTTGCAGCCGGCCAATGCCAGCAACGCCAGCGCGACAAGAAAAAACGCGCGCACCCGGGAGGCGCGCGCGTCGGTGGTGATCTTCGGTGCCGATTCCATGTGCATGTCCCTGCCCGGTTATGCCGGCAGTATAGAACGGGTAACGGGCCGCTTTGGGGTCGGCCCATTCAATGTGACAAAGCATGCGCGCCGCGGACGAATGCGGGTAGTGTTGGCCCTGCTACACGAAAAGCGTCGGGGCTGAAGCCCCTCCTACACAAGCCTGAGCATACGAACCCCCCGTAGGAGCGCCCCCTGGGCGTGAGCTCTTGTCTGGATGCCGGATCGAAGAAAGGCTCGCGCCCAGGGGGCGCTCCTAACGCTCTCCGGGAAGCATGGGAACGGGCAAAAAAAGAGCCCCGGGATTCCCAGGGCTCTTTTGCGGCCTGCCGCTGCGTCAAGCCTGCGGCTGCCGGTCGACCGACGCTTCGGGCGCGGCTTCGTCGCCGCCTTCTTCCTCGTCGTCCAGCGATGCGTCCAGGCGTTCGACCGCCTGCAGGGTTTCGCCTTCCGACAGCCGCATCAGGGTCACGCCCTGGGTATTGCGGCCGACCTGCGAGATGCCTGAGGCACGGGTGCGCACCAGGGTGCCGCCGTCGGAGATCAGCAGCACCTCGTGGTGGTCGGACAACTGGATGGCGCCGACCAGCTTGCCATTGCGTTCGCTGGTCTTGATCGCCAGCACGCCCTGCGTGCCGCGGCCCTTGCGCGGATATTCCTCCACCGGCGTGCGCTTGCCGTAGCCGCGCGCGCTGGCGGTCAGGATGTCGCCATCGCCGTCGACCACGATCAGGCTGACCACTTCCTCGCCCGGGGCCAGGCGGATGCCGCGCACGCCGGTGGCGGTGCGGCCCATCGAGCGCACTTCCTTCTCGGCGAAGCGCACCGCCTTGCCGTTGGAGGCGAACAGCATCACGTCGCGCTCGCCGTCGGTCAGCGCCACGCCCACCAGTGCATCGCCGTCGTCCAGGTTGATCGCAATCTTGCCGCGCGCCAGCCTGAACGCGAATTCGGTCAGCGGCGTCTTCTTGACCGTGCCGTCCTGGGTGGCGAAGAAGACATAGCGGCCTTCCTCGTACTCGCGAACGGGCAGCACGGCCTGCACCTTCTCGCCGGGTTCCAGCGGGATCCAGTTGATGATCGGCCGGCCGCGCGCATTAGAGCCTGCTTCCGGCAACTGGTGCACCGGCAGCCAGAACACCTTGCCGCGGCTGGTGAAGGTCAGCAGCGTGTCGTGCGTGTTGACCAGCCACAACTGGTCGATGAAATCCTCTTCCTTGGTCGCCGCCGCGCTGCGGCCGCGACCACCGCGCCGCTGCGCGCGATAGGCGCTGGCCGGCTGGCGCTTGGCGTAGCCGGCGTGCGACAGCGTGACCACCACGTCTTCCGGCGCGATCAGGTCCAGGATGTCCAGGTCCTCTTCGCTGTGGCGGATCTCGCTGCGGCGCGCATCGCCGAACTCGGTGCGCACGTTCAGCAACTCGTCGCGGATCACCTGCAGCAGCACGTCCGGGTTCTCCAGGATGCGGATCAGGCCGGCGATGGTCTCCAGCAGCAGCTTGTATTCCTCGGTCAGCTTTTCCTGTTCCAGCCCGGTCAGGCGGTGCAGGCGCATTTCCAGGATCTGGGTGGCCTGCACTTCGGTCAGCTGGTAGCGGCCGTCGTGGAAACCGACGCCGGCCGGCAGGTCTTCCGGACGCGAGGCCTCGGCGCCGGCCGCGGCCAGCAGCGTGCCGACCAGGCCCGGCTCCCAGGTCTTGGCGAGCATGCGCTCGCGCGCTTCCTGCGGGTTGGCCGACGTCTTGATCAGCTCGATCATCTCGTCGATGTTCGCCAGCGCGACGGTCAGGCCTTCCAGGATGTGGGCGCGGGCGCGGGCCTTGCGCAGGTCGAAGATGGTGCGGCGGGTCACCACCTCGCGGCGGTGGCGCACGAAGGCTTCCAGCATCTGCTTCAGGTTCAGCAGTTGCGGGCGGCCGTCGACCAGCGCGACCATGTTGATGCCGAACACCGATTCCATCGGCGTCTGCTGGTACAGGTTGTTCAGCACCACCTCGGCCGATTCGCCGCGCTTGACCTCGATGTAGATGCGCATGCCGTCCTTGTCGGACTCGTCGCGCAGCTCGCTGATGCCTTCCAGCTTCTTTTCCTTCACCAGCTCGGCGATCTTCTCGATCAGCCGCGCCTTGTTCACCTGGTACGGGATCTCGGTGACGATGATCGACTCGCGGCCGTTGTCGTCGTTGACCTCGATCTCGGCCTTGGCGCGCATGCGCACGCGGCCGCGGCCGGTGCGGTAGCCGGCGACGATGCCGGCGGTGCCGTTGATGATGCCGGCGGTGGGGAAGTCCGGGCCCGGGATGTACTGCATCAGCCCGTCGACGTCGATCTCCGGGTTGTCGATCAGCGCGATCAGGCCGTCGATGACTTCGGACAGGTTGTGCGGCGGGATGTTGGTGGCCATGCCCACCGCGATGCCGGCCGAACCGTTGACCAGCAGGTTCGGGAAGCGCGTCGGCAGGACCGTCGGCTCCTGTTCCTTCTCGTCGTAGTTGGGCTGGAAATCGACGGTTTCCTTGTCGATGTCGGCCAGCAGCTCATGGGTGATCCTGGCCATGCGCGCTTCGGTGTAACGCATGGCGGCGGCGGCGTCGCCATCGACCGAGCCGAAGTTGCCCTGCCCGTCGACCAGCAGGTAGCGCAGCGAGAACGGCTGCGCCATGCGCACCAGCGTGTCGTAGACCGACTGGTCGCCGTGCGGGTGGTATTTACCGATCACGTCGCCGACGATGCGGGCGGACTTCACGTGCGGCTTGTTGGCGTGGTTGCCCAGCTCGTTCATCGCGAACAGGACGCGCCGGTGGACGGGCTTCAGGCCATCGCGGACATCCGGGAGTGCGCGCCCCACGATCACGCTCATGGCGTAGTCGAGGTAGCTGCGGCGCATCTCGTCTTCGAGGTTGACGGGGATGATTTCCTTGGCGAGTTCGGCCATTCGGGTTCCGTGGTTCACTGGTTATGCGGGCCGGAATCCGGGCCGAGTTCCGCCTGCCGGGACCAGGCCGGCGAGGCAGTGACGGGCGGGAATTCCAGCGGGTTCTGCAACTGTCGGAGTGTACCACAAACGGCCACCTCCCGAGCACCTTTTCGGCTCCGAAAACAACTACTTATCGCACTCGCGCCGTCCTGCGCAGGCCCGTGCCACAGGCCTGGACCACCCTTGTCCCGCCCGCTGACGTGAACGCCGGGATACCGGACCGGCAGACAGCTCCAGGCCGACGTATCCCGTACCCCGGGACCACCGGGAATACCCTGCCGGAAAACGAAAAAGCCCGGCACTGCCGGGCTTTTTGGTGAAACTGGTGGGCGGTACAAGTTTCGAACTTGTGACCCCTGCCGTGTGAAAGCAGTGCTCTACCGCTGAGCTAACCGCCCGGAAGATCGGGGCGCGTATGGTAATCGCGGACCCGGCATCCGGTCAACGCATGCCGTTCCCCGGCGCCGGTGCCCGTAGGAGCGCCCCATGGGCGCGATGCTTTTGCTCTCGGTCGGGGCTGCCGCGAAAAGCATCGCGCTCCTGCGGGCACCGTGATTTGTAGGAGCGGGCCATGCCCGCGATGCTCTTGCGTGGGGTGAGGGGAAAGCATCGCGCCCATGGGGCGCTCCTACACAGGTCAACGATCCTTGGTGTCGCGTAGCGCACTGACCCGCTGCGGGGCGGCGAAGCAGTCGCTGCGGGCATCCGGCCAGAAATCGCGGAACACCGCATGCGCCGGCACACGGTCGATCAGTTCGCCCGGCTCGACGAAGCGGTACAGCGAGGCCAGCGAACGCACCTCGATGGGCGAGACTCGGCGCAGGATGTGTTCCGGGCCCAGTTGCTGCGGATGCTCCAGGCCGGCCGCGCACAGCATGTCGCGCAGGGCCTTCAGCGTGTTGTCGTGGAACTGCTGCACGCGCACCGACTTGTCGGGCACGTCCAGGTGCTTCCAGCGCTTCGGGTCCTGGGTGGCGACGCCGGTCGGGCAACGGTCGTTGTGGCAGCTCTGCGACTGGATGCAGCCCAGCGCGAACATGAAACCGCGCGCCGAATTGCACCAGTCCGCCCCCATCGCCATGATCCGGGCGATGTCGAAGGCGCTGATGATCTTGCCGGCCGCGCCGATGCGGATGCGGTCGCGCAGGTCCAGCCCCACCAGCGTGTTGTGGATCAGCAGCAACGCCTCGTGCATCGGCACGCCCACGTGGTCGATGAATTCCGCCGGCGCCGCGCCGGTGCCGCCTTCGGCGCCGTCCACCACGATGAAGTCCGGCAGCAGGCCGGTTTCCTGCATGGCCTTGGCGATGCCGAACCATTCCCAGGGATGGCCGATGGCCAGCTTGAATCCGGTCGGCTTGCCGCCGGACAGCTCGCGCAGGCGCGCGACGAACTGCAGCAGTTCCACCGGCGTGGAGAACGCCGAATGCCTGGCCGGCGACACGCAGTCGTATCCCATCGGCACGCCACGGGTGACCGAAATCTCCGCACTGACCTTGGCCGCCGGCAACACGCCGCCGTGGCCGGGCTTGGCGCCCTGCGACAGCTTCAGTTCGATCATCTTCACCTGCGGCGAGCGCGCGTTCTCGACGAAGCGCTCCTCGCTGAACCGGCCCTGCCCGTCGCGACAACCGAAGTAGCCCGAGCCGATCTCCCACACCAGGTCGCCGCCCTTCTCGCGATGGTAGGGCGAGATCGAGCCCTCGCCGGTGTCGTGGTAGAAACCGCCCCGGCGCGCGCCTTCGTTCAACGCCCGCACGGCATTGGCCGACAGCGCGCCGAAGCTCATCGCCGAGATGTTGAAGACGCTCGCCGAGTATGGATGCGCGGTGTTGGCGCCGATCACGACACGGAAATCATGCGAATCGATCGAACTGGGCGCCAGCGAATGGTTGATCCATTCGTAGTCCACGCTGTAGACGTCCTGCTGGCTGCCGAACGGCACCACGTCCATCACGCCCTTGGCGCGCTGGTACACCAGCGAACGCTGCTGGCGCGAGAACGGCACCTCGGCGGTATCGCCTTCGATGAAGTACTGGCGGATCTCCGGCCCGACCGATTCCAGCCCGTAGCGGAAGTGCGCCAATACCGGATAGTTGCGGCGCAGGGTGCTGCGCGATTGCAGCAGGTCCCAAGTGCCCAGCAGCGCCAGCGCGGCGAATGCGGCCGCCGACCACCACCAGGCGGGCCAGACCAGCGCCAGCGCGACGGAGGCGAGCGCGAGCGCGATGCACAGTCCATAGGCTAGGTAGCGGCTCATCGCGTTCCTCGCGTGGAAGGGCGCGCGATGCCTGGAGCGCGCCCGGTCGTCATTGGTGCCCGGAGCCGGAATCGAACCGGCATGGCCTCGCGGCCGGCGGATTTTAAGTCCGATGCGTCTACCAATTTCGCCATCCGGGCATGCGGATAGCCTGCCTCACCGCCGGCAGAATGGAAAGCCGCCCGATGCCGGCGATAGTGCGCCGCAAACGAAAACACCCGGCGGGCCGGGTGTCGTCGAGCGCGTTGCGTAATGGAGGCCTGGGTCGGAATTGAACCGGCGTACGCGGATTTGCAGTCCGCTGCATAACCACTCTGCCACCAGGCCGGTGGCGATCGCGTCAGACTGGCGCAATCGCAGCGCGTTTTCAAGCGCCTTACAACACAAAACCCCGCGGACGGGGCTTGGGGAACCGCCCCTTTCAGGACGAAATCCGAAACGGGAGACGAGGCATAAATCCTCGCTCTATCTCCTTGACAGTATTAGACTTTCCCATCATCTTACGCCGTTGGTACCGTCAAATTATGTACTACTTCCAAGAGGCTGGCAACTTCTGCACGGGCTTTGGCCCCGCCCATGCCATGATCGACGGACTTTGCGGCCTCAGCTGGTATAGCCCAGTGGGGACAGGCCATCAGCACGAGAATGGATACGTCAGGCGCGTACTCAGCGTGCCGTCCAGGTTGATGCTGTACCAAGTGTCGTTTTCGGCAAGGTGAACGCGCCGATGGCCGCAACCAAGGTTCTCGAATTTGTCGAAATGCTTGGGCTGCAGCAGCTTTCCCGTCAAGTCGTAGATTCGATAGCGGAGGGCGCCCACCTCGCCTTCGGCAACGATCGCGAGTCCATGGGTGTCAGACGTGATCAGACGGCCATGCACATCGCTGATCTTGAGCCGCTCCGGCGACGCGTCCGAGCCGTTCAGCGTGATGCGGTAGATGGAAAATTTATCGGCGCCGTATCTCAAGGTGAGCAAGCCATCGCTATTCGGCGCCGGACACAACTGGGAGTGATCGGGCCATGCAAATGGTGCCTCCAGCAACGTTCCTGTCGGGGTCAAGTACACGCAGGCATTGCCGGTGTCGAGCCTGGATGAGTTGATGGGAGGAGTTTCCGGAAACGGAAGCCCGTCGTCTCGTATGCGTACCGGCTGCAGGTTGCCGTGCGGTGTGTTCTCGATCGCAGTGATATCGAATTCGTCGAGCAGCCGTTTTCCAGTCCGATCGAACAGGGTGATAGTGGGTTGTTCCCCGTCAGCGCCGCCAGGCAGCGTCAATGCACCCCAGTAACCCACACGCTCACGGTTGCTTGAAACTTGATAGCCCCGGATCTCTGCGTAGATCGGTGGCACCACATAGTTCATGCGTTCGATGTCCAGCACGCCGAACCCGCCACCTTGTTGCTGCACTATCCACAATCGGCCGGGCGTGCCAAAACGCAGGTCGAAGTGCGATGTTTCATATGCGTAGCCAGTGGGTCGGTCATACAGACGGTATGGTGAATCGACAAGTTTCGGGTAAGCATTCAGCAGCGGCGACAAGCGCGTTGCCTCGGGGGAATACCGCAGCAGACGAGCAGCTTTGAGGTAGGACGTGCCACGATCTGCCTCGCTCCGCTCGAAACCGAGCAGGAAAAGCGCACCTGGCGGAGGGTCATCGCTGACAGTGCGCCCAACAGAATCGATGCTCCCCAATACGTGATCCGCGTCACCGACCGGAAGCGGCTGGCCGGTGTCATCCAGCAACCACAGGCAACTGCCTCGGATAGCCACCTGTAGAACCATGCCACCGGACTCAAGCGGTTGCACGAAATCCCAGGCCGATCCGGTACTGTCGTTGTGCCGCTGTGGTTGCGGCACCTGATCCATATCGCTTCTGTCTTCCTCCGTCATCCAAGCGTGCCAGAGGCTGCCCTCCTCGACCACGATCCGGAAGGGGCAACGCGCACTTTCATCAATGGTTGGACGTGCGACGGTATCCGGCTGCGTGGCACTAGCCCAGCCAGACATGCCTGCGAGCAAGGCCAGAGTCACGGCAACGGCTCGGATCGTCCGGCCCATGATATTCACTCCACTTATAGCCCTCAATTACAGGGCATTCCGCTATCAGTTTCGCAATACATTTTTTTATTTCCGTCGTATATAAAATCCAAGCTGTGCTTCACCCGGACGGAAGAACCAATTTGATGCCCGAGCTTCATCCGCACCCTGAAATCAGTGACTCCATCATTGTTTATATCAATTAATTCGGGTCGGGATATGAAAGTGCAGTCGTCAAGATAAAACCCGCCATCACTTATGACCTTCATATCGCTGGCATCCACGAAAACAAATCTGCACGTTTGCTTCTTGTAAGAGACCGGAAAGAAATAGAACTTCTTTTCATCGACCGCCCACACAAGGGACTTATCTCTCTCTATGCGCTCCCCTGCTTCCATTGGGAACAGACTTTCGAGTGCCGAGTCAGAAAATGAAGCGTCAAGATTCTGTATTGTCGCCCTGCCTGCTAGCGCATCAGTTAACTCAGACGGCACCGACTTTTCGTCAAAAGTTGGACGTGTGACGGTATCCGGTCGCGCGGCGACTGCGTAGACGGACATCCCTGCAAGTAGCGCCAGAGACATGGCGACGGCTCGGATCACTCGACGCAGTTGGTGGGAAGACCTATCAAAAAGCAAGACTTACATCTCCAGAATTCTGCACGTCAAGCTCGAGAACGGATTCATAACTGCCGCCATTGGAAGAATATATCTCCACAATGCGCTCACCGGCATTGACTCGAATTGAGTTGCGTAGATCAGGCAACCCGCCACTAACTCTCGGTAATAAATGCAGGTTGCTTCCTTGTTCCAACACAAGCAGTAGTTTTAATTTCCCCTTGTTTTCTTTGATGATCCACAATGGATATTCTGGAGCCCCAGTAAAGCAGCTAGCAACGAAGATATTGGATTCGCTTGGCTTAAGCTTTCGCTCGCCAATCTCAATTGATGAACCCCCGCACCAGTTGTCGGCCTCATCAAGAATTCGGAGAATTTCACCATACAACGCGTTTTTGCTGTCTATTGGCCTTGCATCCAAGACAAAGTCTGGCCTGATCTTTTCGCCATAGACAGAAGATACATCAAATAGATGCTTAAACTCCCTTATTCCGGAAGATGAGACTTCTCTAATGCAAGCAGTGTCCTTGCAGAGCTTTAATAGTTTTTCGTTTTCGATGACTTTACTGGCTACCTCCAGCGGAGCATCGGTTGCCGCGAGTGCCGCATGGCGCGTGTAGAGCAACTCTGAAAGCAACTGCGCCGTAGATTGATCTTCACAGGTACCTTTGGGCCAGGCATTTCTAGCTTCTGCTATTTGAGCAATGACCTCGGAAGAATCCGCCCAATCTATTTTTTCGTCTATGCAGGGATTTACCGCAAGTTGAATCGACAGGTAGGCGAGTTCAAACCCATGCGCGGCCGCCTCAGAAGAGTATCGCAATCGACTTGTGGGCGAGAAGCGCTCCAACAGCAATCCCTGCCAAAATTCCTCCACGTTTACAGGCTTGATCTTGCTGGTACGGGTCACGTGATCTTCAATGACGAAGTTGCTGTATAAAAACCTACCATCATCAAGAAATGAAGTCGTTACATAGCATGTGGATGTGGCGCGATAGATGGCTCCACCAGCCCCATCACAGTCAACCTTTGCCGAATAAACCTTCACGGGTTTTTCGACAATCACACTCATTGGGTATGCAGCCATTCCGGTCGTGACTACTGGCAACCCTCCTTGATCGTCTGTCGAACCCGCTGCCAGTCCGGCAATGCCGAAATCCGAAAGAAATTCCGAACTCTTTGATGAGCACAAGATGCCGGCGCTCGCACCTCCCTTAGTGAGCACGAAATTGACGCATTCCGTTTCCTGGTACGCGCGCGAGAATTTCTCTTCGGGTTCAATCAGCAACCCAGTCGGGGCCCGCAATCCTGCCTTAATTCCAGTCAACTCAATTGACGGCTCCGCCTTACAGGAGGCCATCATAAATAGACCCAGGAACAAGCACAGCTTAGAAGGAGCCAGCAGTCGCATTTATCGACCCGGCCCCTTCGATGTGCCTACGAAGCGAATGGATTTAATTAATTCGAGAACCGCATTGAGTGCAATCTCCGATTCTGGTGAAGGTGGTGTGCCAAGAGTTTCCCTAGGCTCGCGCGACTCAATGCCTACTACCGCACGCCCCGTCAGGCTGTGCTTCTCGTCACCGAGACAGAAATTCAGTTCTCGCGTCCGAGGAACACTCATTTCCGTAACCGTGTTGACGTAGCCCTCAGCCCAGTAAATTGGGCTTAATTTGGCAAGGTGCTTTTGCTGCGTGTCCCGAACTATGATCGGATCGGTTTGCTTTGCGTTTTGGCTGAGGTATTCGGGACACAGTTTTTCAGCACTTTCGCGTCTACAAACAAAATCCACCTCGAATTTATCTTCTTCTTTCACATCTCTTGCATGGGAATATCCGGAAAATACACCCTCAACATAGGGGTCACTGTCAGCTAGCACCTGCGCATATTGTCCTTTTCCAGAAGGGCCTACGAATTCAAATTCGCAGCCTTGGAAAGCAATTTTGTAGTGATCCATTCCTGTCGGCAATGGGCTGACTTTGGAGGCATCTGCTTTAGATGTTTCTGCATTACATCCGGCGCAAGCTACCAATAGCGTCAGAAAAATATATTTCAGGGTCATGGTAGCTCCTTGATTGCATAGTCATCAGGTCGCCACTGCATCTGCCCCTGCGCATCGGGAAATGCGGGCGATTCATAGAGCAACGCCTGGGCATAGGCGAAGGCGTGATACCGGTCTACCAGACCATTAAGTGGTGGATTCTGGTTTTCGATCGCTGCTGGCAAATTTATCAAGCAGGACACCCGTCGGACGGCAAGCTATCTGAATTCATCAACTCTTTTAGCAAGATCATCTCGTTCCTTCGCACTCATTTTTATGATATTTCTTTTAATCAAATCACTATAGAGGCTTGAATTCTCCTTTGAAACAGGATCGCAACGAAGCAAGTTGCCAATGGAACCAACCAGACCTGATCCATCCAAATTTCCATCAAGCAGACCCTTGGCGGTAACTCGATAAGAGAGATCGATATCTGAATCTTCACCATCATTACGCACCCATTGACCTGAAGAATCGAATTGTCCGTCGCACATCAAATCCGTGGAATTTCCAACGACGCACATGTCAGGCAGTCTGACGAAGGCACAGTAGTATCGGTCGTGAAATTTTACCGCCCGCCCCTTGTCATCCTCAACCGTACCAAATGCCAAATTCCCCACCCACGCAAGATCACAACTGGGTGAAAAGTGATTGTCGAAGTCATCTTGAACAAAAGGGTTGTTCTCAGCCCCCATACCGATTGAACCAATCTCCGCGCCATCGATAAAAAATTTGACTCGGTCGAATAGCGACGAACTTGTATTTGAAAGCTCGGGGAACTTGTTCGCACTTGAATTTCGGTCAAGAAACTCAAGCCGACACAACCGATTTTTGTCGCTTTTCCCCGGGTTACTATCCCCATGAAGAATACGAGTAGCGGCGACGGTCACCTCGGTAGAATCTCGACGATGTTCGTCAGCAATACTCACCCCAGTATCGTCCTTGCTTTCGCAGGCGCACATGGCCGATAGCAGCAATGTCACCACCACCATTCTGGAACTTTTCACATTCTTCCTCGCAATGCTGTGAATCGTGCTGATGCGTCGGTCATTACCCGCGTGTGTCCATAGTCATTAAATATATTCCCTTCGCACTCAGAACGACGTGCGCCCCAAGTGGCCGGGCGCTTGACAGCATTTCACATCGCTATTCCGAGTTCATCATATTGGCATTTCCATCAAGCAATGTAAGCGCCCCAACCTGCGACTCTTTTTTCCCCTTTAGAACGGTTCGGACATTGCCAACATCCACTACCATTCCTATTTGATATCCGTTATCGATGAGTCGCCACTCCTGAAACGCCGTGTATTCAACATTGCCATTACTGAACTTTAAAGTGTAGTCGCCCATGGCGTCATTCTGGATTCCTCCACCTCTGGAATAGCCGCTGAATTTGAATAATTTCCACGACCCCAAGTTCAGATCTTTAGGGTATTGAAGTTCAACCCGGCCTGGTCGACCAAACCGATATACCAAATACGAATCCCGAGCGCCCTTGCATATTGAGGCGATCTTGGTCGATCTCTCGATCCGGAAAGAAAAAACCGGAGATTCGCTTTCCTTGCAAAGGATACGCCCCTTCTGAGAATCTCCTTCTTTAGCAAAGATATGTGTTCCAAAGAACAGCGCAAACAAAACAAATACATGCCTATTTTTTTGAATATTCATTGCTGAACCTTTCAATATTTCTCGCATATTCAGGATTAATTGATCTCCACCCAGAACCATTATGGCCTTCTGCAATTAACTCGTAATTCTTTGACCGAAGCCCATTCAATAATGTTGAATTACTTTTTGCAAATTTCAAGAAGGCCTTAATATGCTCGGCATCTCCAAGCGACATGGCAGCCGTAAAATCCTTTACAGAGCCATATCCTGCAGCGGCGTAGTTGAAACCCATTATTTGAAACTTACCCCACGAACACGCCTGCAATGCCGCCGCCTCATTGAGCCCATAGGCTGTCATTAACCTTTCGTATTGAGGCTTTCCCGACGACCCATACACATCCTTAGCATCAACTTCCGCTCCAGTTTTTACATCAATAAATTTTCCCGAACTGTTTTTCCTCGCCCTTCTGTACGCAGGGCCACAAATT
This sequence comes from Pseudoxanthomonas putridarboris, assembly GCF_038321125.1. NCBI lineage: Bacteria > Pseudomonadati > Pseudomonadota > Gammaproteobacteria > Lysobacterales > Lysobacteraceae > Pseudoxanthomonas > Pseudoxanthomonas putridarboris. Next base: position 417 of record NZ_JBBWWT010000013.1, on the reverse strand, counting down.
TCAGAATGCGTCTGTTCATAAGATGCGTTTTTTGTGAGCTTTCTGAACCAATGCCTCTCATATAGGATGGAGGGAATCGTCTCTCCGTCCACGCTGATGAAAGATGAATGAGCCGATTCCTGACGCGCAATGGCGTAAATTAGGCTTGGCTCACACCCAAGCTCTTTGGCGGCAGCCTCAATGTCAGCATCACTGAGATCGCCACCCACATACATTTCAAGAAATTCCAGTTCGACGCTATTCCCATCAATCTGAATGATCGGATGCCGTCTTTTCCCAAGATTCCCCGCCAATCCCACCGGGTGGAAGTGATACACCTTCCCCGCCGAGAACCCCGGCACCTTGGCCTGCACCGCATTCCACCATTGCAAGCGTTCGATTCGCGGCTTCTCCTTTGCCACGCTCTCTTGGGCCTTC
>NZ_JBBWWT010000012.1:71194-107890 GCF_038321125.1 Pseudoxanthomonas putridarboris | reverse complement strand
TGGCGTGGTGGTGGTGGTGGTCTCGATTCTCTTGGCGCACGTGTCGAAGTATGTGATTGAGGAGCGCTTCCGGCATGCACGCAAGGGGGAGTCCTTCCGTCCGTATGTGATCGGGGCAGGGCTGACGGCCACATTGGCGTTGTTTGCCACAGGCCTCACCTTTGCTGGTGATCAGCGTATTGAAGCTGACCAGCAGCGGATAGCTGTAATGGAAGATTATCCAGGTGCACTAGCTTGGAAAGGCCATCTGGTTCCGGCCGATGTAGCAGTTATCCCGACACCTGACGCTGCCCGGGTGGACAGGCCCAGGCTGCATGGCGCAAACGAGCGTTGCATCGCACCGATCGAGGGCAGTGTGATCGTGAGGTGCGTGATGGGCATGGAGACAGGCCGGCACACACTAGTGCTGATAGGTGACTCGCACGCAGAGCACTGGATACCGGCTTTTGATGCCGCTGCATCTAATATGGGCTGGAAGTTGTTGGTGTTCACCAAAATGGGCTGCGCCTTCACGGATGTCCAAATACAATCTGGAAGTCCCCGCACTGGGCTTTCAGCCTATCCTCAATGTGCGGAATGGAGTTCGAAGCTGGTTGCAGAGCTATTGAAGCTCAACCCGGACCTGGTGGTCATAAGTCAGTCTCCCAACCATCGCATTGAAGGTCAGGGCTCGCGTGGAAGTCAGCAGAAGATTGCCGAGGGCGTATTGCGACGGCTCAAACCATTACGTCGGCAGGGAATTCAGGTTGCTTTGCTTCGGCATACGCCTTGGCTACCAGCATCAGGTCCCGATTGTGTGAAAATGGGAAGTGATTGTGTGTTTTCAGCGAGTGCCGTGCTTCCACAAGCCGCGCTTAATATGGCTATCCAAATTGACCCGGATCTACAAAGCTTGGATATGACAAGTTCATTGTGTCGTGAGGATCGTTGTCCAGCTGTAGTCGGGAACATCCTCGTCTACAGGGATCAACATCACCTGACGGCAACCTACGCGCGAACGATGGCAGATGATGTCCAGTCTGCAGTAATCGCCTTGCTCAAAAAGGAGCGTTGATGAGCGGGGTTATTTAGGTGGTGCGCACTCCGGCTAGCATGCTTCGTTCTTTTGCCAGTGGTTGAAGCACCGTCACTATGCGCTGCGCGGTTCTGCCATCCCACAAAGGAATACTCGCCGGCGCGGGCTGGGACTCGTTCAAAACCTTCTCAAGAACATGCGATACCTGCGCTGGAGTAACCAGTTGGTTGCTGCCTAGTCGGAGCGTCACTGGTCGTTCAGTGCTTGTCCGAACTGTAAGGCAGTGGACACCTAGGATGCTGCATTCTTCTTGGAGTCCGCCGCTGTCGGTAAGAACAACTCGCGCCTGAGATAATAATGAGACAAAGTCCCGGTAGCGAAGTGCTTTGATAAGCGTGAGACCAGGTATTTCGCGAATTTCATTTTCGAGATTGAATCGAGATAAGGCGGCGGCAGTGCGTGGATGCAGCGGCAGGATGATAGGAATGAGCGAGCATGCTGCCCGTAGCATCTGCAGGAGCTCCTGGAGCTTCTCCACTGAGTCCACATTGGAGGGGCGGTGGAAGGTCGCAAGGCCGAAGGCACTCGGCAGGACATCCATTTGCACGCAAAGCGACCGTCCATGGGCGCGATCCACCGTGCTGATGAGTGAGTCTATCATCAAATTTCCTACATTATGGACGTTCACGCTTAAATGCCCCTCGACTTCCACCAGTCTTTGGAGCGCGTCTTCGCTTGTCGTGAAATGAATGTCCGTGATCGCATCCACCAATAGTCGATTCAGCTCTTCGGGCATGCTGCGATCGTTGCTGCGAAGTCCTGCCTCGACGTGCGCAAGAGGGATATTGGATCGCTTCGCGGCGTAGGCTGCGGCAAGCGTAGTATCGACATCTCCGAATACGATGACTAGGTCCGGTCGGTTGTCATTGAGGCGGGCGCTATAGGCTTCAATCATCTCGCCCAAACGGGCGCCGTATCCTCTATGGGTAAGGTGAAGATAGATCGGGTGGTTCGCCGGAATGCCCAGATCGGCCATCGGTTCGGACGCCAGCGCAGCATCCGTGTGTTGCATTAGGAACACCAACTGCGGATGGCACCAGTCGGCGTCCATCATGGCGGCAAGTAAAGGCGCAGCCTTCACGATATTGGGCCGTGTCCCAATCACGAGATCTGCATATAGGCTGTGATCAGTGTTCGTCATGGGGCTTGGCCAAGTTACGCACGACGATGCTGGAAATCCTGGCGGCAGATGCGCCATCGCCATATGGATTGTGTGCCATAGACATTTCCGCATAGGCATCCTTGTCATCAAGCAGCAGTGCTGCCTGCCGGGCAATCGTTCTGCGATCCGTGCCGACCAGCCGCACAGTACCTGCCTCAAGGGCTTCCGGGCGCTCTGTTGTATTGCGCATTACCAACACAGGCTTTCCAAGCGAAGGAGCTTCTTCCTGTACTCCGCCAGAGTCGGTCAGAATCAGGTGGGCTTTCGACATGAGGTACACGAACGGAAGATAGTCCTGCGGGGGAATCAGGTGTATAGCAGGGTGATCGGAAATCAGTCTCTTTACCGGCTCTTGAACCTGGGGGTTGAGATGCACCGGATAGATGATTCTGGTATCCCCACGATCAGCGATGTCCCGCAGCGCAAGGCAAATCTGTTCAAAGGCTAAGCCGAAGTTCTCTCGTCTGTGGCCCGTAACGAGAACCAGCTTTCTATCATCCGATGGAAAGGGAAATTGGTCAGCAATGCTTGCTCGGAGTCGTGAATCTCGGTCAATGCGGTCTGTCGTAGCGAGCAAGGCATCGATCACTGTGTTGCCCGTCACATGGATGCGGTCGTTGGATATGCCTTCCGCAGCCAAGTTCAATGCGGCTTGCCGCGTGGGAGCAAAATGCAAATGAGCCAGTGGCGCGGTCAGCCGTCGGTTGGCTTCTTCAGGCCAAGGCGAGAGCATATCTCCAGTGCGGAGTCCAGCCTCTACATGACCAACGGGGATGCGTTGATAATACGCCGCGAGTGCGGTAGCCAGCGTGGTGCTGGTGTCGCCATGTATTAAAACGAGGTCCGGATGGTACTCGGATAAAACTTGGGTCATTCCCGTCAATATGTTGGAGAACAACTTGGGCAGGGTCTGTCCAGGTTCCATGAGGTCGAGGTCTGCATCTGGACGGATGCCAAACAAATGCAAAACCTGGTCCAGCATCTGGCGGTGCTGAGCAGTCACGGCTACTCTCGTGTCGAGATTGTGCTGTTGCTTCAAAGCGGCCACGACCGGCGCCATCTTGATGGCTTCCGGTCGGGTGCCGAACACGACCAAGACACGTTTTGTGGCTTCGAGTGTCATTGCCACGTCAGTTAGTTTGATCAGAGCACTGCTTCCAGTTCTGGAAGAAGGGCGAACAGGTCACCGACCAGTCCGATATCCGCAATCTCGAAAATCGGCGCCTCGGCATCCTTGTTGATCGCGACGATGGTGCCGGCGTCCTTGATGCCGGTCAGGTGCTGGATGGCGCCGGAGATGCCGACGGCCACGTACAGTTCGGGGGCGATGATCTTGCCGGTCTGGCCGACCTGGAGTTCATTGGGCACGTAGCCGGCGTCCACGGCGGCGCGCGAGGCGCCGACGGCGGCGCCCAGCTTGTCGGCCAGGGCATAGATGACCTTGAAGTTCTCGGCCGAACCGACGCCTCGGCCGCCGGAGACCACGCGCCTGGCGCTTTGTAGGTCGGGACGGTCGGACTTGCCGGCGGCCAGGCCCACATAGCGGGTATGCGTCGGCAGCGCGGCATCCGCACTGGCGGCTTCGACGGCCGCGCTGCCGCCCTGGGCGGCTTCCGGCCACGAGGCGGTGCGCACGGTAGCGACCACGACCTGATCCGCCGGGGCTTCCACCGTGATGATGGCATTGCCGGCGTAGATCGGGCGCTTGAAGGTGTGCGTGCCTTCCACGGCCATCAGGTCGGAGACCTGGTTGACGCCCAGCAGGGCGGCCACGCAGGGCAGCAGGTCCTTGCCGAAAGTGGTGGAGGGCGCGAAGACGTGCGAATAGCCCGCCGCCAGCTTGGCGATCTGCGGGGCCAGCACCTGGGCGATGGCGTTCGCATTGGCCGGGTCGGCCACGGTCAGCACCTTGGTCACGCCCGCGATCTTCGCGGCTTCGGTCGCGATGGTGGCCGGGTCGGCGGCCAGCACGGCCACGTCGATGGCTTCCGGGTTCAGCGCCGCGGCGGCGCTGACGGTCTTGGCGGTGGAGGCGTTGAGCTTGCCGTCCAGGTGTTCGGCGATGACGAGAACTTTGGCCATTACAGCAACCCCTTCTGCTTGAGTGCGGCGACCAGTTCGGCCGCGTCCTTCACCATGATGCCCTTGCTGCGCTTGGCCGGCGGGGCGTAGTGGGTGGTTTTCAGCGTGTCGGCGGCGTCGACGCCCAGGTCGGCCAGCGCGAGCGTTTCCAGCGGCTTGCTCTTGGCCTTCATGATGTCCGGCAGCTTGATGAAGCGCGGCTCGTTCAGGCGCAGGTCGGTGGTGACCACGGCCGGCAGGTCGACTTCCAGCGTCTCCAGGCCGGCGTCCACCTCGCGGGTGACGGTGGCCTTGCCATCGGCGATCTCCAGCTTGCTGGCGAAGGTCGCCTGCGGCCGGCCCCACAGCGTGGCCAGCATCTGGCCGGTCTGGTTGGCGTCGTCGTCGATGGCCTGCTTGCCCAGAATCACCAACTGCGGCTGTTCCTTTTCAATCAGCTTCAGCAGGGTGCGGGCGGCGGTCAGCGGCTGGATGGCCTGGTCGGTGACCACGTGGATGGCGCGGTTGGCGCCCATGGCCAGGCCGTTGCGCAGGTGCGCCTGGGCATCGGCCGGAGCGATGGTGGCGACCACCACTTCGGTGGCGATGCCCTTGTCGCGCAGGCGCAGGGCCTCTTCCAGCGCGATCTCGTCGAAGGGGTTGGGCGACAGCTTGACGCCGTCGGTGACCACGCCGGAGCCGTCCGGCTTGACCTGGATGCGGACGTTGTAGTCCACCACGCGCTTGTAGGCGACGAGAATCTTCATCCTGCGGGAATTCCTGATATGCGACGGAGAGGCCCGGCCGCGGCGGCTGGCCGAGAGCAGACTTTCGATTTTACCGGTCAGCCGGTGCCCGTGCGAGCCCGTACGGTGTCGTCGGCCAGCATACGGGTCAATATCTGGGCGAAACGGTCGGCGCTGCCGGGGGCCTGGGCGAAGAACAGGGAGGGTTCGGTCAACTCCAGTTCCAGCAGCCGTGGCAAGCCATCGGTGCCCGGCAGCAGGTCCACCCGGGCATAGGCCAGGGGGACCTCCAATTGCAGCAGGCGGGCTACCCCTGCCAGCACGCGTTCGGCGAGGTGGTGTTCCGCCGGCGTCGCGTCGCGGGCACGGATGTCGCCCATGGCCATCGGAGCTTGCCGCACGCCATCGCCTGCCGGCAGCAGCGCCGCCTTGCGGACGGCATGGCTGAACTGTCCCCCGAAGTAGAGCAGGGCGGCTTCGCCCGCCACGTCCACGCCGGACAGGTAGGGTTGCAGCATCACGCCGCGTTCCTGCGCCTGCAGGCGTGCGATGTGGTTGCCGGCGGCGAAGTCCTGCGCGCGCGCGTAGCGCTGGGTATCCCGTGCGCCGGCGCTGACGGCGGGCTTCACCACGAACTCGTCGGTGGACAGCATGGCCAGGAACGCCCCCAGCGCTTCCATCGGTTCGTCCTCGGGCTCGACGAATGCGGTGGGCACGATCGAAATCCCGATCGCGGCCAGGTCACCAAGGTAGTGCTTGTCGGTGTTCCAGCGCACGACATTGAGAGGGTTGAGCAGTCGGGTGGCCTGGTCCACCTGTTCGCACCAGGCCAGGAAGTCGGGCAGCCGCTCGGTGTAGTCCCAGGGAGAGCGTAGCAGTACGGCATCGAACCGGCCCCAGTTCACCGTGGGGTCGTCCCATGCCACGGCACGGACGTATAGACCGGCACCGGCGCAGGCATCGAGCAGGGGGACAAGATCGTCGTCATGGCCGGTGGCGGCGACGGCGGTGACAAGGGCCAAGGATTTCATCGGCACAGTGTAAGCGCACGATGCGTGAGCGCTTCCCATTGCCCGAAAGTACCTGTGTCCGCTGGTGGGCGGTGGGTAGAATGAAGGCCTTTCCCATCCGTCGGAACCCGCCATGGCCGAAACCGCTACGCCCGCCCCGCCCGCCGGTGGAGGCAAGAACAAACTCTATCCCGGCGCCGCCGCTGCGCTTGAGGGGCTGGTGGCCGATGGCCAGACGCTGGCGGTGGGCGGCTTTGGACTGTGCGGCATTCCCGAGGCACTGATCGAGGCGCTGCGTGACAGCGGCGTGAAGAACCTGACCGCCATTTCCAACAATGCGGGCGTGGACGGGTTCGGCCTGGGGCTGCTGCTGGAGACCCGGCAGATCAGCAAGATGATTTCGTCCTACGTGGGTGAGAACAAGGAGTTCGAGCGCCAGTTCCTGTCGGGCGAACTGCAACTGGAATTCAACCCGCAAGGCACCTTGGCCGAGCGCCTGCGCGCGGGCGGTGCCGGCATTCCGGCGTTCTTCACCCGCACGGGCTACGGCACCGTGGTGGCGGAAGGCAAGGAGACCCGCCAGTTTGGCGAGCACTGGTACGTGATGGAGACGGCGCTGGTGGCCGACGTGGCGCTGGTCAAGGCATGGAAGGCCGACAAGGCCGGCAATCTGGTGTTCCGCAAGACCGCGCGCAACTTCAATCCCGCCTGCGCCATGGCCGGCAAGGTCTGCGTCGCCGAAGTCGAGGAAGTGGTGGAGATCGGCGACATCGACCCGGATCACGTGCACCTGCCGGGCATCTACGTGGACCGCATCGTCCACAACCCGAACCCCGAGAAGCGCATCGAACAGCGCACCGTCCGTACCGCAGGAGACAAGTGATGCCCTGGACCCGCGATGAAATGGCGCAGCGCGCCGCCCGCGAACTGACCGACGGCGCCTACGTCAACCTGGGCATCGGCCTGCCGACCCTGGTGGCCAACCACATCCCGGCCGGCATCGACGTCTGGCTGCAATCCGAGAACGGCCTGCTGGGCATCGGCCCGTTCCCGACCGAGGACGAGGTGGATGCCGACCTGATCAACGCCGGCAAGCAGACCGTGACCGCCCGGGCGGGGGCCAGCTACTTCGGCAGCCACGATTCCTTCGGCATGATCCGCGGTGGCCATATCGACCTGGCCGTGCTGGGCGCCATGCAGGTCACCGACCGGGGCGACCTGGCCAACTGGATGGTGCCCGGCAAGATGGTCAAGGGCATGGGCGGCGCCATGGACCTGGTGGCCGGGGTCAAGCGCATCGTGGTGCTGATGGAGCACGTGGCGAAGGACGGCAGCCACAAGATCCTACCGCAATGCGACCTGCCTCTGACCGGCGTGGGGGTGGTGGACCGCATCATCACCGACCTGGCGGTGTTCGACGTGACGCCGGAGGGACTGGTGCTGGTGGAAACCGCGGACGGCGTCACGGAAAGCGAACTGCAAGCGAAGACGGGCGTCCCGTTCCGTCGCGCAGCCTAGAGAGAATGCAGCCGCGTCGGTTTTTCGTCGACCGCGCGGGCGAGCGCTGCAACTGACTTTAAGCTGTACGTACCAGCGCCGATAATGGATACGGGAACCGCCTCACTATTATGACCCGCGGCGCTGGGCTATATTGTGAGATCAGGGGCTATATCCGTTACGCAGAGGGTACGCATGAAATTCCGGGTTGGCGCTTGCGCCATGATGTTGGTGTTGGCTGGGTGCAGTGGAGAAAGCCCCGAATCGAGTCTGGCTGGGATGCGTGATGCGGCTTCGACCCGCTCGTCGGGCCCGTCGCTGGCTTCGTTGCCAGCCGCGCGTGCCGGCGGCACGGCGATTGCCAATGCTCCCGACCGTGGCGCACTCGTCAACTATACCAACAAGGGCGTCGCGTCCAGGAAGGAAGGTGCCTTCACTTACTATCCGGTCGCGATCAGTGAAGAGCATGCGCTCAAGGCGGTCGTCACCGGCGAGATGACGGTGCCTTCGCCCGATGGGTCGCAGGTCAAGCTGCGCTACGAGCGCCACGAAGAGCATGTCGATGGCAACTGGACCTGGGTCGGCCGAGTCATCGACGGCGACCAGATGCAGGAGGCCCTCATCACCTTTGGTGAGAAGGCGGTCTTCGGTTCCATCCCGCAAGCCAATGGCGCTCCTCCGCTCGAGCTGGTGACCCGCGGTGGACAGCTGTTCGCCACGGTGGTCGACCCGAGCAAGGCGGCGCGCGCATTTTCCGAGGATGGCGACACGCTCATACCGCCGTCGGCCGCATCCCGCGCGATGGCGTCCGCCGCGGCCACGCAATCCGCGGTGGCGCAAAACGCCGTTGCCGCGGCGGCGGCCCCGCCGACCTCGGCCAACACCATCGACCTGGCCATCGGTTACAGCAATGGGCTTGCGGCTCGCATCGGTAGCGATGCTGGTGCGGTCACGCGCGTGACCAATCTGGTTCAGGTCGCCAATCAGGCGTTGAGCAACAGCGACATCAACGGTTATTTCCGTCTCGTACGCGCGGTCAAGATCTCGTATACGGATACCACCACCAATTCGGACACGCTGCAGAAACTGACGGGGAATACTGGCTCCGCCGCGGTTGCAGTGCCAGCCGCATTGGCGCCTTTGCGTGCTGCCCGTGATGAATACGGTGCGGATCTTGCCGTCCTGGTACGTGATTTCAAGACGCCGGAGAACGATGGCTGTGGCATCGCGTGGCTCAATGGCGCCAACCGCACGGCAATCAACCCGAACGTGGATGATGATTGGGGCTATGCCGTCGTCAGCGACGGTGAAGACCAAGGGACCGACGGCAAGACATATTTCTGTGCGGCCGAAACGCTGGTCCACGAAGTTGCCCACTTGATGGGTTCCGCGCATGATCGGGCCAACTCGCGAGACAATAGCAACAACTTGCAGTACGGTGCGTTTGATTATTCCTTCGGGTACAAGACCAATTCCGCCAACGGCAATTTCTACACGGTCATGGCCTACGGCGATACAGGTCAGACGCCATACCGTATTTTCTCCACTCCGCTGAAGAGCACCTGCGGTGGTCGTGCATGTGGTGTAGCGAACAGTGAGGATAATGCGCGGAGCTTGAACCAGACGATCCCAATCGTGGCTACCTTCCGCGCCACCGTGGTTCCATTTCCCGGCAGGGCTGTTAGCGACTTCGATGGCGATGGTAGGTCGGACATACTGTGGCGTCGCCCAAACTCGGGCGCGCATTTGATCTGGAGTGCTGCGAATTCCAATACGAAGGTTGCCATGGCTACGTTGGCCACTGAATGGGCGCTGGTCGGCCTCGGTGATTTCGATGGGGACGGCAGGACGGATGTTCTGTTCCGGAAGGCATCAACAGCCGAGAACGTTTATTGGCGTGGGGGCAATTCGACTTCGGCCGTGACGTTGGGCAAGCTGAGTAGCGCATGGATTGTCGCAGGAATCGGTGACTTCAATGGAGATGGGCGCGCAGATATCCTGTGGCGCAACCCCGCTACCGGCGCTAATCTGATCTGGAGATCAGGTACTACTGTGGCTGCGGTCACATCGATGACCGGCTACAATGTTGCTGGCATTGGTGACTTCGATGGCGACGGCCAGTCAGACATCCTTTGGCGAAGCGCCAGCGGCGCCAACGTGATCTGGCGTTCTGCGGATAGTACTAAGGTAATTAACGTCGGCGCAGCCAATCCAAACGTGTTCACCATGGCGGGCATTGGTGATTTCGATGGGGATGGTAGGTCCGACATCCTATGGAGGAACAGGTCTACGGGCGGTAACGTGATCTGGCCCAGTGCTTTGTCAGCGAGTGCGCGCTCAATCGGGAGCAGTTCATGGAACGTGGCGGCGGTTGCTGATTATAACGGTGACGGCAAGTCCGACATCCTGTGGAGAAATAACTCTACTGGTGTGAACATGATCTGGTATTCAGGTGATAGCAATACTAGGAAGGCGGCCGGTTCCACAGGCGTTGACTGGATCATCATCGCGAAGTAAAAGGACCGTGCTAGGGCGGGTGCTCGAGTGGGCACCCACCCTTTAGCTTTGTAGTTTTTTGTTGTCTGGAGCGTTGTCTATTCGACATCTGAGGATTGAATGACGACCTGTAAAATTCAGAAATGAATTTTCAGACGATAGCTACAGAACTCGGATGCACGTGGGTCGGTTTGGGCATTCTCTTTAGAGCTTTTCCGGGTGATCGATAGCCTGCGTTAAATCCTCTAGGCGCGCACAATTTCTTGCCGCGAATCGGCGCGGCCAGCTGCCGTCCGCTATTAAGGGCTGATCGGTTTCCGTCAGCGTACAGCGTCAGCCATCATTGTCATGTGTTGGACTGTATTCGAGGATTAACGAAGTATAGGAACTGCTGTCGATACGAGGTCCGCACGGTGCTCATAGATTCTGATAATTCGGCCCCGAACCACCTTCCGGCGTTACCCAGGTGATGATTTCGTAGGGGTCCTTGATGTCGCAGGTCTTGCAGTGCACGCAGTTGGCGGCGTTGATCTGCAGGCGCTTGCCTTCGGTGGCGTCTTCGACGATCTCGTAGACGCCGGCGGGGCAGAAGCGGGTGCAGGGATTGTCGTATTCCGCGGCGCAGCGGGTGATGCAGATCGAGGTGTCGGCCACTTTCAGGTGCACGGGCTGGTCTTCGTCGTGCTCGGTGGCGGCGAAGTAGACGCCCTGCAGGCGGTCGCGCGGAGCCAGGGTGCGGTCCACATAGTCGCGCTTGGGTTGTTCGTGTTCGCCGACCTTGTCCAGCGACGACCAGTCGGGCGTGATCTTCAGCGTCCAGGGCGAGCGTCCGCCCACGGCGGTCTCCCAGGCCGCGTTCAACAGGCCGAACCACATCCCCTTCTTGAAGCCGGGCTTGATGTTGCGCACGGATTTCAGTTCCGCCATGGCATCGGAATCGCGCAGCCTGGCATCGAAGCCGGCCGGCTCCATGCCGTTGGCGGCCAGGTGCTCGGCGGCCAGCATGCCGCTGCGGATGGCCTGGTGGGTGCCCTTGATCTTGGGCACGTTGAGCAGGCCGGCGGTGTCGCCGATCAGTAAGGCCCCGGGCATCTCCACCTTGGGCAGGGACTGCCAGCCGCCGGTGACGATGGCGCGTGCGCCGGCCGACAGGATGTTGCCGCCGTCCAGCAGCGGCTTGATCAGTGGGTGGTTCTTCCATTGCTGGAAGGCTTCCCAGGGTTTGTATTCCGGGTCCATGTAGTCCAGCCCGCTGACGTAGCCCAGCGCGACCCGGTCGCCATCCAGGTGGTACAGGAAGCTGCCGCCGTAGGTCCGGTTGTCGGCGGGCCAGCCGATGGTGTGCACGATCTTGCCCGGCGTTACGCGGCCGGGTAGCACCTGCCACAGCTCCTTGATGCCGATGGAATACGCCTGCGGGTCGCTGTCCTTGTCCAATTGGAACTGCTTGACCAGCCGCTTGGTCAAGTGGCCGCGCGCGCCCTCGGCCAGCACGGTGACCTTGGCATGGATGTCGATGCCCTGCGTGAAGCCGGGCTTGTGCGAACCGTCCTTCGCCACGCCCATGTCGCCGATGCGCACGCCGATGACCTTGCCGGGGCTTCCGTCAGGATTCGTATCGTGCAGCGTCTCGGCCGCGGCGAAGCCGGGGTAGATCTCCACGCCCAGCGCTTCGGCCTGCGGCGCCAGCCAGGCGCACATCGCGCCCAGCGACACGATGAAGTTGCCGTGGTTGCGCATGCCGGGCGGCACGAGGGGGAACTTGCGGCCGCCGTCCTTGCCGAGCAGCCAGAATTCGTCTTCGCCGGCCGGCACGCAGATGGGCGGCGGGCTGTCGCGCCAGCCGGGCAGCAGGACATCGAGCGGGCCGGGTTCGATCACCGCGCCGGACAGGATGTGCGCGCCGATGGTGCTGGCCTTCTCGATCACGCACACCGAGATATCGGGATTGAGCTGCTTCAACCGGATCGCGAAGGCCAGGCCGGCCGGGCCCGCGCCGACGGTCACGACGTCGTATTCCATTACATCGCGTTCGACATCGGACATGGGGCGGGACTCCGGGGTGGCTTTGGGCTGCCTGTATTTTCAGTGTTTGCGCGGAGTGGGGCAAATCCGCCAGCATGATGGCGATGACCATACCCAAGCCCGAACCAGCGAATGGAGCGTCGATTCCGTTGCCGGGCGCCTCCCTCGCCTTCATGCCGCACTGGCTGGAGACGGACCAGGCCGACGCTCTGTTTTCAGAGCTGCGCCGCGCAATGCCATGGGAAGTCCATCGCATCCGCATGTTCGGGCGCAGGGTGGATTCGCCGCGCCTGAGCTGCTGGATGGGGGAGCCGGAGGCGGTCTACCGCTACTCGGGCGCGGATTTCGTGCCGCATGCTTGGTTGCCGGCGTTGCGCGCGATCCGCGAACGATTGCGGCGCGAACTGGGCGTTCCCTTCAACAGCGTGCTGGCCAACCTGTACCGAAACGGCCATGACGCGATGGGCTGGCACAGCGACGACGAGCCGGAACTGGGCCCGCGACCGGTGATCGCCTCCGTCAGCCTGGGAGCGACGCGGCGTTTCCTGCTGAAGCACCGCAAGGACAAAGCGCTGAAACAAGCGATCGAACTGCCGCATGGCAGCCTGCTGGTGATGTCGGGCGATACCCAGCGCCTTTATCGGCATGCGTTGCCGCGCACGGCACGACCGGTGGGCGAACGCATCAACCTGACGTTCCGGTGGATCGACCCGGCACGCAGGCGCTGACCGTCAGTGCTTGCGGCCCGTGTCGGCGTGGCCGGTCTTCAGCACCCAGCCCACGATCTCGCGGGTGGAGGCCGACAATGCCTGTTCGAACGCGCCCGCCACCTGGCCGATCTCCACGCCGCCGGCGGACTGGCGATGCAGGAACGTACGCGAGGCCACGACGTATTGGTCGCGGTTGTGGACCAGCTTGGCGTTCACTTCCACCACCGCCGAGGGGATGGTTTCGCCGGCATAGTCGGCTTCGAAGCGGCGCAGGTCCATCACCAGTTTGTAGTCGCCCAGGATGCCGGCATCGGCGCTGGCCACCGCACCGATGCGGCCGGAGTCCTCCAATGTGCGCTGCACGGCATCCTGCAGCAGGTCCGTGGCCGGCTGCGCCCAGGATACGCCGCGGTAGACCTGGAGTTCGCCCGGCACGGGGCGCACCGTGATGCGCGGGCTGTCGACCACGCGCGAAGCGGTGGGTTTGGCGATCACCAGCGTCCACGGCACCGAAGGCCAGTCGGCTTCCGGCGCCACGCGGACGTCGGGCGAGTAGATCGTTACCGGATCGCGTTGCTCGCTGCCCAGGATGGAGCAGCCAGGCAACGCCAACGCGAACAACGAGAGGCAGAAAAAAGTACGCAGCGGCTTCATTTCGGGTCGAACTCCTTGGGTGCGTCGCGGCCCAGCAGGTAGCGCGCGGGGTTGCCTTCCAGCCGGTCGCTGACGCGGCGCAGGTCGCGCACCAGCCCGCGCAGTTCGGTCAGCGTCGGGCCCAGTTGGCCCAGGCCGTCGCTGGCGAAGCTGTTGATGGCGGCGCGGTTCTCGCCGAGGATCGCATCGGCGTTGTCGGCGGCCGAATCCAGCTTGGCCAGCGTGCCTTCCAACTGGTTGAGGATGCGGGGCAGTTCGCGCACCAGGTTCCGGTCCAGCCGCTCGATGGTGCCGTTGGTGGTGGTCAGCGTAGTGTCCAGCTTGTTGGCCGCGTCGCGCGCGCTGGTGATCAGCGATTGCAGGCCGTCCTCGCGGCTGGCCAGCGAACCGCTCAGGGTTTCCAGGTTCTGCAGCGTGGTGGTCATGCTGGCCACGTTCTTGTCGCTCAGCACCTGGTCGAGCCGTTCGACGATGCGGCTGGCGGTGTCGGTGATGTTCTGCAGCGCGGAGGGCGCGGTCTGGATCACCGGCGCCTCGCGCGTGTCCACGCTGGTCAGCGTCGGCGCCTGCGGCGTGCCGCCGCTGAGCTGGATGATGGTCGGGCCGGTCAGGCTGGTGATGGCCAGCTTGGCGCGGGTGTCGGTCTTGATGGGCGTGAAGGACTCCACGCGGATGCGGGCGATGACCTGGCGCGGATCGTTCGGCGCCAGCGAGAGCTTGGTGATGGAACCGACGGCGATGCCGTTGTACTGCACCGGGCTGCCGACCGACAGGCCGGTGACCGCCTCGCGGAACACCACCTGGTATTCCTGCCAGGTGCGCTCGGACGAATACTTCGCCGCCCACAGCCCGAACAGCAGCAGCGCGGTGGCGATGATGATGGTGAAGGCACCGATGAGGACGTAGTTGGCGCGTGTTTCCATGATTCAGACTGCCGTTTGCGAGGTATGCGGCCCGAAGGCCTGTCGCCCGTCGCGCGCAGCACGCGCACGCGGGCCATGGAAGTACTCCTGCACCCAGGGGTGGTCGAACCGCTCCACTTCCTCCAGGGGCGCCACCGTGACCACCCGCCGGTCGGCCAGCACGGCCACGCGGTCGCAGATAGCGTACAGGGTGTCCAGGTCGTGGGTGATGAGGAAGACGGTCAGGCCCAGCGCCTCCTGCAGCGTCTTGATCAGGCGGTCGAAGGCGGCGGCGCCGATCGGGTCCAGGCCTGCCGTGGGCTCGTCGAGGAACAGCAGCGGCGGGTCCAGCGCCAGCGCGCGCGACAGGCCGGCGCGCTTGCGCATGCCGCCGGAGAGCTGCGAGGGCAGCTTGTTCAGCGCGTCGGCGGGCAGGCCCGCCAGCTTCACCTTCAGCAGCGCCAGTTCGTAGCGCCAGCTGTCGGGCAATTCCGGGTGGTGTTCCTTCAGGGGCACCTGCACGTTCTCGCCCACCGTCAGCGACGAGAACAATGCGCCATCCTGGAACAGCACGCCGGTGTTCCGCTCGATGTGCTGGCGGGACGCGGGATCGTCGGAACGCGCATCCACGTCCAGCACGCGGATCTCGCCCGCGTCCGGTATGCGCAGGCCCAGGATGGACCGCATCAGCACCGACTTGCCCGTGCCCGAACCGCCGACCACACCGAGGATTTCGCCACGGCGCACGTCCAGGTCCAGCCCGTCGTGCACGGTCTGTTCGCCGAAGCGGTTGACCAGGCCGCGGACGGAGATGATGGGGGTGTCGGCGCCTTCGTTGCCGGGATTGGGAATTGGGGATCCGGGACTGGTCAAAGCGGGCTCCTCGCCTGGTTGGCGCCTTCTGCGAATCCCGAACGACGAATCCCGAATCCCGGCTCCATCATCACCAATCCATGTTCATGAACCACAACGCGGCCAGGGCGTCGAGGACGATGACCAGCGAAATGGCCTGCACCACGCTGGAGGTCGTGCGCTCGCCCACCGACTGCGCGGTGCCTTCCACCTGCAGGCCTTCCAGGCAGCCGATCAGGCCGATGATCAGCGCGAACACCGGCGCTTTCGACATGCCCACCAGGAAATGCCGCACCTCCATGGTCTCGTGCATGCGCGCCAGGTACATCTGCGGCGGGATGCCCAGGTCGAAGGCGCCCACGGTGATGCCGCCGGCCAGGCCTGCCATCATCGCGATGAAGGTCAGCAGCGGCAGCATCACCAGCAGCGCCAGCAGGCGCGGGATCACCAGCACGTCGATCGGGTCCAGGCCCAGGGTATGCAGGGCGTCGATTTCCTCGCGCGCTTTCATCGCGCCGATCTGCGCGGTGAAGGCGCTGGCGGTGCGGCCGGCCAGCACGATGGCGGTCAGCAGCACGGCGAATTCGCGCAGGAAGGCGATGCTGACCAGTTCCACCACGTAGATCTCCGCGCCGAAGTCGCGCAGGATGGTGGAGCCGAGGAAGGCGATCACCGCGCCCACCAGGTACGACAGCAGGACCACCAGCGGCACCGCGTCCAGGCCCACCGCTTCCATGTGCGAGACGGTGGCGGTGGCGCGGAAGCGGCGCGGTTCCTTCACCATCCGCACCAGCTTGAACAGGTTCTCGCCGATGAAGCTCAACAGGGTGACGATTTCCTTGCCGTTCTCGTGCACCCGGTAGCCCAGGCGCGACAGCGCGGCCAGGAAACCGTAGTCGCGCTTGCGCGGCGGGCGGTCGTCGGCGACGTCCTCGATGGTGCTGACCAGCGCGCGGTGATCCTGGCGGAACTCGATGTCCTCCAGTTCCAGCCCGCGCCGCTTGACGAAGCGGAGCAGCTGCAGCACGCCGGCCGAATCGATGCGGCCGATGGCGGTGGCGTCGATGCGGCTGACCGCCTCGGGCAGCCCGCGCAGTTGCTCGGCCACGATCAGCGCGCTGGCGAGGGTCCAGTCGCCCGCCAGCCGCACCCGCGTGGGGTCGGCCTGGTCGGTCTGGTACTGCGGGCGGGCAAGGGTAGGAGTCATGGCGTCGCTCGGCCAAGGAGCATACAGGCTATGCCGCTGAACGTAAGCAGCACGCCGGCGAAGGCGCGCCGCCCCAGCGGTTCGCGCAGCCACAGCGCGGCCAGCACCACCAGGAACACCGAGGCGCTTTCGTTGAGGATGGCCGCCACCGAGGCCGAGGTGTACTTGTAGCCCCCCAGCCAGAACACCATCGACAACCCCTGGCCGATCAGCGCGGCCAGCACCAGCCGCTGCCAGGGCACGCGGCCGGGGTCGAAGCGCATGCGCGCCCGCATGGCCGGCCAGGCGGCCAGGGCGAGCAGGCCGGCCACCGCGCCGGCCAGGCGGATCATCGTCACCCACAGCAGCGGCTGCGCTTCCAGGATGCGTTTCACCATCACCACGGCCACCGCCATCAGCGCGATGGCGAGCATGCCGATCACGATGCCGCGCACCGTGTGCCGCGGGTGGGTTTCCCATTCGCCCGGCGGGCGGCTGACCAGCAGCACGCCCAACCCGACCAGGCCGAAGCCCAGCCACTGCGCCGCACCCAACCGTTCATCCAGGAACACGAAGCCCAGCAGCAGCACCAGCGGGCTGTACAGGTTGCCGATGATGCCCATGCGTCCGGCGCCCAGTTCGTTGAGCGCGCGGAAATACAGCGTGTCCGCCAGCGCGATGCCGACGATCCCGCTGGCCAGCACGATGGCCAGGTCGCGCGCGGGCACGGCCGGCCATTGGCCGGCATGGAGCACCAGCACCGCTGGCGCCAGCACGCACAGCACCAGCGCATTCTTCAGCAGGTTCAGCGCCAGCGGCGGCAGGTAGGCGCCCAGTTGTCGCGCCAGGATCACGCCCACGGCCCATGCCGCGGCGCTGCCCAAGGCGAGTGTTTCCCCGATACCCAATCTGCCCCCGGCGCGACGCGTGGCCCGTAGTGTAAGCAGCAATGGCGCCGTGGCGGCGTGTTTTCGTGCGGGCTTGGGCGATACTGTGCGGATGGCCGACGACCCGTCCTACACCGCCACCTACGCCCAGCGCATCGCCTTCATCTGCGAGATCGCGGGCCGCCTGCACCGTTACGGCACCACCGCCCAGCGCCTGGAAGGCACGGTGGTGTCGCTCTCGCAGCGGCTGGGGCTGGATTGCGAGCCGTGGTCCAACCCGACCGGCCTGATCCTGAGCTTCAGCGACCCGTCGCGTCCGCTGGGGGCCAGCGACAGCACGCGGGTGATCCGCCTGGCGCCCGGCGAAACCGACCTGCACAAGCTCAGCGAGGCCGACCGCATCGCCGATGCCGTATCCGTGGGCGAGATGAGCATCGCGCAGGGGCACACCGCGTTGCGGGCGCTGGACCGCAAGCCCAGCCGGCGCTGGCGGGCGATGCAGGTATTCGCCTCGGGCCTGGCGGCGGCGGCGGTGGCGGGGTTGTGGCGGCTGCCCTGGCTGGACCTGGCCACGGCAGGGTTGATCGGGCTGTTGATCGGGCTGTTGGCGCAGCTGATCGAGCGGCGCCCGCAAATGAAGGAAGCCAGCGATGCCATCTCCGCGATGGTCGCCGGTTTCGTCGCCATCCTGGTCGCGAATTTCATCGCCCCGCTGAACCTCAACACGGTGATCATCGCGTCGTTGATCGTGCTGTTGCCGGGCATGGCGTTGACCAATGCCGTCAACGAGCTGACCAGTCAGCATCTGGTCTCCGGCGTCGCCCGTTTCGCCGGTGCCATGGCCACCGTGCTCAAGCTGACCGTGGGCAGCATGATCGCGGTCACGCTGGCGCAGCTGATGGGGCTCTACCCCGAAGTGCGCGCCGCGCGCCCGCAGCCGGAATGGGTGGAATGGACGGCGATGGTGGTGGCCGCCTACGCCTTCGCCGTGTTGTTCAAGGCGCATCGCCGCGACTACCCGTGGGTGATGGCCGCGGCCATCGCGGGGTATTCCATTTCGCGCTATGCGGGCGAGGCGTGGGGCAGCCCGGTGGGCATCTTCCTGTCGGCGCTGACGCTGACCGCGGGGGGCAATGCGTTCGCGCGCTGGGCCAACCGCCCCGGTGCGCTGATCCGCGTGCCCGGCATCCTGATGCTGGTCCCCGGCAGCGCCAGCCTGCGCGGGCTGATGACGCTGGTGCAGCAACAGGACGTGGGCGTGGGCCAGTCCGCGCTGCTCGGCGTGACCAACGTGGTGATGGCGCTGATCGCCGGCCTGCTGTTCGGCAACCTGGTGATCTCCTCGCGCAAGAACCTGTGATCGGCGAAGGCGCTCATCGGGAATGAAAAAGGGAGGCGATGCCGTGCATCGCCTCCCTCTGTCCATGCGCCTGCGGGGACGGTTACTTCTTCTTGATAAGGAAGTCGTCCGGCTTCTTGCCCTTGGCGACCAGGGCGGCCATCCAGCGCGGCTGCTTGCCGCGACCGGTCCAGGTTTCCTTGGCATTGGCGGGATTGCGGTACTTTGGCGCCACCTTGCCCAGCTTGCGGCCGGCCTTCGGGCCCGGCTTGGCGCCATTCGCGCGGCCACGCGCGGCGGACGGCTTGCCGAACAGTTCTTCCAGCGTGTAACCCTCGGCCTTCGCGAATCGGGTGATCTTGCTGCGGACAGTGGCAATCGGGGTGCGCTTGGCCAGTTTCGTCTGTTGCTCTTTGGCCTTGCTGATCAGCGCGCTGAGTTCCTTCACGGAAAGGCTACGCAAGTCAATCGACATCAATTTCTCCAATATGGAAGGGATGGTCCCATCCCAGGCAGAGTGGCGATGATAATCGACGACTTAATCGCGGCACAAATCACATATCCGTGAAAATCACCGGGAAAACGTGAATTGACTCACGTTTTCCCGGTGAGGACGCATTACGAAAGCAGGCGGGCGAACAATTCCTCGCGGCCGAGATTCTCGGCCTCGGCGCCGCGCCGCGCGCGATATTCGAACGTGCCGGCGGCCAGTCCGCGCTCGGATACCACGACGCGGTGCGGGATGCCGATCAGCTCGATGTCGGCGAACATCGCGCCCGGGCGCAGGCCGCGATCGTCCAGCACCGCATCGATGCCGTTGCCGCGCAATTCGGCCAGCAACCGCTGTGCGGCATCGTTCACCGCGGCATCGTTCTTCGGGTTGATCACGCACACAGCCACCGCCCACGGCGCCATCGGCGCGGGCCAGACGATGCCGTTGGCGTCGTGGTTCTGTTCGATGGCGGCCGCGACGATGCGCGATACGCCGATGCCGTAGCAGCCCATCGTCGGCGCGGTGGCCTTGCCGTTCTCGTCCAGCACGGTGAACTGCATGGCCTCGCTGTACTTGCGGCCCAGCTGGAACACATGGCCCACCTCGATGCCGCGCACGATGCGGATCTCGCCGCCATCGGCGGCCTTGTCGCCTTCCACCACGTTGCGGATGTCGGCGATGTCGTGCGGCTCGGGCAGGTCGCGGCCCCAGTTGACGCCGGCGATATGGAAGCCGACTTCGTTCGCGCCCACCACGAAGTCCGCCATCGCCGCCACGTCGCGGTCGGCGACCACGCGGATGGCCTTCTTCGCATCGATCGGGCCGAGGAAGCCCGGCTCGCTGCCCAGGTGTTCACGGATTTCCGCTTCCGTCGCCAGCCGGTACCCGGCCAGGCCGGGCACCTTGCCCAGCTTGACCTCGTTGACGGCATGATCGCCGCGCACCAGCGCCAGCACGAAATGCTGGCCCGAAGCCGCATCGTCGGCCATCACCGCGACCGACTTGACGGTGCGTTGCAGCGGGATGCCCAGCAGCGCGGCCACCTCCTCGCAGGTCCTCTGCGTGGGCGTGGCGACCTTGTTCATCGCCTCGCCGGCGGCCGGACGCGGGGCGGGTGCGGCGGCTTGCGCCTTCTCCATGTTGGCGGCGTAGTCCGAGCCGGTGGAGAAGGCGATGGAATCCTCGCCGGAATCGGCCAGCACCTGGAATTCCTGCGAGGCGTCGCCGCCGATCGCGCCGCTGTCGGCCTGCACCGCGCGGAAATCCAGCCCCAGCCGGGTGAAGATGCGCGTGTAGGCCGCGTGCATGTTGTGGTATTCGCGCACCAGGTCCTCGTCGGTGAGGTGGAACGAGTACGCGTCCTTCATCACGAACTCGCGCGCGCGCATCACCCCGAAGCGCGGGCGGATCTCGTCGCGGAACTTGGTCTGGATCTGGTAGAAGTTGACCGGCAGCTGCTTGTAGCTGTTCAGCTCCTGCCGCGCGAAGTCGGTGACGGCTTCCTCGGCGGTGGGGCTGTAGCAGTATTCGGCTTCCTTGCGGTCCTTGATCTTCAGCAACTGGTCGCCGAACTTCTCCCAGCGGCCGCTCTCTTCCCACAGCTCGCGCGGCTGGATGGTCGGCATGATCATCTCGATGGCGCCGGCGCGGTCCATCTCCTCGCGCACCACGGTCTCCACCTTGCGCAGCACGCGCAGGCCCAGCGGCGACCAGGTGTACAGGCCGGCGGCCAGCTTGCGGATCATGCCGGCGCGCAGCATCAGCTGGTGGCTGACCAGTTCGGCGTCGGCCGGAGTTTCCTTGGTGGTGCGGAGATGGAATTGCGACAGGCGCATCGGCGGGCTTCTTGGGACGGAAAGACCGCCATTTTGCCACGCGGCGGGTGCGCAGGTTCCGATTGACCGCTCCTGGCGAGACCGCACCCCCGGCCTCGTCCCCTCAACCAGGAACCCGCAACCGACAACCCGGAACTGGCTATTCCCCGCGGACCTCGATCCCCGCCGGCGCTTCGCGTTCGATGCGCTCGTACTCGCGTCCCTTCGGCGGCCGGTCGGTGATCTGCAGCACGCCGGCATCATCGCGCCAGCGGTACAGCGAGGGGCGGGCGTCGCGCGCCTGCGCGGCCGCAGCCTGGCGGGCGCGTTGTTGTTTCCTTTCGGTTTCCTGCGGGGATTCCCGGGCCAGCCACCATGCGGCGCCGCCGCCCAGGGCGATGCCCGCCACGATGGCCAGCCAGCCGCGCACCCGCGCCGCTCAGCCGCCGGCGGCGGGCACGCAGTAGGCCTTGACCGCGGCTTCGGCCAGGCTGCGCTGGTTGGCGCGGCCGGCGTCGTCCAGCGTGGTGTCGGGCTTGCCGTCGCCGTCGGTGTCCTGCTGCACCGGGCCCTGGTTGCCCAGGATTTCCAGGTTCTTGCGGGCGGTGGTGCACTGCGGGTTCTCCACCGGCTGCCCGGCGGGCGTGGCCTCGGCGGCCGGCGCGCCGTAGTGGTTGATCCGGCGGTTCTGGGCCTGCTGGTCGGGCGGCGGGCTGTCCGAATAGTGGGTGACGCCCTTGCTGTCCTTCCATTGGTAGATCTGCTGGGCCTGTGCGGTCAGGGCGGCGACCAGGCACAGGGCCGTCGCGGTCAGGCAGGGAAGGACGCGCATGGCGGGCTCCAACGATCAGGGGAGCCGCGATTGCAGCACCCCCGCGCCGGGCTGGCAAGCCGTGGCGCGGATGGCTTGGGCTAAACTGCGACCCATGGACGAAATCAAACCGCCCCCGCGCTCGCGCGGGATCTACCTGCTGCCCAACCTGTTCACCACCGCGGGCCTGTTCGCGGGCTTCTACGCCATCATCGCGGCGGCCAACGGCCAGTTCGTCCATGCGGCCATCGCGGTGTTCGTGGCCGGGCTGATGGACGGGATCGACGGCCGCGTGGCGCGGCTGACCGGCACCAGCAGCGATTTCGGCGTGCAGTACGACTCGCTGGCCGACCTGGTGAGCTTCGGCCTGGCGCCGGCGCTGGTGATGTACCACTGGTCGCTGTCGGCGCTGAAGTTCGATGGCGGCGCGATGGGCCGGGTGGGCTGGGTGGTGGCGTTCCTGTACGCCGCCTGCGCTGCGCTGCGGCTGGCGCGCTTCAACACCCAGGTGGGCGTGGTGGACAAGCGCTGGTTCATCGGCCTGGCCAGCCCCGCGGCGGCGGGATTGATGATGTCCTTCGTCTGGGCCTTCGCCGATGGCGAACTGGGCTGGAGCGGCGAGGAACTGCGCTACGTGGCGCTGGCGGTGACGCTGGTGGCGGCATTGCTGATGGTCAGCCGCATCCGTTTCTGGAGCTTCAAGGGCACCGGGGAAGGCGGGGCGAAGGCCGACCGCATCCCGTTCGTGGTGATGGCGCTGGTGCCGCTGGTGCTGGCGATCCTGTTCATCGACCTGCCGCGCACGCTGTTCGCGGTGGGCGTGCTGTACGCGGTTTCCGGCCCCGGTTACTGGCTGTGGCAACGCACGCGCCGGGGCAAGGAGCCGGTGGCGTGAGCCTGGCCTCGGATCGCCTGTGGTCGGCCGAGCAGCAGGCCTGGCTGGGCGCGCTGGGACATGCGCTGTACCTGCCGGCCGACTGGCCGACCGAAGCCGGCCAGCCGGCGGGGGCCGGGGCGGAAAGCACCGCGGTTGCGCCTGCGAGGGCCGACGCCGGCGCGCGGCCTTCCAACCCCGCGATGGAGCCCGCGCCGTCGCGCGCCACGGTCCGCCCGCCGCGTCCTTCGCGCGAAGCGATCGAGGATGCGCCGCGCGCGCGCGCCGCCACGCCGCCACGCGGTCCGGGTTCGCGCCTGCCGGATCGCCTGCATTTCGCATTGATCCGCGCGTCCGGCTGCAATCCGAATGCCCCGGGCGCGGCGGAACTGTTCGCGCAATGGCCCACGTCCGCGCAACTGCGCGGCAATCCGGCCGCCAAGCGCGCGCTGTGGCCCGCGTTGCGCAAGCTGCGCAGGACGTCGCCGCCATGAGCGCGCTGGGCGTCGAAGCGGCACAGGCTTCCGCGTCCGTCCTGCGGCCGATGCGCGACGCCGACCTGGACGCGGTGCTGGCGATCGAGCAGCGCGCCTACCCGTTCCCGTGGACGCGCGGCATCTTCCGCGACTGCCTGAAGGCGGGCTATCCCTCGTGGGTGCTGACCGAGCATGGGCTGGTCATCGGCTATGGCCTGTTGAGCATCGCCGCGGACGAAGCGCATGTCCTGAACATCTGCGTGGCGCCGGAACGGCAGGGAAGGGGCCTGGGCCGCTTCCTGCTGCGCGCGCTGGTGAAGATCGCGCGCGGGCAGGCGGTGCAGCGGGTGTTCCTGGAAGTGCGGCCGTCCAATCCCGGCGCCATCGCGCTGTACCACAGCGAAGGCTTCAACGAGATCGGCCGCCGCCCCCGCTACTACCCGGCCCGCGACGGCCGCGAGGACGCGCTGGTGATGGCGATCGAACTGGTGCCCGACGACATCACGACGATGCCCAGGTTGTAGGGTGCGCCCCCGGCGCACCGGTCGATCCGTCGCCTTCATGTATCGAATATCGAAGAGCGGTGCGCCGGGGCGCACCCTACGTATGGCCGTTGGCCGGGGTGCAGAAAGGCACTGTGCACGGGGTGGCGCGGCCCCTTAGCTTGGTGGCTGCCCGCGTGCCGTCCGCGCACGCATTCCCCATTCCGGAGCGATGCCATGCCGTGCAAACCGTGGATCCTGCTGGCCGCCGTCCTGCTGCCTTCCATGCTGGCCGCGCAGGCTGCCGAGCCGACCGATTCGATCGCGGCGATGTCGCCAGAACAACTGCACGAGACCATCCGCGCGAAGGATGTGGCGCTGTTCCGCGCCGTGTTCGATACCTGCGATACGGCCCTGCTGGCGACGCTGGTGACCGACGATCTGGAGTTCTACCACGACCGTGGCGGGGTGACCGCGCGCAGTGGCAAGGAGTTCGTCGATGGCGTGGCCAAGGGCTGCGCAGGCCGCGAGGCGCCGGATAGCTGGCGCTCGCGGCGCGAGCTGGTGGCCGATTCCCTGCGCGTCTATCCCGTGCCGGGCCATGGCGCGATGGAGATCGGCACGCACAAGTTCTACGAACGGCAGGGCGACGGCCCCGAGAAGTACGCCGGCGTGGCCGAATTCAGCCAGGTCTGGCGATACGAGGATGGCCAATGGCGCGTGTCTCGCATCCTGAGCTACGCGCATCGTTGATTGATCATCGCGGAGTTGTCGAAGCCACGGGCGTAGCGTGCGCTGCGCGCACGTCGCACGATCCACTCCGGCGGCGGGCCCGATGCGCGCGCGACCGACCATGGTGCCGAGAAGCTCGCTTTCCGACCGGAATTCCATCAGCGGCGTAGCGTGCGTATCCGGGATGTCGGCCGTGCGCATGGCGCACGCTACGCCTTGCGTGGCGATGGCGGCGGGTCGGGGGCCGCTTCCCGTCAAAGCTTGGCGCGTTGCTCCCGCAGGGCCGCCAGCTGCACGGTCCAGTCGGCCAGGCGCGCGCGTTCCTGTTCGACCACGGCAGCGGGGGCGTTCTGCACGAAGGTGGCGTTGCCCAGCTTGCCGTTGCACTTGCCGATCTCGGTTTCCACGCGCTTGATGTCCTTGTCCAGGCGCGCGCGTTCGGCGTCCAGGTCGACCAGGCCTTCCAGCGGCACCAACAGCTGAAGTGCGGCCCCTGGCCCGCCGCCGGCGATGACGGCGGAAGCGGAGGCGGGAGCCTCGGCGCCCTCTTCCAGCCACACGATGTCCTCCAGCTTCAGCAGGAAAGCCAGGGAAGAAGCGAAGCGATCGACGCGCGCACGGTCGTCCGCGCCACCGCCCTGCAAGAGCAGGCGGATCGACTTGGCCGGCGAGACGTTCAACTCGCTGCGCACGCGGCGCAGGGCGGAGACCATGGTCTTGAGCCACTCGACGTCGGTTTCCGCCGCGGCGAAATCCTGTCCGGCGAAATCCGCACCGGCGGGATAGGGCTGCAGCGAGATGGTGTTGCCGGCTATGCCGAGCCTGGGCGCCACCTGCTGCCACAGTTCCTCGGTGACGAACGGCACCAGCGGGTGCAGCAGGCGCAGCAGGGTTTCCAGCACGTGCAGCAGGGTGTGGCGGGTGCTGTCGGCGGCGGCCGCGTCGTCGCCGTTCAGCGCCGGCTTGGCCAGTTCGACGAACCAGTCGCAGAACTCGTTCCAGGCGAATTCGTACAGCGCCTGCGACAGCAGGTCGAAGCGGTACTGCGCGAAATGGGTTTCGGCCTCGGCGATGACCTTGGCGAGGCGCGAGAGGATCCACTTCTCCGCGTCGGTGATGGGCGCCAAAGCCCCTCTCCCGTCGGGAGAGGGGTTGGGGTGAGGGTCCGGCGAAGTGGAGGTGCTACCGTACTCCGTACCTTCATCCGGCCCTGCGGGCCACCTTCTCCCGGAGGGAGAAGGAACGGCGAAGCCCTCGGTGTTCATCAGCACGAAGCGGGTGGCGTTCCACAGTTTGTTGCAGAAGTTCTTGTAGCCTTCGGCGCGGCCCATGTCGAACTTGATGTCGCGGCCGTGGGTGGCCAGCGCGGCGATGGTGAAGCGCAGCGCGTCGGCGCCGTGCGGGATGATGCCGCTGGGGAACTCCTTGCGCGTGGCCTTCTCGATCTTCTCGGCCATCTTGGGCTGCATCAGGCCGCTGGTGCGCTTGGCGACCAGGTCTTCCAGCGAGATGCCGTCGATGATGTCCAGCGGATCCAGCACGTTGCCCTTGGACTTGGACATCTTCTGGCCGTCCTTGTCGCGGATCAGGCCGGTGATGTACACGTCGCGGAACGGCACCTTGCCGGTGAAATGGTCGGTGGCCATGATCATGCGCGCCACCCAGAAGAAGATGATGTCGAAACCGGTGACCAGCACCGACGAGGGCAGGTAGCGGTCGAAGCCGCGCTCGGCCATCGCCGTTTCGTCCGGCCAGCCCATCGTGCTGAACGGCCACAGCTGCGAGGAAAACCAGGTCTCCAGCACGTCGTTGTCCCGGGTGAGCCTGATGCCCCCTGTAGGAGGGGCTTCAGCCCCGACGGTGTCCGAAGCCGATGCAGTCGGGGCTGAAGCCCCTCCTACAGAAGCCTTGGCCTTCGCATAGGCTTCCTCTTCGGTGCGTGCGACATAGCAGTTGCCCGCCTCGTCGAACCACGCCGGGATGCGGTGTCCCCACCAGAGTTGGCGGCTGATGCACCAGTCCTGGATGTTCTCCATCCAGTGGCGGTAGGTGTTGATCCAGTTCGGCGGAACGAACTTCACTTCGCCGGACTCGACGAGATCGAGGCCGCGCTTGGCCAGCGCGTCCATCTTCACGAACCACTGGTCGGTCAGGTAGGGCTCGATCACCTGGCCGGTGCGGTCGCCCTTAGGCACTTGCAGCTTGTGCGGCTTGGTCTCCACCAGCAGGCCGGCGTCTTCCAGGTCGGCCAGCACGGCCTTGCGGGCGTCATAGCGGTCCAGGCCTTGGTACTTCTCCGGGATCCTTGCGTCGGTTGCAGTATCGATCACGCCACTACGGATCGTGGTTGCAGAAGCCTGACGCTTGAGTCGTTCAGTCCACGAAGCATCGTCAATGATCCGTGCTGCATCATCGAGGATGTTGTAAAGCGGCAAGTCGTGACGTTGGCCGACCTGGTAGTCGTTGAAGTCGTGCGCCGGGGTGACCTTGACCACGCCGGTGCCGAACTCGCGGTCGACGTAGTCGTCGGCGATGACGGGAATCTCGCGGTCGATCAGCGGCAGCTTCACCTTCTTGCCGACCAGGTGCGCATAGCGCTCGTCTTCCGGATGCACCATCACAGCGGCGTCGCCCAACAAGGTCTCCGGGCGGGTCGTGGCGACCACCAGGTAGTCGCGAGTTTCGCGTAGTGTCTCGTTGCCGTCTGTATCGCGCTCGACGTGCTCGTAGCTGGCGCCTTCTTCCAGTTTGTACGCGATGGACCACAGGAAGCCGTCTTCCTCGACGTTCTCCACTTCCAGGTCGGAGATCGCGGTCTTCAGCACCGGGTCCCAGTTGACCAGGCGCTGGCCGCGGTAGATCAGGCCTTCCTCATGCCAGCGGACGAAGGCTTCGATGACCGCCCGCGAGGCCTGTTCGTCCATCGTGAAGGTGCTGCGCGACCAGTCGCCCGACGTGCCCAGCCGGCGCATCTGCCGCTCGATGATGTCGCCGGATTGCGCCTTCCATTCCCAGACCTTGGCGATGAAGCCCTCGCGGCCGAGCGAATCGCGCGTCTCGCCCTTGCCTTCCAGCGCCAGGTTGCGGCCGACCACCATCTCGGTGGCGATGCCGGCGTGGTCGGTGCCCATCTGCCACAGCGTGTCGTAGCCGCGCATGCGGTGGTAACGCACCAGCGCGTCCATCAGCGTGTGCTGGAACGCATGCCCCATGTGCAGCGTGCCGGTCACGTTGGGCGGCGGCAGCAGCACCGTGTACGGCTTGCCCTCGCCGCTGGGCTTGAAATAGCCGGCGGCTTCCCACTGCGCGTACAGGCGGGATTCGAAGGACTTGGGGTCGTAGCTGGGGGCGAGGGACATAGGAGCCGTGATTCGGGATTCGGGATTCGGGATTCGGGATTCGGGATTCGGGATTCGATCAAGAGCGTGAGGAGCCGGGATTGAGTGGGCGCCGTTGCGAATCCCCAATCCCGAATCCCGGCTCTTACATATCGTGCTTGTTCACATCGAAGCCGCGCGCCTTGTACTGCTTCCAGCGCTCGCGCAGCGGTTCGCGGGCGGCGGGATCGGCGGGGACGACTTCCAGCACGCGTTCGCAGGCGCCGGCGAACGCGTCGTCGCGCAGGTTGATGACCAGCGCGCGCGCCGGGGCGTCGAAGTCCGGCGTGGCGATCAGCACCGGCGTCAGCTCGTCTTCCTCGTCGGTGCCGGCGATCTGGTGCGGGATGTAGGCCTCGTCGTCGAAGGCCCACAGCAGTTCGTCCAGTTCCTCGGCCTGCGCCGCGTCGCGCGCCAGCACCAGCGTCCACTGGTTGCTGTCGTACGCCTTGCGCGCCAGCTCGCAGACCAGCTTGAGCGGCTCGTCGAGGAAACGCGGCTTGGCGATCAGGTAGAAGTCGGCGCGCATGAGGGCTGGGATTCGTGATTAGGGATTCGTGATTCGCAAGAGCGGGTCATGAAATATCGGCGATCAGTGCGGGGGAAGCGATGCTTTGCGAATTCCCAATCCCCAATCTCCAATCCCGGCTCTTAGCCGGCGCGATCCAGCAGCCACTGGCTCAGCAGCCCCACCGGCCGTCCCGTCGCCATGCCGCGCTTGCCTTCGTCGTTGGCGACGCCGGCGATGTCCAGGTGCGCCCAGCGCTGGCCTTCGGCGAAGCGGGCCAGGAAGCAGCCGGCGGTGATGGCACCGGCCCAGCGGCCGCCGATGTTGTAGACGTCGGCGAAGGCGGAGTCGAGCTGGGTCTGGTACTCGTCCCACAGCGGCAGGCGCCATGCGCGGTCGAACACGGTCTCGCCGGCGCCCAGCAGTTCGTTGCTGAGGTCGTCGTGCTTGCTCATCAGGCCGCTGGCGTAGCGGCCCAGCGCGACGATGCAGGCGCCGGTCAGCGTGGCCACGTCCACCAGCGCCTCGGGCTTGAAGCGCTCGGCGTAGGTCAGCGCATCGCACAGGATCAGGCGGCCCTCGGCGTCGGTGTTGCCGACCTCGATGGTCTTGCCGGACAGGCTGGTGATGACGTCGGAAGGACGATAGGCGTTGCCGTCGATGGCGTTCTCCACCGCCGGCACCACCACCACCAGGTTGACCGGCAGCTTCATCTTCACCGTGGCCACGAAGGTGCCCAGCACGCTGCCGGCGCCCAGCATGTCGTACTTCATCTCCTCGATGCCGCCCTGCGTCTTCAGGTTGACGCCGCCGGTGTCGAAGGTGATGCCCTTGCCGACCAGCACGTAGGGCCTGGCGTCGGCGCCGGCACCGTTCCACTTCAGCACGATCAGGCGCGGGCGGTTGGCCGAGCCGCGGGCCACGGCCAGCAGCGAACCCATGCCCAGGGCTTCCATCTGCGCCTCTTCCAGCACCTCGCACTCGGCGCCGTTGGCGCTGGCGAAGGCCTGCGCCTGCCCGGCCAGGTAGGCCGGGTTGCAGATGTTGGGCGGCAGGTTGCCCAGTTCGCGGGTGAACTGCACGCCGGCGGCGATGGCCACGCCCTGCGCCAGCGCCTGCGCGTCGTCGCCGACGACGGCGAAGTGCGCCAGGCCGGGCTCGTCGTTCTTCTTCTTGCCCAGCGTGGCGGTGTAGCGGTAGCAGGCATGGTCGGCGGCGATCACGGCCTGGCGGATCTTCCACGCGGCGTCGCGTTCCTTCACGTCCACTTCGGTCAGGGTGAACAGCGCGCTGCGCACCGGGCCGATCTTCAGCGCGCGGGCGGCGTCGCCGACGGCCTTCAGGTACTGCGCCACGCCGAACTTGGCCGCCTCGCCCAGCCCGATCACCAGCACGCGCGGCGCGGTCACGCCGGGCAGATCGTGCAGCAGGGTGGTCTTGCCGGTCTTGCCGCCGATGTCGCCCCGCTGCACCAGCGCCGACAGCCGGCCGCCGCTGGCTGCGTCCAGGGCCTGCGCGGCCGGGCTCAGGGTCTTGTCGGCATAGGCGCCTACCACGATGCAATCGACGCCGGCCTGGGCCGGGGCATCGTGGTTCAGGGTGAATTCCAGCGTCATTGATCAGATTCCAGGTTCATTTACGTACAATCGCGGGCCGGAGGAAGGTGGCTGACGCCATCCCGGACCGCACAGACTGCCGCCGTCCACGCGGCGCACAAGCCCGAGATTGTAAATCAAGCCCCCCCGATGCCGAAGCTGGACCGCTACCTTTTCCGGGAATTCACCCAGAGTTTCCTCGCCACCCTGATCATCCTGCTGATGGTCAGCGTGGGCGGCGTGATGGCCGATCTGCTCGGCGACGTGGCCGACGGCAAGGTGCCGGCCCGCCTGCTGCTGTCCCAACTGGGGCTGCAATTCCTCAATTACATGCCCTACATCATCCCGCTGGCGCTGATGCTGGGCCTGCTGCTGGCGTTCTCGCGCCTGTATCGCGATTCGGAAATGGCGGTGCTGACCGCCACCGGCATCGGTCCGCGCCGCCTGCTCAGGCCCTTGATGCTGCTGGTGGTGCCGGTGGTGGTGGTGGTGGGCCTGTGCTCGCTGTGGCTGGGGCCGTGGGCGCTGCGGACGGCGCAGAACATGCTGGACCATGCCAACCGCAGCCTGGTGGTGTCGGGGCTGGATGCGGGCAAGTTCACCGTGCTGTCCAGCGGCGCGGTGATCTACGTCAGCGCCATTTCGCCGGATGGCACGGGCCTGAGCCGGGTGTTCATGCACCGCGCCCAGGACGACCGCGTGGACGTGGTTACCGCGCGCACCGGGCAGATGTTCTTCGAGGGCGAACGCGACCGCTACCTGCGGCTGGAGGATGGCTTCCGCGTGGAAGGCCCTGCCGGCCCCGGCCTGGACTACCGGCTGATCCGCTACAAATCCAATGAAGTGGCGCTGCCCGACCGCGCCGACACGCTGGACAAGGACGATCCGGAACTGCTGCCCACCCCGCAGCTGCTTTCCGACCCGCGCCCGGCCGCCAATGCCCAGTTGCACGCGCGCCTGACCCCGCCGCTGTTGGCGCTGGCCTTCGCCCTGCTGACGCTGCCGCTGTCGCGCAGCGCGCCGCGGCAGACCCGCTACGGTCGGGTGATGCTGGGCTTCCTGGCCTATCTGGTCGGCATCAGCCTGATGTTCAACGGCACCCAGTTGCTGACCGACGGCAAGTTGCCTGGGCCGGTCGGCCTGTGGTGGCTGACCCTGCCGCTGCTGGCGGTGGCCATCTGGTTCTACCTGCGCGACGGCAAGCCGTCGCGGCCACGGGGGCGCGCATGAGGCTGTTGCCGCGGTTGCACGATGTCTACGTGGGCCGGGTGGTCCTGGTCACGGTGCTGCTGACCTGGGCGGTGCTGGTCGGGCTGGACGTGGTGATGGCGCTGTCGGGCGAGATCGGCAACCTGGGGCAGGGCAAGTACACCTTCGGCCATGCGGTGGCCTGGGTGCTCTACACGGTGCCGCGCCGTGCCTATGTGATGTTCCCCACCGCCGCGGTGATCGGCGCGCTGATGGGGCTGGGCCAGCTGGCCGCCAGTTCGGAATTGACCGCCTTGCGCGCGCTCGGGTTGTCGCGGCGCCGGCTGAGCATCTCGGTGGCGGTCGCCCTGGCCCTGCTGACCGGCCTGATGGTGGTCAGCGGCGAGAGCATCGGTCCGTGGGGCCAGCGCCAGGCCGACATGCTGAAGACCGCCGCCCGCACCGGCGACGTGGTGCTGGATCGCTATGCCGGCATGTGGGCGCGCGAGGGCAATACGTTCCTGTACGCGCAGAGCGGCGAAGAGCGCGGGGAGCATGGCAAGGTGTCGCTGCAACTGCGCGACGTGCGCCTGTACGAGCTGGCCGAGGATGGCCGCCTGGCTTCCATCGCCCATGCCGCCACCGCCGAGCACCTGGACGGCTACTGGCTGCTGAAGAACGTGCGCCGCACCACCTTCAACGAGCGTTCCGCCACGCAGACTGAAGTGCTGGGCGAGCGCTGGGAATCGCAGCTGGACGCGGCCGTGCTGTCGTCCGGCCTGACCCGCGTGCGCAACCTGCCGACCAACGAGCTCAGCCAGAACATCGAGTACCGCAAGCGCAACGGGCTGGACGCGCGCGAGTACGAGGACCAGTACTGGGGCCGCTGGTTCTACCCGCTCAACGTGCTGGCGCTGTGCCTGGCCGCGATTCCGTTCGCGTTCGGCAGCCTGCGCAGCGGCGGCATGGGCAAGCGGTTGTTCCTGGGCATCGTGTTCGCGGTGGGCTTCTGGGCGCTGCAGACGATGTTCGTGCGCATGGCCGGCGCGTTCCGGCTTGACTACCGTATCGCCTATGCGCTGCCGCCGATCCTGCTGATGGGCGTGTCGTGGATGATGTTCCGGCAGCGCAGCCGCTAGACATCACCTGTGGGAGCGGCCCTTGTGGGAGCGGCCTTCGGCCGCGAGCTTTCGAACCCGATTTCAAGGGCCCAGAGGGAAAGCTCGCGGCCGGAGGCCGCTCCCACATCATTGCATCAGGATGCTTTCTTCGGCAGCCGGATCATGCGCGTGCCGCTGGCCCGGTCGTGCAGCGTCAACTTCTGCCGATCCACCCAGGCCCACCAGAAACCCAGCCCCGCGGCCAGCGTCGACAAGGTCGCCACGGCGAAACGCGCCCACAGCGCGCGCCGTGTCGGGGCGCTGCCATCGGCCGCCACCACCTTGAGCCGCCACGGCCGCATGCCCAGCGTCTGCCCGCCGTGGCGCCAGCTCAATACCGCATAGAGCCCGGTCACCGCCCAGCAGCTCAGCCACAGCAACCATTGCAGGGCGCTGAAGGGCGCGATGTTCTCGCGCTCGCCGTGATGGCCCAGGTAGGTGTAGCCGACGGTGAACAGCGCGGACACCACCATCCACATCGCCAGCGCCGGCCAGATGTCGTACAGCAGCGCCAGCAGGCGCCAGCCGATCAGGGCGCGGGATTTTCCGGGGGCAGGGGCGGTGTCTTCCATCGCGACAGGATACCGTGCCTCCTGTTTTCTGCAGGCGCGGCTTCAGCCATGACCGCGCTGCGGGACCACATTTCATGATTCCCCATCCGGACGCGCTGCGGTGCGTTCGTCATCGTGTATACGGATGTGCTATCGCGACTTACGTCGCTCCTACAGTCGCTCCTGCAAGGGCGCATGGCCTAAGCTTGCGGCATGACCGCACGCACTCCCGCCGAACGCCGCCAGCAGGCCAACGCGCTGCCTCCCGTTCCCGATGCCGACGCCACCGCCATCGCCGCCTTCCTCGATGCGATCTGGGCCGAAAGCGGCCTGGCCAAGCCATCGCTGGAGAGCTATCGGCGCGATCTGGAAGGATTCGCCAGGTGGCGCAACGGGAAGGCGGGCGGGTTGCCGGCGGCCGACCGCGCGGCGCTGTTCGACTACCTGGCCTGGCGCACGCGGGAGGGCTATTCGCCGCGCAGCAATGCGCGTCTGCTGTCGGCCTTGCGGGCGTTCTTCGCGCACCGTCTGCGCCGTGGCGATCGTGCCGACGATCCCACCGCCCTCCTGGACCCGCCCCGGCTGCCGCGCTCGCTGCCCAAGGCCCTGACCGAAACCGAGATCGACGCGCTGCTCGACACGCCGGACGTGGCGTCCCCGCTGGGCCTGCGCGACCGCGCCATGCTGGAGCTGATGTACGCCGCCGGCCTGCGCGTCAGCGAACTGGTGCACTTGCCCGCCAACGGCGTGAATCTTCGCCAGGGCGTCATCCGCGTGACCGGCAAGGGAAGCAAGGACCGGCTGGTGCCGTTGGGCGAAGAGTCCCAGCATTGGCTGGAGAAGTATCTGGACACGGCGCGGACGCGGCTGGCGGACGGCAGGCCCATTCCCAAGATGGCCGACGGCGAGGTGCCGTTGTTCATCGAACCGACCCGCAAGCCACCGACCCGCCAGCAGTTCTGGGGACTGGTGAAGCGCTATGCCGCCGCCGCCGGCATCGATCCGGTGCGGATCAGCCCGCACGGGCTGCGCCACAGCTTCGCCACCCACCTGCTCAACCGCGGCGCCGACCTGCGCGCGCTGCAACTGCTGCTGGGCCACAGCTCGCTGTCGACCACGCAGATCTACACACTGGTGGCGCGCGAACACCTTAAGCAGCTGCACGGTCGCCATCACCCGCGCGCCTGACCGCCATCACGCTTGCGTCCCGGTTAAGCCGTCCGGCGCGGCCGCTGTGCGAGAATCGGGGCCCGTTCGATGGAAACCCTGCCGCCGGTGCGGCCACCAGGATGCGCTACATGACCCGTCTGATCACCGCCGCCCTGCTGGGCGCCCTCAGCCTGACCGCCTGCGCGCAGGCCCCGCAGGCCCCGGCCGCCGACGAGGCCGCCGCGAAGCCCGCGCCGGCCGCCGCGCCCGCGAAGGGCGGCACCCCCGAGGAGCGCGCCCGCAACGCCATCGCCCAGCTCAATCCGCAGGCGAAGGTGGACTACGTGGGCGCCGCCCCGCTGCCGGGCTTCCGCGAGGTGATCGTGGGCGGCCAATTGCTGTACGTCAGCGACGATGGCCGTTACCTGATGCAGGGCGCCGTGCTCGACCTGCAGGAGCAACAGGACCTGATGCAGGGCAGCACCGCGCTGGCCCGGTACCGCCGCGACCTGCTGGCCAGCGTGCCGGCGTCCGAGCGCATCGTGTTCGCCCCGCCCAACGCCAAGTACACCATCAGCGTCTTCACCGACATCGAGTGCGGTTACTGCCGCAAGCTGCACAGCGAGATCGCCGATCTCAACCGGCTGGGCATCGCGGTGGAATACCTGGCCTTCCCGCGCATGGGCCTGGGCAGCCAGGACCACAAGGACATGATCTCGGTATGGTGCGCCCCCGACCGCCGGCGCGCGCTGACCGACGCCAAGGCCGGCAAGCCCGTCCCGTCCCGCGACTGCAAGAACCCGGTCACCATGGAGTACGACCTGGGCCAGCGCATCGGCGTCAGCGGCACCCCGGCCATCTACTCGGCCGAGGGCGTCCAGCTGGGCGGCTACCTGCCGCCGCAGGCCCTGCGCGAGCGGCTGGACGAACTGGCCGTGAAGGCCAAGCCGGCCGCCGCCGGCATGAAGTGAGACCCCGCGAAGCCGGCCAAGCGCCGGCTTCGTTACAATAGACGGCCCCGTCCTGACGGCACGCCCCCACGGTTCCGGACATGATCGTCCTCGAAGGCCAGCCGGCCTTGTCGCAATTCCGCCGCGCGCGGCTCGAAAGCAAGCTCCAGTCACTGGCCCCCGCCATCCGCATCAGCGGCGCCTGGCACGTCTATTTCGTCGAACCCGAGCCCGGTGCGCAGCCGGACCTGGCCGCCCTGCGCCGCATCCTGCAGACCGGCGACCAGGCCGAGCCGCTGGCCGACGGCGCGGCCTCCCGCTTCGTGGTGCCGCGCCTGGGCACGCTGTCGCCCTGGGCCAGCAAGGCCACCGAACTGCTGCGCGGCGCCGGCCTGCCGGTGAAGCGCGTCGAACGCGGCATGCGCATCGACCTGGCCGGCTGGGACGACAGCCAGCCGGCGCTGGCCAAGGCGCTGCACGACCCGATGACCCAATCGCTGCTGGGCGCGCGCGAACAGGCCGCGGCGCTGTTCGCCACCCCGGAGCGCGGCGAACTGGAACGCATCCCGCTGGCGGAGCTGGAAGCCGCCAACGCCCGCCTGGGCCTGGCGCTGGCCGAGGACGAGATCGACTACCTGCGCCTGCGCTACGGCGAGCTGGGCCGCGATCCCTCGGACGTCGAACTGATGATGTTCGCGCAGGCCAACTCCGAGCACTGCCGCCACAAGATCTTCAACGCCAGCTGGACCATCGACGGAAAGCAGCAGGACCGCTCGCTGTTCCGGATGATCAAGCACACCCATGCACAGACGCCCGAGCACACGCTCAGCGCCTACAGCGACAACGCCGCCGTGCTGGAAGGCTACCCCGCCGCGCGCTTCCGCCCGGACGGCAGCGGCCAGTACCGCCTCGAGGCCACGCTGGACTCGGCCTTCTGCATCAAGGTGGAAACGCACAACCATCCCACCGCGATCGCACCGTTCCCTGGCGCCAGCACCGGCGCCGGCGGCGAGATCCGCGACGAAGGCGCCACCGGCCGCGGCGGCAAGCCCAAGGCCGGGCTGACCGGCTTCAGCGTGTCGCACCTGCGCATCCCCACGCTGCCGCAGCCGTGGGAGACGTCGCGCCCGCTGAACCCGCGCATGGCGCCGGCGCTGGAAATCATGTTGGACGGCCCGCTGGGCGGCGCCGCGTTCAACAACGAATTCGGCCGGCCCAACCTGCTGGGCTACTTCCGCAGTTTCGAACTGGCCGAAGGCGAGGGCCTGACCCGCGCCTACGACAAGCCGATCATGCTGGCCGGCGGCCTGGGCGCGATCGACCGCATCCAGGTGGAGAAGAAGACCCTTTCGCCCGGCGATGCCGTCATCGTGCTCGGCGGCCCGGCCATGCTGATCGGCCTGGGCGGCGGTGCCGCCAGCTCGGTCGCCTCCGGCGACAGCGCCGAGGACCTGGATTTCGCCAGCGTGCAGCGCGACAACCCGGAGATGGAGCGCCGCTGCCAGGAAGTCATCGACCGCTGTGTGGCGATGGGCGAGGACAACCCCATCCTGTGGTTCCACGACGTGGGCGCCGGCGGCCTGTCCAACGCGATCCCCGAACTGCTGCACGACTCCGGCGTGGGCGGCGTGATCGACCTGGACAAGGTGCCCAGCGACGACCCTTCGCTGTCGCCGATGCAGCTGTGGTGCAACGAATCGCAGGAACGCTACGTGCTGGGCGTGCCGCAGGACCGTCGGGCCGAATTCGCCGCGATCTGCGAACGCGAGCGCTGCCCGTTCGCCGCGGTGGGCGTGGCGACGAAGGAAGAAAGGCTGGTGGTCGGGTATGGTGCTACCGTTGATTCCCTTCCCCCGCATGCGGGGGAAGGTGCCCGAAGGGCGGATGGGGGCAAGGCGGCCGAGGGGGGCCGCCCCCCCCCCCCCCCCCCCCCC
>NZ_JBBWWT010000012.1:0-71184 GCF_038321125.1 Pseudoxanthomonas putridarboris | reverse complement strand
GCGGGGGGGTGGGGGCCAAGGCGGCCGATGGCCCCCACCCCACCCCTCCCCCGCAGGCGGGGGAGGGGGTTGATCCGTACCCCATCGACCTCCCCATGGACGTCCTCTTCGGCAAGCCGCCGAAGATGCACCGCGACACCCGTTATCCGGCCGCGCCGAAGTGGCCCGCGTTGCGGACCGCCGGATTGGACCTGCATGAAGCCGGCCTGCGCGTGCTGGCGCATCCCACCGTGGCGGCCAAGCAGTTCCTGATCACCATCGGCGACCGCAGCGTGGGCGGCCTGACCGCGCGCGACCAACTGGTCGGCCCGTGGCAGATGCCGGTGGCCGACTGCGCGATCACCCTGTCCGACTATGAGGGTTTCGTCGGCGAGGCGATGGCCATCGGCGAACGCACGCCGCTGGCGCTGCTGGACACCGCCGCCGCCGCACGCATGGCGGTGGGCGAGGCGATCACCAACCTGTGCGCCGCGCCGGTCGAATCCCTGCACCGCGTGAAGCTGTCCGCCAACTGGATGGCCGCTGCCGGCCATCCCGGCGAGGACGCGCTGCTGTTCGATGCGGTCAAGGCCGTGGGCATGGAACTGTGCCCCGACCTGGACATCAGCATCCCGGTGGGCAAGGACTCGCTGTCGATGCAGGCGCAGTGGCAGGTTGCCGGGATTGGAGATTCGGGATTGGGGATTGGTGAAAAACAATCCGCTTCTTCGAATCCCGAATCCCGAATCCCGAATCCCGGCGAAACGCACAAAAGCGTTTCGCCCGTCTCGCTGATCATCAGCGCGTTCGCGCCGGTCACCGACGTTCGCCAGCAACTGACGCCGCTGCTGTCGCGCGAGGACGACAGCGAGCTGTGGCTGATCGGCCTGGGCGCCGGCAAGAAGCGCCTGGGCGGCTCGGTGCTGGCGCAGGTATATCCGCAATCGGGTGGCGACAGCGCATGGCCGGCCTTCGCCGGCGACGGGCGCGACGAGAGCGTCCCCGATCTGGACGATCCGCAGCGCCTGCGCGATTTCTTCCACCTGATCGCCGATGCGCGCGAAGCCGGCCTGTTGCTGGCCTACCACGACCGCAGCGACGGCGGCGCGTTCGCCGCGCTGTGCGAAATGGCGTTCGCCTCGCATCGTGGCCTGGACATCAACCTCGATGGCTGGGGCGACGATCCGTTCCGCACGCTGTTCGCCGAGGAACTGGGCGCGGTGGTGCAGGTGGCGGATGAGGACCGCGCCGCCTTCGCCGACCTGGTCGAACGCCACGCACTGACCGAGTGCGCGCAGCGCATCGCACGTCCCACCACCGCCGCGGCGATCCGCGTGCAGCAGGACGGCGACGTGCTGGCCGAATGGCGCTGGGAGGAATTGTTCGACGCCTGGTGGTCGGTGACCCACGCCATGCAGAAGCTGCGCGACAACCCGGAGACGGCCGACGAGGAGCGCGACGCCGCGCGCCAGTTCGCCCGCACGGGCCTGAAGCCGAAGCTGACCTTCGACGCGGCGGAAGATGTCGCCGCGCCGTACATGGATGTACAAGTGTCGCGTGCGCAGGACGCGCAGGAGCGACCGCCCTTCATCGCCAGCGGCAAACGCCCGAAGGTGGCGATCCTGCGCGAGCAGGGCGTCAACGGCCAGATCGAAATGGCCTCGGCGTTCACGCGTGCCGGCTTCGACGCGTTCGACGTGCACATGAGCGACCTGATCGGCGGCCGCGTGGCGCTGGACGGTTTCAGCGGCATCGCCGCGTGCGGCGGTTTCAGCTATGGCGACGTGCTGGGCGCGGGCCGCGGCTGGGCCACGTCGATCCTGGAACGCAACGACCTGCGCGATGCGTTCGCGGCGTTCTTCGCGCGGCAGGACACGTTCGCGCTGGGCGTGTGCAACGGCTGCCAGATGATGAGCCAGCTGAAGGACATCATCCCCGGTGCGACGCACTGGCCGCGCTTCCTGCGCAACCGCAGCGAGCAGTTCGAGGCGCGCGTGTCGCTGCTGGAAGTGATGGAGTCGCCGTCGGTGTTCTTCCGCGGCATGGCCGGCTCGCGCATTCCCGTGGCCGTGGCGCATGGCGAGGGACGCGCGGAATTCGCCAGCGCGGCGGACCAGGGCGCCGCGCGCATCGCGCTGTGCTTCGTCGATGGCGACGGCCAGGTGGCCACGTCGTATCCGCAGAACCCCAACGGTTCGCCCGACGGCATCACCGGCCTGACCAGCGACGACGGCCGCGCCACCATCCTGATGCCGCACCCGGAGCGCACCCCGCGCAGCGTCAACCACAGCTGGCATCCGGCCGACTGGCCCAAGGACTCGCCGTGGCTGCGCATGTTCCGCAACGCAAGGGTGTGGGTGGGCTGAGACGACCGCTTCGGGACGCGCGCGCGGCGGTACTATCCTTGGTCCAGGTTCCGCAGGTGGGCGTAGGTGAAGATGCGCGACAAATGTGACAAGGCGGGTCGTGCCGGATCGCTGCGCGTGGCGGTGGTCGAGGACGATGCGCTCTTGCGCGAGAAGATCCTGCTGCCCGGCCTGGCCGACTACGGGTTCGAGGCGGCCGGTTTCGACAGCGCCGCCGCGCTCTATCGGCGCATGCTGGTGGAGCGCTTCGATATCGTCGTGCTGGACATCGGTCTTCCAGACGAGGACGGTCTCAGCGTGGCGCGCCATTTGCGCGAGGTCTCCCGCACGCTGGGCATCGTCGTGCTGACCGGCAACCGGGGCCGCACGGAGCACGTGCAGGCATTGTCGGATGGCGCGGATGCCTTCCTGTCCAAGCCGGTGGATTGCGAAGTGCTGGCGGTGACCCTGCACAGCCTGGCCCGCCGGCTGGAGAGCGCTGCCGATGGATCCATGCCGGCGGCGACGAACTCCGAGCCGCGCCATTGGCGGTTGGCCACCGATGGCTGGTGCCTGATCGCCCCGTCCGGCGGAATGCTGGCGCTGACGATGCCCGAACGCAGTCTGTTGTCCGTGCTGGACGCCTCGCGTGGGCAACCGGTGGGGCGGGAAGCATTGATCGCGGCCTTGTCGGACGAGGTTTCCGAATTCGATCCGCACCGGCTGGAGATGCTGGTCCATCGCCTTCGCCGCAAGGCCGGCACGATCTCGACCGACGACCCGCCCTTGCCGCTGCTGGCCGCACGCGGCGTGGGTTACCTGCTGGCATAGCTCCGCGTTCGGAGGGGCGTGGCGACGGGAAAAGCGTCGCGCCCAAGGAGCGCTCCTACGCGGGGTCGGCGGCCAGGGGCAACACGATGCGCAGCGTGCTGCCTTGGCCGGGGACGCTTTCGGCGTGGATGCCGCCCCCGGCTTCGATCACCATGTCGCGCACCATCGACAGGCCCAGCCCGGTGCCGCTGCCACTGGGCTTGGTGGTGAAGAAGGCATCGAATATCCGCTCGCGTACCGCCTCCGGCATGCCCACGCCGCTGTCCGACAACGCCAGTTCCAGGTGCTGCGCATCCGCTGCACGTTGCGCGAGGATGCGGAAATCGCCGCCGTCCGGCATCGCATCGCGCGCATTGGCGGCGATGTTCAGCAGCATCAACTCGAAGCGCCCGCGGTCCAGCAGTATCGGCAGCGGACCCGCGTCGCCTTCCAGCCGCACGCGGATGTCCGCGGCGAACAACTGGCGCAGCATCGGCAGCATGTCGCGCAGCGCCTGCAGAGCGTCGAACACTTCCGGGCGGGAGACCTCCTGCCGGCTGAGGTTGAGCAGCTTGCGGTTGATGGCCAGCGCGCGGCGGGCGGCCAGTTCCACGTCTTCCAGTGCATCCAGCAGCGCCTGCGGTCCCCGGTCGGCGATCCGCTCGCGACGGGCCGCATGGCCCAGCACCACCGACAGGATATTGTCGAAATCGTGCGCCACGCCGCTGGCAAGACGGCCCGTGGCTTCCACTTTCTGCGCATGGATCAACTGCTCGCGGGCGCGTTCGCGTTGCACGATCTCGTGCCGCAGCCGCTCATTGGCCAATTCCAGTTCCCGTCCGCGCGCGTTGGATTCCTCCAGGCTGGCGCGCAGCGCGGCCACCGTGCGGTCCAGCAGGATGGCGACCAGCAGGTAGACGATCGTCATCGAAACCAGCTTGCCCGCCATCGCGGCCGGGGCCGCGCCATCGCGCTGCGTTGCGCGCAGGACATCCAGCAGCAGGCACGCCGCCAGTATCGACAGCAGCACCGCCAGCGTGATCCACAGCGCGCGCCGGCCCATCACGAGTCCGGCGATGGCGAGGAGCAACAACGGGATGGGATCCAGGCCCAGATTGTCCATGCCGGCGCTGGCGTATGCCGCGCCCAGGCACAGCAGCAAC
Organism: Pseudoxanthomonas putridarboris; assembly: GCF_038321125.1. Taxonomy (NCBI): domain Bacteria; kingdom Pseudomonadati; phylum Pseudomonadota; class Gammaproteobacteria; order Lysobacterales; family Lysobacteraceae; genus Pseudoxanthomonas; species Pseudoxanthomonas putridarboris. The sequence goes on along the minus strand of NZ_JBBWWT010000012.1, from coordinate 66,887 downwards.
ACACCCAGGAACAGCGTCACTCCCTGGCGGAAACGGCCTTGCCGGATCAGCCAGACCCCGGTCCAGGCCGCGGCAACGATCAACGCATCCGTCGTCAGATCGACGGCCAGCCACGCTGGAGGCGTCGCATGCCGGGAAAGCGTCGCGTACAGGAACAGCACTTTGTTGAGCGGGACGAACGTGCCGATGAACATCATCAGCAACTGCACGAACGGCGCGTTGCGGTGATCCACCGGATCGTTCACCGGCACCTGCGTCAACCAATGTCGGATCGTATTGCCCATCAAAGTCACATTGCGCCATAGACCGCTTCGGCATTGTGATGCCACGAGTATCGGTGAGCAATCGGAATATCTGTGAGTTTCAGGAAAAAAGCCGAAAAAACAGTGGTTTTTCGTGCGTGACATGCCGTTGGCGGCATTCCATCGTTAGCTGCCGATGAATGCTGGCTTACTCCACGGAAAGTCACATTCAGACGGATGCAATAGCTCCCTCCCGCGGTACGCAATCAGTCGCCCGACGTCGATCTCGCTATCGGGCGGCTCCCAATCACTGGCAGCCGGAGAAGTGCGTTGAACAAGATTTTCAGCAAGGTGTGGAACAAGGAATTGGGTCAGGTGGTGGTGGCTTCGGAACTGGCCGCGATGCGCGGCGGGAGCGTGACGACGGCAGGCAAGCGCGGTCGTGCCCCGGCGCGTGCCTTGCTGGCGCTGTTCCTTCTGCTGCCTGCGGTGGGGGCGCTGGCCGCCGATGCCTATTGCGTGGATGAAGACGGCAACATCCTCGGCACCACCACCGGGAGCGGGACGGAGGTGGTTTGCGGCGACGGCGCCGGCACGCTGGGCGGCAATGCCATCGCCATCGGCTACGGCAGCAGCGCGTGGTTCAATTCGTCGGTCGCGGTGGGCGCCTCCAGCATCGCCGGCGGCCTGGGGGCCATCGCCATCGGCGACTCGGCCTATGCGTTCAACGACGCCACCACGGTGGTCGGCCAGAACGCCATGGCCTTCGGCCTGGGCGATACGGCCATCGGCAACATGGCCTACGTGGAGACCACGTACGGCGGCGGTACCGGGCTGGGCACGCTGAGCGAGGTGCATGCCGACGGCGGTACCGCGCTGGGTGCCGAAGCCTATGTCGGCTACAACGGTTATGGCGCCACCGCGGTCGGCCGCACGGCCACGGCCAATGGCGAGGCCGCCGTGGCGGTGGGCGCCTTCAGCTATGCCATCGGCGACGGCGCCACCGCACTGGGTGGCCGCTTCGATATTGGCGACTATCTGGGCGTGGGGACCTTCTACATCGAAACCAGCGCCATCGGTACCGGCGCCACGGCGGTGGGCGCGGCGGCGCTGGCGCTGGAGGAAATGGGCACGGCGGTGGGCACCTGGGCCGAGGCCGACGCCGCCGGCGACACCGCACTGGGTGCGTTCGCCTGGGCCGACGGCGAACTCAGCACCGCGGTCGGCTTCGGATCCGAAGCGCATGGCTACAACAGCGTGGCGCTGGGTGCGGGCTCGGTGGCTGTCCGCGACGACACCGTGTCGGTGGGCGACGTGGGCGCCGAGCGCCAGATCGCCAACGTGGCGGCGGGTACCGAGGGCACCGATGCGGTCAACCTGGACCAGTTGAACGCGGCTACCGCCAGCGGCAAGTACATCGCGGCCACGGGCAACTACGACCCGGCCGACCCGGATGCCGATCCGGGCGCGTACGCCGAAGGCCTGAACGCCACGGCCGTGGGCGATGCCACCAATGCCATCGGCGATGGCGCCACGGCGGTGGGCAGCGGCGCCAATGCCTGGGCCGACAATGCCACCGCCGTGGGCTTCAATGCGCTGGCCATCGGCGAATCGGCCAGCGCGTTCGGCGCGGATGCGCAGGCCACCGGCCACTTCAGCACGGCTACCGGCCCGGCCAGCGGCGCCAGCGGCTTGCAGGCGTCTGCGGTGGGCTACAGCAGCGTCGCCGCCGGTGACGCGTCGACCGCCGTGGGCGGCTTCAGCAGCGCCGGGGGCAACTTCGGTTCGGCGTTCGGCTACGGCGCCGATGCTTCGGGCAGCGGCAGCCTGGCCGTGGGCGCGGATGCCTGGGGCCGGGGTGGCAACTCGGTGGCGCTGGGCAACACGGCGTATGCGGGCGGCTTCGACTCGGTCGCCATCGGCTGGAACAGCGCCGCTGAGGGCTGGGACTCGGTGGCCATCGGTGGCTGGAGCACGGCGGACAGTTACTACAGCGTGGCGGTGGGTGGCAGTTCCTACGCGCAGGGTTGGAATGCGACCGCGGTGGGTTACGCGGCCAGCGCTGGCGAGGCGGGCGTGGCGGTCGGCAACGGTGCGCGTGCCGGCAACTGGGTCGACGACGGCAGCGGAACCGGCACCGAGGTGTTCCAGACCTCGTTGGGCACGGCAGTGGGCAACCAGGCAGTGGCGTCGGGGTTCTCCTCGACCGCCTTGGGCGGACTTTCCATCGTTTCCTTCACTTCAGCCACGGCCAGCGGGATGAGCGGCACGGCGTTGGGATCGGGATCTCTGGCGGGCAGCTACTGGGACAGCCCGCTGGTGGGCGACTACACCACGGCGGTGGGTTCGGAGTCGTGGGCGATCGGCATGTACGGCGTCACGCTGGGCTACAACAGCTTCGGCAACGCCGACCAGGCCACGTCGCTGGGCGCCAACGCCTGGGTGCAGGATACGGCCACCAACAGCGTGGCGCTGGGCTATGGCTCGTACGCGGATCGTCCCAACACGGTGTCGGTTGGCGCGGCGGCGGACTGGTCGCCGTCGCTGGACGGTTCGGCACCGACCATCGTGGCCTTCGACCGCCAGATCACCAATGTGGCGGCCGGCACCGAGGGTACCGATGCGGTGAACCTGGATCAGTTGAATGCCGTGGCCGAGGCTTCGGAAGGAGCCACGCGCTACTTCAAGGCCAACGGCGCCAACGACGGCTCCGACGACGCCGAGGCCAGCGGCGCCGGCAGCGTCGCCGCCGGCCCGAGCGCCGTGGCCAGCGGAACGGAAGCGGCGGCCTACGGGTTCGGCGCGGTAGCCGAAGGCGGGTATTCGACGGCGCTGGGCGGCAATGCGCTGGCAACGGGCTTCAACACCACGGCCTTGGGCAACTTCAGCGAGGCCTCGGGCCAGTCGGCGGTGGCGCTGGGTTCGGACAGCGTGGCGGGAGGCGACTACAGCCTGGCGGTAGGCCAGGCGGCCATCGCCAGCGGCTACAACAGCGTGGCGGTGGGTGGCGCGTTCGCCGGGTTCCTGCCGGCGGAAGCCTCGGGCGATTACTCCACGGCGGTGGGCGGTGCGGCCTGGTCGCCGGGCGGGAACAGCACGGCGGTGGGCAACTTCTCCACGGCGTTCGGCGACGACAGCGTGGCCATTGGTGCGGATGCGACGGCGTATGCGGCGGGCAGCGTGGCGCTAGGCCAGGGCTCGTACGCCGACCGCGACAACACCGTGTCGGTGGGCGACGTGGGCGCCGAGCGCCAGATCGCCAACGTGGCGGCCGGTACCGTCGGGACAGACGCGGTCAACCTGGACCAGTTGAACGCGGCCACCGCCAGCAACAAGTACTTGGCGGCCACAGGCAATTACGACCCGGCCGACCCGGATGCCGATCCGGGCGCGTACGCCGAGGGCCTGAACGCCACGGCCGTGGGCGATGCCACCAACGCTATCGGCGACGGCGCCACGGCGTTGGGCAGCGGCGCCAATGCCTGGGCGACCAACGCCACCGCGGTAGGCTTCAATGCGACGGCCACCGGCGAGAACAGTGTGGCCTCCGGTTACGGCGCCCAGGCCGCCGGCCTGAACAGCATCGCCACCGGCACCAATGCCCAGGCCGTCAGCGACAACGCCATTGCCATCGGCGCGGACAGCTTCGCCCAGAACGGCGCCCTTGTCATCGGCAACGGCAGCGTAGGCAACGGCAACGCCAGCATCGCGCTGGGCACGGCCAGCCTGACCAATGGCGCGTTCGCCGTGGCCGTGGGTCCGCTGGCCACGGCCGACGGCCCGTTCTCCACCGCATTGGGCGCGTTCAGTTGGGCCAATGCCTGGAACGCCACCGCGTTGGGTTCCGGCGCATGGTCGGACTACGAGGGCACCGCCGTGGGCGCCAACAGTGCGGCGGGCTTCGCGGGCACGGCGATGGGCGCGTACAGCTACGCTGGCGACGCCTCGGTGGCAGTGGGCCACGGCGCCAGCGCCGAAGGCGCCAGCACCGCAGTGGGCCAGTCGGCCTATGCCGGCGGCAACTTCAGTACCGCGGTGGGCGGCCTGTCCGACATTTCCTACACCTCGGCCACCGCCAACGGCACTTACAGTACCGCGCTGGGTTCCGGGTCGAAGGCGGGCAGCTACTGGGATAGCCCGCTGGTGGGCGACTACACCACGGCGGTGGGTTCGGAGTCGTGGGCGATCGGCATGTACGGCGTCACGCTGGGCTACAACAGCTTCGGCAACGCCGACCAGGCCACGTCGCTGGGCGCCAACGCCTGGGTGCAGGACACGGCCACCAACAGCGTGGCGCTGGGCTATGGCTCGTACGCGGATCGTCCCAACACGGTGTCGGTTGGCGCGGCGGCGGACTGGTCGCCTTCGCTGGACGGTTCGGCGCCGACCATCGCCGCCTTCGACCGCCAGATCACCAACGTGGCGGCGGGTACCGAACTGACCGATGCGGTGAACGTGTCGCAGCTGCAGGAAGTCGGCGCGGTCGCCGGCAGCGGCTGGAACCTCAGCGCGCAGGGCGCCAATGGGACCAACGTGGCGCCGGGCGAAACGGTCGATCTGAACAACAGCGACGGCAATATCGTCATCAGCAAGGCCAACGACAGCGATGATGTCACCTTCGACCTCGCCAGCGACCTCGTGATCGGCAACAGCATCACCGTAGGCACGGGCGTGGTGCTGAACGGGAGCGGCCTGACCATCGTGGGCGGTCCCAGCGTCACCACCAGCGGCATCGACGCGGGCGGTCTGGTGGTCGGCAACGTGGCCACCGGCGTGGCGGACACCGATGCGGTCAACGTCGGCCAGCTCAACGCAGGACTGGATGCGGCGGTCAACGAGGCCAATACCTACACCGACGAGCAGATTGCGGGCGTCAACGGCAGCATCACCGATCTGGACGGTCGCGTGACCACGGTGGAAGACCAGGTGACCGGCCTGGACAGCCGCGTGAGCGATGTCGAAGGCCGCATGACCACGGTCGAGGGGCAAGTGGCGGATCTGGACGGCCGCGTGACGACGGTCGAATCCGACGTGGCCGGCCTGGATGGCCGTGTGACCGGCGTCGAATCCGATGTGGCGGATCTGGGCGGCCGCGTGACCACGGTGGAAGGCGACCTGGCGAACACCATCAAGTACGACGACGGCAGTCGCAGCACGGTCACCCTGGCGGGTGCGGACGGCACGACCATTTCCAACGTCGCCGCCGGCACCGCGGATACCGACGCCGTGAACGTGGCGCAACTCGAGTCCGGCGTCCAGGAAGCCAAGAGCTATACCGACACGGTCGCGACGGAGACGCTCACGGCCGCCAATGCCTATACCGATGCCCGCTTCGCTGCCTGGGACGACGACCTGCTGGGCCTGAAGAACGACATGAACCGTCGCTTCCAACAGCAGGACCGCCGCATCGACCGCCAGGGCGCGATGAGTGCGGCCATGCTCAACATGGCCGTCAGCGCCGCGGGCATCCGCACGCAGAACCGGGTGGGCGTGGGCGTGGGCTTCCAGGGCGGCGAGAGCGCCGTTTCGCTCGGCTACCAGCGTGCCATCAGCGATCGCGCCACTGTCACCATCGGCGGTGCGTTCAGCAGCGACGACACGTCCGTGGGCATCGGCGCCGGCTTCGGCTGGTGACCTATCCGTCCACCCGCCATTGCCGGCGGGTGGACCGAATATCGGCACATGCGAGCTTCCGTTCCGGCTTGCCTTCCGCCACCTGATGTCGGACCTGGCGATACCCGGTACGTGTTGCAAGTGGTGCCTTCCACACACACATGAGGATTGCGAACTGATGAGCATGAAAGAAAAAATGGGTTTGATGGTCGCCGGTGGCCTGGCGATGGCCGTGGCAGGCACCGCCACGGTGTCGGCTGCCGGGCCGGCATCGGGTGCGCTGGCGCCGCTGCGGACAGTGCCGGCGGCGTCTGCGTCGGATGCAGGTGCCCGGATCGTCGTCAGGTACCGCGCCGGCACGGCCGCTGCACATGACATCGGCAGCAAGGTCAATGTGGTGCAGGCAGCGGCGCAGCGGGCCAATCCGGTCGTCGCCCCGTTGTCCGGCAGCAGCGTGGGCGGATCCCTCCGCGGCGGCGCGCAACCGCTGCAGGCTACCCACCTGCGCAAGCTGGCGGTGGGTGCCGACGTCATCCGCCTTTCGCGCAGCCTGGATGCCAGCGAGATGAACAACCTGCTGGTGGAACTGAAAGCCGACCCCAGCGTGGAATACGCCGAGATCGACCGTCGCATGTATCCGTTGCTGACGCCCAACGACGCCTGGTATGCGAGCCACCAGTGGAACTTCCACAACGCCACCGGCGGCATTCGCATGCCGGAAGCATGGGACGTTTCCACCGGCGCGGGCACGGTGGTGGCGGTGCTGGACACGGGCGTGCTGCCGGCCAATCCGGATCTCGGCGCGAACCTGCTGGAAGGTTACGACTTCATCACCGATGCCTGGACATCCCGCCGCGCGACCGACGACCGCGTGCCCGGCGCGCTGGACCAGGGCGACTGGAATCCGGTGGCCAACGAGTGCTATTCGGGATCGCCGGCGATGGACAGTTCCTGGCACGGCACCCACGTCGCCGGTACCGTGGCCCAGGTCACCAACAACGCGGTCGGCGTGGCGGGCGTGGCGTTCGACGCCAAGGTATTGCCGGTTCGCGTGCTCGGCCGCTGCGGTGGCTACACGTCCGACATCGTCGATGCGATCGTCTGGGCGTCCGGGGGCACCGTCGGCGGTGTGCCAGCCAACGCCAATCCGGCCGAAGTGATCAACCTCAGCCTCGGCGGCAGCGGTGCCTGCAGCGCGACCTACCAGAGCGCGATCAATACCGCGGTCGCCAATGGCAGCGTGGTGGTGGTGGCCGCCGGCAACAGCAACGCCAACGCCAGCGGCTACAGTCCAGCCAGTTGCAACAACGTCATCTCGGTGGGCGCCACCCGCATCACCGGCGGCAAGGCCTCGTACTCCAACTATGGCGCGGCCGTCGACCTTTCCGCGCCAGGCGGCGGCGCGTATACCGCCGACCCGGGCAACGACGGCTGGGATGGGTATGTCACGCAGATCGCCTACGACGGCGCGACCACGCCGACCTCGGGAACCGGTTGGATCTATCTCGGCTACGTCGGCACGTCGATGGCGTCGCCGCACGTGGCCGCGGCGGCGGCATTGGTGCAGAGCGCACTGGTGGCCGACGGCAAGGATCCGCTCACGCCCGCCGCATTGGAAACCCTGCTGAAGACGACGGCGCGTCCATTCCCGGTTTCGATCCCGGGCTCGACGCCCATGGGTACGGGCATCCTGAACGCCAAGGCTGCGCTGGACAAGGCCCTGGACGAACAGGAACCGGGCGGTCTGGAAGCCATCGAACTGGTCAACAAGGTCAATGTGACCGGCCTGTCCTCCGGCGGTGAGGAAGCGCTGTACCGATTCGAGGCGACGGCGGGCAGCGTGCTGACCTTCCTGACTTCCGGCGGCACGGGCGACGTTTCGCTGTATGCCCGGTTCGGCGCGGAACCTTCCGTCGGCAACCACGATGCCAGGTCCGAGCGCCCCGGAAATTCCGAAACCATCCGCTTCACCGCTCCCCAGGCCGGCACCTATTACCTCAAGTTGACGGGCAGCTATGCCGGCCTGACCCTGGTGGCACGCCAATAATCACGGCTTCCGTATCGGGTCCACCGAGAACCCCGGCTCCGGCCGGGGTTCTCGTGTGTCGTGGCGGGCCAGCAGCTTCCGGCAGCGGCATGCGCTGTACGCACGGCGCATGCGTGCATGGCGCATGCACGCCGCCAGGGTCCACCCCCGCCTCTTGCGGCGTGCAGCCCGGTACGCGGGAAATCCATCGATCACGGACGGTGGGGACCGGCCCGAGCCCGTTCCCGGCAAAGGGCTTTCTCCTGGGAGGCTGACGTGGCCGCAACCCTCGACCTGCTAAAGTCGGTGGCCCAAGGAGGCTCCCGTGAACGCAGCCGTGCTGGATACCGATACTGCTCCCTCTGCCGACGAACGCATCGTCGCCGCGCTGCTGGCGAAAGGGCGGTTGAAGGATGCCGATCTGGCGCGCGCGCGCCGCCTGCAGGAAGAAACCGGCGGCAGCCTGCTGTCGCTGTTGTCCCGCCTGGGACTGGTGTCCGAGCGGGACCATGCCGAGACCGCCGCCGACGTACTCGGTTTGCCGTTGGTCAACGCCAAGGAAGCGCCGGACGTGCCGCCGGAATCGGTGGCGTTGTCGCTGCGCTTCCTCAAGCAATTCCATGTCTGCCCGGTCGGCGAGGGCGAGTCGCACATCGACCTGTTGATGGCCGACCCGCAGGACGGGTACGCCCTCGACGCGGTGCGGCTGGCCACCGGCCGGCAGGTGCGCCCACGGGTGGCGCTGCGTTCGGAGATCGACGACCTGATCGAGCGCTATTACGGCCAGGGCCGCAGCGCGATGGGCGCCATCGTCGAGAACGCGGACGGCGAGGCGACCGGCGACCTGGACGACGTCGAGCACCTGCGCGACCTGGCCTCGGAGGCGCCGGTCATCCGCTTGGTCAACCTGGTCATCCAGCGGGCGGTGGAGCTGCGGGCGTCCGACGTGCACGTGGAGCCGTTCGAGAACCGGCTGAAGGTGCGCTACCGCGTCGATGGCGTGCTGGAGGAGGGCGAAAGCCCGCCGGCCAACCTGACCGCCGCGGTGATCAGCCGCATCAAGATCATGGCCAAGCTCAACATCGCCGAGCGCCGCCTGCCGCAGGACGGCCGCATCATGCTGCGCGTGCAGGGCAAGGAATTGGACCTGCGCGTCAGCACCGTGCCCACCGCGCACGGCGAGAGCGTGGTGATGCGTTTGCTGGACCGCGAGACGGTGGTGTTCGATTTCAAGAAGCTCGGCTTCACCGATGCCTTCCTGCCGCAGTTCCAGAAAGTGCTGGAGCAGCCGCACGGCATCCTGCTGGTCACCGGCCCCACCGGCTCGGGCAAGACGACGACCCTCTACACGGCGCTGAGCAAGCTCAACACCAGCGACGTCAAGATCATCACCGTCGAGGATCCGGTCGAATACCAGATCGAAGGCATCAACCAGATCCAGGCCAAGCCGCAGATCGGGCTGGATTTCGCCAACGCCCTGCGCAGCATCGTGCGCCAGGACCCGGACATCATCATGATCGGCGAAATGCGCGACCTGGAAACCGCGCGCATCGCCATCCAGTCCGCGCTCACCGGCCACCTGGTGCTGTCCACGCTGCACACCAACAATGCGGCGGGCGGCATCACCCGCATGCTGGACATGGGTGTGGAGGACTATCTGATGACCTCCACCGTCAACGGCATCCTCGCCCAGCGCCTGGTGCGCCGGCTGGAGCCGACGCATGCGGAGAAGTATCCCGCGTCGCCGGAGGAAATCGAGAAATTCGGCCTGCGCCGGTTCCAGCCGCAGGGCGAGATCTTCCTGTACCGCCCGCGCGGTTCGGCCATCGCGCCGACCGGCTACCTGGGCCGCACCACCATCGTCGAGTTCCTGGTGATGAACGACGAGATCCGCCGCGCGATCATGCGCCACGCCGGCATGGGCGAACTCGAACAGCTCGCGCGCGATTCCGGCATGCGCACCATGTACGAGGACGGCATCGTCAAGGCGCTGGCCGGCGAGACGACCATCGAGGAAGTGCTGCGCGTGACCGAGGAGGCGTGACGCCATGAAACCCTGGTTCGACAATCGGCATTGGCTGCCGATCGCGGCGCTCGCCCTGATGATGCTTGCGCCGGGCGCGGCGGCGGCCGGCAAGAAGGCGGCGCCCAAGGCATTGACGCGTGCCGAACTGCCGGCGGGATTCGTCGTGGGCAGCGGCGTGCCCGCGCTTGCCCTGGACGTGGAGATCGCCGAAGGCAAGGTGGTGTCGTCTTCGCCTGCGATTGATGGCCCGGGCAATCTGCGCGCGACGCGCAGCGGCGACGACACGCAGACCATGTTGACCGTCAGCAGCGACCTGTCGGTTGCGGTGAAGTTCGACCTGTACATGACGCTGGATGGCGAGCGCTTCACCTACACCGGCACCTGCGGGCTGACGCCCGGCATCTCCTCGTTCGAGATGTGGCGGCAACCGGTCCTCGAATTCGCGATGGGCAATCCGCGGGTCGTGTCGTCCGGGCGGGTCAGCTGCGACTGAGGCCTCCCGTGTCTTGACGGGGAGTCAGCATCGAAAGCGAAGGGCCCGACACGCGCCGGGCCCTTCGCACTTCACGGTGTCCTACAGGTCGACACCGAAACCGATGCCGGCGGACTTCTCGTCGCCGCTGAAGGCGCCACCGATGCTGAAGGACGCGCGTTCGCCCAATGGCTTGGAGTAGCCCAGCGACAACGCGTTCTCGCCGTTCTGCCAACCCGCGCCCACCGCGATGCGGCCGCGCGGACTGCGGCTGCCGGCGGCGTTGATCGCCATGTTCAGCATCGCCGAGCTCATCGCACCCATGCGGTCCAGCCGACGGTCCTGCTGCGAGAAGCGGCGGTCCACATCGCCACGGAAGGCGTTGAAGTCGTCCTCCAGCGCTTGCACCTGGAAATCCGCATAGGCCTTGGCGCTGGCCAGCGTGTCGGCCGAGGCGGCGTCCGTATACGTGCGCGCGCTGTCCAGCGTGGCGGCGTCGCCGGCATCGGCGTACGTCGCGGCACTGGCCGGAACATCGGCACTTTCCGCCGGTGCCGGTACCGCCGGCTGGCCGCTGCTGACTGCGTTTCCGTCCGCACCGGCGACAGAAGCATCGTGGGCCGCCGTGCCTTGTGGCGATGCGGTGGATGCGGTCGAACCGGGCGACACGGATGCGGCCGTGTCGCCCGCCGCCCGCGCCTGGCTGGACTGCGTGGGCGGTGCCGCGCTGTCGGCCGCCGCCGTCGCGACGGTGTCGCCGCCCTGGCCGGAGTACATGCCGTACAGCTCGTTGAGCTTGGCGTCCACTGCGGTGAACGCGGCCCCCACGTTGTTGTAGACCGTGCCCTGGATCGTATAGCTGGGCGCGATGAAGACACCGCCGGAGAATCCGGCGCCACCGCCGAGCGAACTGGCGACGAAACTCAGCTGCGACAGGTTCACCGCATCCGTGGCCGCGGTGCCGGCGGCCACATTGGTGATCTGGCGTTCGCTGCCGGCGCTGCCGACGGAGACGCTGTCCTCGCGATCCGCGACCGAATCGCCGCCGATGGCCACGCTGTTGTCCGCCTCCGCCGTGGCCAGATTGCCCAGGGCGACCGAGTTGAAGCCGGGCGTGTAGGCACCGCCACCGACAGCCACCGAATAGTCGCCGGAGGCTTCGGTCGGCAGGAAGCCGAAGAACGCACCACCCACCGCCACGCTGTTGTCGCCGCTGGCGATGGCGTTGGAACCCAGCGCGGTGGAATCCCAGTTGCTGGCGACGGCGCCGAAGCCAAGGGCGGTGGCGTTTTCCTGCGAGGCTTCCGCACCGTAGCCGAAGGCGGAGGCGCCGAACGCGGACGCACTGCTGTAACCCCCCACGCTGGTGCCGGCGACACCGGAAGCGTCGCTGCGGAAGCCGACAGCGGTGGCTTGCGTATCCGAGGCGCTGGCTTCGGTACCCAACGCGGTGGAATAGGCGCCGGATGCGTTGGCACCCGCACCCGTCGCGGTCGCGCCCGTGCCGCTGGCGACCGCACCTGCGCCCAGCGCGGTCGCATCGTCCGCCGTCGCTTCCGTGCTGGCGTAGACCGGGTTGCCGTCGGCATCCAGGATGGGATCGCCATTGTCGTCGAACAACTGGCGCTGTCCACCGACCGCCGTAGCACCTGCGCCGGTTGCCTGTGCGCTACTGCCACTGGCGACGCTGTTGGCGCCGGTGGCGACCGAGTTGTAACCCGTCGCCGTACTGAACTCGCCCAGCGCGAACGCACCGGAACCGGTGGCCGTCGAACCTGTGCCTTCGGCCAGGCTGGCCGAACCGGACGCCGTGGCGTAGTCGCCGGAAGCCACCGCGTCATCGGTACCGTCGTCGGCGCCATTGGCCTTGAAGTAACGCGTGGCTCCTTCCGAAGCCTCGGCCACGGCATTCAACTGATCCAGATTCACCGCGTCGGTGCCCTCGGTGCCGGCGGCTACATTGGTGATCTGCCGTTCGCTGCCGGCGCTGCCGACGGAAACGCTGTCCTCGCGGTCGGCGACCGAATCGCCGCCGATGGCGACGCTGTTATCCGCCTCCGCGGTAGCCAGGTTGCCCAGCGCCACCGAGTTGAAGCCCGGCGTGTACGCGCCACCGCCTACGGCCACGGAAAAATCGCCGGAGGCTTCGGTGGGGATGAAGCCGAAGAACGCACCGCCGACCGCCACGCTGTTGTCGCCGCTGGCAATCGAGTTGGAGCCAAGAGCCGTGGAATCCCAATTGCTGGCCACCGCGCCAAAGCCCAGGGCGGTCGAACTGTCGCCGCTGGCTTCGGCGCCATAGCCGAACGCGGAAGCACCGAAATTCGATGCGCTGCTGTAACCGCCGACGCTGGTGGCGGCATCGTCCGAGGCTTCGCTGCGGAAACCGGTGGCCGTTGCCTGGATGCCGGAGGCACTGCTCTCCGTGCCGAGTGCCGTCGAATACGCACCGGATGCATTGGCACCCGCACCGGTCGCCGTGGCCCCAATCTCGCTGGCGGCCGCGCCCGCACCCAATGCGGTGGCATCGTCCGCCGTGGCCTCGGTGCTGGCGTAGACGGGGTTGCCGTCGGCATCGAGAAGCGGGTTGCCTTCATCGTCCAGCAACTGGCGCTGACCGCCTATCGCCGTTGCGCCCGCGCCCGTGGCTTGCGCGGAAGAACCGTTTGCCACGCTGTTGTCGCCGGTGGCCACCGAGTTGTAGCCGGTGGCCGTGCTGAACTCGCCCAGCGCGAACGCACCGGAACCGGTCGCAGTCGCACCCGTGCCTTCGGCGATGCTCGCCGAACCCGAGGCGGTGGCGTAGTCGCCGGAAGCGAGCGCGTCATCGGTGCCGTCGTCGGCGCCATTGGCCTTGAAATAGCGCGTCGCGGTCTGTTCGACTTCGCTGACCGCGGCGTTCAACTGATCCAGGTTCACCGCATCGGTCCCCTCGGTACCGGCCGCCACATGGGTGATCTGGCGCTCGCTGCCCACATCGCCCACCGAAACCGTGTTGTCGCGGTCGGCCGTCGAATAGGCGCCCAAGGCCACGCTGTTGTCGCCGAGGGCCGTGCTGTAGAAGCCGACCGCGGTGCTGTTTTCGCCGCTGGCCCAGGATTCCGCGCCCAGGGCCGTGGCGAAATCGCCCGGCGCATAGGAGAAGAAGCCCAGCGCGGTGCTTTCCAGTCCGGAGGCTTCCGACAGGCTGCCAGCGGCCAGGCTGTAATCGCCGGCCGCGATGGCGCCGGAACCGAATGCGGCCGCGCTGAAACCGCTGGCCCGTGTGTAGACCAGCAGGCCGAATCCGGGGATCAGGTCGGCGGGCCCGCCCACGGCCACGCTGTAGTCGCCGATCGCACCGCTGGCATGGCCGAAGCTGGAGGCGTAAGCGCCGGCGGCCGTGCTCGCGTAACCGAATGCGGAACTCGCTTCGCCGCCGGCTTCGCTCAATACGCCGAACGACGAACTGCCCAGTGCGGAGGCCAGGCTGCCCGAGCCGACGGCGGTCGCGCCCAGTCCCGATGCCACCGTGTTGAAGGTGATCGGATTGCCGTTCGCGTCGAAGGCATCGACCTGTCCGCCGATGGCGATGCTGTAGTCGCCCGTCGCCTCCGCGCTGCTGCCGTTGGCGACGCTGTTGCTGCCGGTCGCCACGGTATTGAAGCCCGTCGCCGTGCTGAATTCGCCGAGCGCGAAGGCTCCCGAACCGGTCGCGGTCGCGCCCGTACCTTCAGCAATGCTTGCCGAGCCTGATGCGGTGGCATAGTCGCCGGAAGCCACGGCATCGTCGGTGCCGTCGTTGGCACCATTGGCCTTGAAGTAGCGGGTCGCCTCTTCAGATGCATCCGCCACCGCGTTCAACTGGTCCAGGTTCACCGCATCGGTGCCGTCCGTACCGGCCGCGACGTTGGTGATCTGGCGCTCGTTGCCGGCGCTGCCGACGGAAACGCTGTCTTCGCGATCCGCGACCGAGTCGCCGCCGATGGCGACACTGTTGTCCGCCTCCGCCGTGGCCAGGTTGCCCAGCGCGACCGAGTTGAAGCCGGGCGTATACGCACCACCGCCGACCGCCACGGAGAAATCGCCGGAGGCTTCGGTCGGCAGGAAGCCGAAGAACGCGCCACCCACCGCCACGCTGTTGTCGCCACTGGCGATGGCATTGGAACCCAGTGCGGTGGAATCCCAGTTGCTGGCAACCGCACCAAAGCCCAGGGCCGTCGCACTGTTGCCGCTGGCGTCGGCGCCATAGCCGAACGCGGAAGCGCCGAAGTTCGATGCACTGCTGTAGCCACCGACACTGGTAGCGGCATCGTCCGAGGCATCGCTGCGGAAGCCGATGGCCGTTGCCTGGATGCCGGAAGCGCTGCTTTCGGTGCCGAGGGCGGAGGAGTACGCACCCGAAGCATTGGCGCCGGCACCGGTGGCCGTGGCTCCAATCTCGCTGGCGACTGCGCCCGCACCCAACGCGGTGGCGTCATCGGCCGTGGCTTCGGTACTGGCGTAGACCGGGTTGCCATCGGCGTCCAGGATGGGATCGCCGTTGTCGTCCAACAACTGGCGCTGACCGCCGATGGCGGTGGACCCGGAACCCGTGGCTTGCGCCGCAGAACCGTTGGCGACGCTGTTGGCGCCTGTGGCGACGGAGTTGTAGCCGGTGGCGGTGCTGAACTCGCCCAGCGCGAATGCCCCCGAACCGGTCGCAGTCGCGCCCGTGCCTTCGGCGATGCTCGCCGAGCCTGATGCGGTGGCGTAGTCGCCGGAAGCCACGGCATCGTCGGTGCCGTCGTTGGCACCATTGGCCTTGAAGTAGCGGGTCGCCTCTTCAGATGCATCCGCCACCGCGTTCAACTGGTCCAGGTTCACCGCATCGGTGCCGTCCGTACCGGCCGCGACGTTGGTGATCTGGCGCTCGTTGCCGGCGCTGCCGACGGAAACGCTGTCTTCGCGATCCGCGACCGAGTCGCCGCCGATGGCGACACTGTTGTCCGCCTCCGCCGTGGCCAGGTTGCCCAGCGCGACCGAGTTGAAGCCGGGCGTATACGCACCACCGCCGACCGCCACGGAGAAATCGCCGGAGGCTTCGGTCGGCAGGAAGCCGAAGAACGCGCCACCCACCGCCACGCTGTTGTCGCCACTGGCGATGGCATTGGAACCCAGTGCGGTGGAATCCCAGTTGCTGGCAACCGCACCAAAGCCCAGGGCCGTCGCACTGTCGCCGCTGGCGTCGGCGCCATACCCGAACGCGGAAGCACCGAAATTCGACGCATTGCTGTAACCGCCGATGGCGGCCGAGGCATCCCCGCTGGCGGTGCTGGTGTGGCCCGCTGCGAGCGATTGCAGGCCCGATGCGGTGGAGTCGTTGCCCACGGCGGCCGAGTAAGCTCCCGACGCGGAGCTTCCGGCGCCATTGGCGGTCGCGCCGATGCCGGCGGCTTCGCTGCCGTAGCCGGTCGCGGTGGCGGTCGTGCCGCTGGCCGTCGCGTCGGTGCCGACGGCGGTGCTGTTCTGCCCGCTGGCGGTGCTGCCGCCCCCGAGCGCGGTGGCGCCCTGGCGACTGGCCGTGCTGTCGTAACCCAGCGCCGTGGCATTCACGCCCGTGGCTTCCGCCAGGCCACCCACCGCCGTGGCGCCGGCCTTGTTGGCGACGGCCTTGTAGCCGACGGCCACGGCGTGGCGACCGGAGGCATCCACGCCATCGCCGCACGACACCGCATTCTCGCCGGGACGGCCGTCCTTGATGGGAGTGCCGCGCGCATCCACGCAGTAAGCCGGTCCGGTGCCCAGCTGGGGCTTTTCATTCTGCTGTGGCGCGCCTTTTTGCTTGTCGTGGGCCAGGGCGATGCCGAGCGGCGCGCCGGCCAGCAATGCCGTCGCCAGCAACGTGATGCCCAGGCGCGCACGCACGCGTGCCGCGCCGCCGACCGCGCCACGCGTGCGGCGCGCGAATTCGGAGGCCACCACCAGCATGCCGAGGGAATGATTCCAAACCTTGCTGTAAATCCTGTTCATGGATACGTCCTTCGCTCTGTGTTTTCGGGGGAATGCGACAGCGCCCATTTCCATTGCGGAACGGGTGGTTTGCAGCGGAACTAACGTCAGGGGGTAGAACCGGGCGGCGTGCGACAGGGGTGGCGCGGCGCCGTCAGGCACGTGTCGTCGTGCGACGGGATGGCGTTAACAGGCCTTGGTGCGCGGACGTGGCGAAAGGCGTCGTCATCGGACGCTGCGGGCGGCCGGGGAAGCGGCCCGCGGACGATGCGAGGCGAAGTGCTGCGAAAGCGAAGAACAAGTGGATCGAACGCACCAGTGAAAGCTTCCCGCATTTCTCATCTCCTCTCCCGAGATGGTGCAAAACAACTCCGTGTGCTCCAAACACTACATGCGCGTTGTGCAATTTGCGAGAGATTTGATACGGTCTGCGCAACGCGACTTTCCAGCTGAAAACAAGGCGTTAAAGCCATGTGTACGCTGTGTGTTCGTCGCGTGAAAGAGCGATGTTCCAGGTAAATGGGGATACCTGCGCGAATCGCTTGAAATGGGAATCGCAAGTGGTTGAGTAAAGGCGTTTTGATGTCGGGCCATTAAGTTCGTTCTTTCCTTGCAGACATGGAGCAAGTCAAGTGAAACCATATCCATCGAATCATTCCGTGCGCCGGCTTCCCCTGGCGGCATCCATCATCGCGGGCATCGCATTCGCCGCATCCGCAGCATCGGCGATGGCCGGCGATGTCAGTACCGCGGGCCTGCACGACGGCGGCAGCTACGATCGTTTCATCGTGAAGTACCGCGACGATAGCCGCGCGCGCATCGACAGCGGCGAGTTGCAGCGATCGTTGGGCGGCGCGCTGTCCGGCGCGGGGCTGGGCGCGGCGAAAGGGCGCGCCGCGGTGTCCGCCACCAAGCTGCGCACGCTGGCGGTGGGCGCCGAGCTGGTGCGCACCTCGCGCAAGCTCGATCGCGTGGAGGCGGAAGGCCTGCTGCGCCAGTTGGCGGCCGATCCCCATGTCGCGTACGTGGAAGTCGATGCGCGCCGCTACGCCACGCTGGTGCCCGACGACACGTACTACAACCAGTACCAGTGGCACTTCAAGGACCCGGTGGGTGGCATCAACCTGCCCACCGCATGGGACAGCGCGACCGGCGCCGGCGTGGTGGTCGCGGTGGTGGACACCGGCATCACGCCGCACAGCGACCTGGATGCGAACATCCTGCCGGGCTACGACTTCATCAGCGACACCTTCGTCTCGCGCGACGGCGACGGACGCGATGCCAATCCGCTGGACGAAGGCGACTGGAATCCGGTCGCCGGCGAGTGCTACCCCGGCTCGCCGGTGCAGGAAAGCAGTTGGCACGGCACGCACGTGGCCGGCACGGTGGCCGAGCTGACCAACAACGCCAAGGGCATGGCCGGCGCGGCGTTCGACGCGAAGGTGGTGCCGGCGCGCGTGCTGGGCCGTTGCGGCGGCTATACCTCCGACATTTCCGACGCGGTGATCTGGGCCTCGGGCGGCACCGTCGCGGGCGTTCCCGCCAATGCCAATCCGGCCGAGGTCATCAACCTCAGCCTGGGCGGCGAAGGCGCGTGCAGTGCGGTCGAACAGAACGCCTTCAACATCGCCGTCGCCAACGGCAGCACGGTGGTGGTGGCGGCCGGCAACGACGCGGACAACGTCTCGGGCTATTCGCCCGGCAACTGCACCGGCGTCATCACCGTGGCCGCGACGCGCATCACCGGCGGCATCGCCTCGTATTCCAACTACGGCAACCGGATCGACATCGCGGCCCCCGGTGGCGGCGGCTCCGTCGATGGAAATCCGGGCGGCTACGTCTGGTCGGCCGGCAACGCGGGCACGACCGTGCCGACCACGGAAACGTACTTCGGCATGGGCGGCACCTCGATGGCGGCGCCGCACGTCGCGGCGGTGGTGGCGCTGATGCAGAGCGTGGCGGAAACGCCGCTGACGTCCGCGCAGGTGCTGGCCACGCTGAAGGCGACCGCGCGGCCGTTCCCGGTGGCGCCGCCGGCGAACCGGCCGATCGGCGCCGGCATCGTTGACGCGGCGGCGGCCGTGCAGGCCGTCCTCGGCGGCGGCGGACCGCCGACCGCCACGCCGTTGACCAACCATGTGGCCGTAGGCGGCAACACGGGCGCGAAGGATGCGGTGATCAAGTACGCGCTGGTGGTGCCGGCGGGGGCGACCAACCTGTCGTTCATCAGCTTCGGCGGCAGCGGCAATGCCGATCTCTACGTGAAGTTCGGCAGCGAGGCCTCGGCGTCGAGTTATGACCTGCGTTCCGTGCGCCCCGGCAACAACGAGGTCATCAACATCGCCACGCCGCAGGCGGGCACCTACTACGTCACACTCGTGGGCAAGACCCAGTTCGGCAACGTCAGCGTGCGGGGCAGCTTCACCGCGCCGTAGCCGCGAGCCGCGCACCCGGGATCGTCCCGGGTGCGCGGATCAGGAGGGTCGTCAGCAGTCCGCCGACTGGCCGGCATGACGCTGGATGGGGTTCTGCGGTAACTTGGCGCACTGTTCACGCGATGCGCCGGCATGCCCCTCTACCGTTACAAAGCGCTCAATGCACACGGTGAAATGCTGGACGGCCAGATGGAAGCCGCCAGCGACGCCGAGGTGGTGTCGCGCCTGCAGGAGCAGGGCCACCTGCCGGTGGAAGCCAGGCTCGCTTCGGAGGGCGGCGGCGGTTCGCTTCGCCAGTTGTGGCGACGCAATGCCTTCGCGGGCGAGCGGCTGGTGCAGTTCACCCAGCAACTGGCCACGTTGCTGGGGGCGGGGCAGCCGCTGGATCGCGCGCTGACCATCCTGCTGGACCTGCCGGAAGACGAGAAGGCGCGCCGCACCATCACCGACATCCGCGACGGCGTGCGCGGCGGTGCGCCGCTGTCCACGGCGCTGGACCGGCAGCACGGCCTGTTCTCCCGCCTGTACGTCAACATGGTGCGCGCGGGCGAGGCCGGCGGCAGCCTGCACGACACGCTGCAGCGCCTGGCCGATTACCTGGAACGCAGCCGCGCGCTGAAGGGGCGCGTGGTCAATGCGCTGATCTACCCGGCCATCCTGGTCGTCGTGGTCGGGCTGGCGTTGCTGTTCCTGCTGGGCTACGTGGTGCCGCAGTTCGCGCAGATGTACGAGAGCCTGGACGTGGCGCTGCCGTGGTTCACCCGCGGCGTGCTGTGGCTGGGACTGTTCGTGCGCGACTGGTGGTTCGTGCTGGTCGCGGTGCCGGCGCTGGCGCTGCTCTGGTTCGACCGCCGCCGCCGCGATCCGGCGTTCCGCGATCGCTTCGATGCCTGGCTGCTGCGCCAGCCCTTCGTCGGCCTGCTGGTCGCCCGGCTGGAAACCGCGCGCCTGTCGCGCACGCTGGGCACGTTGCTGAAGAACGGCGTGCCGCTGCTGAGCGCGCTGGGCATCGCCCGCAACGTGCTGGGCAATCGCGCATTGGCCGCCGACGTGGACGCCGCCGCCGAGGACGTCAGGAATGGCCACGGCCTGTCGTCTTCGCTGGGCAAGGGCAAGCGTTTCCCCCGGCTGGCGCTGCAGATGATCCAGGTGGGCGAGGAATCCGGCGCGCTGGACGGCATGCTGCTGAAGACCGCGGACACCTTCGAGCACGAGACCGCGCAGACCCTGGACCGCATGCTGGCCGCGCTGGCCCCCGCCATCACGCTGGTCCTGGCGGCGGTGGTGGGGCTGGTGATCATCGCCGTGCTGGTGCCGCTGTACGACCTGACCAGCGCGATGGGCTGAAGGCGCCCTGAAGCGCCACGCAAGACCGGTTCAGACAGACTTCTCCACACTACCGCCATTCCACCAAGGACCCCGACGATGCGCCTGTCCCGCCACCTGACCCGTTCCCCCTCGCCGGCCGCGCAAAGCGGCATGAGCCTGCTGGAAATCATCATCGTGATCGTGCTGATCGGCGCGGTGCTGACGCTGGTGGGCAGCCGGGTGCTGGGCGGCGCGGACCGCGGCAAGGCCAACCTGGCGAAGTCGCAGATCCAGACGCTGGCCGGCAAGGTGGAGAACTACCAACTGGATACCGGCAGCCTGCCCAGTCGCCTGGAGGACCTGGTGACCCAGCCCGGCAACGCGTCCGGTTGGCTGGGCCCGTACGCCAAGTCGGCCGAACTGAAGGACCCCTGGGGCCACGACATCCTGTACCGCGTGCCGGGCGAAGCCGGTCCGTTCGACCTGTCCAGCCTGGGCAAGGACGGCAGGGTCGGCGGCGAGAGCTACGACGCGGACATCAAGTACGAGTGATGCCGGTCGCGTCCGCCGCCGTACGCCATCGTCATGCCCGCATCGGCGCGACGCTGTGCGCCTTGCGCCACCGGTAGCATGCCCGCGGCGGATCGACCCGTGACGCGAGCGCCCCGCAGCGCGCCAGCGCGCGCGCGGGCCATGCGCGGCGTCTCGTTGCTGGAGATGCTGCTGGTGGTGGCATTGATCGCGGGAGTGGCCACGCTGTCGGCGATGGTGCTCACCGGCGGGCTGGACGGCATGCGCCTGCGTTCGGAGACGAAGGAAATCGCCGCGCAGCTGCGCTACACGCGTGCGCAGGCCATCGCCACCGGGCAGCCGCAGCGCTTCTTGATCGATCCACTCGCGCATCGCTGGCAGGCGCCGAACGGCCGGCACGGTGCCATCCCCGAATCGCTGTCGATCCGCTTCACCGGCGCGCGCCAGGCGCAGGCGCGCGCGGGCGAGGGCGCCATCCTGTTCTTCCACGATGGCGGCTCCACCGGCGGTCGCATCACGCTGGGGGCCAAGCGCGCCGCGTGGAGCGTCGATGTGACATGGCTGACCGGCGAGGTGCGGGTGATGCGCGATCCGGCCGGAGGCGCGCCGTGACCGCTTCGCCGCCGCGTCCGCAGCAGGGATTCACGCTGATCGAGGTGATCGTGGCGTTCGCGCTGCTGGCGCTGGCGCTGACGCTGCTGCTGGGCTCGCTGTCCGGCGCCAGCCGGCAGGTGCGGCAGGCGGAGGACAGCAGCCGCGCGACATTGCATGCGCAGTCGCTGCTCGCGCAGCTGGGTGTGGGCGAACCGCTGCGGCCGGGGCCGCAGGAAGGCCGTTTCGACGGCGGACGCTACCAGTGGACGTTGCAGGTGGCGCCCTACGCCGATCCGTTGGCCGCGCGCGCGCTGATCGAGCCGTCCGCCCCGCAACTGCTGGACGTGCAACTGGACGTGCGCTGGGGCGACACGGCCGCGCAGTCGCTGCGCTGGCGCACGCTGCGGCTGGCGCCGCGCGACATCAACCAGGCCGCGCCATGAGGACGCGCGCCGCCGGTTTCACCCTGATCGAAGTGCTGCTGGCCACCGTGCTGCTGGCGGCCGGCCTGGCGCTGGCGTTCGCCACGCTGCGTTCGTCCACGGCGATGGTCGGGCGCGGCGAAGCCATCGCCCAGCGCAACGAGCACATGCGCGCCGTGCAGGCCTACCTGCGCGCGCGGCTGTCCTCGGCGCAGCCCATCGTGTTCGCCACCGACCGCGCCACGCTGCAGCAGGCGCGCTTCATCGGCGCGCCGCAGCGCATGCGCTTCGTCGCCGACCTGCCGGATTACCTGGGCCATGGCGGCCCCTACCTGCACGACATCGGCGCCGACGGGCAGGGCAGGTTGCAGGTGGCGTTCGCGGTGGCGCAACCGGACCGTTCCCTCGACGAGGTGGAACTGCAGGCCCGCGAACTGCGTCCGGAGCGCCTGGCCGACGGTCTGCGCGCGGTGCGTTTCCAGTATCGCGGACTGGACCAGGACAATCGCCTGGGTCCGTGGCAGGACCGCTGGGAGACGTCCGATCTGCTTCCATTGCAGGTGAAGGTGGAAGTGGAAGCCGCCGATGGCGTGCACTGGCCCGACCTGGTGGTCACGCTGGTGCGCAGCGAAGGCGGCGCGGGCGGCGGCCTGCTTCCCCCGGGAGGCAGGCCATGAGCCGCCAGCGCGGCGCGGCCCTGCTGCTGGTGCTGTGGCTGGTGGCGCTGCTGACGGCGCTGATCGGCGCTTTCGCGCTGACCGCCCGCATGGAGGCCCTGCAGGGGCGCGTGGCCAGCCGCGGCTCGGTGGCGCAGGAAGTCGCGCGTGCTGGCATGGAATATGCGCTGGCGCGCGTGGCGGACCAGAACCCGGAAACGCGCTGGCTGCCCAATGGTCGCCTCTACCGCTGGCGTTTCGATGGCAGTGAAGTGCAGGTACGCATGGTCGACGAAACCGGCAAGGTCGATCTGAACCAGGCCGACCTGGCCTTGCTGGCGCGACTGCTGCAGGCGGTGGGTGCGCCGCCGGAATCCAGCGAGCGACTGGCGGGCGCCATCGTGGACTGGCGCGACGGCGACGCGCTCAGCCAGCCGGCCGGCGGCGCGGAGGACGACGACTACGCCGCGGCCGGACGCGATTACGGCGCCAAGGATGCGCCGTTCGAAACCATCGCCGAAGTCGAGCAGGTGCTGGGCATGACGCCGGAGATCTACGCGCGGCTGGCGCCCTACCTGACCATCTACTCCGGCCGTGCGCAGCCCGATCCCACGTTCGCGCAAGGCCCCGTGCTGGTGGCGATGGGGCTGGACGCCGAGGCGTGGCTGGCCCAGCGCAATGCCCAGGACGTCGCCGGCAACCCGCAACTCGTCGGCTTCAGCAGCGGCACGTATAGTATCGAGAGCCGCGCGCGCATGGCCGATGGCCGCGAGGCGGCGATACGGACAGTGGTGCGCGCAGGCGCCAGCCCAGTACCGGGTTCGGTCTACACCTTGTTGCGCTGGGAGGAGGGAGCGGCACCACAATGAGCGGCTTGCGTGACAGCCTGCAGCAACTCCGCGCGCGCCTGGGACCCGGGCCGCGCAGCTTCCTGGCGTGGTGGTCGCAGGCGCTGGCCAGCTGGCTGCCCGCCCGCTGGCGCGTGCTGCTGGGGCTGACCCGCGACCGCCTGCTGTTCCAGCGCGACGGCGAGGAACTGCGCATGGCCTGGCAGGAGGGCGCGCAGCGCCACGAACTGGCCCGCCTGCCCGCCACCGTCACCGGCGACGACCTGCGCGCGCTGCTGGGCACACGGCTGGCCGAGTTGCCGCGCTGGTGGCTGCTGCCCGCGGGGTCGGCGCTGCGCCGGCGCCTGCTGTTGCCCGCCGCCGCCGCCGACCGCCTGCGCGACGTGGTGCGGTTCGAGCTGGATCGCCAGACCCCGTTCCGTGCCGAGGACGTGTGCTTCGATGCGCGCGTGCTGGGCCGCCGCGAGGATGGCCAACTGGAGACCGAGCTGGTCGCCGTGCCGCGCACCGGATTCGACGCGGAGCTGGCCCAGTTGGGTCCGCTGTCCGCCGAACTGGCCGGCGCCGATGTCGCCGATGCCGAGGGCCTGCCCCTGGGCGTCAACCTGCTGCCGCCGGAAGCTCGCGCGTCGCGCCAGGCGTCCGGGCGCGGCCTGCACCTGGCGCTGGCGGCGGTCGCGCTGGGTGCGCTGGTGCTGGGCGCGTGGCTGATCCTGGACAACCGCCGCGCCGCCGCCGACGCGTTCGCCGCCCAGGTCTCCGGCCGCGCAGAACAGGCGCGCCGCGTGTCCGCGCAGCGCCAGCAGCTGACCGACCTGGTGGCCGGCATGACGGCCTTGAACAAGGCGCGCGCCGACCGCCCGACCACGGTCGAGGTGATGGACGAAGTCACCCGCCGCCTGCCCGACAACACCTATCTGGAAAAACTGTCCATCGAGGGTGACCGCCTGATGCTGATCGGCTTCAGTCCCGAGGCCTCCGGCCTGGTTGCCAGGCTGGAAGGCTCGCCGCTGTGGCGCAGCCCGGCCCTGAGCGGCGCGCTGCAACCCGATCCGCGCACGCGGCTGGACCGTTTCACCCTGACCGCCGAACTGGTGGGTACCCGAAACGCGACGCCGGCCGCCGCGCCCGCACCGGGAGACGCCGATGGCGCCGGCCGTGACTGACCGCGACCGCTGGCTGGCGCTGGCCGTGCTGGGACTTGCCCTGCTGCTGGGCTACGGCGTGCTGGTGCACCCGTGGTGGACGGCGCCGATGCTGGCGGTCAACGGCCGCGTCGCCGAACTGCGCGATCGCGAACTGCGCATCCGCACCCAGCTGCAGCAAGCCCCGCAGGTGGAACGCGAGCTGGAGGCCGCGCTGGTCCAGCAGGCGCAGCGTCCCGGCTTCCTGCCCGAGGCGACGGTCGAACTGGCCACCGCCGGGCTGGTGCAGCGATTGGAAGCGATCGTGAAGCAGGCCAGCCCGGGCAACCGCAGTTGCGCCATCGCCAACCAGTCGCCGCTGGCCATGCCCGGCCGCGAGCAGTTCGCCCGCGTGGTGGTGCAGGTGCGCCTGCGCTGCGGCGCGCCGGAACTGGCCTCGGTGCTGCACCAGATCGAATCCGGCAGTCCGCGCCTGTTCGTCGACAACCTCAACGTGCTGGCGCAGCGCTATGCCTTCCAGGCCTCGGAAAGCGGCACCGGCGGGCTGGACGTGAACTTCGATCTCTACGGCTACCTGAAGCCCAGTCCCGCCGCCGCACCGCCGCAGGGAGAAAGCGATGCGCGCTGACGCCTGGACTTCGCGCACCTGGGTATTGGCCGCCGTCGCCGGCTGGGCGGTGCTGGTCGCGTTGCTGGGCATGTTCGGCCTGGGTGGCCGGATCACCCCGCTGCCGGCCGATCCGGCACTGGTGCAGGCGCTGCCCCGGTTGCCGGCCACGCCGGCCGAACGCCTCGGCCCGTTGCCGCAGTACGCCGAGATCGGCGGGCGTCCGCTGTTCTCCGAAAACCGCCAGCCGCAGCCGTTCTTCATTTCCGGCGAAGGCGAGGCCACCGCGCCCGGCTTCGACATGGTGCTCAGCAGCGTGCTGATCACGCCGGGCCTGCAACTGGCCATCGTGCAACCGGTCGCCGGTGGCGAAGGGCTGCGGGTGAAGGTGGGCGAGGAGCCGAGCGGATTCCCCGGCTGGCGGCTGGCCGAACTGGAGAACCGCCGCGCGGTGTTCGAGGGTCCGGATGGCCGGCGCGAGCTGGAACTGCGGACGTTCGATGGCGTCGGCGGCCAGCCGCCCACGCCGGTGGCCACGGGGGCGCCGGGGCGTCCCGGGGCCGTGCCCATGCCGGTTCCCGCGGGTTCGCCGAGGGCCACCGGTGGCAACAGCCCGCCCATCCCGGTGCCGGCCCCGTCCGTCGAGACACCGGTTCCGATCGAGCCCACTTCGCCGCCGGCGCCGGTCGCGGAGAGTCCGCCCGAGAGCACGGAACAACAGATGGAGGCCATCCGCCAACGCATCGAGGCGCGTCGCGCGCAGATGCGCGAGCAGGAGAGGGCCACCCCCACACCGCCGCCGGCAGTGCCCGGCAAGACACAGTAGAGTGCCGGCATGACGTCACGCGTGATCCTGATTTCCCTCTGCCTGGGCATGTTGGCCGGCTGCGCCAGCGTGCCCGCGCCCGAAATGCGCCGTGGCCCATCGGCCGCAACGCCCCCCGGGGCGCCCGGCAGTGCGCAGACCGTACCGGTGCAGTCGCCGGAGGCGCCGGAGACCGGCCCGCAGGCGGTCATCCGCCGCGGCAGCGGGCAGATGATCAACCGCAGTGCGGCGTCCGCGCCGCCGCCTTCGCTGGCGGGCGCCAGCAGCGGCGCCGCCACCTTCAACTTCGAAGGCGAGTCCGTGCACGCGGTGGTCAAGGCCATCCTGGGCGACATGTTGGGCCAGAACTACGTGATCGCGCCGGGCGTGCAGGGCACGGTCACCCTGGGCACGCCCAAGCCGGTGTCGCCGGCCGAAGCGATGAGCCTGCTGGAGATGGTGCTGGGCTGGAACAATGCGCGCCTGATCTACACCGGCGGCCGCTACAACATCGTGCCGGCCGACCAGGCCCTGGCCGGCGCGGTCGCGCCGCGCACGGGCGAGCCGGCCAACGCACGCGGCTACGAAGCGCGCGTGGTGCCGCTGCGCTACATCTCCGCCAGCGAGATGAAGAAGGTGCTGGAGCCCTACGCCCGCCCCAACGCCATCGTCAACATCGACACCTCGCGCAACCTGATCACCCTGGCCGGCAGCCGCAGCGAACTGGAGAACTACCTGCGCACGGTCGAGATCTTCGACGTGGACTGGCTGGCCGGCATGTCGGTGGGCGTGTTCCCGCTGGAAACCAGCCGCGCCACCAAGGTGGTCGCCGACCTGGAGAAGATCTTCGGCGAGAACAGCAAGACGCCCAGCGCCGGCATGTTCCGCTTCCTGCCGCTGGAAGGCGCCAACGCGGTGATGGTCATCACCCCGCAGGCGGCCTACCTGGACGACATCCAGGACTGGCTGGAACGGATGGACAGCGCGGGCGAGGGCGCGCGGCTGCATTCGTACGAGTTGAAGTACATCAAGGCCAAGGAACTGGCGCAGCGGCTGGCCGAAGTGTTCGGCGCCGGCAGTGGCGGCAACGGCGGCGACCGTTCGACCGGCGGGCCGGGCAACGTGTCGCTGATGCCGGGCACCGATCCGGTGCAGATCAACGACGGCGGCCTGAACAGCAGCGGCGGCAGCGTGGACTTCGGCAGCACCGGCAGCTCCGGCGGCGGCCTGGGCAGCGGAACCCTGGCGCTGAATCCGCGCGACAGCGGCAGCGGCAGCGTGACGCTGGAGATCGACGGCGACCGCGTGGGGGTGGCGGCGGTGGACGAGACCAACACCCTGCTGGTGCGTTCCAGCAGCGCGGCGTGGAAGTCGATCAGGGACGTCGTCGAGAAGCTCGACGTGATGCCGATGCAGGTGCACATCGAGGCGCAGGTGGCCGAGGTGGCGCTGACCGGCGAACTGAGCTACGGCGTCAACTGGTACATCGAGCGCGCGGCCACCGACGCCGGCCTGCCCAGCCTGGACCTCAATGTCAATCCGTTCCTGCCACGCCAGTGGAGCACGCTGGCCGGCAGCGTCGGCAGCGACGGCCTGTCGTGGACGCTGTTCAAGAACGACGCGGCCGCCATCATCAGCGCGCTCGACCGGATCACCGACCTGCGCCTGCTGCAGACGCCCTCGGTGTTCGTCCGCAACAACGCCGAGGCCACCCTGAACGTCGGCAGCCGCATTCCGATCTCGTCGGTCACCTTCAACCCCAATGTAGGCACCGACAACACCTTCAGCCAGGTGCAGTACCTGGACACCGGCATCATCCTGAAGGTGCGTCCGCGCATCACCCGGGACGGCATGGTGTTCCTGGACATCGTGCAGGAGGTCAGCACGCCGGGCGACATTCCCGACGACAACGGCAACGTGCGCATCAACACGCGCCGGCTGAAGACCGAAGCGGCGGTGGAAACCGGACAGACCGTGATGCTGGCCGGCCTGATCAGCGACAGCGCCAGCCAGGGTTCGTCCGGCATTCCCGGGCTGAGCCGGCTGCCGATCATCGGAGCGCTGTTCGGCAAGAAGACCAACAACAGCGAGCGCAGCGAAGTGATCGTGCTGCTCACGCCGACCATCGTCCGCAACCCGCAGGAAGCGCGCGACCTGACCGACGAGTACGGCCAGCGTTTCCGCGCCCTGGATCCGCTCTACGCCCCGCCCAAGCAGTGACCCCGGCCGCGGCACCGCCCCTGCCCATCGTCCTGCTGCCGGTCGGCGCCGATGACGACGCGCTGGACGCCTGCCTGGGCGCGCTGGATGCCGGCACGCCGGACGGCACACGCGTCTGGCTGGCCGACGACGCGCAGGCCGGCCCGCGCGGGCTGGCCATCGTCGAGCGCTGGCTGACCCGCACGCGCCTGCAGGCCGACTACACGCGCCGGCCGCGCATGCTGGGCGAAGTGGCACACATCGACCAGATGCTGTCGGCCTGCGGCGATGCCGACGTGGTGCTGCTGGCGCCGGACGCGCAACCGCTGCCGGGCTGGCTGGCGCAGTTGTCCGCGTGCCTGGCGCGCGATGCGGCCATCGCCACCGCCACGCCGTGGTGCAACGCCGGCGAATCCGCCGCCTGGCCGCGGCTGGGCGAAGTCGCCGCGCCGCCGCCGGATTTCGAGCGCACCGCGCAGGCCTGCGCGGCGATGCCGCCGCTGCACCCCGAACTGCCGGCCGCGGTCGCGCACGCCGTCGCCATCCGCGGCAGCGCGCGCCGGCGCGTGGGCGGGCTGGACGCCAGCAGCTATGGCTCGTGGTACGCCGCGTTGATCGACCTGTCGCTGCGTCTGGCCGGCCTGGGCTGGCGCAACGTGCTGTGCGAGACCGCCTTCGTCGCGCGCGGCGGCGAGGGCGGTCCCGCCGATGGCGACATGGACGCGCTCAACGCGCGCTGGCCGGCATGGCATCCGCGCCTGGCTTCGTTCCTGATGGGCGACCCGCTGCGCGAACCGCGCGAGCGGCTGGCCGCCCTGTATGCCGAAACCGATTCGCCGGAGCGCCAGCGTGACCTCTTCCCCTGAGCGTGGCGGCATCGCCGTGGTCGTGGTCAGCCACGAAAGCGCCAGCAGCATCGACGACTGCCTGATGCGGCTGCGCGTGGCGAACGATGTGGACGAGATCCGCGTGGTCGACAACGCCTCGCGCGACGGCACGCTGGAACTGGTGCAGCGCCATGCCTTGCAGGACGCGCGGGTGAAGTTCATCGCCAATCCCGACAACCCGGGTTTCGCGGTCGGCTGCAACCAGGGCGCGCGCGACACGGCGTCGCCGTGGCTGGCCTTCGTCAACCCGGACCTGATGGTGGAGGCGGACACGCTGTCGCGCCTGCGCGCGCATGCGGTCGCGCTGCCCGGCGAGTCGCTGCTGGGCGTGGACCTGGTGGACGAGGACGGCGCGCGCGACGCGGCCGCGCGACGGCGCGACCCGGATTTCGCGGCGATGCTGTCCGCCCCGGCCGCCGCCTCGCGACTGGGCGTGCCGGTGCGGGACGAACTCGCCGTGCAGCCGGTCGACGTGGTTTCGGGCGCGTTGATGCTGATGCGGCGGACACTGTTCGACCGGTTGGAAGGCTTCGACGAAGGCTACCGCCTGCATGCCGAGGACATGGACCTGTGCCGGCGCGCGCGTGCTGCGGGTGCCACGGTAGCGGTGGCCAACGACATCCGCGTGCTGCACCTGCGCGGCGTCTCCAGCCGTGCCCGCCCGGTATTCGTGGAATGGCACAAGCACCGCGGGCTGTGGCGCTATTTCGGCAAGTTCGAGGCGGCGCAACGCGGCGTATCGACGCGGGTGGGCGTGTTCGGCGCCGTCTGGCTGCACTTCGCCGCCGTGCTGGTGCGCACCGTGCTGCGTCGCCGCTGAGTGCGCGTCAGGCGTCGGTGATCGTGTGGCCGCGTTCCCGCAACGCGGCCAGCGCGACAGGCAGGGCGTCGTCCTGCACCAGTACGTAATCGGTGTCGTAGGTGGACAGCGCGAAGATGCCCACGCCCGCGTCCGCCAGCGGTTCCAGCACGGCCAGCAGGATGCCGGTCAGCTCGAACGCGAACGGCCCCTGCAGTTTCAGCGCCCGCCAACCGCGCTGGCAGCGCACCCCGACCGGCACGCACGCCTCCTCGCAGACCAGCGAAAGCTCGTCCTCCACCCAACTGATATGGCGCATACCCGTCGAAGGCCACCATGCCGGCAATGCGGCGTCGGCTTCCAGTTGCGCGACGGCGTAGCGATCCGGCAGCAACCGCATCCGCAGGGCGGTGCGCTGGACGGCCGTGCTCATCCCGCGCGGCCGTTCCACCAGAACAGCAGGTTGACGGTCAGCACAACGACGCCGGTGTAGATCAGCGACAACGGCCCGCCCACGCGCCACAACTGGCGCGAGGTGTAGCTGGCCGGGCCGACGATCATCGAGATCACAGGGTTGGACGAGGTCATCAGGTTGTTGGACGCCGACAGCGCGACGATCAACGCGAAGGCGGTGGGATTGCCGCCGGCGGCCAACGCCAGGTTGATCGCCATCGGCACCATCACGATGGTCGCGCCCACGTGGCTGATGACCAGCGAGAAGGCCGTGGTCAGCAGCGCGATGGCGATTTCCAGCAACCAGATCGGGATGCCTTCGGGCAACCGTTCGACGGTATGCCCGGCCACCCAGGCGGCCGCGCCGCTGCTGTCCATCGCCCAGCCCAGCGGGATCAGCCCGGCCATCAGGAACACCGTCTTCCAGTTGATCGCGCCGTAGGCCTCGTCCATGCGCAGCACGCCGGTCAGCAGCATGCCGGCCACGCCGGTCATCAGGGTCAGCGCCACCGGCAGCCTGGAGGTCAACGCGATGACGATGGTGATGGCGAAGATGGTCATCGCGATCTTGAACTTGTGCGGGCGCTGCTCGCCCTTCGGGTAGTCGGTCACCACCACGAAGTCGCGGCTCTCGGCGGCCTGGCCCAGGTCCTGCCAGATGCTGTGGAACACCAGCATGTCGCCCGCGCGCAGCTTCTCGTCGCGCACGTTGTCGCGGATGACCTTCTTGTCGCGGTTGATCGCCAGCAGGCTGATCCCGTTCTGCTTGCGCAGGCGCAGGTCGCGCGCGGTCTTGCCGATGAAGCGCGAGGTGGGCGGAACGACCGCCTCGGAGATGCCGGCGCGGCTGGGGTTGAACAGGTCGCCGAAGTGGCGCAGCCGCGAGGACATGCGCAGGAAGTGGTTCTGCGCGAAGTCGGTCACTTCCTGTCGCCGCCCCATCACGCCCAGCACGCTGCCCACCCAGATGCGCATGTCGGCCGGCGGCGCCAGCCGGGTGTCGTTGCCGGTCTGCAACGCCAGCATCAGCGGGGCGTCGTGCATCGCCTCGGCTTCGCCCAGCGACATGCCCACCAGCGGGCTCTCCGCGCTGACCACCAGCTCGAACACGTCGCCTTCGATGCCGTAGGTGTTGGCGAAATAGCTCTCGGTGCGCGCGGGCGTCACCGCGCCGTCGCTGTCCTGCGTCTCTTCCTTCAGCTTGCGGTCGCCGTAGAAGCGGAAATACAGCAGCGAGGCGATGACCAGTACCAGGCCGATCGGCCACGGCGCGAACATGCGCAGCGGTTCCAGCGTGGCCATGCCCGAGGGCAGGTTGTTGTTGGCCGACACCAGCAGGTCGTTGAGCAGGATCAGCGGCGAGTTGCCGACCATGGTGAACGCGCCGCCCATCACGATGGCGGCGGCGATCGGCAGCAGCAGCCGCTGCAGCGACAGCCCGGTGCGCGAGGACAGCCGCGACGCCACCGGCATGAACAGCGCCATCACCGACGGGTTCTGCATGAAGGACGAGTTGAGGCTGGCGATGGCGGTGGTCATCAGCAGCAGCCGCTGCTCGATCCCGTGCCCGCGCCGCAGCAGCCACGAAGCCAGCCGGTTCAACGCGCCGGTGCGGTCCAGCCCGGCGCCCAGGATCATGGTGGCGATGATGCTCATCACCGCGTTGCCGGAGAAACCGCCGAAGATCTCCTCCGGCGCGATCAAGCCGGTGATGCCCAGCACCACCAGCACCACCAGCGCCACCAGGTCGGCGCGGATGCGTTCGAACAGGAACATCGCCATCGTGAAGCCGACCAGCCCGAGGACGAGCTTCATGTCGTTGGTCAGCGTCAGGGCGGTGTCCATTACGCGCCTTTGTCCTTCAGGGGGTCATGCTTGGAGCCCCCTCCCTCGCTTGCGGGGGAGAGTTGGGGTGGGGGCAGGCCGGAGCCGCGTGATTTGATTGCCATGTCGAGTCGAGTGTAGCTTCACTCGGGATTTTCCGAAGCGGGCGTAACCACGTGCGCCGGCTCGCCCCCATCCCGGCCTTCCCCCGCGGGCGAGGGAAGGGGAACCCGGTCGTACAGAAGATCCCACACGCCGTGGCCCAGCTTCTGGCCGCGGGTCTCGAAATGCGTCTGCGGCCGCCAGTCGGGGCGCGGCACGCTGCCGCGCGGACCGGTGCGGTTGCGCAGGCCGGGCGTGGCGTCCAGCACGTCCCACATGTGTTCGGCATAGTCCTGCCAGTCGGTCGCCGCGTGCAAGCGGCCGCCGCTGCGCAGCTTGCGCACCAGCAGCGCGGCGAACTCCGGCTGGACCAGCCGGCGCTTGTTGTGGCGCTTCTTGTGCCAGGGGTCGGGGAAATAGATGCGCACCTCATCCAGTGCGCCGTCGGCGACCTCGTGTTGCAGGACTTCCACCGCGTCGTGATGGTAGACGCGCACGTGGTCGCTGCCGTCCTCGGCCAGCGCGTTCAGCAGGCGGCCGACGCCGGGGGCATGCACTTCCAGGCCGATGTAGTCGCGGTCCGGATCGTTCGCGGCGGCGAAGCGCAGCGCATCGCCATTGCCGAACCCGATTTCCAGCACGCGCGGCGCATGGCGGCCGAACACGGCATCGAAGTCGCGCGGCTGGCCCGCGTAGTCCAGCCCGAACCGCGGCCATTGGGTGTCGAAGGCGCGCTGCTGCGCCTCGGTGAAGCGGCCCTGGCGCAGCACGAAGCTGCGCACTTCGCGCCGGCCCTCGG
This sequence comes from Pseudoxanthomonas putridarboris, assembly GCF_038321125.1. Classification (NCBI taxonomy): domain Bacteria; kingdom Pseudomonadati; phylum Pseudomonadota; class Gammaproteobacteria; order Lysobacterales; family Lysobacteraceae; genus Pseudoxanthomonas; species Pseudoxanthomonas putridarboris. The sequence continues at coordinate 34,124 of NZ_JBBWWT010000012.1, read as the reverse complement.
TGACCGTGAACGGCTTGGGCGGGGTCTTGGCGCCGGGACTGGAGAACGGATCGGTCATCGAATCAACCGATGAGTCCGTCGATGGGGCTGGAGGCCGAGGCGTTGCGCTTGCGCGGGATGCGCCCGGCCAGGAAGGCCTCGCGGCCGGCTTCCACGGCCTTCTTCATCGCGCTGGCCATCAGGATGGGGTGTTTCGCGCCGGCGATGGCGGTGTTCATCAGCACGCCGTCGCAGCCCAGTTCCATCGCGATGGCGGCATCGGACGCGGTGCCCACGCCGGCGTCGACCAGCACCGGCACCTTGGCGTTCTCGATGATTTCCAGCAGGTTGTACTTGTTCTGCACGCCCAGGCCCGAGCCGATCGGCGCGGCCAGCGGCATCACCGCCACGCAGCCGATTTCCTCCAGCCTGCGGGCCAGGATGGGGTCGTCGCTGGTGTAGACCATCACCTGGAAGCCGTCGGCGACCAGCTTCTCGGCGGCGGCCAGGGTCTGCACCACGTCCGGGTAGAGCGTCTTCTGGTCGCCCAGCACTTCCAGCTTGACCAGCGTGTGGCCGTCCAGCAGCTCGCGCGCGAGCCGGCAGGTGCGCACGGCGTCGTCGGCGGTGTAGCAGCCGGCGGTATTGGGCAGGATGGTGTACTTGTCCGGCGGCAGCACGTCGAGCAGGTTGGGCTCGTTGGGCGACTGGCCCAGGTTGGTGCGGCGGATGGCGACGGTGACGATCTCGGCGCCCGCGGCCTCGGTGGCCAGGCGGGTTTCCTCGAAATCCTTGAACTTGCCGGTGCCGGTCAACAGGCGGGAACGGTAGGTCTTGCCCGCGATCACCAGCGGGTCGGTCGGGGTAGGTGTGGACATCCGGCGATTATCGCCGATGTCGGGGGAAGGCGGGGTTGTTGGCCGCGGGTCCATCCATCCGGGAACCGACAACCGGGCACCCGCTTCACCCCCCGCCCAGGGCGTGCACGATCTCGACCCGGTCGCCCGGTTGCAGGGCCAGCGCCGCATGCTGGCTGCGGGGAACGATTTCGCCATTCACTTCCACGGCGACACGGCGTTCGGCCAGGCCCTCGTGCTGCAACAGGGTGGCGATGGTGCTGCCGGCGGGCAGCGGACGGGTCTGCCCGTTCAACTGGATATCCATGCCGGCATTGTCGCCCAGCCGCTGCCGCATGCGTAGGGCGGGTCCTGGCGCTCCGGGTCCTTCCCATCCAAGGATTCCCTCGATGGGCGCCTGCGATGGTTGGGTTCGTTCCACGGCGAGCCTGTGCCCACCCGCACCCGATGCCCCGCATGCCGCAATGCAGCGTGTACGGCGGCCGGCTTGGTGGAAGGATGCGCGCCATGCGCAGCCGTACGGCAGAGATGGCGCGCAGGCCTTCCACTTCAACTTGCCCCGGGAGATTGCATGAACCGATCCACCTCGCCCGTCCGTTCGCTGCTGACCGCCGCACTGGCGCTGGCGGCGACCCCTGTGTTCGCGCAGGGCAGCCCGTATTCGCAGACCGTGTTCTTCGGCGACAGCCTGACCGACTCGGGCCACTTCCGCCCGGCCCTGATCCAGGCGGTGGGGCCGAGCGGCGCCCTGCTGGGCCGCTTCACCACCAATCCCGGGCTGGTCTGGTCGGAGTATCTGGCGGAGTTCTATGGCACCGGCGCGGTGAGCGCCAATCAGGGCGGCACCAACTTCGCGGTCGGCGGTGCGCTGGTGGGCACCAACAGCAGCGGCGCGCTGGGCCCGATCCCGTCGCTGGCCACGCAGGTCAACGGCTATCTGACGGCGAACGGCGGCCGTGCCGATCCGAATGCGCTGTATACGGTGTGGGGCGGCGCGAACGACCTGTTCTCGGTCGTGGCCGGCGCGCCGGCCGAGGCCACCATCGGCGGCGCGGTGACGGCGCAGGTGGGCATCGTGGGGGCGCTGCAGAACGCGGGTGCGCGTTACATCCTGGTGCCGACGGTGCCGGACCTGGGGGTGACGCCCTCGTTCCGCGCGCAGGGCCCGGTGGCTTCGGCCACGGGCACGCAGTTGGCCACGGCCTACAACGACGCGCTGTTCGGTGCGCTCAATGGCGCCGGACTGCGGGTCATTCCGCTGGATACCTTCACGCTGCTGCAGGAGATCGTGGCCAGCCCGGCGGAGTACGGGTTCGGCAACGTCACCGGCACCGCCTGCCAGCCGCAGATCACCGCGCAGTCGGTCACCTGCAACCCCGGCACCTACGTCACCCCGAACGCGGCGGACACCTACGCGTTCGCCGACGGCGTGCACCCCTCGTCGAAGGCGCACGGCATCCTGTCGCAGTACGCGGTGTCGATGCTGGAGGGCCCGCGCCAGATCGCGCTGCTGCCGTACACCGCCTCGGTGCATGGCCGGGCCCGCGCCGACCGGGTGGCGACGCACGTGGCCGGCAAGCCCGAGGCCGACGGCATGCGCTGGTGGGGCGACGTGCGCGGCGATTTCCTGCGCTACGACCACGGCGACCTGTACGACGGCGCGGGCCCGACGGGCACCTTCGGCGTGGACTGGTCGCGCGGTTCATGGGTCTACGGCGGCTTTGCCGGCTATGGCCGCGCCAAGTACGACTTCGGCCGGCGCGGCGGCAGCTTCGACGAATCCGACGCCACGCTGGGCGGTTTCGCCGGCTGGTACGGCGACCGCCTGTGGGCCAACGCGCAGGTCAGCTACAGCTGGATATCCTACGACGTGGACCGTGAAGTGGTGCTGGGCGACGTGGTCCGCCGGCACAGTGGTTCGCCGGACGGCACCAACCTGAGCATCGGCGTCAGCGCCGGCTTCGAGTTCGGCGAAGGCGCCTTCCGCCACGGCCCGGTGGTCAGCCTGCTGTCGCAGACCATCGAGATGGACGGTTACAGCGAAGGCAACGTCAGCTCCACCGCGCTGGCCTATCCGGACCAGGATTTCGATTCGCTGATCGGCAGCGCCGGCTGGCAGGTGAGCTATGCCATCCATGATCATCTCAAGCCCTATGCCCGCCTGACCTACGACCGCGAGTTCGAGGACCCGGCGGCGGAAGTGTTCGCGCAGGCGCGGTCGCTGCCGGGGACCGCGCCTTACGCCGTCCCGGGCCTGAACACGGATGATCGGTACGGCACGCTGTTGCTCGGCGCGCGCACCCGTGTGTTCGGGCTGGACGCGGACCTGGGCGTGAACACCACCGTCAACCAGGCCGGCGGCACCAACACCACCGCCTTCATGACCCTCAGCGGCCACTTCTGATCCGGCCCGGCAGGCGGCGCCGCACCCCGGCGCCGCATTGCCTTGCCGGCCCCGCCCGGCATAGACTCCCTGCTCCCGCGCGGGTGTAGCTCAATGGTAGAGCTGTAGCTTCCCAAGCTACTGACGAGGGTTCGATTCCCTTCACCCGCTCCACTCCCGCCTGCTTCCCTTCCGACGAGCGACCGCCTGTCACGGCGGGTTCGCGCGGTCGTGTCATGCTGTAGCCGGCTCCACTTTCCGCCCGTCCGATGAAGCTGGCCATCCTGTCGCGCAACAGCAAGCTGTACTCGACCCGGCGACTGATCGAGGCCGCGCGCCAGTGCGGGCATACGGTGCGCGTACTTGATCCGCTGCGCTGCTACATGCGCATCGCGTCCAACGGATTCCAGTTGCACTACAAGGGGCGGCCCATCGCCGGCTACGATGCGGTGATCCCGCGCATCGGCGCGTCGATCACCCGCTACGGCACGGCGGTGCTGCGCCAGTTCGAACTGATGGGCACGTACACGCCCAACCCCTCCGATGCCATCCTGCGCGCCCGCGACAAGTTGCGGGCGCACCAGTTGCTGGCGGCGCAGGGTATCGACCTGCCGGTGACGGTGTTCGGCGACAACCCTGACGACACCCAGGACCTGCTGTCGATGCTGGGCCCGCCGCCGCACGTGATCAAGTTGAACGAGGGCGCGCAGGGGGCCGGGGTGATGCTGACCGAAAAGCCGTCCGCTTCCCGCAGCGTGGTGGAGGCCCTGCGCGGCCTGTACGCCAGTTTCGTGGTGCAGGAGTTCATCGCCGAGGCCGACGGCGCCGACCTGCGCTGCTTCGTGGTCGGCGATGAGGTGGTCGCGTCGATGCGGCGGCAGGCGCCCGAGGGCGACTTCCGGTCCAACCTGCACCGGGGCGGCACCGCCCTGCGCGTGGACGCCACCGGACAGGAAAAAGCCGTCGCGATCCGCGCCGCCCGGGTCCTGGGACTGGGGGTAGCCGGAGTGGACCTGATCCGCTCCCAGCGCGGCCCGCTGGTGCTGGAAGTCAATTCGACCCCCGGCCTGGAAGGGATCGAGGCCGTCTGCGGCGTGGACGTGGCCGGCCGCATCGTGGCCCATCTGGCGCGCCAATCCGAACAGGCCGGTGTTCAGTAAACGAAGCGACCCAGGTCGCATTTTCACCCAGAATTAACGATGTCTTTAACAGGCGTTTAATCGATTTCCGCGTAGCCTTGTCCGGACCGCAGCTCTGCGTTCCTCCCGGTGATTCATCTGGAAAGCACAGGATTACGGTAATCGGGGCAATTCTTGGCCCAGGCGGTATCCCAGCCTGGGCCTTTTTGCATCCGCGCTGCGACCGTTTGCCGGGCTCCGGATGGACAGGCAGAATCCGCTGATAGTCACCCATCGTGGCTGTTCGCCCGTATACAACTTCAACGAGGTTTCCAAATGTACAAACTCATGCTTCTGGCCCTTCTGGCCCTAGCGCCGACCGGCGCCAGCATCGCTTCAAGCAACGATGCGTTCGCGCCAGAAAAGGGGCTGGACCTGAGCCGTTCGTTCGAGGCGCAGCGTGAGGCGATCCTCAAGGCGCTGGGCGATGGCGAGACGTACAGCGAGATCGCTGCCGAGGATCTGCAGATAGTGAAGGAGTCGCTTGACCGCATTTCCAGCCTGCTAGACGGCGCTCAGAGCGTGGGCCAATTACCCGAGGGGACTAAGGTCCGGGTATTCAACGAGCAGGAGCGGATCAACACTCTGCTGGGCCGGGCCCATGCAGACAGTCGCGTGGTCTGCAAGCGAGAGAAGCCGACCGGTTCCAACCGGCCCGCCAACACGTGTATGACCGTGGCCGAACGCCGCCGCGCCCGCGAAGGGGCCACAGACTTCATGAGGTACCAACCCAAGGCCCAGGCCAGACCCGACAGCCGATAAGAGGTTCCGTTCCAGTGCGCATCCTAGTCATCGAAGACAACAGCGACATCGCGGCCAACCTGGGCGATTACCTGGAAGAGCGTGGCCATACCGTCGACTTCGCCGCCGATGGCGTCACGGGGCTGCACCTGGCCGTGGTCCACGAGTTCGACGCCATCGTGCTGGACCTGAACCTGCCCGGCATGGATGGACTGGAGGTCTGCCGCAAGCTTCGCAACGAGGCGCGCAAGCAGACCCCCGTGCTGATGCTGACCGCGCGCGACTCGCTGGACAACAAGCTGGCAGGCTTCGATTCCGGGGCCGACGACTACCTGATCAAGCCGTTCGCGCTGCAGGAAGTCGAGGTCCGGCTGAATGCGCTCTCGCGGCGCGGCAAGGGGGTGCAGACCCGCGTGCTGGAGGTGGGCGAGCTGGAATACAACCTGGACACGCTGGAAGTGCGTCGCCAGGGCAAGCTGCTGCAGCTCAACCCGACCGCGCTGAAGATCCTGCAGGCGTTGATGGAAGCCTCGCCCGCCGTGGTGACGCGCCAGGAACTGGAAACCCGCGTCTGGGGCGAGGAACTGCCGGATTCGGACTCCCTGCGTGTGCATATCCACGGCCTTCGGGCCGTGGTCGACAAGCCGTTCGAGACCCCGTACATCCAGACCCGCCATGGCATCGGATACCGCATCGCCGCACCCGATGCCAGCAGCTGAGTCGTCCCGCTCACGTCGCACCCGCCGCTTCCGCCGGCGGTTGCGCACCCGCATCATTCTGTCGTTCGTGCTGTTGGGAATGTTCCTGTCCGCGTTCATCGCGGCGGCGACGTTCTATGTGCAGAACCGCGTCGAGAACCGGGTGATATCCGATACGCTGGTCAAGAACAACGATCTGTACGCGGAAGGCTTCTATCGCGATCCGAACGCGGTGGGCGTCGCCTTCGAGAAAATACAGGGCCGCATGTTCAGCGTGGACAGGCTGGACCGCGTGCCCGGAGAGTGGAAGAACCTGGACAATGGCGTGCACGAGCTCAGCGCGCCCGACACCGGCGACGACGACCGGATCTACAAGCTGGCCGTCCGCAAGGATCCGCAGTACTGGTTCTTCCTGGCGTACGACATCGCGGAAGAACGGGAAAGCCAGAATCGGTTGAAGACCGCGCTGGTGGTGCTGGTGGTGCTGCTGAGCGGACTTTCCCTGTTCGTCGGCTGGTGGTCGGCCTCGCGCGTGATGAGTCCGGTATCCGAACTGGCCTCCCGCCTCCGCGCCTATCGAGGCAGCAGCAACCCACGTCCACTCGCACCGCATTTTCCCGAAGACGAAGTCGGCGAGCTGGCCAAGGCGCTTGACGACTATTCCGAACGCCTGACCGAAGTGGTGCAGCGCGACCGCGAGTTCAACGCCGACGTCAGCCATGAACTGCGCACGCCGCTGGCGATCATCCGGGGTTCGGTGGAATTGATGCTGTCGCGTCCGGACATGGACGAGAAGACGCGCACGCGCATCCAGCGCATCCAGCGCGCCGAACAGCAGTGCACGGATCTGATCAGCGCGTTGCTGCTGCTGTCGCGCAACGAGCGCGGCCATGGCAATACCGATGTCGCGCGCGTCGCCGACCAGTTGCTGGACGCGCATCGCGCCACGCTGGGCGGCAAGCCCCTGACCCTGCGCATGGAGGGCGAGGGCGGGGTGACGGTCGATTCGCCCGAAGCCGCGCTTTCCGTGGCGCTGGGCAACCTGATCGGCAATGCGGTCAAGTACACCAAGGAAGGCGAGGTGGTGGTGCGGTTGCTGCCGGATGCCGTGGAAGTCATCGACTCCGGGCCCGGTCTGAGCAAGGAAGATGCCGCGCGGCTGTTCGAGCGCGGCTACCGCGGCACCCATGCCGGCCATTCGCACGGCGGCGGCATCGGCCTGTCCATCGTCAGCCGCCTGTGCGCGCTGTACGACTGGCAGGTCAACGTGCGGCCGGGCGAACCGAAGGGCGTCGTCGCGACGTTGCGTTTCTCCCCGGCCCGCGACGATGCTGCGGATACGCAGGACGGTACTGTTTCCGCGTGAATCGCGCCGGAGTGCCGCTACAGCGTGATCCAGAAACAGTTGTAGGCGCGGCGTAGTCCCAGCGTGGTGTTCGAGGGCGTGGCGCTGTTCTTCAATGTCTGGATGATGCGCAAGCCGACGGGCCGCTGTTGCGGCACGTATTGGGGGTAGTAGCCGTCGGCGTTGAGATCGACGACGTTGCCGGCCTCGTCCAGGATCGGCGGTGGCTCCGGGCGGATCGGCACGATGTCCACCAAGGGGCGCTGCACGATGGCCTCCATCCGGTCCAGGATGCGGTTGGCCGTGGCGTCCGAGGCGCCCGACCACAGGTAAACGCCGGCCAGCCGGTTGACGTCCTTGGCATCGATGGCGGCGGTGATCTGGTGGACAAGGTCGCTGAGCGTGCGGGAGCATCCGCCGCGATAGAGCGGACCGGCGGTGGCGACGCCGGCAGACGTGGCGTTGGGCAGTCGATCGACCGCGCCGATGTCCTCGCAACGCTTGTCGGTGTAGACCGTATCGCCGGACAAGGTGGTGCAGCGCTGCACGCCCTGCGCGCGGGCCGGCGAAGACCATGCCAGTGCGCCGCCCAAGGCCAGCAAGACGATGAGAACAAGTACGCTGCGCATCCCGTCAGACTAACCGCGCCGGCCCGGGAAAGTCATCGGCCTGTTCCTGGATGTGTGCTGGCCGTTCAGTCGTGCATTCCGCGGGAGTCGTGCCGGCATGACCGCACGGGTCGGTCGCGACCGCACTCGGTATTCACCACGGATTGCGCGGACGGACACGGATAAAGCCTGCAATGCCTTGTCCGTGCCCATCCGCGTCGATCCGTGGCCCAGGTTTGTCCGATTTCCAAGGTCGCGACCGACGCCGCTCCCACAGCGAGTGGTTCGTGTTTACTGGCCGAGGCGGGAAAGCACCGCCTGCGTCGGTTTGGCCAGGTTGAGGGTGTAGAAGTGCAGGGCGGGCGCGCCGCCGGCGATCAGGCGCTCGCACAGGCCGGCGACCACGTCGGCGCCGAAGTCGCGCACGGCCTCGACGTCATCCCCGAAGGCCTGCATCCGCTTGCCGATCCAGCGCGGGATCTCCGCGCCGCAGGCTTCGGAGAAACGCCGCAGTTGGGTGAAGTTGGAGATCGGCATGATGCCGGGCACGATCGGTATCTCCACGCCCAGCCTGCGCACCGCATCGACGAAGTGGAAGTAGGCGTCGGGGTTGTAGAAGTACTGGGTGATCGCGCCGTCCGCGCCGGCATCCACCTTGGCCTTGAAGTGCTTCAGGTCGGCCAGCGCATCCTCGGCCTGGGGATGCGTTTCCGGATAGCAGCCGACTTCGATGTGGAACGCGTCGCCGTGTTCGGCGCGGATGAACTCGATCAGCTCCGACGCATAGCGCAGGTCGCCGGGATGGCCCATGCCCGAGGGCAGGTCGCCGCGCAGCGCGACGATGCGCTTGCAGCCCAGTGCGCGGTACAGGCGCAGCAGTTCGCGGATCTCTTCGCGGCTGCCGCCCACGCAGGACAGGTGCGGCGCGGCATCGAAGCCGTGATGCTGGTGCAGGTGGCGGACGGTTTCCGAGGTATAGCTGAGCGTCGAGCCGCCCGCGCCGAACGTGCACGACACGTATTCCGGCGCGTGCGCCTTGAGCTTGTCCGCGGTGCGGTCCAGCTGCGTGCGTTGTTCGTCGGTCTTGGGCGGGTAGAACTCGAAGCTGAGGGTAGGCATGAGGCCGGGCCGGTCTGGTCTGGATTGCCGGGAATTATATCTTTTCATCGCGATGAATGTGATCCTTTTCGCGCCGCGGAATGCCGACTTCCGCCGCATGCGGGTTACCCTGCACGGCCTTCCCTTGCCGCCCACCTTGAACCGCCGCATGACCATCGTCCTGACCCCGTTCGCCCGTACCCGCCTGTTCCCGAGCGACAAGCGCCGCAACGCCATCCAGGACTGCACGCCGGAAGCATTCGAGCGCCGCCTCAACGACGAGGCGCCGCTGAAGGTGCTGGACGGCTACGCTCCTTTCTGCCGGCTGCACGTGCACCGCAACTGGACCTCGACCCGCTGCCTGACCGTGCCGATCACCGACGGCAACCGCCACTTGCTGCGTTCGGCCTACGAGGCGCGCTCGTCGCAGGAACTGCCGGTGCTGGTGCGTTGGTTCGAGGGCGTCGAGCCGCCGGTCGCGGACTACCTGGTGGTCATCCTCTACAGCCGCGAACAACTGGCGAAGGAGAACGCACCCATTACGGGCGACTGGGGCGTGGTGGGCTGCCTCTATACCGCCGCGCCGGAGGAGATCCCGATGGCGCCGATCACGATGATGCGCAACGCGCTGGGCGTGGACGAGGGTGGGTCGGGCGTGCCGTTGGACCGCGAGGCCTATCGCCGCGGCGTGGCGTTCTGGGAGCGGAACGCCAACTGGCGACCGTAGATCGGATAAAGCGGGAAGTCGTGCGCTTCGCGCACGTGCGCCTCCATCGCGACTGACGTCGCTCCCACAGGCGCCCGCTGTAGGAGGGGCTTCAGCCCCGACGCGTTTCCAAGCATTCTGGTCGCGGCTGGTTTTCAACAGCCGAATGGCTGGTCAGCCGCTCCTGCAGGGGGGGCGGTTATTCCGTCGGCCGCCGTGCTTCCAGCAGTGCCAGTGCGTGTTGGAGCTGCAACGCGGGATCTTCATCGATCGACAGTCGCATCACGTCCGCCTCGCCGGCCGGTTCCTCCAGCGCGGCGAACTGGCTGTCGAGCAGCGATGCCGGCATGTAATGGCCACTGCGTGCGCGCATGCGCGCAGCGATAACGGCCTGGTCGCCGTGCAGGAACAGGAAGCGCAACGGCAGCCCGGTCGCGCGCAGCCGGTCGCGGTGGCGCCGGCGCAGGCCGGAGAACGCCAGCGCCACGCGCTCGCCCGCACCCGCCCGGCGCTGCAACTCCGTGGCGATGCGTCGAACCCAGGGCGCGCGCATGCGGTCGGTCAACGGCTGGCCGCCGGCCATGCGCGCCTTCGCCACGACGCTGTGGAAGTCGTCGGCGTCGAGGAAGGTGGCGGGCCACGCTTCGGCCAGCGCGCGCGCCAGCGTGGTCTTGCCGCTGCCCGACACGCCCATCACCACTGCGATCCGTATCCCGCCGCTCACGTCGGCAACTCCACCCGCACGCCGTAGTGGCGCCCTGCCTCGATGCCCGTGATCGCATCGCCTTCGAGCGCCTGGCCGTCCACGACGACGCGCATCCGCGGCAATCCGGCGACGCGTTCGATCCGTACCTCGAACTCGGCGCCGCGGAAACGACGCCACGCGCGCGCCGACGGCCAGTGCGACGGCAGCTTCGGCGCGATCCGCAGCGCATCGCCGTCGCCGCGCAGGCCGAACAGTTCCTCGACCAGGCAGCGGTACAGCCATGCCGCGGTGCCGGTGTTGAACAACTGGCTCGAACGGCCCGCGGTGCGTGGATGCAGGCGGCAGGCGCCGCGGTAGTAGTTGGGCACGAACACCGGCAACTGGCCGCGCTGCAGGCAGTCGCGCGGATCGGGATCCGGCAGCATCGCGCGCAACACGCGCCAGGCGCGGTCGGCGTCGCCGACTTGGTACAGGCTGTACAGGTAGAAGGCAGCGGCATGGTTGTAGACCGCGCCGTTCTCGGCGGAGCCCGGGAACTTCTGTGTCACCCGGCCCACGTCCTCGCGCATGCCGGTGTAGGGCGGGTCGTTGAGCGCGACGCCATAAGGCGACACGAGCTGTGCGTCCACGGCGGCCAGCATGCGCGCGCGCTTCTCCGGATCGGCCGCGCCGCTGAGCATCGCCCAGCTCTGCGGATTGAGGAAGATGCGGCCTTCGTCGTCGCTTTTTACGCCGAAGGGGATGCCATCGTCGGTGATGCCGCGCCCGTACCAGTCGCCGTCCCACAGGTGCGCGTTCATGGCGGCATTGAAATCGTCGGCACCGCTGCGGAATTCCGCCGCCAGATCGGCATCGCCATGCCGTGCGCGGATATCGGCCCACAGTCCCAGTGCGTACGCGCTGGCCAGCGAAAGCCACCCGGATACACCGTGCCCGCGCCAGCCGACCATGTTCATCGGGTCGCACCAGTCGCCCTGGGCGATGTAGCTCAGGCCGCGCGTGTCGCGAGACTGCAGCAGCCAGCGCATGGCATCGTCGATGCGCGCGGCCACGCTGGCGCTGCGCCCGCTGCCGTCCACGACCACTTCGTCGAGCAGGGCATCGTCGCCGGTCTCGTCCAGGTACGTCTTCAGGCACACCGGCAGCCACACGCAGTGGTCGGTGTGCGGGATCCGGTTGATGTACTTCAGCTCGGCGCCTTCCGCCAGCAGGATGCCGTCCGGCATCGCGCCCGAGGGTTCCTGCTGCGACAGCGCATGCAGGAAGGCGCGGCGCGCCACCTCGGGACGGAGGAAGCTCATGCCCATGTGGTCCTGCAGATAATTGCGCGTCTGCGGATCGGTGGTCAGGCGGTTGGCGTCGCCGTGGTAGTAGACCTGCCGTGGCAGCCAATGGTTGGCGAACGCGTCCAGCCAGGGATCCGGCGTCTCGATGCGCAGGCATCCCGCGCCGGCGTCGAGGTAGGCCGCGGTGCCGGCGGCGGCATCGGCGAAACCAGGCGCGGACAGATATCGACCGCGCAACGCGCGGATATCGTCGTCGTCGCGCGCGGGCGCGAACAGGAAGCGATATTCCCGGATTTCATCTTCCGACAACTCCACGCGGTACTGCAGCACGGCGGTAGGCATTTCGTAGAGTGCATCACCGCCATCGAGCAACTCCTGCCCGACGATGGCCCGCGGCGCATGCAGCCCGCCCTCGCCCTCGAAGGCGGACTGGTTCGCTTCCCAGGCGTCCGGCGCGCGTTCGTACAGCAGCACGGTACGGTCCTTGAAGTCGCGGTTGCGGAAGTAATCCTCCACTTTCTGGTACGGGGTGACGCTGGCGCAGACGATGCCGCCCAGGTCGGCACGATGCTCTCCGGACTGGTTCATCCACGACATGTAGCCGACCGGGAAGTACGGATACAGGCTCAGCCGTCGTCGCCGGCCCGAACGGTTGCGCACGCGCAGCGTCCACAGTTCGGCCACGTCGTCCACGGGCAGTGAGACGCCCATCTCGACTTCGATCCCGGCGCAGCCTACTTGCCAGGCGACATCGGCGGTGCCGACCGAGAACGCGAACGTATCCGGCGCGCGCCGCACCGGCTCGTGCGGCGCGGAGAACAGCAGTCCGTCGTCCTCGTCCTTCACGTAGCAGAAGCGCCCCGGATGGTGCGCGTAATACGGCTGCTCCGGCTGCATGAAGGTCTTGGCTTCCAGCGTCGGCGCGTGCGCGTACTTGGCCGGTTCCGGCTGCATGAATTGCGCGGTGGCGAAGCCGCGGCAGTTGAGCTGCAGCAGCATCCGCCGGTTCCACAGGAAGGTCGAGGCGGCCGGCATGGCGGTGGGACTGGACAGCACGAAGCGCCGGCCCTGTTCCTCGAAGCCATAGGGCGCGCCGCTCATGCCGCGGCCTCCCGGCGCGTCCGCAGGTCGGCCTGCACCTGCGCCAGCGCGGCTCCGTCGAGCGGGTAGAACCGCATCACCCACGCGGCCAGCAGCGCCACCGCGCCCGGGATCACTGTCAGCAGCAGCACGATGCCGAGCCGGGAGGCGTCCGACTGCGCTTCGTTGGCGACATAGCCCATCGCCGCCAGCATCCACGCGATCGCCGCCGAGGCCAGCGCGCCGCCCAGCTTCTGCGAGAACGTCGCCGCGGCGAAGGTCATCGCGGTGGCGCGCCGGCCGGTCTTCCATTCGGTGTAGTCGGCGCAGTCGGCGTACATCGAGAAGGCCAATGGGGACTTCGGCCCGAGCATCAGGCCGATCAGCAGGTTGAGCGCCAGCACCGCCCAGGTCGCCTCGTCGGGCACGAAGAACATCGCGCAGCTCAGCACGCCCACGCCGGCCATCAGCCCCATCATCAGCCGCCGCTTGTCCACGTAGCGGGTCATCAGCGGCGTCAGCGCGGCGCCCACGGCCAGGGCCAGCGCGTAGGTGCCCAGGAAGAGACCGGTGAGCTCCGGCTGCCCCACGTGGTACTTCAGGTAGTACACCAGCGTGCCGCCGCGCATCACGATGGTCACCATGATGATCAGCGCCAGCGCGAACAGCACCATCCACGGCCGGTTGTGCAGCAGGTCGGCCACGTCCTGCCGGATCGCGCTCCGCTGCTGCGGAGGCGGCGCGATCCGCTCGCGCGTGGTGAGGAACACCGTGACGAAGGCCGCCATGGCGACCGCGCCATACAGCGCCAGCGTCAGTTGCCACCCCAGCGCCTCGTCGCCGCGCCCCAGCCAGCGCACCAGGTCCAGGGTGAGCCAGTTCACCACCGTGGTGCCGGCGAACGCGGCGATGAAGCGGAAGCTGATCAGTTGGGTGCGTTGCTGGCTGTCGGCCGTGATCACGCCGGAGAGCGCCGAGTACGGCGTGCTCAGCACGGTGTAGGCCAGCATCATCAGGGTGAAGGTGGCGTAGGCCCACAGCAGCTTGCCGCCATCGCCCAGGTCGGGCACGGTCCAGGTCAGCATGCCGGTCAGCGCCAGCGGCAGCGCGCCGTAGAGCAGGTAGGGACGGAAGCGTCCGAACCGGCTGTGCGTGCGATCGGCGATCGCGCCCATCAATGGGTCGGTGGCCGCGTCCACCAGCTTGGTGACCAGGATCATCGTCCCGACCGCGGCGGCGGCCAGTCCCATCACGTCGGTGTAGAAGATCAGCAGGAACGAGGAGATGTTGGCCCAGTACAGGTTGAAGCCGAAGTCGCCGACGCCGTAGCCGATCTTCTCGCGCAGGCGGAGTGTCGCGCCTGGGCCTGTCCTGCCTGCGGGATGCGCGGTCGAACCGCTCCCCTGTTCACGTCGCATGTCCACTCCCGGGATTGACGTCGTCGCACGGCAGCCACGCAAGGCGACGGCCTGCCGGAACCGAAACGGCGGCCAAGCTTGCGATGATCCCGGCACGGAGGCAAGCGATGGGAAAGCGCGATCCGCCACGGCATGGCCGAAACAGGGTGCGCATCGCATCCGCGGAGCTTGCCGGATGCGCACGCACGCCTGTTCCAGGGCCACAAAGCGGAACGGGCGCCATGCGACGCCCGTTCCAGGAGTACAGCGAAACCACCGAAGCGATCAGTAGCGGTAATGATCCGGCTTGTAGGGACCTTCCACCGGCACGCCCAGGTAGTCGGCCTGGTCCTGGGTGAGCTTGGTCAGCTTCACGCCGATCTTCTCCAGGTGCAGGCGGGCGACTTCCTCGTCCAGGTGCTTGGGCAGGCGGTAGACGGTCTTCTCGTAGACGTCCTTGTTGGCCCACAGGTCGATCTGCGCCAGGGTCTGGTTGGAGAACGAGTTGGACATGACGAAGCTGGGGTGGCCGGTGGCGCAGCCCAGGTTGACCAGGCGGCCCTCGGCCAGCAGGAAGATGGCGTTGCCGTTCGCGAACACGAACTTGTCCACCTGCGGCTTGATGTTGATCTTCTGCACGCCCGGCAGGTTGTACAGCGCATCGACCTGGATCTCGTTGTCGAAGTGGCCGATGTTGCACACGATGGCCTGGTCCTTCATCGCCTTCATGTGGTCGATGGTGATGATGTCCTTGTTGCCGGTGGTGGTGACGTAGATGTCGGCCTGGCCCAGCGTGTCCTCGACGGTGTTCACCTCGAAGCCTTCCATCGCCGCCTGCAGCGCGCAGATCGGGTCGATCTCGGTGACGATGACGCGGGCGCCGTAGGCGCGCAGCGAGTGCGCCGAGCCCTTGCCGACGTCGCCGTAGCCGCAGACCACCGCCACCTTGCCGGCCAGCATCACGTCCATCGCGCGCTTCAGGCCGTCGGCCAGCGACTCGCGGCAGCCGTACAGGTTGTCGAACTTGGACTTGGTGACCGAGTCGTTGACGTTGATCGCCGGGACCAGCAGGGTGCCGGCCTCGGCCAGCTGGTACAGGCGATGCACGCCGGTGGTGGTCTCTTCCGAGACGCCCTTCCAGCTCTTCACCACCTCGGTCCAGTAGCCCGGGCGTTCCTTGTGCACGCGCTTGAGCAGGTTCTTGATGATCTGCTCCTCATGGCTGGACGAGGGCGTGTTGACCCAGTCGCTGCCGTTTTCCAGCTCGTAGCCCTTGTGGATCAGCAGGGTGACGTCGCCGCCGTCGTCGACGACCAGTTCCGGCCCCAGCTTGCCGTTGCCGAAATTCAGGGCATCCAGCGTGCAGTCCCAGTATTCCTCCAGGGTCTCGCCCTTCCAGGCGAACACCGGCGTGCCGGTGGCGGCGATGGCGGCGGCGGCGTGGTCCTGGGTGGAGAAGATGTTGCAGCTGGCCCAGCGCACGTCGGCGCCCAGGTCTACCAGCGTCTCGATCAGCACGGCGGTCTGGATGGTCATGTGCAGGCTGCCGGTCACGCGCACGCCCTTCAGCGGCTTGGCGGCGGCGTGCTTGCGGCGGATGGACATCAGGCCCGGCATCTCGTGCTCGGCGATGTCGATCTCCTTGCGGCCCCAATCGGCCAGGGAGATGTCGGCGACCTTGTAGTCGCCCTCGGTGGAGAACTGGCGTACTGCGTTCATGTGTGCGGCTCCGGAAGTTGGCGAGCTGGGCTCGCATTCTTGACCGGGCGCCGTTACAAAAAAGTCCTGCCGAGCCTGGCCGTGCCTGCCTGTGGCGAAGACAGCACGGTCGCAGCGCCCCTCGGCGAGGCGCCGCATTATATCGCTTGTTCCGGATGGAACGATGGCCCGCCGCCGGGCGCGATGGGGTAGGCTTGGGATTGTTGCCTTGCAGCAGACCACTTGTCCCACGAGGCAATACCAATCGAAAACCAAACGAACGACGGGAACCACGCGCCACGCATGAACAGCCCCCGCAGTCTCGAATTCGCCCCGCCCGATGTCCCCCTGCGCGAAGATGTACGCCGCCTGGGCGCGCTGGTCGGCGACATGCTGGCCGAGCAGGTCTCGCCGGCCTTCCTGGACGAAGTGGAGCGCGTGCGCACCACCGCCATCGCCCGCCGCCAGAGCGATGCGCCGCCGCAATCGCTGGCCGGCCTGCTGGACGGGCAGGCGCCGGAACAGGCCGAATCGCTGATCCGCGCCTTCAGCACCTATTTCCAGGTGGTCAACATCGCCGAGCGCGTGCACCGCATCCGCCGCCGCCGCGACTACCAGCGCGCCGGCAGCGCCACGCCGCAGCCCGACGGCCTGCACGACGCGCTGGCCAAGCTGAAAGCGCAGGGCGTGACGCTGGACGAATTGGCCGGCTGGCTGCCGCGCATCGACATCGAACCGGTCTTCACCGCGCACCCCACCGAAGCCGTGCGCCGCGCCTTGCTCGAGAAGGAACAGCTGATGGTCGCCAGCCTGGTCAACGGGCTGGACGGACAACGCACGCCCGGCGAACAGGCCACCGACATCGCGCGCTTCCGCATGGCGCTGACCTCGGCGTGGCAGACGTCCGATTCCTCGCCGGTGCGGCCGAGCGTGGAAGACGAGCGCGAGCACGTGGGTTTCTATCTGGTGGAAGTGCTGTACCGGGTGATCCCGGTGCTCTACGAAACACTGGAGAACGCGATCACCGAGGTCTACGGCGCCGCGCCGGCGGTCACCACGCACCTGCCGCGGCTGTTGCGCTTCGGCACCTGGGTGGGCGGCGACATGGACGGCAATCCCAATGTGGACGCCACCACCATCGCGGCCACGTTGAACGCCCAGCGCAACGCCATCCTCGCGCGCTACCTGAAGGAACTGCACCAGCTCACCACGCTGCTCAGCCAGTCCACCGCCGTCGTCGGCGTGTCGCCGGAAGTGCCGGCCCGGATCGAAGAATACCGCGCGCTGCTGCCGGAAGCCGCGGCGAAGTCGCGGCCGCGCCACGGCGACATGCCGTACCGCCTGCTCAACGACCTGATGCGCGCGCGCCTGCAGGCCACGCTGGAGGACCGGCCGGAGGGCTATGCGTCGCCGGAGGAACTGGCGCACGACGTGGACCTGATCCTGCACAGCCTGGAAGCCAATCGCGGCCTGCATGCCGGCTGGTTCGCGGTGCGCCGGCTGGCATGGCGCGTGCGCACCTTCGGTTTCCACCTGGCGCGGCTGGACGTGCGGCAGGAATCCAGCGTGCATGCACGCGCGGTGGCCGCCGCGCTGGACGACGGCGATTGGGAAACCCGCGACGCGGTGGAACGCGCCGCGCTGCTGGGTCCGTACGCCAGCGGCGAGAAGCCGTTGCCGGCTTCGGAAGAAGAGGGCAATCCGCGCCTGGATGCCGTGTTCGCCGCCCTGGCCGACGCGCGCCGGCGGCATGGCGGCGACGCGCTGGGCGCCTACATCATCAGCATGGCGCACAACCGCGCCGACGTACTGACCGTGCTGGCGCTGGCCCGTCGTGGCGGCCTGGTGGACGATGATGGGCATGTGCCGCTGGACATCGCGCCCCTGTTCGAGACCGTCGGCGATCTCCAGCAAGGCCCGGCCACCTTGCGCGACCTGCTCGCCGATCCGGTGTACCGCGCGCACCTGGCGGCGCGCGACAACGTGCAGATGGTGATGCTGGGGTATTCCGACAGCGGCAAGGACGGCGGCATCGCCGCGTCGCGCTGGGGCCTGCAGCGCGGGCAGGTGGAACTGCTGCAGGCGGCGAAGGAACTGGGCATCAGGCTGACCTTCTTCCATGGCCGCGGCGGTTCGATCAGCCGCGGCGGCGGCAAGACCACGCGCGCGGTGGACGCCTCGCCGCGCGGCAGCGTGGACGGTCGCCTGCGCGTGACCGAGCAGGGCGAAGTGATCCATCGCAAGTACGGCATCCGCGCGCTGGCGTTGCGTTCGCTGGAACAGTCGGTGGGCGCGGTGCTGGTCTCCAGCCTGCGTCCCCGGCCGGCGGAACCGCGCGAGGAGAAGTGGCGCGAGGTGATGGACGCGGTATCGCGCGAAAGCACGCGCGCGTACCGCGCCTTCGTGGAGGCGCCGCGCTTCATGGACTATTTCCGCAGCGCCACGCCGATCGACGTGATCGAGCGGATGACGCTGGGTTCGCGCCCGTCGCGACGGCTGGGACAGGACGCCGCGCTGGACAACCTGCGCGCGATTCCGTGGGTGTTCGCCTGGAGCCAGGCGCGCGCGGTGATCCCGGGCTGGTACGGCGTGGGCAGCGGCCTGCAGGCAGTGGCCGGGGCAGGTGGCGAGGACGGGCTGGGTGAAAGCACGCTGCGCGAGATGGCGCGCGACTGGCCGTTCTTCAAGACCTTCCTGGACGACATCTCGATGGTGCTGGCGAAGGGCGACCTGAACATCGCGCGGATGTTCTCGCGCATGTCCGGCCCGCTGCACGACGAATTCTTTCCGCTGATCGAGCGGGAACATGCCGCCACGCTGAAGTGGGTGATGGCGTTGAACGGCAACGAATGGCTGTTGCAGCACGACCAGCGGCTGGCGCTGTCGATCCGCCTGCGCAACCCCTACATCGACCCGATCAGCGTGATGCAGGCCGACCTGCTGAAGCGCTGGCGCGAGAGCGACCGCGAGGACGACGCGCTGCTGCGCGCGTTGGTCGCCAGCATCAACGGCGTGTCGCAGGGCGTGCAGAATACCGGTTGACCGCACTGTAGGAGCGACGTAAGTCGCGACCGTCGACCAACAGAGAGCGCTAAGCCATGGATCGGTGCGGATCCCATGGATACGAAGAGAATCCGCCCGCAGGTCTCCGCATGCGTCCGGTGCTCCATGAGGGTCCGATTCCGCGGTCGCGACTTACGTCGCTCCTACAGGGACCCATCAGGACAGTTGCAGGTCCAGCCAGCGCAGCAGGTCGGCGACCACGCGGCTGCGCTCGGGTTCGGCCTCGTTGTATATCTCGTGGTACAGGCCGCGGTAGTCGTGCACCTGCAACCGGCGTTGCACCGCGGCCTCGGCGAAAGCCCGCGCACCGGCCGCATCGACCAGGGCGTCGTCGCCGGCGATCTGCAGCAGCGTGGGAACGTGCAGCTGGCCCGCGCGGGCGATGACCTTCGGCCCGGCCTCGAAGATGAAATGGGCCAGGCGCGCGCTGATGCGGTCGTGGTTCAAGGGATCGTCCCGATAGAGGCGCTCCACCTGCGGATCGTGCGACAGGCGGTCCGCGGGCAGTCCATTGCGCAGGGTCTGGTGCGGGCGGACGGCGGATACCCACCGCGCCAGCCGGCGCTCCAGCGCGGAGGCGTGCGAGGCCAGCGCCGGGGCCGAGGCGACCAGGCCGCGCGGCCGCAGCTCCAGCACCATGACCGCGTACATCGCCACCAGCCCGCCCAGGCTGTGGCCGAACAGGAAGGGCAGGTCGTCGCTTTCCCGCGCGTAGCGGGCGAACACATCGCAGACATCGCGGGGCAGGGCGTCCCACTGGCTGCCCAGCACGCCGCGTTCGCCCTGCGAATGGCCGTGGCCACGCTGGTCGTAGCCGCGCACGGCGATGCCGGCGGCATTCAGTTCGCTGGCCAGCCGCGCGTAGCGGCCGCTGTGTTCGCCCAGGCCATGCACCAGCAGCACGCGGGCGCGCGGCCGCAGTACCGGCCAGTCGCGCTGGTGCAGGGTCAGGCCGTCGGAGGTCTTGAGCGGGGCGGTCGACGGAAGCATGGCGGAACCATGGTGCTTGCGCGTCCCGTGGTCAAGCTGTCCCTGTAGGAGCGGCTTCAGCCGCGACCGCGCCAAAACAATCCGAGAACATCCGTGGGAACGAACATGTCGCCACGCGGCGGGATAGGTGAACAACCGGTTTTTTGGCCTTCTTCGCGACACGCGGTCGCGGCCGAAGCCGCTCCTACAGGGGGAGGCGTCAGCCGTCGAGTTCGGACCAGCGCTGGTAGGCGTGGTCCAGTTCGGCCTGCGCGGCGGCCAGCTGGTCGTTGGCGCGCTGCAGGCTGGCTGCGTCCTGCTGGTAGTAGGCCGGGTCGTTCATCGCGGCGGTGTGCTGGGCGATATCGGTTTCCAGCGCCTCGATGCGCGCCGGCAGCTGTTCCAGCTCGCGCGCATCCTTGTAGCTGAGCTTGCGCTTGGGCGCCGCGGCGGGTTCTTCCGCCGCCTTGGCGGGCATCGCCGGCGTCGCGGTCGGGGCGGGGGCGGCCGCCTGCGCCACCGGGCGTTGCCGCAGCCAGTCGGTATACCCGCCGACGTAGTCGCCCAGCCGGCCTTCGCCTTCCAGCACCAGCGTGCTGGTGACCACGTTGTCGAGGAAGTCGCGGTCGTGGCTGACCAGCAGCAGCGTGCCCTTGTAGTCCAGCAGCAGCTCTTCCAGCAGTTCCAGCGTTTCCACGTCCAGGTCGTTGGTGGGTTCATCCATCACCAGCAGGTTGGACGGCTGCGCGAACAGCTTGGCCAGCAGCAGGCGGTTGCGCTCGCCGCCGGACAGGCGGGTGATCGGCGCGCGCGCGCGTTCCGGCGAGAACAGGAAGTCCTGCAGGTAGCCGATGATGTGCTTGCGGCTGCCGTTGATCTCGACGAAGTCGCTGCCCTCGGCCACGTTCTCCAGGGTGGTGCGCGATTCGTCCAGCTGGCTGCGGTGCTGGTCGAAGTAGGCGATCCGCAGGCCGGTGCCCAGCTTCACTTCGCCCTGCTGCGGCGCCAGTTCGCCCAGCAGGATCTTCAGCAGCGTGGACTTGCCGGCGCCGTTGGGGCCGATGATGCCGACGCGGTCGCCGCGCAGGATGGTGACCGACACGTCGTCCAGCAGCACGCGGCCATCGTAGGCCTGGGTGATGTGGCCGGCTTCGATGACCTTCTTGCCGGAATTCTGCGCACTGGCGACTTCCATCCGCACGTTGCCGGACAGCTCGCGCCGTTGCGCGCGCTCGCGGCGCATCGCCTTCAGCGCGGTCACCCGGCCCTCGTTGCGGGTGCGGCGGGCCTTGATGCCCTGGCGGATCCACACTTCTTCCTGCGCCAGCAGCTTGTCGAAGCGCGCGTTCTCTTGCGCTTCGGCGTGCAGGCGTTCCTCGCGGCGGCGCAGGTAGTTGTCGTAGTCGCCGGGCCAACTGGTCAGCCGGCCGCGGTCGATCTCGACGATGCGGGTGGCCAGCGAGCGCAGGAAGCTGCGGTCATGGGTGACGAAGACGATGCTGCCGTCGAACTGCTTCAGGAAGCCTTCCAGCCAGGCGATCGCCTCGATGTCCAGGTGGTTGGTGGGCTCGTCCAGCAGCAGGATGTCCGGCTTGCGCACCAGCGCCTGCGCCAGCAGCACGCGGCGCTTCATGCCACCGGACAATGCGGCGAAGTCGGTTTCCTCCGGCAACTCGAGGCGGTCCAGCACCTGCTGCACGCGGCGGTCCAGGTCCCAGCCGTGCTGGGCCTCGATCTGCGCCTGCGCTTCGCCCATCGCGTCCATGTCGCCGTCGTGCAGCGCGTGGTGGTAGCGCGCCAGCAACCGGCCCAGGTCGCCCAGGCCCCGCGCGACCACGTCGAACACCGTGCCCTGCGTGTCCTGCGGCACCTCCTGCGCCATGCGCGCGACCACCACGCCGCCCTGCACGCGGATCTCGCCGTCGTCCGGCTTCAGTTCGCCGGCCATCAGCCGCATCAGCGTGGACTTGCCGGCGCCGTTGCGGCCGACGATGCAGACGCGCTCGCCGGATTCGATGGACAGGTCGACGTGTTCGAGGAGAAGCGGCCCGCCGACACTGAAGTCGACCCGCTGGAATTGCATCAGGGACATGCGGCCATTGTAGCCGTCGCCCGTCCCCGCAGGGGGTTCAGGCGTCCGCGCCGATCCCGCCGGCGAGCAGGACGGCATGCCGCTGCTCCATTTCCTCGCGCAACTGGCGACGGATCCGCGCGGCGGCGCAACGCCGCACTTCGTCCGCTGTCTGCGGCTCCAGCGCGGGAACGGCGGTGGGGCGGCCGGCATCGTCCACCGCCACCATGGTGAAGAAGCAGCTGTTGGCGTGGCGCACGCTCTGCTTGAGGATGTCCTCGGCCACCACCTTGATGCCCACCTCCATCGACGAGGTGCCCGTGTAGTTGACCGAAGCCAGGAAGGTGACGAGTTCGCCGACGTTGATGGCCTGGCGGAACATCACCTGGTCCACCGACAGCGTGACCACGTACTTGCCGGCGTAGCGGCTGGCGCAGGCATAGGCCACCTGGTCCAGCAACTTGAGGATGGCGCCACCGTGCACCTTGCCCGAGAAGTTGGCCATGTCGGGCGTCATCAGCACGGTCATCGACAACTGGTGGCTGTTCAGGGTGTCCATGACGAGGGGTGGGCAGTGGCGATGACGCGCAGGCTAACCCATCGCCGATCTCTGTAGGAGCGCCCCATGGGCGCGATGCCTTTCGTTCCGCCGATGGGAAAGCATCGCGCCCATGGGGCGCTCCTACAGGGGGCGGGATATATGCGGGTACGGCAGCGCAGGCCGGGAAAATGGAACGGGCCGCTTGCGCGGCCCGTTCGGGAGGTTGGTGGATGCCCGGTCGCGGGCATGGCCCGCTCCTACAACTTGGCGTCCTTGCGCAGCGCTTCGGCGCGGTCGGTCTTTTCCCACGAGAAGGTGGTGGCGGTGTGCTTCTTGCCGGCGCCGTCCACGTAGCTGATCTCCTTCGGCTTGCGGCCGAAGTGGCCGTAGCTGGCGGTGGGCTGGTAGATCGGGTGCTCCAGGTCCAGCATGCGGGTGATGCCGAACGGGCGCAGGTCGAAGTGCTTGCGGATCAGCTTCTCGATCACGTCGTCGCCGACCTTGCCGGTGCCGAACGTGGTGACCGAGATGGAGGTCGGCTCGGCCACGCCGATGGCGTAGGAGACCTGCACTTCGCACTTGTCGGCCAGGCCGGCGGCCACGATGTTCTTGGCCACGTAGCGCGCGGCGTAGGCGGCCGAACGGTCCACCTTCGACGGATCCTTGCCCGAGAACGCGCCGCCGCCGTGGCGGGCCATGCCGCCGTAGCTGTCGACGATGATCTTGCGGCCGGTCAGGCCGCAATCGCCCACCGGGCCGCCGATGACGAACTTGCCGGTCGGGTTGATGTGCACCTTGCTCTTCGGCAGCGCGTCCAGCCACTTCTTCGGCAGCACGGGCTTGAGGATGCTCTCGCGCACCGCTTCGATCAGGTCCTTCTGCTTGATGTCCGGATCGTGCTGGGTGGACAGCACCACCGCGTCCAGGCCGAGGACGCTGTTGCCGTCGTAGCGCAGGGTGACCTGCGACTTGGCGTCCGGGCGCAGCCACTTCAGCTTGCCGTTCTTGCGCACCTTGGCCTGCTGCTCGACCAGGCGGTGGCTGTAGTACAGCGGCGCGGGCATGAATTCCGGGGCCTCGTTGCAGGCGTAGCCGAACATCAGGCCCTGGTCGCCGGCGCCCTGTTCCTCGGGCTTCTTGCGGTCCACGCCCTGGTTGATGTCGGGCGACTGCTTGCCCAGCATGTTGATGATGGCGCAGGTGTGGCCGTCGAAGCCGACGCTGGAATTGTCGTAGCCGATGTCGTTGATGACCTTGCGCGCCAGCGACTCGATGTCCACCCACGCGGTGGTGGTGACCTCGCCGGCCACGATGGCCGCGCCGGTCTTCACCAGCGTCTCGCAGGCCACGCGCGCGCGCTTGTCCTGGGCCAGGATGGCGTCCAGCACCGCATCGGAAATCTGGTCGGCGATCTTGTCCGGATGGCCTTCGGAGACCGATTCGGAGGTGAACAGGTAGCTGGACATCAGGCTTATATCCTTTGATTCGGATGAAAAGATGGGCGCGCATGATACACGGGCCGGGCGGTGCGTGCATTCTCCTTCGTTCAGGGTCGCCGTGGGTTAAGGCGGGGTGGGGGATTGAGGTTGCGGGTTGTCGGTTCCTGGTTGCCGGAGAGGGCTTTGCCGGCAACCAGGAATCGGCAACCGGGAACCCGCGCCCTGTCACCGGATTGCCAGAAAACCGCAACAGTGCTGTCGCGCATCGGGCGCAGGCTTCGCGGCGAAACCCCGCCGCCAGGTCCCGCACACGCCCATGCGTCCGCTGGAACAACAGATCGCCGAACGCTATCCGCACTGGTTCCGTGGCCGCCGCGCGGGACTGGCCCGTCCGCTGCTGCGCACGCTGGGGCGCTGGTCGAAACTGGACCGCGCCTATGCCTTCCTGGCCGAGCACGCCCACCTGCGCGACTTCGCCTTCATCGAGGCCGCCACCGATTTCCTCAACCTGCGCTTCACGGTGGAACCGGCCGGGCCGTGCCGCATTCCCGCCAGCGGACGGCTGCTGATCGTGGCCAACCATCCCTCCGGCGCGCTGGATGCGCTGGCGTTGCTGCAACTGGTCGGCAGCGTGCGGCAGGACGTGAAGATCGTGGCGAACGACCTGCTGGCCGGCATCGAGCCGCTGTCGGGTCTGCTGCTGCCGGTGCGCATCCTGGGCGGCAAGCCCGGCGCCGACAGCGTGCGGGCGGTGGAGCAGGCGCTGGAGGCGGAGCAGTGCGTGATCGTGTTCCCGGCCGGCGAAGTCTCGCGGCTGGGTCTCCGCGGTGTGCGCGACACCCGCTGGCGTCGTGGCTTCCTGCGCTTCGCCCGGGCCACCGGCGCGCCGGTGCTGCCGATCCGCGTGCAGGCGCGCAATTCGGCGCTGTTCTACGGCGCATCCACGCTGTTCAAGCCGGCCGGGACGGCCCTGCTGGCGCGCGAGATGTTCCGCCGCAACCAGCGGCGCATCCAGTTGCACGTGGGCCAGCCGATCGTGCTGGACCACGACACCGAACCCGGCCAACTGCTGCGGCAGGTGCGCCGTGCCCTGTACGCACTGGGGCGCCGGACCGAGCCGGGCAAGCCGGCCCAGCCCGAGGCGCCGGAACCGCTGGTGGAGGCGGCCGATCCGGCGCGACTGTCGGCGTGCATCGACGCGCTGGAAGTGCTGGGCGAAACCACCGACGGCAAGCGCATCTGCGTGGGCCGGGTGCCGGCGGGTTCATTGTTGCTGCGCGAGATCGGCCGCCTGCGCGAGCTGACCTTCCGCGCGGTGGGCGAGGGCACCGGCAAGCGCATGGACGTGGACGCCTACGATGCCTGGTACGAGCATATCGTGCTGTGGGACGCCGCGCAGCGGAGGATCGCCGGCGCCTACCGCATCGCGCGCGGCGCGCCGGTGCTGGCCGCGCACGGGTTGAAGGGGCTCTACAGCGCCTCCCTGTTCCAGTACGCCGATGACGCGTTGCCGCGGCTGGCCCAGGGCATGGAACTGGGCCGCAGCTTCGTGGCGCCTGACTACTGGGGCAGCCGCAGCATCGACTATCTGTGGCAGGGCATCGGCGCCTACCTGCGCAGGCATCCGCGCGTGCGCTACCTGTTCGGCGCGGTCTCGATGAGCGCGGCGCTGCCGTTGCACGCGCGCGAACAGATCGTGGCCTATTACGCGCACTACTACGGCGACCGCAACGGCGAGGCGCAGTCGCGCCACCCGTTCCGCTACACCGCCACGCCGCCCTGTTTCGACGAACTGGACGCCGAGACCGCCTTCCGCGTGCTGAAGACCAACCTGGACGCGCTGGGCGCGGCGGTGCCGATGCTCTACAAGCAGTACACCGAACTGTGCGAACCGGGCGGCACGCGCTTCCTCGCATTCGGCGTGGACCCGGATTTCAGCGACTCCATCGACGGCCTGATCGAAGTGGACCTGCAACGCATCCGGCCGAAGAAGCGCGCCCGCTACCTGGGCGAAGCGCGAACCCCGGCGGAGACCGCGGCATGAGCCCGCAGGCTGGGCTCCCCACAGGAAAATCCCCGCCGATGCGGCGCGCAGTCTTCGTCTCCGACGTCCACCTCGGTTCCAAGCACTGCCACGCGGCCGAGTTCGCCGATTTCCTCGGCGGCCTGCGTTGCCGGCGGCTGTACCTGGTCGGCGACATCGTCGATCTGTGGTGGATGTCGCAGCGCCGCGCGGCCTGGGACAACGCGCACAACCGCGTGATCGAAGCACTGCATGCGCTGGCGCGTGGCGGTACCGAGCTGATCTACGTGCCCGGCAACCACGACCGCCCGATCCGCCGCTTCTGCGGCCTGATGCTGCCGGCCATGCAGGTGCGCCGCCGCGCCATCCACACCACGCTCGACGGGCGCCGCCTGCTGGTGACCCACGGCGACGACTACGACGGCATCACCCATTTCGGCGGGCTGCAGGAGAAGTTCGGCGACTGGCTGTACTACCGCATCCTCACCGGCAACCGCCTGACCAACCAGGTCCGCCGCCGCCTGGGCCTGCGCTACTGGTCGCTGGCCGAATACCTCAAGCGCCAGAGCGACGCCGCCGAACGCTACATCGCCCGCTTCGTGCAGGCGGGCCTGGACGATGCG
Source organism: Pseudoxanthomonas putridarboris (assembly GCF_038321125.1). Taxonomy (NCBI): domain Bacteria; kingdom Pseudomonadati; phylum Pseudomonadota; class Gammaproteobacteria; order Lysobacterales; family Lysobacteraceae; genus Pseudoxanthomonas; species Pseudoxanthomonas putridarboris. Next base: position 7,635 of record NZ_JBBWWT010000012.1, on the reverse strand, counting down.
CGGCGGCGCGGACTGGACGGCATCGTCTGCGGCCACATCCACCGCGCCGCGTTGTTCCAGCGCGATGGCCTGCTGTACGCCAACGATGGCGACTGGGTGGAAAGCCTGACCGCGCTGAGCGAGGAGTCCGATGGCCGGCTATGCCTGCTGGGCCACAACGGGCAGGTGCTGGCCGAGGTCGCGCCGCGCCTGCAACTGGTGATGCAGGACGTGCCGCGCGCCGCTTAAAGCCTGTATCACGATCTCGATAAACGCGGCCGGTATTCGAGAAAAGAGATCCGTCATTCCGGCGGCTTGACCAGCCATTCGGCTGTTGAAAGCCGCCGGAATGACGAACTCCTTTTTCGAGATCGTGAACAGGTTCTTAGGGCCTGTTGCGGGTGATGGTCGCGGGCATGGCCCGCTCCTACAATCGCGGGATGGATTCCCTCAGCCAGATCGTCCTGGGCGCCGCGGTCGCCGCGGCCATCGTTCCCGCCTCCCATCGTCGCGCCGCGCTGCTGGCCGGTGCCGCGCTCGGCACGCTGCCCGACCTGGACAGCATTCCCATCGCCCTGCTGTCCGACGACCCGGTCACGCTGATGACCGTGCACCGCAGCTTCAGCCATTCGCTGCTGGTGCTGCCGTTGCTGGGCTGGCTGCTGTGGTGGCTGTTCCGCCGCTTAGGCAAGGGCCGCGTGGCCGAAGCGCCGGCCAGATGGTTCTGGGCCATCCAGCTGGCGCTGGCGACGCATCCGCTGCTGGACGCCTTCACCGTGTACGGGACGCAGTTGTGGTGGCCGCTGGCGCCCTCCCCGACGATGTGGTCCAGCGTCTTCATCATCGATCCGCTCTACACGGTCTGGCTGCTGGTGGCCTGCGTGGTCGCATGGTTCGCCCGCGAGCGCGTCCTGGCCCGACGCGCGCTGGCGGCCGGACTGGTGCTGAGCAGCGCCTACCTGGGGTGGTCCCTGCTGGCCAAGTCGATCGTGGACCGGGACGCGGAGCGCACGCTGGCCTCGATGGGCCTGGGCGACGCGCCGTACTTCTCCGTGCCGATGCCGTTCAACACGCTGCTGTGGCGCGTGGTGGCGATGACGCCCAGCGGCTATGTGGAGGCCGAGCGCTCGGTCGTGGCCGATGAAGGGCCGCTGCTGTTCCACGGCTATCCGTCCAATGCCCAGGCGCTGGCCGAAGCGCGCGATATTCCTTCCGTGCAACGCCTGGCGTGGTTCAACCGCGGCTTCATGCGCGCACAGGTGCAACACGACCGGCTGGTCCTGTCGGACCTGCGCATGGGCCTGGAGCCGGACTACAGTTTCCGTTTCGAGGTCGCCGAACGCCGCGACGGACGATGGCAGGCCATCGCGCCCGTGCAGCAGCCCTGGACCGCGCCGGTGTCCGGCATGGCGGGGTTGCGCGATCTGCTGTCAGCCATGTGGCGCCGGATCTGGCACACGTCCGATCAGCCTTTCCGCGCAGCGATCGATCCGCCCGCGTCGGACGATCCACCGCGTCCTTCCGGCACCATGCACTGAGCTATGAAAATTGACCTCCCCCCGCAAAATGTGACCATCCAGAAGTAGAGAAATTCGGCGACACTCAGGCCCAAGGAGGCCCGTTGCCATGAAGAAGTCGAAGTTCACCGAAGAACAGATCGCGTTCGCCCTGAAGCAGTCCGAGACCGGCACGAGCGTCGAGGAGGTGTGCCGGAAGATGGGCATCTCCCAGGCCACGTTCTACAACTGGCGCAAGAAGTACGGCGGATTGGGCGTCTCCGAGCTGCGCCGATTGCGCCAGCTCGAGGAAGAGAACCGCAAGCTCAAGCAACTGGTTGCCGACCTGAGCCTGGACAAGGTCATGCTGCAGGACGTACTGGCAAAAAAGCTCTAAGGCCCGTCCAACGCAAGCAGTTGGCGGGCCATCTGATCGAGCGGTATCGCGTGAGCGTTCGTCGCGCTTGTGCGGTGGTGAAGCAGTGGCGCCCGGGCGGGTACTACCAGGCCAAGGAAAAAGGAGACGACCCTTTGCGCAAGCGTATCGAGGAAATCGCGGCCACGCGGGTACGCTATGGCTTCTGGCGCATCTTCGTGCTGTTGCGCCGCGAAGGCTGGAAGGTCAATCACAAGCGGGTCTATCGCCTGTACAAGCAGGCGGGCCTGAACCTGCGCAGCAAGCGTCCGCGCCGGCGCAAAGCCAGCGCACACCGCCTGGAGCGGCCCTTGCTGACGGCGCCGAACCAGAGCTGGAGTATGGACTTCGTGGCCGATGCCTTGTTCGATGGACGCAAGCTGCGCGCCCTGACCGTGGTGGACAACTTCACCCGTGAAAGCCTGGCAATCCGGGTGGATCAAAGCCTCAAGAGCGAGGATGTCGTGGCGGTGGTTGAGCAACTCCGGCAAGAGCACGGGGCACCACAGCGCATCCAGACGGACAATGGCAGCGAATTTGCCTCATTACCGATGGACCGCTGGGCCTACGAGCACGGCGTGGTCATGGACTTCTCGCGTCCCGGCAAGCCGACCGACAATCCGTTCATCGAGTCGTTCAACGGCAGTTTCCGTGATGAATGCCTCAACGCCCATTGGTTCCTGTCACTAGACGACGCCCGCCAGAAGATCGAAAGCTGGAGACAGGATTACAATCATTTCCGCACCCACTCGTCCATCGGCGATATCCCGCCTGCCGAGTATGCGGCGAAATTCCAACCCCACCCCAACACGCCGGATTTTCCACTTTAGGGCGGCACCACTTCGGGGAGGAGGTCAAGCGGGAAACCTCTCCTTATGAATGCACTACTTGACGGGGAAGGCTACGGTCGAACGCATCCGGCGTACCTTGCGCCCTCAAGCCGCCCAAATGCACCCAGCCCTTCGGGGCGGTGGCGTCCGCCGTGCCATACAGTTCGCACGTCCTGGACAGCCTGAGAGTCCCAGCATAGCTGGGATATCCTTATGGGGAATATATGATTTTATATCCGGACTCTTTATGGAGGCCCCAAAAAACAAATTTATCTTTATGCGCACTATTTAATATTGGAGAAAATTCATATCCATTCATCTGCACTAATATTGCGAAATTTTCATCAAAAACAGATACTGAAATATTGTCCGTCAACTCATCAGAGTCCCCTAGATCGCATCTCAAGACATGATAGTTGGAGTACGACAATCCGGCGGCAACCCCTTGACAACCTGTTGAAAGGGACAAAGATGTTAACCATGGATGCTCTGTAGTGTAGGGGATAATGTTATTATTATTTATCGCATCCTCTAAGCTATCAACCGTAGCCTCCGATTGATCCCGGCAATAACTTCCCACTGAAACCATGCCTTTATCGTCAAATGCTCTTAGATAAGTACAGTTAATAATTAATTTTTCTTTATAAGCTAATAAAAATGGAGTGATTGACTTGTACTTTTGCCTTGACGAAAACGTATCTTGAATAATGAGATTAATTCCATCTTCTGTAATATCAAGATAAGTGTAAAGTCCTCCGTAATTTTCCAGAACACCCGACCTCCTTGCTATTTCTTCCAGGTTAATGGCTACACTTGTCTTGCCTGCCCCCCCATCACTTTCATTGAGACCAACTTGATTTTGGTCTGCATTAACATCATGAGAATGGTAATCTATTCCGCTAGAGGCTCCTTGACAGCCAAATCCGAGAAGGGGGACTACTGCCAATGCGGCCATAAAACATATTGACTTAAATATCAGCATTTCGATTTCTCAAGAATAGATTCGAACAAGTTGGCGTACCCAGCAATTAAGTCAGCTTTGTCAAGACCATTTATAGCTCTTCTTGCATTGACGTAATCGGTTGTAGATTCATTTAAATAAGATGTAATTCTTCTTCCTGTAAAAATTCCTTCATACATTCCATGGATCATGCAGCCAGATGCATATCTTGCAGTCAGCGCCGAATCTGGTGAATTGACAAGATCTATTCCTAAATGTTCTCCGCACCGCCTGTAGTTTACTTTCCAAGTTAATTGTACATATCCCCTTCCTCGATACTTGTAGCCATCGCCCTTATCTGTGTTTTCCATGGCTACGGCTCTGTTTCGATGCGCTTGAGTGCTAGCAAGCACGGGGTCGTACTTGTTGAAATAAGATTGACCTCCACCCTCTGTCCTGGGCTCGAAATAAATTCCATTCCACAGCGTTTCGTGCCTTGCAGTTGCAAGCATGTAGGCAATGTGTGGGATATAGCACTCACGACCCTTGGACTTGTAGTAATCGACGATCCCCTGTATTAGGGTCTTTAGGTGAACAAGAGAGGCCTGATCGAAAGTCTGACCTAAGGAATTAGAAAATTCCCCGTGACGTCTATTGTATTCTTCAAGGAATTTATTAACATTAATGCAGCCGCAGTTGCATTGGAAATTCCCCGCCAACCCCACCGGATGGAAGTGATACACCTTCCCCGACGGGAACCCCGGCACCTTGGCCTGCACCGCATTCCACCATTGCAGGCGTTCGATTCGCGGCTTCTCCTTTGCCACGCTCTCTTGGGCCTTCGGCCCAACCAGTGCCGCCAGTTGATCCAGCACGCCGAACTTCTGCTCGGGCTTGTACCATTCGCTTTCATGCCGGGCGATCGTGCGGCCGATGACCGGCGCCAGCAAACGATTGTGCAGCGCGGCGTCCAATTCCTTCTCGCTCAAGTCGCCATCGCCATCCGTATCAATGGCCTTGCGGAGTTGTTGATAGAAGGCGCTCTCGGCCGGTCTTGGCCCCCGGTTGAACCTATGCTCGTAGTACTCCGCGACCGACGACCACCACGTGCCGGCCCGCGTACTCGGCGCGTCCAGCGTGGTGAAGCCGGTCCAGTGCCAGGGCGTGACCAGCCGACCCGCCTCTTCCACCCAGCCCGTCACGCTTGACTCGCCCGTCTGCGCGGTGACCTTGCGCCACCGCTTGCCGTCGGGGCCGACATGCAGCGGCGCGCTGTTGAGCGCCACCACCTGCGCCCCCTTCACCGTGCCCACTGTCGCCCTGACCGCCTCCGGCAGGGTCGCATCCGAGCCCAGCTTGTCGCCGGTGTTCAGTTTCAGGAGCGTGTACTGCGCCTTGGGCAGGTGATCGGCATAGCGGCGGCATTGCCGGATGAAGGCTTCCACATCATCACCGCTGAACACTTCCAAGTGCAGCAAAGGCCGGGTCATCGGCCCATTGCCGATGGGCCTCACCGACGCCGGAACATCTTTGCCCAGATAGCCATGCGAACAGACTGCCAGTACATCAATTTCATGCGGCGTCTACCGCTGAAGACTCACGTAGTTGCTCCAGTCGCAGTCGATCTTCTGCCGTCCTTCCACAAAGCCGTAGCCACGTCCGTCTGGATACATCATCTGCTCGCCCTGGATATCTGGAGACATGTACTTGACAACACGCCCATCCGGCGCACGAACATCTGGATCAAAGGCCAGCTCGCGCCTGGATATGCCAGCGCCGACTATGCACGATTCGCGCAAGAGCAAGCTGCCCTCATGGGTTCGCCACGAAGATACGCGATCCAAGCTTCCTTCCAACGCACCGTCGAGGTCGTACACGGCAAGACTCGCAACGAGTTCGTTCCCCTCGCCTTCACCCGTGAAATAGCCGTTGCGCAGAAACACGACATGGTAAGCACCATTCAACGACCACACGAAAACCGGCTTCAAGTCGCTGTTGCCACCTCTATTCAGCTCACTTCCGTCGTGCAGATCGAAATCGAACAAGTTGGATTGCAGGCATTGCTCGGAAAGCGACAGCGGACTCGCCGAAGAAAAGCTCTTTGTCAGGTCAGCGTCGTCCATGCCGCTCTCTGACCCTCGCGGCGGGTAACTCTTGAATAGCCCGAACACGTTGACTGCGAATCCGCTTTCCGGCACTGGCGTCGCGTTGGCGGCAAGACTGGCCGCACAAGCAGCGAAGCTCTTGACGTCGCTCTGGACAGGCGCCGAGGACGCAGAGCCCTCCATTCTGCAACCGGACGCCATGGCGAGAAGCAAGAACGCAATAGCGATTCCGAACCTCACTGAGCTATTTCCCTGAAATTTGGAGCGAAGCCGCCAACGTGGAGATGGTGGTGGTGATCGATGTAGTGAATGGTGCGCGACAAGAGCCTCTGGGTTCCACCCTTTGTGTACCGCCACGCGTACTGGGTCTTCCATCCGAACTTGAACAATGCATCATTCATCGCGTTCTGCCTGACCTCCTTGGGGCTGCCCACATTCTTCCTCGCCATGTCTATGGCTTTCGAAACAATTTCCGTATGCTTTCTGCATTCCGATATCGATAGTAAACACTCTTCCCTTCGCGTGTACCATCCAAGCCTTCTCCAATGACACTCTCAACATCCTTCATCCTAGTAAAATTCAAGCCGTCTTTTCCCGCCTTGTAAACATACGTTTTATAGTAGTTTCCTTCAGTTTCCAGTCCCAGATGACTTATTTCCCAGCGCGCAATGATGAGCAACTCTTTACGCCCATCCCGATCAACGTCCAATGTGAAGACCGACTCAATATTGGGAGAGTCGCCTTGCGGCTCAATCTTGCCCAGATAGTATGATCTTGGTGACCCGGTTGCCGGACTGGTCAAATACATCTCTATGTCTGAGCCTGATTCGCGATCTTCGGATTTTGTTACACGGAAGAACTGAATGAGCGAATTGCCAGAGGGGAAATCAATCTCAAGCGTTGGCGAGGCGATTGAAGTTACAGAATCTCCCCATTGACTGTTAGCTTGTATTTCAGATGGAAGTACGAGAAGAAAAACAAGAATCAGGTAAAATACTTTCATTTGTTTGACCTCAGAAAATAAATTCAATTATTAATTTCATGAAATACCTTTGAATTCCATATTCTATTAAAGTGATTTCTGCGCGCACCATAGCTTTTTGTGTGTTTGTTTATAATGGCGGTAATCAAGTCCACATTCTCGACAGACTCCCCCTTGTCGGCGATTTCGTAAAGCTTATAATTCAGCCAAAAGAATACTGCTGAACGCACCGCATACTTTGGCTGGGCGAGCAAATCGGGGTTATTTATGAAATCTGGAGACTCATCAGGCCAAACTCCGGAATACCTGTCTTGGAAGCTTTGATAATTAGCCTTCCACGTCAGTTGTTTCAATCCACGACCGCGATATTTCCAACCCTCGCCCAAAGAATAGCTCCCGTGGCCCTCTCTGTTTGAGTAGGCACGGTTGGCAATTGCCTCTTGGTCAGCAGGATGGTCTGAAGTGCGCCCATAGAGGTCTGCTTCGCTTGGATTGCGACGGAAATACGAGAAAGTATCTTTCAACACTTGTGGAGAGTAGTTCAGGCTTTCTACCGTGCGCGCTTTGGCGCCAGCCTCCTCTCGCACCTGAGAAAAGAAGTGAGAAAGCCGCAGAGGCGTATCCAACTTGTACTCCTCAATGTTCTTGTTGATATCGTCTACGAAATACTGAAGTTTCACCTCATCCACTTCTGGGGACTCAAACACCACTTTGAGCATACCCACAGTTAACCGACCGCTTTTTTTCTCGAAATTCCCCGCCAACCCCACCGGGTGGAAGTGATACACCTTCCCCGCCGAGAACCCCGGCACCTTGGCCTGCACCGCATTCCACCATTGCAAGCGTTCGATTCGCGGCTTCTCCTTTGCCACGCTCTCTTGGGCCTTC
>NZ_JBBWWT010000011.1:0-110394 GCF_038321125.1 Pseudoxanthomonas putridarboris | reverse complement strand
GAAGTTTGCTACCGCTTCAACCACCGCCAGCAGGATCTCAAACCCCTGCTTTTCAGGCTTTTGAAGGCCACTTCGATCCAGGAAATGCGGCCCATTCTGGTCCGGAAAGCTTAGGAATTACCTAAAAACCAGCCCCGGTACCTTTTGCAGTTAGCCTGTCGGGGCCCGAACCCTTTCCACGGAATCGTCGCCGCAATGGTCGAAACCCTGCCGCTGTTCCCGCTGCACACCGTGCTGATGCCCGGCGCCGCCATCGGGTTGCGCGTGTTCGAGCGCCGTTACCTGGACCTTGTGCGCGACTGCGGTCGCAGCGGCGGCGGGTTCGGCGTCTGCCTGATCCTGGAAGGAAGCGAAGTCGGCAAGCCGGCGACGCCGGCGGCCTTCGGTACGGAGGCCGCCATCGAGGATTTCGACACCGGGCCGGATGGATTGCTGACATTGCGCCTGCGCGGCCGCCGCCGTTTCCATGTCAGCCGCACGCGGGTGCGGGACAACGGACTGGTGGTCGCCGACGTGGCGTGGTGTCCGCCCGACCCGGATGACGAACTGCAGCCCGAGCACAGCCTGCTCGCCACCTTGTTGCAGACGCTGCTGGACCAGATCGGCGGCGACCAGCGCGGCCTGTCGCCACGCCTGTTCGAGCAGGCGGCCTGGGTGGGCTGGCGACTGGCGGAAGTGCTGCCGCTATCGCCCGAACAGCGCGTGTCGCTGCTGCAGGAAGACGACCCGCATCGACGCCTGGACCAACTGCTCGGCTGGATCGACTGAGCAGTCATGCTGCCGTAGGAGCGCCCTTGGGCGCGATGCTTTTTAAGGTGGTTGCCGAAGAAAGCAGGAGCATCGCGCCCAAGGGCGCTCCTACATTCAGTGCTCCGCCACGCTTTCCACCGTGCGGATGCGCAGCACCGGCAGGCCGGATTGCGGGTGCGGTGCGATCTGGTGATCCAGCGACTGCGTGGCTTCGGTCACCGCATCCAGTGCGGTGCGGGCTTCGCGCAGCGGGCGCCACAGGCGGATCAGGTTGAATGCGCGCTGCTGTTGCAGCACCTGCGCGCTGCCGATCCACAGCGGCGTGTCGCCGGGTTGCAGGCGCGCATGGGCCGGCCACAGCCGCAGCACCAGCACTTCGCCGGCACGGCCGCCCTTCAGCATCAGCAGGCTTTCGGCGCGCGTATCCAGCGTGGCGGGCAGTATCGGCTGCTGGTCGTCGGGCAGGTCGCTGTCTAGCAGGTTCAGCGCCTCCTGCCAGCCGGCCTGCGGCTGCGCGCGCCAGCCCGCCGCCTCCAGTTTCGCCTGCAAGGGCGCCAGCGGGCCCGCCACCTGCACGTCGAGCGGCCAGCGCTGTTCGTCGTCGAACTCGTTGCGACGTGCGGGCAGGGTCTGCCAGTCCTGCCGCCACCAGTCCTGCAACGCCAGCGTGCGCTCGACCACCGGAGTCTGGAACTGCGCCAGCATCGGTTCGATGTTGCGTGGCGCGTGCCACAGCGCCGCGGCGGCGAACGCGCCATAGAACAGCCAGGCCAGCGGCTTGATCCAGAACGAACGCACCACGCGCCGGCGGTAGGCGATGCCCAGCACCAGCAGCCACACCATGCCGAACAACATGCCGCCGATGATGTCGCTGAGCCAGTGCGCGCCCAGGTAGATGCGGGCGAAGCCGATCAGCGCCACCACCACGCCCGACACCAGGTACGGCCACACGCGGGTGCGTCCCGGCAACTCGCGCGCGATCAGCACCGCGAAGAAGCCGAAGGTGATGGTGGCCATCGTCACCGCGATGGACGGGAAGCCGAAGCCGCTGCTGACGCTGGGCGGCTTGGGGATGTCCACCGACGCCCCCAGCCACGCGGTCAGCGCCAGGCCGAAGGCCAGCGCCGCCAGCCAGTGCGCCGCCGCCATCCAGCGCTTGCGCCAGCACAGGTACAGCAGCACCAGCAGCGAGGCCGGCGCCAGCACCTGCTCGTCGCCCAGCGAGGCGATCGCGGCCAGCGGATAGTCGGCCAGCGGATTGCGCAGCGCCTGCATCAGTTCGTAGACCGCCAGGTCGACCATCAGCGGTTCGCCGTGGCCGATCACGATCATCAGGAAGGCGAACCATACCCAGACGATGGCCAGCAGCACGATGGCCAGCAGCGCCAGCGGCACCGATTCGCGGCGGCGCGGATCGAACAACGCCTCGGTATGCCGCCCCAGCACCGGATGCGCGTGCGACCACGCCAGCGCGCGCGCCAGCAGCGCATCGGCGTGGTCGGCGAACCAGCGGTAGGTATACAGCACCGCGGCCCAGGCCACCGCCAGCACCAGCAACAGCAGTCCCAGCACCAGTCCCAGGCGCCCGGCCACCGCCGCCACCGCGTCGTAGGCGTGGCCGAACACCCAGCCCGGCAACAGGAACAGCGCGGCCCACGATGCCGACGCCAGGCCGCTGGCCAGGAAATAGCGCCGCAGCGGCATCCGCAGCATGCCGGCCACCGCCGGCACGAACGGCCGGATCGGCCCCACGTAGCGCGCCACCAGGATGCTCTTCAGCGCATTGCGCCGGAACAGGGTCTCGCCCCGGTCCAGCAGCTGCGGATACTTGCTGAACGGCCAGGCCTGGCGCAGCCGAGGCCCCCAGCGGTGGCCGATCCAGTAGCTGGTCGCATCGCCGATCAGCGCGCCCAGCGCTGCGCACAGGAGGGCGTAGGGGCCGGATATCTCGCCCAGGCCGATCAGCACGCCCACCGCGAACAGCAGCGGCAGCGCCGGCACGATGGCTCCCAGTATGATCACCGCGTCGCAGAAGGCGATGGCGAAGATCACCAGGCCGGCCGCGATCGGATGTGCGCTGATCCAGGCCAGCAGGGTGTCGAACCAGGAGGAATTCATCCACCGATTATAGGCGGCGGCACATGACCGGCGCCTGCCACTTTCGGCCAAGTAGAATGGCCGCGTGGATACGCAGCCCCCCGTCGAGATCGCCGCGCTGAAGGCCGACAGCTTCGGCCGCATCGCCCTGATGCGCGATGCGCGCGGCGTTTTCGTGCGCCGCGACCTGTCGGCCTCGCCCTGGTGGCTGCGGCTGCCGGCATGGCGGCTGGCGCGGCGCGAGGCGCGCGCCATCGGCCAGTTGGCGGGGCTCGACGCCACCCCGCAACTGTTGGCGTGGGACGGCGTGCGGCTGGACCGAAGCTACCTGGAAGGCGCGGCCATGTACCAGCAACCACCGCGCGGCGACCTGGCCTACTTCCGTGCCGCGCGCCGGTTGTTGCAGCAGGTGCACCGGCGCGGCATCGCGCACAACGACCTGGCCAAGGAAGCCAACTGGCTGGTGCTGGCCGACGGCCGCCCGGCGGTGATCGATTTCCAGCTGGCCGTGCGCGGCGATCCGCGCTCGCGCTGGATGCGGTTGCTGGCGCGCGAGGACCTCCGGCATTTGCTCAAGCACAAGCGCACGTATTGCCCCGAGTCGTTGACGCCGGTGGAGCGGCGCGTGCTGAAACGCCACTCGTGGGTGCGCGATGCGTGGTTCCGCACCGGCAAGCCGGTCTATCGCTTCGTCACCCGCAAGCTGTTGAAATGGGAAGACAATGAAGGGCAGGGGCCTAGGCCTTGACGCCCGGGATTCGGGATTGAGGATTGAGGGTTGAGGATTGTAGGAGCGCCCTCGGGCGCGATGCTCTTGGCGGGATCGTTTGGAAAAGCATCGCGCCCGAGGGCGCTCCTACAATGGTGGCTTGACGAACGCAGGCGCAGGAGCCGACATGAACCTTGCAGGCAAGACCCTCTTCATCACCGGCGCCTCGCGCGGCATCGGCCTGGCCATCGCATTGCGCGCTGCGCGCGACGGCGCCAACGTGGCGATCGCGGCCAAATCGTCGGTGCCCAATCCGAAGCTGCCGGGCACCATCCATACCGCCGCGCAGGCGGTGACGGACGCGGGCGGGCAGGGGCTGGCGCTGAAGTGCGACATCCGCGAGGAGGACGAAGTGCGCGCCGCGATGGCGGCCACCGTGGATGCCTTCGGCGGCATCGACATCCTGGTCAACAACGCCAGCGCGATCTGGCTGGCCGGCGCGTTGGACACGCCGATGAAGCGCTTCGACCTGATGCACCAGGTCAACGCGCGCGGCAGCTTCCTGTGCGCGCAGGCCTGCCTGCCGTACCTCAAGCATGCCGCCAACCCGCACATCCTGACCCTGGCGCCGCCGCCATCGCTGGACCCGAAATGGTGGGCGCCGCACACCGGCTACACGCTGGCGAAGATGGGCATGAGCTTCGTGACGCTGGGCTTGGCCGGCGAGTTCGGCCCGCAGGGCATCGCGGTCAACGCGCTGTGGCCGCGCACCATCATCGCCACCGATGCCTTGAACATGATCCCCGGCGTGGAGATACCGCGCTGCCGCACGCCGCAGATCGTCGCCGATGCCGCGCACGCGGTGCTGGTACGGGAAGCGAAAGGTTTCCATGGCCGCTTCCTGATCGACGAGGACGTGCTGCGCGAGGCCGGCGTCAGCGATTTCGCGCCGTATGCGGTGGACGCGTCGCAGCCGTTGTTGCCGGACCTGTTCCTCGATCCGTGAGCGCGGACTGCCCGTTCTGCGCCATCGTGGCCGGCAAGGCGCCGGCCAGCCGGGTGGCCGAGAGTCCGGGTGCCGTCGCCTTCATGGACCTGCGCCAGCCGGTCCCGGGCCATGTGCTGGTCGTTCCGCGCGAGCACGTGGAAACGATCTACGACCTGCCACCCGACATCGCCGCCGACCTGATGCGGCTGGCGGTGCGCGTGGCCAACGCATTGCGGGCGCTGCACGATCCGCCCGGGCTCAACCTGTGGCAGTCCAACGGCGATGCCGGCGGCCAGGAAGTGCCGCACGTCCACCTGCACGTGCAGCCGCGCCGGCACCGCGACGGCCTGTTCCGCCTGTATCCCCATGGCCTGCCTTCACCCGTGCCGCGCGATGCGCTGGATACGATGGCCGCCGCGCTGCGCGCGCAGCTTGGCCCGCCCTCTGATCCGCACGAGGAAAGACACGATGGCACCCTCACGTGATGCTTCCACCCGCCAGGCGCTGGCGTTCGTCCGCGTGGCATTGGCCGTACTGCTGTTCATCCATGGCGTGGCGCGCGTGCTGGCGGACGGGGTGACGCCGTTCGGTGCGTTCCTGGATTCGCGTGGTTTCCCATGGGGCTTGGGCATCGCGTGGTTCGTGACCGTGTTCGAACTGGTCGCCGCCCCGGTGTTCGCGTGGGGCCGCTGGGTCGCGCCGATCGCGCTGGTGTTCAGCGCCATCTACGCCTGCGGCATCTGGCTGGTGCATGCGCCGGCCGGCTGGTTCGTCGTCGGGCTGGGCCGCAACGGTGCCGAATACAGCGTGCTGATCCTGGCCTGCCTGCTGGCCAACGCCTGGGCGCATCGCCCCCGCGCGTCCGTCCTCGACTGACGCTCGGTCGCCCGTCGTGGCCGCTTCTATCGCGCGTCCAATGCCTGCGCCAGGTCGTCGATCAGGTCCTGCGGGTCCTCCAGGCCGATGGAAAGGCGCAGCAGTCCGCGCGGCGACACCACGCGCGGTTCCTCGATCGAGGCGCGGTGCTCGACCAGCGACTCGGTCGATCCCAGCGAGGTCGCGTTGACGAACAGGCGCAGACGACCGGCGACTTCCAGTGCCGCGGCGCCGTCGGCGACCTCGAACGACAGCATGCCGCCGAAGCCGCCGCGCATCTGCCGCGCCGCCACGGCGTGCATCGGATGCGTCTCCAGGCCCGGATAGTGGACCTCCCGCGCGCGCGGGTGCGCCTCCAGGAAGCGTGCCACCACCAGCGCATTGCGGCAGTGGCGCTCGACCCTCACCGGCAGCGTGCGCAGGCCGCGCAGCACCAGCCAGGCCGACAGCGGCGAGGCGGTGTTGCCGGTGAAGCGGCGCAACTCGTTGCAGGCCGCGGCGAAGTCGTCGTCGGCCGCGAAGGCCAGCGATCCGCCCATCGCATCGCCGTGCCCGTTGAGGTACTTGGTGGCCGAGTGCAATACGATGTCCGCGCCCAGCGCCAGCGGCTGCTGCAGCACCGGCGTGGCGAAGGTGCCGTCCACCAGCAGGCGGGCGCCGGCGGCGTGCGCGATGTCCGCCAGCGCGACGATGTCGCAGACCTTCAGCAGCGGATTGGAAGGGGTTTCCGCCCACAGCAGGCGGGTATCGGCGGTGATGGCCGCGCGCACCGCGTCCAGGTCGGTCATGTCGACCACGCGATGGCGCACGCCCCATCGCGGCAGCCATTTCTCGCTGATCGCGCGATAGCCGAAGTAGGTGTCGCCGGCGATCAGCAACTCGCTGCCGGGCGGCAGGGCCTGCATCGCCGCGGTGCCGGCGGCCATGCCGGTGGCGAAGAACAGTGCCCTGGCCGCGCCGTCCAGTGCGGCCAGGGCTTCCTCCACCTGCCGCTGGTTGGGATTGTCGTAACGCTGGTACAGGTAGCCCAGCGGCGTCCGCGCGTCGGGCGTGTGCTCGAAGGTGGTGGCCAGCTGCAACGGCGGCGCCAGCGCGCCGTTGACGGGATCGGGATCGACGCCGGCATGCGCGGCGAGCGTGTCGAAGCGGAGCGGACGGGTCATCTCTGCGAACCTGGGAGTGAGGCACCATAATGCCAGCCTGCGGCCTGCGCGCCGCGGCTCCCTCGCCACACCGCCACCGGACCCCCGCCATGAAATACCTGCACGCCATGATCCGCGTCCACGACCTGGACGCCACCGGGAGATTCTTCACCGAAGGCCTGGGCCTGACCGAAACGCGGCGGATGGAGAACGCGCAAGGCCGGTTCACCCTGGTCTACTACGGTGCGCCGGCCAATCCCGAGGCCGAGATCGAGCTGACGTACAACTGGCCGCCGGAAGACGGCTCGCCGCCCGAGGACTACGGCAGCGCGCGCAACTTCGGCCACCTGGCCTTCGAGGTGGACGACATCTACGCCACCTGCGCGCACCTGCAGTCGCAGGGCATCGCCATCAACCGGCCGCCGCGCGACGGTCGCATGGCCTTCGTGCGCACGCCGGACCTGATCTCCATCGAACTGTTGCAGAAGGGCGAGCGCTTGCCGCCGCAGGAGCCGTGGCTGTCGATGCCCAATACCGGCAGTTGGTAGCGGGCGATGGCCTGCTCGCGGCACAGGACGCGCGCCGAAGGCCAGGTGAACGGAGTGCGACCCCGTACCTTGGCAGTGCGCCGGGGATGAGGGAAGCTGGCGGCCTGCCTCCCTTCCGCAGGTGACCGATGAACCTCGCCCTGGTCGTGATCGATGTGCAGCGTGGCCTGTTCGAGACCGAACCCGCGCCGGCGGAGGCCGGCGCGGTGGTGGCGCGCATCAATGGACTCTCGGCGCGGGCGCACCAGGCCGGCGTGCCGGTGATCTTCGTGCAGCACGAGGACGATGGCGACCTGGCGCCGGATTCCAGAGGCTGGGCGCTGCATCCCACGCTGGACGTGCAGCCGGGCGACCACCGCATCCGCAAGACCACGCCGGATGCGTTCCTGCGCACCGGGCTGGACGAAGTGCTGTCGTTCTGCGGTGTGGAGGGCGTGGTGCTGTGCGGCTACGCCACCGAGTTCTGCGTGGACACCACCACGCGCAGCGCGGCGGCGCACGGCTACCACGTGGTGCTGGCGGCCGACGCCCACACCACCCACGACAAGCCGCACGCCGACGCCGCGCGGATCCGCGCGCACCACAACGCCACGCTGCCGGCCATCCGCAGCTTCGGCCCGAGCATCCGCGCGTTGCCGTCGGCGGAGATCGCGTTCGCCGGCTGACGGCGCGTCCCGGGGCATATGCTGCGGTGCCCGGTGGCCTGGCCGGCGCGATCGGCGACAATGACAGGCTGATCCTGCCGCCCGAGCCGCCGCCATGAGCGCCATCGCCACGTCCGACCTGCTGGCCAACGGCCAGCGCTACTACCTCCCCGTCTACCGCCCGCGCGACGTCGTGCTGGAGCGCGGGCAGGGCGCGCGCGTCTGGGACAGCGAGGGCCGCGAGTACGTCGACCTGTCCGCCGGCATCGCCGTCTGCGGACTGGGCCACAACGACCCGGACCTGGTCGCCGCGCTGACCGAACAGGCCGGCAGGCTGTGGCACACCAGCAACGTCTTCTACAGCGAACCGCCGCTGCGGCTGGCGGAGGAACTGGTGGGCGCCTCGCGCTTCGCCGAGCGCGTGTTCCTGTGCAACTCCGGCGCCGAGGCCAACGAGGCCGCGATCAAGCTGGTGCGCAAGTGGGCCGCCTCGCAGGGGCGCGCGCCGGACCAGCGCGTCATCGTGACCTTCCGCGGCAGCTTCCACGGCCGCACGCTGGCCACGGTCACCGCCACCGCGCAGCCGAAGTACCAGGAAGGCTACGAGCCGCTGCCCGCCGGTTTCCGCTACGTCGACTTCAACGACCTGACCCAGCTGGAGATCGCCATGTCCTGCGGCGACGTGGCCGCGGTGATGGTGGAACCGGTGCAGGGCGAAGGCGGCGTGATGCCGGCCGCGTCCGGCTTCCTCAGCGCGGTGCGCGGGCTGTGCGACCACCATGGCGCGCTGCTGGTGCTGGACGAGATCCAGGCCGGCATGGGCCGCACCGGCACGCTGTTCGCGCACTGGCAGGACGGCGTGACGCCGGACATCGTGACGCTGGCCAAGGCGCTGGGCGGCGGCTTCCCGATCGGCGCGATGCTGGCCGGGCCCAAGGTGGCCGAGGTGATGCAGTTCGGCGCGCACGGCACCACCTTCGGCGGCAACCCGCTGGCCGCGGCGGTGGCGCGGGTGGCGCTGCGCAAGCTGGCCTCGCCGCAGATCGCCAACAACGTGGCGCGCCAGTCGGCGGCGTTGCGCAAGGGGCTGGACGCGATCGACGCGGAGTTGAACCTGTTCGCACAGGTACGCGGCCGCGGCCTGATGCTGGGCGCGGTGCTGAGGCCCGAATACGCTGGCCGTGCCGGCGAGATCCTCGACCATGCCGCCGCCCACGGCCTGTTGCTGCTGCAGGCCGGCCCCGACGTGCTGCGTTTCGTGCCGGCGCTGAACATCTCCGACGAGGAAATCGCCGAGGGCCTGAGGCGCCTGCATGCCGCGTTGCGCGAGTTCGTGGCCCGCCCGTAGGAGGCCTTGTGGGAGCGACGTCAGTCGCGACGGCTATCCGCAAGGACCGCGACGCGGATTGAAGCGGATGGAGACGACTGGAAGGCGACATCCCGGTTCGGGTCGCTGGCCGTCGGGAGGTTCCATTGAAGCGGTCCGTGTTCTTGCAGCCGACGGCATGCATTGCCTTGTCGCGACTTACGTCGCTCCCACAGGTCGCTACCATGGGTTGGGCGCATCCCGCACGGTGGCATCCGCCTTGAAGCGGCAAAAAAGAACCCCGGATGCCTGGGCATCCGGGACGGGTGGGGCGCGCGTCGGAGAGAGCAACGGCGACCCGGGGACTCACCAGAACCGGAAGTCGGCGCTGAGCAGGTACGAACGCGCCGGGCCGAGGAAGGCGCGACTCATCGCCCAGTTCGCCGACGTGGCGTAGGTCTCGTCGGTGACGTTGTCGATGTTCAGGCGCAGCGCGAACTTCTCGTTGAACTGGTACGACGCCATCAGGTTGCCGACGGTGTAGCCGGGCAGCTTGCCCCAGCGGCCATTGGGGATCAGGCGGTCGGCATCGTCCGGGCGGCCGGCCCAGGAGTCGCCGACGTGCTGCACGCCACCGCCGATCGTGAAGCCGTTGCCGAAGGCGTAGGTCGTCCACAGGTTGGCCGAGCGCTTCGGGGTGAACGCCAGTTCGTCGCCGTCCACGCCGCCGGACCCGGCGACGATGGCGGCGCAGTCGGCGACCGTGGCGCCGGCGACGTAGTCGGTCGGGGCGGCGGTGCAGCGGGCGGCGTCGAGGTATTCGCCCAGTTCGCGCTCGCTGTCCAGGAACACGGCGCCGGCGAACACCGTCCAGGCGTCGGTGATCCGGCCGACCGCGCTCAGTTCGACGCCGCGCACGATCTGCTTGCCGTAGCCGCGCAGCACTTCCGGACTGCTGGCCACGCCCGGCTCCTTGCCGGTGATCGCCACGCCGCGGCGCTGGGTATTGAACAGCGCCGCGCTGGTGCTCAGGCGGTCGTCGAAGAAGTCCCACTTCACGCCGATCTCGTGGCTGACCGCGCGCTGCGGCTTGGCCGCCTCGTTATTCTGGCCGACCAGCCCGGGGAAAGTGTTGACGCCTTCGCGCGAGATGTCCGGGTTGGACAGGTAGTTGCCCGGCGGCAGCGTGGCGATGTTGACCGAGGCGTACAGGCTGCCGTTCTCGGTGGGCTTGAACACCAGGCCCAGCTTGCCGCCCAGGGTGGTCTCGCCGACCTCGTAGCCGTCCGGGCCCTGCGGGCTGTCGTCAGCGTTCCTGCTGGCGATCTCCACCTCGTAGCGCTCCGCGCGCAGGCCGCCGGTCAGCTGCCAGTGCTCGTTGAACTCGACGGTGTCGTAGACGTAGGCGGCGACGGTGTCGATCTTCACCCGGCTGGTCTGCACCGGCGCGATCTTGCCTTGCACCGCCCGCAGGTAGTCGGGGTCGAGCACGCTGGTGGCGGGCTGGGTGATGGTGGGGAAGCGGTCGCTCTCGCTCTCCTCGCGGGTGAACTCCAGGCCGGCGGACAGCGTGTGGCTCAATGCGCCGGTGCCGAAGCGGGCGCTGAGGTTGGTCAGGTTGGCGAAGCCGGTGTTCTCGCGGCTGAAGAACTGGGTTTGGGTGCCCACCAGTTGCGTGGCCGGCGTGTAGCCGGTGGGCACGGTGTAGCCGGCGTCGCGGCTGGTTTCCGTCCAGCGGGTCAGGTTGCTGATCGATACCGCCGGCGAGAAGTCGTGCTCGATGCGCGCGCTGATCGATGTGGTGGTGTTGTCGTCGTAGTCCGACTTCAGGCCGTAGAAATTGTCCGTGTCCGCACGCGCGGCGTCGGCGTTGTAGTTGACGGTGCCCTCGACCATCGCGCCCGGCACACCCCAGTCGGGCCGGCCGCTCTGGCTCACGTACTGCGCGGCGAGGGTGAGGCGGGTGTCGGTACCCAGGCCGAAGGCCAGCGACGGCGCGATGCCGAAGGCGTCGCTCTCGACGTGCTCGCGGCCGGCGACGCCACCGGTCTTGGCCAGCAGGTTCAGGCGCAGCGCGCTGGTTTCGCCGATCTGGTTGTTCAGGTCGATGGTGGTGCGCACGCGGCCGTCGGCGTCGGTGGCGTCGGCGCCGAAGCTGGCGGTGCCCCGCGCGAAGTAGCCCAACTGCGGGGCCTTGGTGACCAGGTTGACGTAGCCGCCCAGGCCGCCGCGGCCGTTGTCGGCGGCCGGCCCCTTCGCCACTTCCACCTGCTCGATGTTGAACACGTCGCGGGCGTAGTTGCCCGAGTCGCGCACGCCGTCGATGAAGATGCTGCCGCTGGTGTCGAAGCCGCGCAGGCTGAAGTTGTTGTTGTTCGTGGCGAAGCCGTTCTCGCCGGCGCTGAAGCTGATGCCGGGGGTGTTGCGCAGCACGTCGGTCAGGTTCTGCGCGCCCTGCGCGTTGAACACGTCGGCGGGGACCACCGAGATCGTCTGCGGGGTGTCCAGCAGCGGCGCGGTGAACTTCGGCGAGGAAGCCTTCTCTACCGCTTCGCCGACCACTTCCACCGGATCGAAGGTCGGGGTCTTGTCGGCCTGGGCGTCGGCGGCGACTTCGGCAGCAGCCGGCATGGCGACAGCGACCAGCAGGGCGGCGGCCAGCGGCCGGCGGCGGAGTTGGGCGGCGCGCGCGGTGGCGTGGAGGGTGCGAGATGTCATGGTGTTCCCCATAGAGGTGTTGGAAATCGATAGGAGGCGGGAGAGCCGTGCGCGGCCGGGTGCTGCGGCGCGTGCGGCGGCTTGCCTGGGAGAGCGGGAAGATCCGGTTTCGCGGCGGCGTGCGGCTCGGGCCGCGCGCCGGGAGGACGGGCGTGAATCAGCCGGCGAAGCGGTGCGGCGGTGCGCGGCTGCGTTGCGTTTGCCGCGGCGGGTCGGAAGGCGGGCGGGCGGCGAAGCGCGGCGAACCGAGGCGATGCGGCGGGAGCGCCGCGACATCGGATGCGCGCACGACCGATGCGGCCGTGCGGAGGATGTCGGCCTTGGGCGCGGTCGGCATGCGCACCAGCCGGCGCAGCTTGGCTTCGTCCGGCAGCCCGTTGCGGGCGGGGGACTGGGGCGTGTCGCGGGTGCTGGATTCGCTGTACCCGATCGCCGTCGGCGAGGTGTCGGCCGGCATTCCCGCCAGCAGCATCAGGCATACCGCCAGCGCGCCCGCCATGGACACGCCGATCCGCCGCCAGATCGCGAGCGATCCGGCCCGGGCGAGGCCAGGGCAAGGGAGGTGTGGCGCCATGTCGGGAATCCGGGCGGTGGGATACTGCGGCTGTTAATGTAATCGATAATGATTATCATTGCCAGAATTTGAGCAAGTCTACGGCGGCCGGGCGTGCACGGGCGGGTACCGCAGGCACCCCGCCAGCCAGTAGGCTTGGCGGCTGCCGCCCCGATGCGACGATGCCAAGGCCTTCCGATCCATGATGCTGACCATCCCCGACGTGCTGGACCCGCAACAGGTCCGGCAATGCCGCCAGGCGCTGGAACAGGCCGACTGGACCGACGGCCGCGCCACCGCCGGGCACCTGGCGATCAAGGCCAAGCGCAACCTGCAACTGCCGGCCGACAGCCCGGTGGCCGCCCGCATCGGCGACCTGATCCTTGACGTGCTGGGGCGGACGCCGCGCTACCTGGCGGCGGCGCTGCCGCTGAAGGTGGTGCCGCCGCGCTTCAACCGCTACGAGGGCGGCGGCGAATACGGCAACCACGTGGACAACGCCGTCTTCAGCGTGCCGGGCACGCCGCACCGCATCCGCAGCGACGTGTCCTCCACCCTGTTCTTCAGCGACCCGGACGAATACGACGGCGGCGAACTGATCGTGCAGGACACCTACGGCGAGCATCGGGTCAAGCTGCCCGCCGGGCACCTGGTGCTGTATCCGGGCACCAGCCTGCACCGGGTGACGCCGGTGACGCGCGGCACGCGCTACGCCGCGTTCTTCTGGACCCAGAGCCTGGTGCGCGAGGACAGCCAGCGCAGCCTGCTGCTGGAGCTGGACGACGCCATCCAGGCGCTCACGCAGCAGGTGCCCGACAGCCCGGAGCTGTCGCGCCTGACCGGCGTGTACCACAACCTGCTGCGGCGCTGGTCGCAGACATGACGCCGCTGCCGCCGCTGGCCCAGATCCCGCCGCAGATCGCGGCGGTGGCCGATTACGAGACCTATGCGCGCGAACGCATGTCGCCCGCCGCCTGGGCGTATTTCAGCGGCGGCGCGGCCGACGAACTGACCCTGCGCGACAACGTGGAGGCCTTCCAGCGCCTGAAGCTGCAAGGCCGCGTGCTGCGCGAGGTGGTCGGCGGGGATACCCGGCTGTCGCTGCTGGGCGAAGAGTTCGATTACCCCATCCTGCTGGCGCCGGTGGCGTTCCAGACGCTGGCGCACCGCGACGGCGAGCTGGCCGCCGTGGTGGGCGCCTCGGCGATGAAGGCCGGCATGGTGGTCAGCACCCAGTCCGGCATCACCCTGGAAGAGATCGCGCAGGCAGCGCAGACCCGGCTGTGGTTCCAGTTGTACCTGCAACCGGACCGCGACTTCACCGCCGAACTGGCGAAGCGCGCCGAGGCCGCCGGCTACCGCGCGCTGGTGGTCACCGTGGACGCGCCGGTGAACGGTGCGCGCAACCGCGAGCAGCGCGCGGGCTTCGCGCTGCCGGCGGGCGTGGAAGCGGCCAACCTGCGCGGCCTGCACGTGCCCCCGCAGACCGCCACGGCCGGCGGCAGCCCCCTGTTCGGGACGGCGCTGCTGGACCACGCGCCGACCTGGCGCGACGTGGCCTGGCTGCGTTCGACCACTTCGCTGCCGATCGTGCTGAAGGGAGTGATGTCGGCCGACGATGCGGCGGCGGCGGTCGAGGCCGGCGCGGCGGGCGTGATCGTTTCCAACCACGGCGGCCGCACCCTGGACACGCTGCCGGCGACGATCGACGCCCTGCCCGCGGTCGTGCGGGCGGTCGATGGCCGCATCCCGGTGCTGCTGGACGGCGGCATCCGCCGCGGTACCGACGTGCTGAAGGCGCTGGCACTGGGCGCCGACGCCGTGCTGGTGGGCCGCCCGTACGTGCACGCGCTGGCCAGCGCCGGTGCGGTCGGCGTGGCGCACGTGCTGCACCTGCTGCGCGCGGAACTGGAAATGGCGATGGCGCTGACCGGCTGCCGCACGCTGGCCGACATCGACCGCGGCATACTCTGGAACCCGCCGCCCCTGTAGGAGCGGCTTCAACCGCGACCGGAAGCCATAAAAAAGCTTCAGCCACGGATCGACACGGATCGCATGGATGAAGCGAAGGCTTTATCCGCGTTTGTCCTCATCAATCCGTGGTAGCTCACGATGCATGGCCGTCGGCCGCGCAGGACCGGCCCGCGTCACCCCACCAGGGACGATCAAGCACTGTGGGAGCGACGTCAGTCGCGACTGCGCCACAAGACACCGGGAGTGTCCCAGGAATGAACGCGCCGCCGTGCGGCAGGGTGATGAGCAACTGGTTCTCGGGCCTTCAAGCCGTGCGGTCGCGACTTACGTCGCTCCTACAGGGATCAGGCCAGCCCGTAGCGCTTCAGCACCTTGCCCAGCGAGCGCGCATCGGTGACGGTCTCGGCATGCAGGCCGGCGGCGCGTGCGCCCTGCACGTTGGCGAAGACGTCATCGACGAACAGCGTGCCGGCGGCATCCCAGCCCAGCCGGTCCAACGCGCGCGCGTAGACCGCCGTGTCCGGCTTGCGCACCTTCAGGCCGCCACTGCACAGCACGCGGCCGTCCAGTCGCGGGAACACCGGCGCGACGATGCGCGGAATCGCCTGCGTCATCAGCAGGCCGTTGTTGGTCAGCACGCCCAGTTCCAGCCCGTCGTCGAGCGACTGGACATGCCGCAGCACATCGTCGTCCGCAAGGCTGCCGGCCATCCGCGAACCGATCCACGTCTCGCTGTCGATCGCCGCGCCCAGGCCCTCGCTCAGCCGGCCCAGGTAGGTGTCGGTATCGATCAGGCCGCCGTCGTATTCGGTTTCCAGCCCGGAGGCGAACAGCACCTCGCGCACTTGCTCGTGTCCGGCCTCCGCGTGGCGCGCCAGATGGCCGATGCGCAGTTCGTGCCGGTAATGCGCCAGCACGCCATCGAAATCGAACAGCACCCGGCGGATGCGCGGCGGCGTCATCCGGCCGCCACCACCTTGAACGCCTCGCGCGCGGCGGCCAGCGTGGCGTCGATGACAGCGTCGTCGTGCGCGCTGGACATGAAACCGGCCTCGAACGCCGACGGAGCCAGGTACACGCCGCGCTCCAGCATCGCGTGGAAGAAGCGGTTGAACGCCGCGGTGTCGCAGGCCACGGCCTGCGCGTAGGTATCCACTTGCTGGTCGGTGAAGAACAGGCCGAACATCGCGCCCACGCGGGTGGTGGTCAGCGGCACGCCGGCCTCGCGCGCGGCGGCTTCCATGCCTTCGCAGAGCTTCGCCGTGGCGGCGGCGAGCCGGTCGTGGAAGCCCGGCGCCTGGATCAGTTCCAGCATCGCCAGTCCGGCGGCCATCGCCACCGGGTTGCCGCTCAGCGTGCCGGCCTGGTAGATCGGACCGGCCGGCGCGATCTGCTGCATCAGGTCGCGGCGGCCGCCGTAGGCGCCCACCGGCATGCCGCCGCCGATGATCTTGCCGAAGGTGGTCAGGTCGGGCGTGATGCCGTAGTGCGCCTGCGCGCCGCCCAGCGCCACGCGGAAGCCGGTCATCACCTCGTCGAAGATCAGCAGCGCGCCGTGCTTCGTGCACAGGTCGCGCAGGTGCTGCAGGTAGCCGTCGCGCGGCGGCAGGCAGTTGGCGTTGCCCACCACCGGTTCGATGATCAGGCAGGCGATCTCGCCGCCGATCTCGTCGAACAGCTTCGTCGCGCCCTCGAAATCGTTGTAGCTCAGCGTCGCGGTCAGCTCGCTCAGCCCGGCCGGCACGCCCGGCGAAGTCGGCACGCCCAGCGTCAGCATGCCGCTGCCGGCCTTGACCAGGAACGAATCGCCGTGGCCGTGGTAGCAGCCCTCGAACTTGACGATGCGGTTGCGGCCGGTGGCGCCGCGCGCGAGGCGGATCGCCGACAGCGTGGCCTCGGTGCCGGAGTTGACCATGCGCACCATCTCGCAGGACGGCACCAGCCGGGTGATGGTCTCGGCCATCGTCACCTCGGCCGGGCAGGGTGCGCCGTACGACAGGCCGTCCTGGATGGCGGTCTGCACCGCGTTACGCACCGCCGGATGGTTGTGGCCGGCGATCATCGGCCCCCACGAACCCACGTAGTCGATGTAGCGGTTGCCGTCCACGTCGTGCAGGTAGGCGCCATCGGCGCGCTGCACGAAGAACGGTTCGCCGCCCACCGACTTGAACGCGCGCACCGGTGAGTTGACGCCGCCGGGCAGCAGCGTCCGGGCGCGGGCGAACAGGGCGTGGGACTTTTCGTGGTTCATTGCAATTCCTGTAGGAGCGCCCCATGGGCGCGATGCTTTTTTCTGGATGCCGGGAAGGGCTCGCGGCTGGCCGGCTGTTGCAGGAGGGGCTTCAGCCCCGACCGCTTTTGGCAGCGAAGGCGGTCGGGGCTGAAGCCCCTCCTACAGGGAGTCCAGGTCGAAGCCGCGGCGATAGGCCCGCACCGCCGCCGCCGGGTCCGGCGCATCGAACACGCCGCCGATCACCGCCATCAGGTCGGCGCCGGCCGCGACCAGAGGCCCCATATTGTCCGGGGTTATGCCCCCTATCGCCACCCGCGGCACGCCCAGCGCCGCGGCCTGCGCCAGCAGCGCCGGCGAGGCGCGACGCGTGGTGAGCTTGCTCTGGGTCGGGAAGAAGGCGCCGAACGCCACGTAGCTGGCGCCGGCGGCCACCGCCCGCTGCGCGCGCGCCAGTTCGTCGTAGCACGACGCGCCGACGATGGCCTGCGGGCCCAGCAGCGCGCGCGCGGCGGCGATGTCGCCATCGTCCTCGCCCAGGTGCACGCCGGCCGCGCCCACGGCCTGCGCCAGCGCGACGTCGTCGTTGACGATCAACGGCACGCCCGCTTCCGCGCACAACGCCTGCAGCGCGGCGGCCTGTTGGTGGCGCAGTGCGTCGCCCGCGGTCTTCTGCCGGTACTGCAGCCAGGTCGCGCCGGCCGACAGCAAGGGCGCCACGCGCGCCAGCAGGCGGGCGGTGTCGGGTTCGTCGGGGGTGATCAGGTACAGGCCACGCGGGGCGCCGATGGACGGCGGGACGGGATTCATCGGCAAACTTCCGGTGCGGGGGCGGGAGTGGGACAATGGATGCCCCCTCGAACGCCCATTATCCGATGACCGATGCCACCGCCACCATCTACCGCACCTGGATGTGCGTGGTCTGCGGCTTCATCTACGACGAGGCGGAAGGGCTGCCGGAAGAGGGCATCGCCCCCGGCACGCGCTGGGAAGACATCCCCGACACCTGGACCTGCCCGGACTGCGGCGTGACCAAGGACGATTTCGAGATGGTGGAATTCGACGCGTAAGCCCGGTCGGACTGTGGGAGCGACGTGAGTCGCGACACGATCACCCCGCCCTGCCAGGACAGTGACTTGCCCGCAAGAACGATGAGCCGGCCTTTGGCGGACTTTTTCCTTCTGCCGTGACCCTCCGGTTCGTGGTCTTTTTCTGTCGCGACTCACGTCGCTCCCACAACAGCGGCGTAGGGTGCGCCCTGGCGCACCATGACCGGTGCAAGGCACACCGCGTCGGCGCAGTGGAGTGGAACCAGAGGGGCCGGGCATGGACGGCGCATGCGCGCGGGTCCACAGAAGCGGTGCGCCAGGGCGCACCCTGCTCAATGCATCCGCGACGTGCGCGAGGCGCTGATCTCGACCAGCTGCTCGCGCACGGCGGTGGCATCGTTGGCTTCCGGCGCCAGGTGCAGGTAGCGGGCCAGGTCGTGGCGGGCGCCGGACTGGTAGTCCATCTGCAGGTAGGCCAGCCCGCGGTCGCGCAGGGCCTCGGGCTGGTCGGGCGAGAGCTTCAGCACGCGGTCGGCGCTGCGCGCGGCGCGGTCCCATTCCTCGCGCTCGGCGTACACGCCGTGCAGGTTGCGCAGGGTGCGCACCAGGATGGCGCGGTGCGAGGCGGGGTTGAGGATGTGCAGCAGCGCGTTGTCGTCGGGGATGTCGCCGCCCAGGTGCGGCTTGGCGCGTTCGCGCAGTTCGTCCACGCCCAGCGGGCGGCCGCCGTTGAACGGGTCCATCACCAGCAGGCCGTCGTCCACCGGCAGGCGGACCAGGAAATGACCGGGGAAGGAGACGCCGTCCAGCGGCACGCCCAGCCGCCGCGCGACTTCCATCTGCACCATCGCCAGCGACACCGGATTGCCCAGGCGGCGTTCGAACACCTGGTTCATGTAGCTGTTGCGCGGGTCGTAGTACTCGTCGTGGTTGCCGGTGTAGCCCAGCTCCTCGAACAGGTGGCGGTTGATCGCCGCCATCTTCAGCGGCCACGCCTCGATGGCGTCGATCTCGTGGCGCAGGTGTTCGGCGTAGCTCTGTGCCAGCGTGTCGTACAGGTCGGGGTCGAGATCGGGGTACTCGTCGCGCGCGATCAGCAACGAGGTTTCCAGCAGCGGCACGGTGTCGTCGGCCAAGGCAGCCAACGCATTCCAATCCGGCAATGTCAGTCGATCCCCCATGTCGGGAGAGTGCGACCAATCGCCGCGACAATCAAGTCTCAGCGGACGGGTGGGATGCCTTTGCCGAACCGGAGTTCGGCGCCGTCCTGCAGCTCGAGCCGCGCCGCCTCGCCGGCGTTCAGTTCCAGCACGTAGCGGGCGGGCCGGCCGCTGGGGTAGGACGGGCAGGCGTTGCCGCCGGAGCAGGGCGGGGTGTCGCGCCGCTGCGACACCAGCTTGCGGTCGTCGTCGAAGTACAGGATGTCCAGCGGGATGCGGGTGTTCTTCATCCAGTACGCCTGCGGCTCCTCGCGGTCGTGGATGAACAGCATGCCGGTGCCATCGGCCAGGCGGTCGCGGAACATCAGCCCGCGCGCGCGCTCGGCATCGTCGTCGGCGATCTCCACGCTGAACCGCTCGCCGCCGATCTCCACCCAGGGGTTGCCGGCATTGGCGCACCCGCTCAGCAGCAGGGCCAGGGCGAGCAGGGGCAGGCGGAAAGCGGGCATGGCGGATTCCATCGAGGGAGACGCCGCCTAGTGTATCGGCTGGTCGCCGCGCTCAGAACAGCGGCAGGGTCCGGCCGATCTCGGTGGCGGATGTCTCGTCGCGCCCGCGGCCCGCGGCCCAGCCGCCGGCGCCGGCCTTGAAGGGCTCGGCGGGCGCGGAGGCCTGGCGGGCACGGCGCTTCTGTGCCTCGCGATGGGCGGTTTCGGCCAGCGCCTTGTACTGGCGTTCGCGTTTCAGGTACAGCTCGTCGGCGGCCTTGTCGCGCGTGCCGATGTCTTCCTCGCGCGCGGTTTCCGGGATCTGCGCGAACGGGATGCGCATCGGCGCGGCGTCGTGCTTCAGCGCGTGCTGCATGGCGCCGAAGTAGATCGCGTTGTTGCCGTACTTCTGGTTGATGCGGTCCACCACGTGGCTCATGTCGCGGTCGCGCCGGCGCCGCTCGATCAGCTCGGCGGTGACGTCGCCGGCCTGTTCCAGCCCCAGCAGGGTCACCGCCACCGACAGCGGCGGGTGGCGGCGCGGATGCCAGCGTTTCCGTTCGATGGCCTGTTCCAGTGCCCGCAACTGCTCGCCCAGC
This sequence comes from Pseudoxanthomonas putridarboris, assembly GCF_038321125.1. Classification (NCBI taxonomy): domain Bacteria; kingdom Pseudomonadati; phylum Pseudomonadota; class Gammaproteobacteria; order Lysobacterales; family Lysobacteraceae; genus Pseudoxanthomonas; species Pseudoxanthomonas putridarboris. Next base: position 90,563 of record NZ_JBBWWT010000011.1, on the reverse strand, counting down.
AGGTGCAGGAAGGTGGGCGTGTCGTCGATGGGCGCGAAGCCCAGGTCGCGCTCGAAGCGGTGCTCCAGCCCGACGAAGCGGATGCGGATCGCCATGCCGGTGGCCAGGAAGCCGTCCTTGCGCAGCCGCATCGCCGCCTTGGCCAGCAGCTTGAACAGCACCGAACGCGCGCCTTCGAAGCTGCGCAGTTCCGGCCCCAGCACGTGCGAATGGCCGACCGAGCCGCGCTGGGTGACGCGGTCCGGCAGGTCGTGCCCGCGCAGCTGCATCCAGAAGCGTTCGCCCTCCACGCTGCCCCAGGCCGCGCGCAAGTGGTCGCGGGTGGTGCCGCAGAGCTGCTCGACGGTGCGGATGCCGGCGGCGCGCAGGCGCCGTTCCATCGACGGGCCGATGCCGCACAGGTCGCGCAGCCCCAGCGCATGCAGTTTGTGCGGCAGGTCGTGCGCCTCCAGCAGGGTCAGTCCGTCCGGCTTCCGCATGTCCGAGGCGGTCTTGGCCAGGAACTTGTTGGGCGCGATGCCGATCGAGCAGCGGATCCAGTCGAACTCGTCGGCGATGCGCCGCTTGATGCGGTGGGCGATGGCGATGGCGTTCGCGGGGTCGCGTTCGCGGCCGATCAGCCAGCACGGCACCTCGTCGATGGATTCGGCCTTGCCGTGCGGGATGCAGTCCTGGATCGCGTCCATCAAGCGGTGGTGCACTTCCACGTAGCGCGCCGGCCGCGCTTCGACCAGCGCGATGCCGGGATATTTCTCCATCGCTTCCCACACCGGCGTGCCGGTGCCGATGCCGTGGTCCTTGGCCTCCGTGCTGGCGGCGATGCAGCAGGTGGTGGCCGCGACCACCGGCACCACGCCGACCGGCTTGCCGCGCAGCGCCGGCCGGTCCTGCTGCTCGACCGAGGCGAAGAACGAATTGAAATCGACGAACAGGCAGCGCAGCGTCATGGCGGCCGGCGGGATTCCGATGGGCAGGCAGTATCGCGCCGGCGCGTCTCAACCCGGGAGATACCCGCCGGATCAGGCACTTGCCGGAACGGGCGGTCGGTCGGCGGAGGCGGCCGCGCGGGCCGGTCAGCCGTGGGGCGCGCGGAAGCAGGCGGCGATGCGCTCGGCCACCTGCGTGTGGTCGCGGTAGTAGGCCGCGTTGTCGGCCAGGGAATGCCAGCGCTGCTGGTCGTGGAACTGGTCGTGCAGTTGCCGCACCAGGCGCCGCATGGTGGCGGCGTCCGGCATCGCGCCGTTGTCCAGCATGCCCTGCAGCAGGTCCAGCACCAGCAGGATGCCGTCCTGGCAGTGTTCGGCCTGCCGGCGGGCGCTGAGTGTGAGTTGGTCCAGTTGCGATGGCGACAGCACGGTGATGCCGGGATCGGCCAGGCTGTTCGCCGTCGTGCCTTGCAGCAGGTGCAGCAACCGATCCAGCGAACTGGGCGAATCGTCCAGCGGATGCGGCGCGGCGAGGATGCGCCCGTTTTCCGGCGCGGATTCCTCCGACTCCTCGACGACATGGGGTAACGACATGAGCACTCTCCTTGGCGTCCGTGCGTGCTGGCCCGAGAGATGGAGCGACTCGGCCAGGCGGTCCGGCGAACGGCATCGCGCGTGTGACATTCCCGCGCGACATTCCGTGTTTCGACTATATGAACTCAAAAAGTTAGTGTCAATTAACTATAAATGTGAGTTAAGTGACAGCGCGCGCGCTTAACTTTCCCGCATGAGCGATGAGCGCGAAAAATTCTCGCAGCGGTTGGCGCAGTCGATGCGGCAGGCGGGCTACGAGCCGCGCCCGGCGGTCCTGTTCCGGCTGTTCAATGCGAAGTACCGCGGCCGCTCGGTCAGTTTCCAGACCACATCGCGCTGGCTGGGCGGGCACGCCATGCCGGCGCAGGACAAGCTGCAGGTGCTGGCGGATCTGTTCGGCGTCGAACCGCATGCGCTGCGGTTCGGAGCATCGTCCAAGTCGCGCGTGTCCGAGTCGCGCCTGCCGTGGCCGACGGGCGTGGGCAGCCGCGAGCGCCAGATGATCGAGACCTTCCTGGCGCTGCCGGCGAAGAAGCGCGAGCTGGTGGCCGAACTGGTCAAGGTGTTGTCGGAAGGCGCGTAGCAGCGCCCTCGGGCGCGATGCTCTTGTATCTTGGCATCAAAAAAAGCATCGCGCCCGAGGGCGCTCCTACAGGGCGAGACAGGCGAACGGGGTGCGCGGAACGTCAGGGCGCCAGGCGAGTGAACCGCGTGCGCGGCAGCAGCCGCTTGAAGTCGCCGTCGAAGCTGACCAGATGTTCGCCCTGCTGGATGACGGCCGCGGCCAGCCAAGCGTCGGGCAGGTCGTTGGCGCGCAGGTCCCTGTCCCTGCACAACTGTGACAAGGGTTGCCATTCTCCGTCCAGTACGCCCATGCCCACTCCGGGTGCGGCGAGCAGGGCTTCGATGAAGGCCAGCGCCCGGTCGATCGGTGTCGGCGTCGGGAAGATTTTCGGATGGGTCGCCAACCGCAGGAAGCTGGCCACCACCATGGGTTGCAGCATCAGGGGTGCACTTTCCGTTGCGGCCACCGCCTGTTCCAGCCATGCAAGCGCAACGGTGTGATGGGGATGATCGCGGCGCGAGGCGGCGAGCAGGACGTTGACGTCAGGCGTCATCGTCGGCCGCATCCCGCAGCGCTTGATTGCTCAGCCCATCCAGGCCGGGTGCGAGACCGCTGCCGCCATCGAAGACCGGAATCTTCACCCGTCGCCGGGGAGAGGACGGTGCGCGCAGGCGCAGGCGAAGCCCCTCCTCGATCAGGCGCGTCAGAGTGATGCGCTGGCGCGCCGCCTGCGCCTTGGCATCGGCGAGCAGCGCATCGTTGATGTCGAGCGTGGTCTTCATGGCGGCTCAGATCATACAGATTTCTGTATGAAATTCATGAATGGCGGGTTTCCGCCGTGGATCTGTCTATTCCGGGCCGGCATCCTGCCATCGCGCCGCCATGCGTCGTCTACAGAACCTTCGGCGGCTCGCCACCGATGATGACCACGTCCGCCGGGCGGCGGGCGAACAGGCCCACGCTGACCACGCCGGGGATCTGGTTGATTTCGCGCTCCAACGCCACCGGGTCGGTGATCGACAGGTTGTGGATGTCCAGGACGACGTTGCCGTTGTCGGTGGTCACGCCGTCGCGCCACACCGGCTGGCCGCCGGTCATCGCCAGGATCTCGCGCGCCACCAGGCTGCGCGCCATCGGGATCACTTCCACCGGCAGCGGGAACCTGCCCAGCACCGGCACCTGCTTGGACGGGTCGATGATGCAGACGAAGCGCTTGCTGGCCTCGGCGATGATCTTCTCGCGCGTCAGCGCCGCGCCGCCGCCCTTGATGAGATGCTTGCGCGGGTCGCATTCGTCTGCGCCGTCCACGTACAGCGACAGCGTGCCGGTGTGGTTGAGGTCCAGCACCTCGATGCCGTGCTGCTTCAGCCGCGCGGTGCTCTGCTCGGAACTGGACACCGTGCCCTTGATGCGGTGCTTGATCGTCGCCAGCGCGTCGATGAAATAGGCCACGGTGGACCCGGTGCCGACGCCGACGATCATGCCGTCCTCGACGTATTCGATGGCTTTTTCGCCGGCCAGGCGTTTCGCTTCGCTCATGGGTTCAAGAGTCTTGGTAAGGGATGGGGTTCATGTAGGAGCGGCTTCAGCCGCGACCGGGAGTTGGAGGCCAGAGACTGGGGACCAGAGACCAGGGACCAGGGAAAAGCGGTGAGCTGTCGCTTTGGCTTTTCCCTGGCCCCCGGCCCCTGATCCCTGACCTCAGCCCCCCGGTCGCGGCTGAAGCCGCTCCTACAGGGGGCGTGCGGATCATTCGAGGGAAAGCAGCAGCTTCCACTGCGCCGCCGTCACCGGCATCACCGAGAGGCGGCTGCCGCGCTGGGTCAGCGCGAAACCTTCGCCCAGGGCGTCGGTATGCCGCTTGATTTCCTCCAGCGTGATGGTGCGCGCGAGCTTGCGGTCGAACTTCACGTCCACCAGCGACCAGCGCGGTTCCTCGCGGGTGCTCTTGGGGTCGTAGTAGTCCGACTTGCGATTGAACTGCGTCTCGTCCGGGTAGGCCGCGCTGGCCACGGCGGCGGTGCCGACGACGCCCGGCTCCTTGCAGTTGGAGTGGTAGAACAGCACGCCATCGCCGACCTGCATGCTGCGCATGAAGTTGCGCGCCTGGTAGTTGCGCACGCCGTTCCACGGTTCCACGCCGACTTTCTCCAGGTCGTCGATGGAGAAGGCGTCCGGTTCGGACTTCATCAGCCAATAGCGCTTGCGTGCGGTCATTCGCGGGTTTCCGGCAGGGGGTGCGAGGGAATCAGCGTGGCCTGCGCCGTGCAGACCGCGTCCAGCGCCACGTCCCACGCCTGCGCGTCCACGTCGTCCACGCGTTGCGCGTCGAAGCCGACGCCGACCAGGTACGGCGGCGGCGCCTGGCGGTGGCGGAAGGCCAGCGTGCGGTCGTACCAGCCGCCGCCCATGCCCAGCCGGTGGCCGCGCGGGTCGAACCCCACCAGCGGCACCGCGATCAGCGACAGCTCCTGCGCGGACAGGCCGGAACGCGGATCGATGTCGGGTTCGGGAATGCCGTAGCGGTTGGTCACCAGTTCGTCGCCCGGACGCCACGGCGCGAAGCGCAGCGTCTCGTCCTCGGCCAGCACCGGCAGGCAGTAGACCAGTCCGGGCGGCAGCCGGAGCTGCCAGCTGTGCAGGCCGATCTCGCCATCCATCGCCCAGTAGCCGGCGACGTAGCCGCTGGCGGGAAAGAACGGCAGCGCGAACAGGCGCGCGGCCAGCGCGTCCGCGGCGGCGATGCGCTCGGCGGCGGGAATGGCCCGGCGGCGCGTACGCAGTTCGCGGCGCAGCGCATCGCGCAGGACCGTCATGGGCGTGGAAGGAGGGAAGAGGGCATGCCGCGAATTTTAAGGCATGCCGCCGGCCATTGCCGGCGTGGGACCGCGGGAGCGGCGCCAGTCGCGGCCCAAGGCATCGGGTCCCCGGTGCGTCGGCTTCGTTTCGAAGTCATCCCGCCCAAGGGTGGGTGCGACAGGACCGGCTGGGCCGCGGCTGATGCCGCTGCCGCGGGAAAAAAATACGTCCTCCGCCATGCACGATGCTCGCGAAACGACCTTGAACCCGGGGTTCAAGTGGGAGGGTTGGGCAACCATCGGGCTTTCCGCTGCGAGGCAGACTTGCACTCCCGGTAACCGTCACCTTCCCGTGGTCGTAATTAAGGGACAAGGCGAATGTTTGCGCTCGCTGTCGAGAACAGCAGAGGACGCCGGATCAGTATAGCGATTGAAGAAAAATTGCCTAGCCCGTTCGTCGGCAGGTTCAGTGTGCAGCGGGAATACGCTGCGTTTACGGCGCGCCGAGCACGCTGTCCAGCTTGCGGTGCAGTTCCTGCAGCGTGCGCGCCACTTCGCGGTCGCGCGCGTGCTGTTCGTCGCGCAGTTGCTGCAATTCGTGTGCCAGGTTGAGCGCGGCCAGCACGGCGACGCGGTCCACCGCGGCCATGCGGTTGCTGCCGCGCACCTCGCGCATGCGGCTGTCCAGCAGCTTGGCGGCGGCGATCAGACTGGTGCGTTCGTCGGGGGCGACGCCGACGGTGTATTCGCGGTCCAGCAGGTGGACGTTGACCGGTTCGGTGGCGCTCACGTGTGCTGCTCCAGGGATTTCAGGCGGGTGATCATGGCTTCCACCCGCGAACGCGCCTGCTCGTTCTTGGCCAGCAGTTGCGAACGCTCGCCGACCAGTTGCTCCTGCTGGTGGCGCAGGCTGCGGTTCTCGTCCGCCAGCCGCTGGCAGCGGTCGGCCAGGTCCTGGATGCGCGCGCTGAGGCTGCGGAGCTGGTCGAGGAGTTCGGCGTTGTCCATGGCGGTCACGATAGGCATGCGCTTGGCGGGCGGTCAAGGGACGAAGCGTACTGTAGGAGCGACGTAAGTCGCGACCGCACGCCGAAAAGAAGGCGGATGGGCTGTACCGGGCGCCGGCTGCGGGTGGCGTCCTGCCGCAGGGCTGCTCCAGTCGCGACTTACGTCGCTCCTACAGGGACCCGTCCGGGAACATGAACAGGCGCCGGGCTCAGGACGCCGCGCGGATGCCCGAGCCGGGGTAGTACTCGCGGATGAAGCGCAGGCACTGGTCGGCGGTGAGCGCCTGCGAGACCCAGTGCCCCTGCACTTCGTCGCAGCCGTGGTTGCGCAGGAACTCGTACTGGTCGTAGGTCTCCACGCCCTCGGCCACCACCTTCAGCGCCAGCGACTGGCCCATGGTGATGATGGTGCTGGTGATGGCTTCGTCGTCGGTGTCGTGGGTCAGGTCGCTGATGAACTCGCGGTCGATCTTCAGCGTGGTCAGCGGCAGCCGCTTCAGGTAGGCCAGCGAGGAATAGCCGGTGCCGAAGTCGTCGATGGCCAGCGAGATGCCCAGGCGGCGGCAGGCGCGCAGCGTGTCGGCGTTCTGCTCGGGGTTGGCCATGATGACGCTTTCGGTGAGCTCCAGTTCCAGCCGGTGGGCGGGGATGCCGGTTTCCTCCAGCGTGCGCGCCACCACGGTCTGCAGGTCGCCGCGCTGCAACTGGGTGGCGGAGACGTTGACCGCCATGCACAGTTCCTCCAGCCCGGCCTCGTGCCATTCGCGCAGGGTCAGGCAGGCTTCGCGCAGCGCCCAGGCGCCCAGTTCCAGGATCATCCCGGACTCCTCGGCCAGCGGGATGAACTGCGCCGGCGAGACCATGCCGAACTCCTTGCTGTCCCAGCGCAGCAACGCCTCGGCGCCGGTGACGCGCTGGCGCGAGATCGACAGGCGCGGCTGGAACACCAGCGACAGTTCGTTGCGGTCGATGGCGCGGCGCAGCGCGCTGGCCAGGATGGCGCGGTGGCGGTTCTTCTCGTCCATCGACTCCGAATACACCTGGTAGGTGTGCCGGCCCATCGCCTTGGCCTGGTACATCGCGGTGTCGGCGTGCTTCAGCAGTTCCGTGGGCACCTGCGCGTGCTCCGGGTACAGGCTGATGCCGATGGAGGGCGAAACCGCCAGTTCCAGCCGCTCGCCGAAATTCAGCGGCGTGCGGAAGGCCTGGATGATGCGCTGGGCGATGCCCTCGGCGTCGCGCATGCCGTCGATGTCCTCCAGCACCACGGTGAACTCGTCGCCGCTGAGCCGCGCGACCGTATGCTCGGTGCCGACGGTCTGCTGCACGCGCGCGGCGGCGGCGCGCAGGATGCGGTCGCCGGTGGCGTGGCCCAGCGAGTCGTTGATGTCCTTGAAGCGGTCCAGGTCGATGAACAGCACCGCCACGTGGCCGTGTTCGCGGCGAGCCCGCACGATGGCGCGCGACAGCCGCTCGGACAGCAGCGAACGGTTGGGCAGGCTGGTCAGGGTGTCGTAGTTGGCCAGGTAGCGCAGTTCCTGCTCGGCGCGCTTCTGTTCGGTGATGTCGGTCAGCACCTGCACGTACAGCGGGCGCTCGCCGCTGGCGTCGGGCACCACGTTGGTCTCGATGCGGCAGAGGATCTCCTCGCCGTCCTTGCGCACCTTCCAGATCTCGCCGGACCAGCGCCCGGTCAGGCGCAGTTCGCGGTTCATCCGCTCGAAGAACGCTTCTTCGTGCTGGTCGCTGTCCAGCATGGTCATCGGCTGGCCGATGATCTCTTCCTCGGCATAGCCGGTGATGCGGGTGAAGGCGGGGTTGATGGTGACGAACTGGTGCGCCCAGTCCAGCACCGCCACGGCCTCGTTCATGCTGCGCATCACTTCGCCGGCGATGCGGTGCTCGTGCTCGGCGTTGCGGCTGACGGTGATGTCGCGCGCGGTGCCGGCGATGCGCACCGGGCGGCCGTCGTCGTCGCGCTCGACCACGCGGCCGCGCGCGCGCACCCAGACCCAGGTGCCGTTGCCCTGCACGTCCATGCGGTGCTCGGACATGAACAGCGGCGCCTTGCCCTGCAGGTGCAGGCGCAGGCGTTCCATGACCAGCGGCAGGTCCTCCTCGTGGATGGCGGGGACTTCGCCATGGCGGGTCAGCACGGTGATGTCGGCCGACTGCACGGCGTTCTCGTCGGCGCGCATGCGGTGCAGCTTGCGCTGCACCAGGTCGTAGTCCCAGAACTGTTCGCCGGACGCCCACAGCGCCAGTTTCAGGCGTTCGTCGCGGCTGCGCAGCGATTCGCTGCGCGGCGGCTCCAGCGGCGGTCGCTGCGCCTCCAGCCAGGCCTGCCACCAGCGGCGCGTGGCGATGGCGATCACCGCCAGCAGCACGGCGCCGGCCAGCAGCATGAGCGGCAGGCGGGACGACAGCGGTGAAGCCGTTGCCAGGATTGCAGCGACAGAGGGGTGGTGCATGGGGTTTTTTGGCCGTCCCGAGCCAAGGCGTTGGTGGAGTGTAGGCATGCGATTGCACGCACAACAAGCCGGGCGTGCGCTTTTCGTTGCTACACTGGCAGGCCTGTCCGAATCCTCTGGCGGATTGCGTTTCTATATGCCCGAACTGCCCGATTTCGCCGATATCGCCCAGGCGTCGCGCCAGCTTGGCCTGGCCGTGGACACCGCGGAACTGCATGGCGCACTGTGCGGCTGGCTGGCCGGCGGCGGCGCCAACGTGGCGGCCTGGCCGGCGCGCGTGCTGGCCGACGACCAACTGCCCGAACCGGCCGCCGGCAGCCCGCTGGACGAGCTGCGGCTGGCCAGCGTGGCGCAGCTGGAGGACCGCGGCTTCGCCTTCGACCTGCTGCTGCCGACCGGCGGCAGTTCGCTGGACGAGCGCGCCGAGGGCCTGTTCGCCTGGTGCCGCGGTTTCCTGGGCGGGTTCGGGCTGGCGGCCGGCGCCGACGCGCCGCTGTCCGAGGAGGGCCAGGAAGCCCTGCAGGATCTCGCGCGGCTGGCCAGGGCCACGCCGGAGAGCAGCGAGGACGAGGAAGACGAGGACGCCCTGGCCGAACTGGAGGAGTTCGTCCGCGTCGCCGTACTGCTGCTGCATGGCGACTGCGTGCTAGGGCCCCGGCATCGCCGGAGCCTGAACTGATGAAGGCGGCGACGGGCATCGGCGCGGCGGAATTCGCGCGCCGGCGCAAGCAATTGATGCGGATGGCCGGCGACGACGCCATCCTGGTGCTGCCGGCCGCGCCCGAGCGCATCCGCAGCCACGACACGCATTACCCGTACCGGCAGGATTCCGACTTCTGGTACCTCAGCGGATTCCCCGAACCGGAAGCGGTGCTGGTGCTGGTGCCGGGCCGCAAGCACGGCGAGGCGCTGCTGTTCTGCCGCGAGCGCGACCCGGAACGCGAAGCCTGGGACGGCCCGCGGGCGGGACAGGAAGGCGCGGTCGGCGACTACGGCATGGACGACGCCTACCCGATCGACGACCTGGACGAGATCCTGCCCGGCCTGCTGGAAGGCCGGTCGCGCGTCTACTACCACTTCGGCCGCGATGCCGACTTCGACCTCAAGCTGATCGGCTGGGTGCGCCACGTGCGCGCGCAGGTGCGGCAGGGCGCGGAACCGCCGCACGAATTCCTCGAACTGGGCCACCTGCTTCACGAACTGCGGCTGTTCAAGTCCAGGGACGAGCTGAAGCTGATGCGCCGCGCCGCCGACATCAGCGTGCAGGCCCATCTGGCCGCGATGCGCGCGGCCAGGCCGGGCATCCACGAATACGAATTGCAGGCGGACGTGGAACGGGTGTTCCGCGCGCACGACGCATGGCCGGCCTACGGCAGCATCGTCGGCGCGGGCGCCAACGCCTGCGTGCTGCACTATCGCGCCAACAACGCGCAGGCGCGCGACGGCGACCTGGTGCTGGTCGACGCGGGCGCCGAGTTCCGCGGCTACGCGGCGGACATCACCCGTACCTTCCCGGTCAATGGCCGCTTCACGCCGGCGCAACGCGCCCTGCACGATCTGGTCGGCGCCGCGCAGCGGGCCGCGCTGGCCCAGGCGCGGCCGGGCCTGCCGTACGAGGCGGGCCACAACGCCGCGGTGGAGACCCTGACCGAAGGCCTGCTGAAGCTGGGCCTGCTGAAGGGAAAGCTGGAGAAGAACATCGCCGACGGCAGCTACCGCCGTTTCTACCGGCACAAGACCGGCCATTGGCTGGGCCTGGACGTGCACGACGTGGGCGACTACCGCATCGACGGCGAATCGCGCCTGCTGGAACAGGGCATGGTGTTCACCATCGAACCGGGCCTGTACGTGTCCCACGACGACGAGACCGTAGACGCGAAGTGGCGCGGGATCGGCATCCGCACCGAAGACGACGTGCTGGTCACCGATGGCGATCCCAGCGTGCTGACCGACGCGCTGGCCCGCAACGCCGACGAGATCGAAGCGGCGATGGCAGCGGGTTGATAGGGCGCCGTTGTCCCGACGCCGCGCGCGTCAGCGTGGGATAGGTCCGGCTTCCTTCGGCTGTCGCGGTGAGGTGCCGACCGCGACGCACGGCGTTCGATGTGGACGAATCGTCAGGCCGCCGCCGCGTGGCGCGCCTGCGCGGGTCGCCAGCCAAGCAGGCGCGCAGGCAGGAACAGGATGGCCTGCAAGAGCGCAAACAGGGCCGAGAACGTGATGCCCACCAGGCGGAACGGCAACGCAAGCAGCCAGACGATCGGCCAGAGCAGCAGGGCCAGCAAGGCCAGTGGCCAGCACAGTACGAACAGGATGCACCAGGCAATCACTCCAATCAGCGTCTTCATTCCAGGTCTCCTTGTGGCGTCATTAGCGATGCCGGATCGAACGGCACGACGAGCAGGGTGCAGAGCCGAGGAGCGACGGGCAACCGGCTTGCGACGAATCGCCGGAAATCCCGACCAAGCCGGAAAGAGGGCGACGAAAAGCCCCAGGGCTATCGGGAACTTGAGCAGTCCACGGGCGTACGCTGCTACTTCGCCTACCTGCACCGCCCATGGCAGCGCGGCAGCAACGAGAACTTCAACGGGCTGCTGCGACAGTACCTGCCCAAGGGCAAAAGCCTGTCACGAGTGTGCCAATCGGAGTGCGACCGGATCGTGCATAAACTCAACACACGACCGAGGAAACGATATGCCTACAAGGCACCCATCGAGCGAATGCAGCAACTCTCAGGCGTGTTGCACTTGGGGTGTTAATTCACCCCCCGGACCGACCATTCAGCAGGTCCAATAGACCTTCCGCTCAAGATCAACTACCTCGGGACCATCGCTGCAACCACCGACATCTTGGGCTTGTTGGTCTGCGGAGCTATGGCCAATGATCCATTGATTGGAGCCGGCGTGCCACATTAAGGTGCCCTCAGCGACGATGCCTTGTGGAAAAACGTCAGATGGCGTTTCGTTGACCAGGACGATGCGACCACCGCTGATCTTGGCGATAAGCGGAATGCTTGGGATGCTCGGATGCTCCGAGAACCTGTGCTGGAAAGTGTGCTGCCCAGATTGAATGGGCAGCGCCGGACCTGAGCTGGCCTGAGCTGATGTGACGAGGAGCGCGGCAAGTACGACCAAATGTTTCATACGGGGCCTAACGCCTTATGTCTTGAGTTTTCCCTAGCCTAAGAGCCGAGAGCCCGGCGTGCGCGCCCGATAACGCCTCGGTGTCAGCACCACCGTAATTCAGCAGGGGCCGCACGCCGGATCTCGCGCCCTGCGCCCGAACAGTTGATCGAGGTTGCCCTCGAACCGATAAGCGTGGGCCTCGGGCGCGATGCTCTCGGCCACTCAACTGTAGCGGAGAACGGGGATGACGGCAGCAGGGATCGACGTGTGCAAGGCCCATCTGGACCTGGCCGTGGACGGACAGCCGGGCGTGGTCCGGTTCGCCAACAATCGCGCGGGCATCAGCAAGCTGGTCAAGCGCCTGACAGCACTTGGAACCACACGGATCGTGGTCGAAGCCACCGGCGGCTACGAGGACCCGCTGCTTGAGACCTGCTGCGATGCCGGCCTGTGGATTGCACGAGTCAACCCGCGCCAGGCCCGCGACTTTGCTCGGGCCACCGGCAAGTTGGCCAAGACCGACGACATCGACGCCCGGATCCTGGCACTCATGGCCCGGCTGTTCGCCGAGCGCCTACGCCCGCATCTCGCACCGCCGCCCTGGCAGCGCGAGCTGCGTGACTGGCTGCGCCGCCGCGGCCAAGTGGTCGTCCTGCTTCAGGCCCAGAAGCAGCAGGCGGCCATGGCGCCGCCTTCGGTCCGCAAGCTGGCAGCACGCACCATCGCGGCGCTGGCCCACGAACTGACAGCCATCGAGAAGACGATGAAGGCCTTGATCCACGAGCACGCCACGCCGGCGCTGCGCTCGAGCAAGGGCTTGGGACCGGTGTTCCAGGCCACCATCCTTGCGTTGCTGCCGGAGCTGGGCCACCTTGATCGCAGACAGATCGCCAAGCTCACCGGGGTCGCCCCGATGAACCGGGACAGCGGACAGGCCCAAGGCAAGCGGCGCATCCGTGGTGGGCGGGCACCGGTTCGCATTGCGCTCTACATGGCCACGCTATCGGCCGTACGCTGGGAGCCGATGATGAAGGCGCACTATCGGCAGCTTCGGGCACGCGGGAAGCTGGGCAAGGTGGCGCTGGTGGCGTGCATGCGCAAGCTGCTTGGGATCATCAATGCCAGGCGGCGCGATGAGCTGCAGATCGAGAGCTTGGCACTGGCTTGAACCGAGCGCTTCAAGACAGTTGCTGAATTAAGCCGACCCGCGAAGCGGGTTCGGCTTGAATGAATTGTTAGGCATTGCTGCCCGGAACCTCACGGACTGACTCTACGGCAAACGATATTGGTGCTGACTCAATGGGCAAGCAAGCGCAAATCGCGTCCGAGAACTCGTCCAGGAGGGCTTTCCCCTCTGGGTCAAAGTCGTTCTGAGCTTCAAGCACGATGCAATCGCTTTCCCAGCGGCAAGACACGTTCTGGTGCCATGGACGACTGGCGAACTCGTCTGCAATGTCTGAGAGGTTCGCCAATGCAGATTGCTCTGACATTCCCCGGCAAGAGACCGTGATCTTGAACATGCAATGCCTAACGCCTGAATTAAGCCGCGCCGCGAAGCGGCGTCGGCTTGAATGAATTGTTAGGCATCACGCGCATTAGCCAACAGTAATCTTGATGATGGTGCGCGGAATGTCATGGACAGTGACCTTGTCGCTACCGCGTGTATATACCCACGTTGTGCCAGTTAGCGAGTCTCTGGAAGAGTCAAGATAGGTGACCACGAAGTCGGCGCCTTGAGATTTAAGATAATCGGTAATTTCAGGAAATGTGCCTGCCGTGTAAGGCGCGCTGGCGTTGACAGGAAAGCGAATTCCGGCCTTTGCATCAACTGCGTCCCAAGCGATGTAGCCGTCTCGCGTCACTTCTTCGATCTTGAACTCAAAGTTACTCATGAATGTCTCCTTGTGATGCCTAACGCTTGAGTTAAGCCGACCCGCGAAGAGGGTTCGGCTTGAATGAATTGTTAGGCCCAGCCTCAGTCTGCATAGGTAAAGTCTGCACGGAAGGACCAATTGTTATCCGAAACTTTAGTGTAGCTAAGGTCGGCTTTGATCCACGCGGAGCCGCATGAGGCTGAACTAACGTAGAACTCCTCGCTGAGCTGGGCAATAAGGTCGCTGATTGTGGCCTTACCAGGCTCACCTACGTTGTTCTTAAGCTTGTACTGGGTCCAGTTGCCATCGGTCTCGATGGTGAGGACAGCGCTTGTCCAAGTATCGGGAATGCCGGCCATTACATCCTCATGCAAAGCATCGAGGATCTTTGCCTGCTGTTGCTTGAAATGCGCTGAAATCTGCTGGGGGACCGGCATGGCTGGGCTTCTTGATCTTGGGTTGCAGGAAACTATCTGATGGGCCTAACTACTAATAGACCCCAAACAGGGGCATAACCCCGATTCTGGAGCCGGTGCGACATGGCGTCAAATCAGGCGCTGCATGGGTTTCGGCGCTTTCCGAAGAAGCTGCGGAAAGCGTATGACAGGCCCGCGCAGCCGTCATAACCTGTATCGAGGTGTCCGCGGCGGGTAATGCAGAGGCAGGTTGCGTGTGCCGCGGGCTGCATCGGTGCATCCGGGCCGGTCCCGTTGCCGCGCAACCCCGCGGCCGGCCGATCATGGCAGGGACGAATGGCGGTGCGGCCAGGTCCCGCACGTTGCGGGTCAACCCGCTTCCGCGAACGCCGGCCGGGTCAGGTTGTCGGCATCGCCTTCGGTGCACAGCACGTCGTCCTCGATGCGGATGCCGCCGTAGGGGCGGAAGGCGTCCACGCGGGCCCAGTCGACGCTGGCGGCGTGGCCGTTTTTCTTCACTTCGTCCAGCAGCATGTCGATGAAGTAGATGCCCGGCTCGATGGTCACCACCATGCCCGGCTCCAACACGCGGGTCATGCGCAGGTAGGGATGGCCCGGCGGGCGCTCGATGCGGCCGCCGCGGTCGCTGGCGGCGAAGCCGGCCACGTCGTGCACCTGCAGGCCGATGGGGTGGCCCAGGCCGTGCGGGAAGAACGCCGCGCTGACGCCGGTGGCCAGCGCGGCTTCCGGCGACACGGTGATCACGCCGAAGTCCTTCAGGATGCCCATCAGCGTCAGGTGCGCATCCACGTGCAACCGCTTGTAGTCCGCGCCGGCGCGCACGCCCTCGCACATGCGGACCTGCGCGGCATCGACGGCATCGATCATCGCCTGGAACTCGCTGCCACTGTCGAACGCATAGGTGCGGGTGATGTCGCTGGCGTAGCCGTGGAAGCTGGCGCCGGCGTCGATCAGGAAGCTGCGCACCGGGTCCGGCGCGGCGCGGCCCAGTTCGGTGTAGTGCAGCACCGCGCCGTGCTCGTTCAGGGCGACGATGTTGCCGTAGGGCAGGTCGTTGGCGTCCTGGCCGACCGCGCCGCAGTAGGCCATGTGGATGGCGAACTCGCTCCAGCCTTCGCGGAACGCGGCTTCGGCGGCGCGGTGGCCGCGCACGGCCAGCCGCTGCGCCTCGCGCATCATCGCGATCTCGTACGGCGTCTTGTACGAGCGCTGGTATTCCAGGTACTGGATCACCGCGTCCGGGTTGTTCGGGACGTACTCGCCGAGCGCGCTCTGCGGCTCGCCCAGGATCGCGCAGCGCGCGGCGGGCTTGGGCAGCAGCGCCAGCGCCTCCTCGGGCTTGCGGATGACGTGGATGTCGAAGTGGTCCACCCACCAGCCGCTGGGCGCGTCCGGCACCACATGCCAGTAGTCGAAGGGCTGGTAGAAGATCACCTTCGGCCGTTGTCCGGGCGTATACACCAGCCAGCTGTACGGCACGCGCGTCAGCGGCAGCCAGGCCTTGAACTGCGGGTTGACCGCATACGGATAGTCGCGGTCGTCGAACACCTGCCAGTGCTGCGTGCCGCTGGGCACGACCAGGTGGTCGAAGCCGCCGCGCGCCAGCGCCTCGTCCGCACGCCGCTTCATCGCGGCCAGGTGATCGGCGTACAGGGGGACGAGTTCGGTGCTGGGGGAAGCGGGTGCGTTCATCGCGGCGGCTCTTGCAGGAGAGCCGCCATTTTGCCGCAAACGGGTAAAGCGGTAAGGGGTGAAGCGTGAAGTCGGCCGCTGGCGCGGCCTGTGAAGGGTGTAAGCCGGCTGCTACGCAGCCTGCAAGAACCTGTTCACGCTCTCGAGCGGCGCGGCCGGCTCGAGCAGCGCGGCCGGTATTCGGGAAAAAAGACCCGTCATTCCGGCGCAAGCCGGAACCCAGCGACTTTCATTGAGTCGACGCGAGCATTCCGAAGAGCTAAAGACACTGGGTTCCGGCTTGACCAGCCATTCGGCTGTTGAAGCCGCCGGAATGACGAACTCACTTTTTCGAGATCGTGAACAGGTTCTAAGTCAGGGGTGAAAGCGCTTTTCTTCGCTCTTTACAGGCGGCGTAAGCCGCCGACTTTCAGTGCGCGAAGCGCACGGCTTCACTGCTCTCTACTCCGCTTCCGGCCCGGCGTTGACCCAGCGCCGCAGCAGTTCCAGCGGCTCGCGTTCGATGGTCAGGAAACGCAGGCCGGCGAATGCCTGCCCCGGCGTGTTGGCCTGCGCGGACCACAGCAGGTGCGCGCCGACGTCGATGGGGACGTCCTGCCCGCGTTCGTCGCGCAGGTGGAAGCGCAACTGGTACAGCGCGTCGTCCACCACCGGTGCGGTGGCGATCAGCAGCATGCCGGACTCGGAGACGTTGCCCAGGCGGCCGATGGCCTGCTCGGTCATCAGGTCGAACACGGTGACCGGCTTGGGCACGTTGCGGCGGCGGGCGCGGCGGAACTCGCGGATCATGCGGAGGCTCCGGTCGGGGCATCGGCGGCGGGGGCGTCGCCCTTGCCCGTCAGGCTGCGCAGGGCCTTGAGGGTGGCGTTCCAGGCGCGGTCGATCAGGCGGCCGCGGTCCTCGGTGACCACCTGCGCCTGGCCCTTGGCCATCAGGTGCGCCAGCATGTCCAGCGAATGCTCGCCGACGCGCTGGCCGCGCTGGTTGACGAACAGCGCGTTGCCGGTGATCGGGCTGAACCACGACAGGCGCTGGCGGTGCACGTCGCCCTGCTGGTTCCGGGTGAACTCGAACCAGGTACCGAACGGCAGCGTGCGCAGGTAGTCGTAGCACTCCTGTTCCTGCGGCGTGCGCGGCTGCGCGGGTTTCTTCCTGGCTTCGCCCTTCTCGCCCAGCCGGGTGCGCGCCTTCAGGCGGGCGGTCAGTTCGGTGCGCGAGGTGGTTTCGTCCTCCTCGGAACTGGAAAGCCGGCGCGCGATGGCGGCGGCCTCGTCCTCGTGGTAGCCCACCTGCACCAGCGACTTCTCGACCTTGCCGGCCAGCTCCGCGTTCGGCGGCGCGTTCTCGGCGGTGGTGGCGGCCACGATCTCCAGCGTGGTCTGCAACTGCTCGGCCCACTCGCCGGAGGATTCGCCGTTGCGCAGCAGGGTCAGCGTGAGCACGTCGGCCCAGGCCTGGTTCAACAGCGCCTGCACGAACTTCTGCGGTTGCGACTCGCTCAGCGCGGTCCTGATGGTGTCGGCCGCGCGCTGCTTGGCCACTTCCAGCCGGTCCTTGCCGCGGGCGGCCTCGATATGGCGCCGCTCGGCCAGCTCGGCCTTGCGCGCCATGGCGGTCAGGTGTTTCTGGACGTCCTGGTTGGCGTCCTCGAAGACCTTTTCGTCGCCCTGGTAGGTTTCGACGACGGTATCCACCGCAGTGTGCAGTTTCTGCACCAGGTGCGGGTCCACGTCGTCCTCGCCCAGCCAGGTGGCGCCGGATTCGGCCACGGTGTTGAGCAGGTCGCGCGCCGGATGCTGCGCGCGCAGGAAGAAGTTGCGGTCGCGCAGCGCCGCCTGCACCACCGGCACCTGCAGGCGCACCAGCAGGTCGGCGGCGGGTGCGTCGTGCTGCACTTCGCGTTCGATCTCGTTGTACAGCAGGTCCAGCAGTTCGAAGGTGTCCGAATCGGCGCTGGCCAGCGAAGCCTGCGGGCCGTGTTGCTCGCGCACGCGCGTCAGCAGTTCCTGTTGCAGGTCCTGCACGGTGCGGCGCGGCTGGTCCGGCGTGCGCGGCGGCAGCGGCGCGGTCTGCAGCACCTGCAGGGTGTCCAGCACGTCCGGCGTGGGCAGCAGGCGCCGCATGGGCACGCTGCCGCCCGTATTGGCGGCGGAATGTCCGGGCGAAGTCCCGGCGCCGGCCTCGGTGCCGCCGGTTCCCGCGCTGTGCGCGGGGTCTCCCGTGTTGCCGGCGGCGCCTTCACCGCCGCCGGCATGCCCCGGCCCGGGTCCGGAGCCGTCGGCCGCAGCTCCGGAACCGCCGCCGGCCACGGCCGGCCCCGTGGCGCCGCCGGCGGCCAGGCCCGGGCCGTGTCCTGCCTGCGCCAGGGCATCGGCCTCCAGACCGCCGCGACGGATCGACAACAGCTTCTGCAGGACTTCGAACGAACCGGCCCATTCGTCGGGGCTGCCCGCCGGGACGGGCGAAGAGCCCGCCGCGCCCGATGCCGCGGCGGCCCCGCCGCCGGCATGGGGCGCGGCGCCGCCGGGCGCCGTCGTCGTGGAGCCGCCGCCGCCCGCCCCAGGCTGTGCCGCGGCGTGCGGGGTGCCGGTCAGCGCGCTGGCCACCGCGCCCAGCTGGTCGGGCGTCAGCGTGGTCCAGTGCGATGCGCCGGCCTGGCCCTGCCAGTTGGTCATGGGCCGTGCGCCGCTGTCGCGTTCGTCCAGCGGGCTGCGGCGGATGGCGTCGGTCGCGCGCACGCGCCGCGGGGTGTAGACCAGGCCCGGCAGGATGCCTTCGCGCGACAGGAACTGGTTCACCGTCCCGGCCCACTCGGTGTAGTTCTGCATCACCTTCGTGTCGAAGGTGCGGTACAGCACCAGTTGCGCGTCCAGCGCGATCTCCAGGTTGGCGGCGGCGTCCTTCAGCACGTGGCACAGGCGGTTGGGCCCCAGCGGCAGGGTGTCCGCATCGAAGGCGGGCCCGCCGGCCAGCACGCCCATGCGCTGGCCCAGCATCATCATCTGCGCATTGGCGCGGATCTCGTGGCGGCGCGCCACTTCGCGCAGCACGATCTCCTGGTCCATCACCGCGTCTTCCACCAGCGTCAGCGTCTGGTAGTCCACGCGCACGGGGGACTTTTCCTCGTTGACGGCG
This sequence comes from Pseudoxanthomonas putridarboris, assembly GCF_038321125.1. Lineage (NCBI taxonomy): Bacteria > Pseudomonadati > Pseudomonadota > Gammaproteobacteria > Lysobacterales > Lysobacteraceae > Pseudoxanthomonas > Pseudoxanthomonas putridarboris. Next base: position 71,939 of record NZ_JBBWWT010000011.1, on the reverse strand, counting down.
CGCGGCGTGCGCAGCGCGGCCAGTTCGGCTTCCAGGCCGAACATGTAGTGCGGGATCAGCTCGCCGCGGTTCTTCTGCAGGGCGCGCAGGTTGACGAAGTGTTCGGCCTGGCGGTTGTTGTTGCGCGCCTGTTCGGCCTGCTTGAACAACTGCTGCTCGAACTCCGCCAGCATGCCGTTGAGCGCGGTGATGAAATCGGGGGCGATGTGGTCGTACAGGTTCTGCAGCACGCGCCGCACGCGGGGCGGCAGCGGTGCGGACGCGATGGTGGTCGGCGCGGCGGCGGGCGAAGGCGGTCGTGGCGCTGGCATCGGTGGCAATGGCTCCCCTGTTACAGGATCATTTATCACACTCCGGCCAGCTTACAAACCGGAAAGTTGACGAGGGGTGAGGGCGGCGGGGCCGGCGGGAGCCGGGATCAGTCCGTCAGGAACAGCGCCACCACGTCGTTGGTGAAACGCCGCCCGAGCGCGGTGGGGACGACATGGGTCGGGCCGACGGCAAGCCAGCCCTGCCGTTCGGCGTGGGCCAGCTGCGGCGCGATGCGGTCCACCGGCAGGCCGGTGCATGCGGGGAAATCCGCCAGCGCGAAGCCTTCGTGCAACCGCAGCACATTCAGCATGTACTCGAACGGACGCCGTTCCGGCGCGATGTCGTCGTCGCCGCCGATGCCCTGCGGCACACCGGCCTGGGCCAGGTAGGCGGTGGGGTGCTTGACCTTCCAGCGGCGCAGGATCTGTTGGGTGGCGCCCAGGGTGATCTTGCCGTGCGCGCCGGCGCCGACGCCCAGGTAGTCGCCGAAGCGCCAGTAATTCAGGTTATGCCCGCACTGCCGGCCCGGCCGCGCATAGGCGCTGACTTCGTAATGGCCGTAGCCGGCATCGGCCAGCAGCGCCTGGCAGTGTTCCTGCATGTTCCAGGCATGGTCCTCGTCGGGAATGCCCTGGGGCGGCCGGGCGAAGAAGATCGTGTTGGGTTCCAGCGTCAGCTGGTAGTGGGAGATGTGCGCCGGCTGCAACGCGAAGGCGCGTTCCAGGTCGTGCTCGGCCATCGCCAGCGACTGCCCGGGCAGGGCGTACATCAGGTCGAGGTTGAAATTGTCGAAGCCGGCATCCTGCGCCAGCTTGACCGCGTGCTCGGCCTCGCGGCTGTCGTGGATGCGGCCGAGTTTCTTCAGGCTTTCGTCGTCGAAGCTCTGGATGCCGAAGCTGATGCGGTTGACGCCGGCCTCGCGGTAGCGGTCGAAACGGCCGTGCTCGGCGGTGCCGGGATTGGTTTCCAGCGTGATCTCCAGCCCCGGCGCGAAGCGCAGCCGGCTGCTGGCCGCCTGCAGGAAGCGGTCGATCGCCTCCGGCGGGAACAGGCTGGGCGTGCCGCCGCCGAAGAACACGCTGTGCACGGTGCGGCCCCACACCAGTGGCAGGTCCTGGTCCAGGTCGCGCAGCAGCGCGTCGATGTAGTCGTCGAACGGCAGCGCGCCCTTGCCCTGGTGCGAATTGAAATCGCAGTACGGGCATTTGCGCACGCACCACGGCAGGTGCACGTACAGCGACAGGGGTGGCGGGATCAGCATGTGCCTATTGTAGGAGCGGGCCATGCCCGCGATGCTCTTTTCCGGCGATCAGGCAAAAGCATCGCGCCCGAGGGCGCTCCTACGGTTGCTCCAGCAAGCGTTGCTTCAACGCCGCCAGCGCCTTGCCGCGGTGGCTCAGGCCGTTCTTCAGCGTCAGTGGCATCTCGGCGGCGGACTGGCCGTGTTCCGGGTCGAAGAACACCGGGTCGTAGCCGTGGCCGCCATCACCCTGGCGCGCGTGCAGGATGCGGCCGCGCCATTCGCCTTCCACGATCAGCGGTTGCGGGTCGTTGGCGTGGCGCAGCAGCACCAGCACGCAATAGAAGTGCGCGCTGCGCTGCGCGTCCGGCACGTCCGCCAGGGCATCCAGCAGCTTGTCGATGTTGCGGCCGGCGTTGCCGTGCTCGCCGGCATAGCGGGCCGAGTACAGGCCGGGGGCGCCGTTCAGCGCATCCACGCAGATGCCGGAGTCGTCGGCCAGCGCCGGCAGGCCGGTGAGCTGGCAGGCGTGGCGGGCCTTGATCAGCGCGTTCTCGACGAAGGTGGTGGCGGTTTCGTCGGCATCGTCCACGCCCAGGTCGGACTGCGCGATGAGTTCGATGTCGCTGTCGGCCAGCAGGCTGCGCAGTTCTTCCAGCTTGCCGTGGTTGGAGGAGGCGAGGACCAGCTTCACGTGGGGTGTCCTGTGGTGGGGTGTCAGGGCTTGGGTTGCAGCAGGTCCCAGCGGTTGCCGTAGGCATCGCGGAACACGGCCACGGTGGCGTAGCGTTCCTCGCGCGGCGTTTCCAGGAACGCCACGCCGTTGGCGATCATCCGCGCATGGTCGCGCCAGAAGTCGTCGGTCCGCAGGAAGAAGCCCACCCGGCCGCCGGTCTGGTCGCCGATGCGCGCGCGCTGCTCGTCGGTGCTGGCCTGCGCCAGCAGCAGGCAGGTTTCCGTGCTGCCCGGCGGCGCCACCCGCACCCAGCGCTTGCCGCCGCCGTGGTCGCTGTCCTCGCGCAGCTCGAAGCCCAGCGCGCCGCAGTAGTGGGCGATGGCGCGATCGTAGTCGTCCACCAGAAGGGTGATCAGGCTGAGGGTCTGGGGCATGGAAGTTCCAGGGATCATCGCGTAGGTCGGCCCTGCGCGGCCGACGCAGGGTCGGATTGTGGGAACGATGTGAGTCGCGACGGGGCTTTACCGGCGGGTCCGTCGCGACTCACATCGCTCCCACAGGGGGCTATCCCGCCAGCGCCGCGCGCTGGGCCGCGAACAGTTCGCCGATGCCCTTTTCGCCCAGCGCCAGCAGCGCATCCAGTTCGTCGCGGCGGAACGCATGGCCTTCGGCGGTGCCCTGCAGTTCGATGAAACCGCCGCCGTCGTTCATCACCAGGTTCATGTCGGTGTCGCAATCGCTGTCCTCGGCGTAGTCCAGGTCCAGCACCGGCACGCCTCGGTAGATGCCCACCGACACCGCGGCCACCGCGCCGTGGATGGGGTCGCGCTTGATGTCGTTGCGCGATTTCAGCCAGTTCACCGCGTCCACCAGCGCCACGTAGGCGCCGGTGATGGCGGCGGTGCGGGTGCCGCCGTCGGCCTGCAGCACGTCGCAGTCCAGGGTGATGGTGCGCTCGCCCAGGGCGGCACGGTCCACGCAGGCGCGCAGGGTGCGGCCGATCAGCCGCTGGATCTCCAGCGTGCGCCCGCCCTGCTTGCCGCGCGAAGCCTCGCGGTCGCTGCGGGTATGGGTGGAACGCGGCAACATGCCGTATTCAGCGGTCACCCAGCCTTCGCCCTTGCCGCGCAGGAAGCCCGGCACCTTGTTCTCCACGGTCGCCGTGCACAGCACGCGGGTGTGGCCGAAGCTGACCAGCACCGAGCCCTCCGCATGCCGGGTGTAGTTGCGCAGCAGGCCGACCTCGCGCATCTGCTCGGGGAGGCGGCCGCTGGGGCGTGAGAAGGTCATGGGCGGTTCCGGGGTGAGGGGGCGCGAGTTTAGCAGTCCCGTGCGGGCGGGCCGGGCAAACGGGCCGGTGCTGGTAACATGCGCGCCTTCATCAGTCCGTTGGGCCAGCCATGATCCGCAGCATGACGGCATTCGCCACCGCCGAACGCGCCACCGAGGGCGGCACGCTGGGGGCCGAACTGCGCGCGGTCAACCACCGCTTCCTGGAACTGGGCGTGCGCCTGCCGGACGAACTGCGCGCGCTGGAGCCGGCGCTGCGCGAACGCATCGCCACCCGCGTGTCGCGCGGCAAGCTCGATTTCACCCTGCGCCTGCGCGCGTCGGAGGGCGATGGCGCCCTGCAGTTGAACGCGCAGCGGGTGGCGCAGCTGTCCGAACTGGCGCTGGACCTGGCGGCGCGCCTGCCCAGCCTGCGGGTCGAACTGACCGACGTGTTGCAGTTCCCAGGCGTGCTTCAGGGCAAGGGCGTGGACCCGGAGAAGCTGCAGGCCGACGCGCTGGCGCTGGTGGACACGCTGCTGGAGCAGTTCGTCGCCGCGCGCGAGCGCGAAGGCGGCAAGCTGGCCACCGCCATCCTGGAGCGGGTGGACGGCATCGCCGCGCTGGCGGCCGAGGCGCGCACGCTGATCCCGCTGATCCGCACCGGCCAGCGGCAGAAGCTGGAGGCGCGCCTGGCCGACGTGGCGCAGAACATGGAGGCCGGCCGGCTGGAGCAGGAACTGGTGCTCTGGCTGCAGAAGCTGGACGTGGAGGAGGAACTGGACCGGCTGGAAAGCCACGTCAAGGAGATCCGCCGCGTGTTCAAGCAGCCCGAGCCGGCGGGCCGCCGGCTGGATTTCCTGCTGCAGGAATTCAACCGCGAAGCCAATACGCTGGGCTCCAAGTCCGTGGACATCCGCACCACCAACATCGCGGTGGAGCTGAAGGTGCTGATCGACCAGATCCGCGAACAAGTGGCCAACATCGAGTAGCCGGGATTCGCGATTGGGGATTGGCAAGAACGCCGCTACGATGACAGACCTGACCTTCAACGAACGGGAAACCGTCTTGGCGAATCCCGAATCCCGAATCGCCGATCACGGCCCCGCCCAGCGGGGCACGCTCTACATCGTCGCGGCGCCGTCCGGCGCGGGCAAGAGCAGCATCGTCAACGCGGTGCTGGCGCGCGATGCGGACATCGCCCTGTCCATCTCGTTCACCTCGCGCGCCGCGCGCCCGGGCGAGCGCCATGCGCAGCACTACCACTTCATCACCGCGGCCGAGTTCGAGGCGATGATCCGCGCCGGCGACTTCTTCGAGTACGCCAGCGTGCACGGCGACTGGAAGGGCACCGCCCGCCAGTCGGTGGAGCCGCAGCTGGACGCCGGCAAGGACGTGCTGCTGGAAATCGACTGGCAGGGCGCGCGCCAGGTGCGCGAGAAGGTGCCCGATGCGGTCAGCGTGTTCATCCTGCCGCCCTCGCGCGACGCGCTGGAACAGCGCATGCGCGCCCGCGGGCAGGACAGCGAAGAGGTCATCCAGCGCCGGCTGGCCGCCGCGCGCGAGGAGATGTCCCATTACGGCGAATTCGACTACGTCATCGTCAACGACGTGTTCGACACCGCCGTGGAGCAGATGCACGCCATCTTCACCGCCAGCCGCCTGCGCCGCGAAGCCCAGGACGTGCGCCATGCCGGCCTGATCGCCACCCTGCTGGCCGAGTGAGTCTGTGTAGGAGGGCCTTCAGGCCCGATGCTCTTTGTAAGAGGGGCTTCAGCCCCGACCGTGTGTCCCCGAAGTGCAGGACAACGACGTCCCGGCAGCACCCCGGGCGATGACAGTCTGATCGCCGTTTAGGGCTCCCTCGTCGGGGCTGAAGCCCCTCCTACAGCGGCCAGGATCAAAGATAACTATTTGATTTTCAAGGAAAGACTTGCAATCCCCCGGCAATCTGCCTACAATCCCGCCCCCTTTCCGTATTCACTGGGCGGCCAGCCGGTCGCCGGGAGCCCGCATGGCCCGCATCACCGTCGAAGATTGCCTGGAAGTCGTCAACAACCGTTTCGAACTGGTCACCATGGCCGCCAAGCGCGCCCGCCAGCTCGCCAACGGGGTCGAGCCGCAGATCGACAACAACGAAGCCCAGGACAAGCCCACCGTGCTGGCCCTGCGCGAGATCGCCGCGCGCCGGATCGACAACGACCTGATCGACCGCGTCGAGAAGGCCGAGCGCGAGCGCGCCGAGCGCGAGGCGCTGGAGTGGGCCGCCGCCGAAGTCGTCGCCGACGACGACCTGTCCAAGGGCGACGACTGAGCATCGCCTTCATCTGACGTTTCGATCGAAACGGACGATCGCCGGAAAGCCCGCTCTCGCGGGCTTTCCGCATTCTGTACGCCTCGGGTCCGGTGCGTTGCCGTTGCCGCGTGACTGGCATAGGCTGGCGGCATGAACCCAGGCCGCACCGCCAAGGCACTCCGCACTCCCGCGTCGTCGCGCGACGACGCGTTGCCGGACTACGTCGCGCAATTCGAAAAGACCGCCGGCTACCTGCCCAAGGACCAGTTGCCGCTGCTGCGCCGCGCCTGGGAAGTGGGCGCCGCCGCGCACATCGGCCAGACCCGCAAGTCGGGCGAACCCTACATCACCCATCCCGTCGCCGTGGCCGGCGTGCTGGCCGAGCTGGGCATGGATGCGGAAACGCTGATCGCCGCCATCCTGCACGACACCATCGAGGACACCCCGCTCACCCGCGACGAGATCGCCGGTGAATTCGGCGAGGACGTCGCCGAACTGGTCGATGGCGTCACCAAGCTGGACAAGCTGAAGTTCCGCGACCGCCAGGAAGCGGCGGCGGAAAGCTTCCGCAAGATGCTGCTGGCGATGTCGCGCGACCTGCGCGTGATCATGATCAAGCTGGCCGACCGCCTGCACAACATGCGCACGCTGGGCGCGCAGAGCCCCGAGGCGCGCAAGCGCATCGCCCGCGAGACGCTGGAGATCTACGCGCCCATCGCGCAGCGGCTGGGCATGAACCTGGTGAAGTCCGAACTGCAGGACCTGGGCTTCCGCGCGTTGCACCCGTGGCGGCACGCGATCATCGAGAAGCACATCCGCAGCCAGCCGGTGGTGCGGCGCGAATCGATGGCGCAGATCGAGGCGCACCTGTCGCAGCGCCTGGCCAAGGAGGGCATCGAGCATCGCCTGGTCAGCCGTATCAAGACGCCGTGGAGCATCTACAACAAGATGCGCGGCGAAGGGAAGAGCTTCGACCAGGTGATGGACGTGTTCGGTTTCCGCGTCGTCGTCGACTCGGTGCCGGCCTGCTACCACGCGCTGGGCGCCGCGCACGCGCAGTACAAGCCGCTGGACGGGCGCTTCCGCGATTTCATCGCCATCCCCAAGGCCAACGGCTACCAGTCGCTGCACACGGTGCTGTTCGGCCCGTACGGTTCGCCGATCGAGGTGCAGATCCGCACGCGGGAGATGGACCTGATCGCCGAGCGCGGCATCGCCGCGCACTGGACCTACAAGTACGGCACCGATTCGCCCAACAGCGCGCAGAACCGCGCGCACGCCTGGATCGTCGAACTGATCGACAACCAGCGCGCGGCCGGCTCGTCGCTGGAGTTCCTGGAGAACGTCAAGGTCGACCTGTTCCCCGACGAGGTCTACCTGTTCACGCCCAAGGGCAAGATCCTGTCGCTGCCGCGCAACTCCACCGCGCTGGATTTCGCCTACGCGGTGCATACCGACGTGGGCAACCAGGCGGTGGCCTCGCGTGTGGACAAGAAGCTGGTGCCGCTGCGCACCAAGCTGAGCAGCGGGCAGAGCGTGGAGATCATCACCGCCAAGTCCGCCGCGCCCAAGCCGCAATGGCTGGAGTTCGTGGTGACCAGCAAGGCGCGCACCGCCATCCGCCACCAGTTGAAGCAACTGGAACACGAAGACGCCGTGCAACTGGGCCACCGCATGCTGGACCGCGCGCTGGAGGACCTGGACAGCTCGCTGGAACGCCTGCCGCAGCAGCGCCTGGAGGCGTTCCTCGCCGAGCACCGCTACCCACGCCTGGAAGCCCTCCTCGCCGACGTGGCGCTGGGCAACTGGATGCCGGCGCAGGCCGCGCAGGCGCTGACCGCCTTCGCCGAGCTGCGCGGCGGTGGGCACTCGCGCCATTCGCAGGAAAAGATCCTGATCAAGGGCACCGAGCGCGGCGTGGTCAGCTTCGCCAACTGCTGCCAGCCGATTCCCGGCGACGAGATCATGGGCTACCACACCGCCGGCAAGGGCATCGTGGTGCACCGGCTGGACTGTCCCAACGTCACCGAATTCCGCAAGTCGCCCGAACGCTGGGTGCCCATCGCCTGGGACGCCAACGTCAGCGGCGACTACGACGCCTCGCTGCTGATCGACGTGGAGAACCGCCCCGGCGTGCTGGCGCAGGTCGCCGCCGCGGTGGCCAAGAGCCAGTCCAACATCGAGCGCGTGGAATACCTGGAGCGCGACATCAACATGGCCGTGCTGCGCTTCTCCATCCAGGTGCGCGACCGCAACCACCTGGCCGAGGTGATGCGCCGGCTGCGCCGCTTGAACGTCGTGCACGGCGTGCGCAGGCAGTAATCTGGTGGGAGCGGCCTCCGGCCGCGAGCTCTTCTTTCCGTGCTGAAGCTCGCGGCCGGAGGCCGCTCCCACACCCCGCGTCATACCTTCAACGAGAAATCCCGCATGACCAAGCAGATCATCCACACCGACCATGCCCCCGCCGCCATCGGGCCTTATTCGCAGGCCGTGCGGGCCGGCAATACGGTGTACTTCTCCGGGCAGATTCCGCTGGACCCGGCCACCGGCAACCTGGTGGAAGGCGACATCGCCGTGCAGGCGCGGCGCGCCTTCGACAATCTCAAGGCGGTGGCGGAAGCCGCGGGCGGATCGCTGGACCGGATCGTGCGGCTGGGCCTGTACCTGACCGACCTGGGCCAGTTCGCCGCGGTCAATGCGGTGATGCAGGAGTATTTTTCCGCTCCCTATCCCGCGCGCTCCACCATCGAGGTGTCCGGCCTGCCGAAGGGCGCGGCGTTCGAGGTCGATGCGGTGATGGCGCTGGATTGATCGGCGGCGAGTTCAGGCCACGTGCCGGCGCGCCTCGCTGGGCGTGTGGCCGGTCCAGCGCTTGAACGCGCGGCGGAATTCGCGCACGTCGTTGAAGCCGATCTGGCTGCCGATCCAGGCGATGGTCAGGTCGGGATTCTGCAGCAGCTCCAGCGCGCGTTCGGTGCGTACGCGGTCGTGGATGGCGCTGAAGCTGGCGTCTTCCTCCGACAATTGCCGCCGCAGCGTGCGTTCGCTCAGGTGCAGCGCCGCCGCGATCTCGGTCATCTGCGGGTTCTCGCGCAGGCGCGGGCGCAGCTGCCGTTCCACCGCCGCGGTGGTCTCGCCGCGCAGCGCCATGGCGGCCAGTTGCGCGCGGCACAGGGCCAGCGCCTGCCGCGAGGTGACCGGGTTGTAGCTGGAGAAGGGCAGTTCCAGCCAACGCCGGTCCACGACCATCGCGTGGTGCGGCTGGTCGAAGCGCACTTCGCAGCGGAACAGTTCGTGGTAGCGCGGCGCATACGAGGGTGGCGCGTAGCCCAGGTCCAGCCGCAGCGGGCTGAACTCGGGTCCGGCCAGCTCGCGCGCCAGCATCAGCGTGCTGGAGAACATTTCCTCGCACAGGAACGGCAGCAGGTCGCTGGCTTCTTCCGGCGCGGTGGCGATGACGGCGATGGTGCCGCCGTCGCGCTCGTCCAGCGCCAGGTCCATCAGCGGGCCCAGGTTGCGCTGGTACTCCATCCCGATGCTGACGGCATCGCCGAAGGTCGGCGCGGTCTTCATGGCCAGGCCCAGCAGGCCGAAATTGCCGCCGTTCTGTTTGCCGCCGATGGCCAGGCCGACGCCGTCGATGGGCAGGGTGGGCAACGCGCGACGGATCACTTCGCTGGCCTGCCGGTAGGACACGCGCGCCTGCGGGTCGTGGATCTCCTGCACGTTGAGCCGCATGCCGGCGAACCAGGCATCGCAGTTCACGCCCAGCTCGCCCGCCAGCAGCACCAGGCTGCACAGCATGTTGGTCGGCAGGTTGGCGACCGAAAGGCGGCTGCCGCCGTCCGAACCCGGTTTCCAGTGCATCGAAGCCCCTCCAGCTTGTCCGCTTTGCCCCCCTTAGTATGCCGCTCCTGCCCTCCGCGTAAAGCGCGCCGGCGCACGAGACTGCATGCTGTATTCGCTGGCGTATGGGAGAGGAGAATTCATGCAGCGCAGCATTTCCACGGCGATCCTCGCCGCATCGGGACTCATGGCCGTCGGTTGCCAGCAGAAGGCGCCCGAGGCGCCGGCCATGCCGGCGGGCGAGGCCGGCTTCGCCGCCACCTTCCAGGAACGGTTGCTGGACGCCAAGCCGGGCGACGTGATCGAGATCCCCGCCGGACGGCACAGTTTCGACCGCAGCCTGACCTTGCGCGCGGACGGGGTGACGATCCGCGGCGCCGGCATGGACAAGAGCGTGCTGAGCTTCAAGGGGCAGAAGGCCGGCGCGGAAGGCCTGCTGGTCAACGGCGACGATTTCACCATCGAGAACCTCACCATCGAGGACTCCAAGGGCGACGGCCTGAAGATCAGCGAATCGGAGAACATCACCATCCGCGGCGTGAAGGTGCAGTGGACCGGCGGCCCCAGCACCAGGAACGGCGCCTACGGCATCTACCCTGTGCTGACCAAGAACGTGCTGATCGAGGACACCGTCTCCATCGGTGCGTCCGATGCCGGCATCTACGTGGGCCAGTCCGACGGCGTCATCGTCCGCCGCAGCCGCGCCGAGCAGAACGTCGCCGGCATCGAGATCGAAAACACCATCAACGCCGATGTCTACGAGAACGTGGCCACCGGCAATACCGGCGGCATCCTGGTGTTCAACATGCCCGGCCTTTCGCAACAGGGCGGCAACATCCGCGTCTACAACAACAAGGTGATAGCCAACAACCACGAGAACTTCGGCGCCAAGGGCACGCCGGTGGCCAGCGTACCGGCGGGTTCGGGCATCGTCATCAATTCCAACGACGACATCGAGATCTTCGACAACGAGATCCGCGACAACGCCACCACCAACATCATCGTCTCCAGCGTGTACTCCACCGGCTACAAGGACAGCAGCGCCTCGCCCAACTTCGATCCGTACCCGGAGCGCATCTTCATCCACGGCAACACATTGTCCGGCGGCGGCGATTCGCCCGACGGGTTCGACCTGAAGGCGCTGAAGGTGGCGATGTACGGCCTGCGCGGCAGCTTTCCCGACGTGCTGTGGGACGGTTACTACAACAAGGACCGCGTGGTGGACGGCAGGAAGACCGGCCCGCAGATCTGCCTGCGCGATGTCAGCGGCGTGATCAACGCCGACGGACCGGGCGGCTACAAGAATCCCAGCAAGGACATGAAGCCGTACGACTGCGAACTGCCGCGCCTGCCGGCGGTGGACCTGAAGCGAGGTTGAGGATCGGCATGCGGAAGTCGGCGGTACGCGGGTTGTTGCTGGGCATGGCGGCGCTGGCGCTGTCGGCGTGCCAGCGCATGCCGGAAGTGAACTTCATCGCCGAAGGCCAGCCGGCCGCGTTGAGCGAGTGGGGCGTGTTGCGCGTCGAGGACGGCAAGCTGCGGTTGAACCCGGGCGTGGTGCCCTACGATCTCAACACGCCGCTGTTCAGCGATTACGCGCACAAGCTGCGCACCGTGTGGATGCCCAAGGGCATGGCGGCGACCTACCAGCCGGAGCATGCGTTCGACTTCCCCGTGGGCACCATCCTCAGCAAGACCTTCTACTACCCGTTGCCCCCCGGGCAGGCGTGGGACGGCAAGTCGGTGGCGCGCACGCCGCCTTCGCAGTCCGTGCTTAAGGACGAAACGCTGGATCTGCGCCAGGTGCGCCTGATCGAGACGCGGCTGCTGGTGCATCGCGCCGAGGGCTGGGTGGCCTTGCCCTATGTTTGGAACGAGGCACAGACCGAAGCCCGACTGAAGCGCACCGGCGACCTGATCGCACTGGAACTGGTCGATGCCGACGGTCTGCGCGAGGCCGCCGACTACCAGGTGCCGGACCAGAACCAGTGCGGCGGCTGCCACATCACCGACAACAGGTCGCGCAAGCTGTCGCCCATCGGGCCGAAGGCGCGGCATCTGAACCGCGAGTTCGATTACGCCACGGGCAGCGAGAACCAACTGGCGCACCTGGCGCGCGTGGGTTATCTCACCGGCGCGCCGGATGCGGGCCAGGCGCCACGAAGCGCGGACGCGTCCGATGCCGTACATGCCGGCGTCGAACAACGCGCCCGCGCCTATCTGGACATCAACTGCGGCCACTGCCACAGCGCCACCGGCCCGGCGATCACGTCCGGCCTGTGGCTGGACGCGGGCACGCAGGACCGGCTGAAGCTGGGTTTCTGCAAGCAGCCGATCGCGGCGGGCAAGGGCACCGGCGATCGCCGGTACGACATCGTGCCGGGCGATCCGGACGGCTCGATCTTCGACTTCCGCATGGACAGCGCCGATCCGGCGGTGATGATGCCGGAGCTGGGGCGCTCGATCGTGCACCGCGAAGGGGTGCAGCTGATACGGGCATGGATCGAGGGTGAGCCGGGAAATTGCGACATCGGTGGTACCGCAGGGCAGGACAATCCGCCGGCCACCTGATGGCCGGCTCCGCACAACGCTTCTTGGGAGGGAGTGATGAGAGTGATGCAACGGAACTTGGTGATCGGGCTTCGCCGTGCGCTGTTCGGCGGCTGCGTGGCGCTTGGCGCGGGCGGCACGGCCTGGGCGCAACAGCCGCCGCCCGCCGCGCCGCCGGCGGACGCGACCACGCTGGATGTCATCACCGTCACCGCGCAGAGCCGCGAGCAGGAGCTGCAGGACGTGCCCATCGCACTGCAGGTGCTCAACGACCGCATCATCAGCGACGTCACCGCCGAGGACATGGGCGACCTGGACAGCTTCGTGCCCGGCCTGCAGATCAACAGCGTGCAGCCGACCCAGCCGTCCATCGCGCTGCGCGGCATCAGCACCGACGACTTCGGCATCGGCACCGATCCGGCCGTGGGCGTCTTCATCGACGGCGTCTACACCGGCCGCAGCGGCGGCATCCTGCTGCCGTTGACCGACGTGGAGCGCATCGAGGTGCTGAAGGGGCCGCAGGGCACGCTGTTCGGCCGCAACACCGCCGCCGGCGCGGTCTCCATCATCACCAAGCGCCCGACCGGCGAGACCGAAGCCGCGCTGAAGCTGAGGCTGGGCAACTACGGCAAGCAGTACGTCGAGGCCATGGCCAACATTCCCGTCGGCGAGCGTTCGGCGCTGCGCCTCAACGGCCTGTTCAACCACGGCGACGGCTGGCTGAAGGACGGCGCCACCGGCAAGGATCTGGGCGGCGACAACGTCTGGGCCACGCGCGCGGCCTGGCAGGTCGGCCTGGGCGACAACACCACCGCGTTGCTGAGCTGGGACCACGAGAGCCTGGACCAGCAGGGGCGCCCGACCACCGGCATCGTGCCGCTGCCGCCCAGCCCGGGCCGGCCGGCGGCGCCGGCCGACCCGGACGCCTACCTGGATCCGCGCGATATCCGCATCTTCAACGACACGGCGGACAATGCCGAGTGGCGCACTTTCGACGGCGTCACCCTGATCGTCGACCACGCGTTCGGCTGGGGCAACCTGACCTCGACCACCGCCTGGCGGCAGTTCGATTCACTGAACCGGGTGGAGGAGGACGGCACCAACCGGCCCAACCTCTATCTGAGTTCCACCAACAGCGAGTCCAACGAGAACAAATACCAGGAGTTCAAGTTCAGCGGCGCCAGCGGCCGACTGGACTGGGTGGCGGGCCTGAGCTACTACGAGGAGGAAGCCAGCCAGACCAGCGAGATCGACACCACCAGCACGGCCGTCGATACCGCGGTCGCCAACCTGGGCCTGGCGCCGACGCCGGACGGCACGTTGTTCGGCTTCTTCTCGCAGGTGCTGGCGGCCAACGGCATTCCGCTGACGCTGCTGGGCCACAGCTGGAACGAGTCCTTCCGGAACACGCTCAAGACCAAGGCCTACGCCGGTTTTGGCGACGTCATCTGGCACGTCAACGACAAGCTCAACCTGACCTTCGGCCTGCGCTACACGCGCGACGAGAAGGACTTCACCTGGTTCAACGACCTGCGCAACGCGCCCACCCTGGACGCCACGCTCGATGCGCTGGACGCGGCCGGCTTCTTCGCGCTGGCCGGCGTGCCGAAGGAGACCTTCATCTTCGACCTGGCCTTCATCGATCCGCCGGCGATGATGAACAAGGGCGTGACCAATCGCGCCAGCGATTCGTGGAGCGACTGGAGCCCGCGCTTCGTCGCCGACTACCACTTCACCGACCATCTGATGGGCTTCGCCTCGCTGGCCAAGGGCTACAAGGCCGGCGGCTTCAACGCGCTGCAGATCGGCAGCGAGTTCGACAACGAGGACGTGTGGAACCTGGAAGTCGGCATCAAGCACGCCCTGCCGGAGGCGCGGCTGGCCTACAACGTGTCGGTGTTCCACTACCGCTACGACAACCGCCAGTCGATCCGGCTGGACAACACCAGCACCATCCCGCGCTTCGTGGTGGACACCGGCGACGTGGAAGCGACGGGCGTGGACTTCGACCTGCGCTGGCAGGTCACCGACGCCTTCGGCATGGACTTCAACGCCGCCTACATCGACGCCAAGTACAAGGACTATGGCGTGGAGACCGCGGCGGGCCTGCTGGATCTGGACGGCGAGCCGACCGGCGAACCGAAGTGGTCCGCGGCCATCGGCGGCCACTACACCTGGCAGCTGGGCGATGCCGGCGACCTGCGGCTGGCGTTGCGCCACTCCTATCGGGGCAGCTGCCGCGCCAACGCCTACAACCTGGGTTCCGGCGATTGCGTGGACCTGCCGGGCTTCTCCACCGGCGAATCGCAGAACCGCACCGATCTACGGCTGGCCTGGACGTCGGCCGATGGCCACTGGAACTGGGCGGTGTACGGCAACAACATCTTCGACGAACAGTACGTGACCCAGCTGAACGTCTACGGCCGCGAAGCGTTCGGCACGGTCGGCGCGGTGGTCAGCGAGCCGCGCATCTATGGCATGGAAGTGAGCGTGAAGTTCTGAACCCGCCAGTCGCGCGTTCGCCAGGCGAACGATGGGGACGCAACCCCGGTGCCGGGAGGCGCCGGGGTTTTTGTTTCGCGCCGATCCCGGCATCCTTGGCGGATGCCTGCACGCCGTGACGCTGTTCCTGTCGAGCTTTCCTCCGAACCCCTGAGCCGCCTGCCGGGCGCGGGCCCGCGCGTGGTCGAGAAGCTGGCGGCGCGCGGGTTGCTGACGGTGCAGGACCTGTGGCTGCACCTGCCGTTGCGCTACGAGGACCGCACCGCGATCACGCCGATCCGCTTCCTGCGGCCCGGCGTGCCGGCGCAGGTGGAAGGCCGGGTGGAAGCGGTCGAACGGGGTTTCCGCTATCGGCCGGTGCTGCGGGTGGCCGTGGGCGACGAGTCGCAGGGCACGCTGGTGCTGCGCTTCTTCCATTTCCGCGCGGCGCAGGTGGCGCAGTTCGCCGTCGGCGCGCGCATCCGCTGCTACGGCACGCCCAAGCCGGGGCAGAACGGGCTGGAGATCGTCCACCCCAGCTACCGCGTGCTGGGCGATGACGACGAGGTCGCGCTGGGCGAGGCGCTCGATCCGGTCTACCCGGCGGTGGAGGGGATCGGTCCGGCCACGCTGCGCAAGCTGATCGGGCTGGCGCTGGACCGGTTGCCGGACGAGGCCGCGCTGGAGTTGCTGCCGCCGGCGATGCTGGCCGGCCTGGGCCTGCCTTCGCTGCGGCAGGCGTTGCTGACCATGCACCGGCCGCCGCGCGATGCCGACATCGCCGCGCTGGCGTTGGGCACGCATCCCGCGCAGCGGCGGTTGGCGATGGAGGAACTGCTGGCCCACCACCTCAGCCTGCGCCGCCAGCGGCTGGCGATGCAGCGGCACGGCGCGCCGCCGTTGGCGGGGAAGGGCAAGCTGGCCAACGCGCTGCAGAAATCGCTGCCGTTCAAGCTCACCGGCGCGCAGCAGCGCGTCTACGCGCAGATCCGCGAAGACCTGAAGCGGCCTTCGCCGATGTTGCGGCTGGTGCAGGGCGACGTGGGCAGCGGCAAGACCGTGGTCGCGGCGCTGGCCGCGATGCTGGCGGTGGAGGCCGGCAAACAGGCGGCGCTGGCCGCGCCGACCGAACTGCTGGCCGAGCAGCACCTGGCCAACCTGCGCACTTGGCTGGAACCGCTGGGCGTGCGGGTGGCGTGGCTGGCCGGCAAGGTCACCGGCAAGGCGCGCGCCACCGTGCTGGCCGACGTGGCGTCCGGACAGGCGCAGGTGGTGGTGGGCACGCATGCGCTGATGCAGGAGGCGGTGACCTTCCGCGACCTGGGCCTGGCGATCGTCGACGAGCAGCATCGCTTCGGCGTGCACCAGCGGTTGGCGTTGCGCGACAAGGGCGCGGGCAAGGACCGCGTGCCGCACCAGTTGGTGATGACCGCCACGCCGATCCCGCGCACGCTGGCGATGGCGGCCTACGCCGATCTGGACGTGTCCGCCATCGACGAACTGCCGCCGGGACGCACTCCCGTGCAGACCGTGGCGCTGAGCGCCGAGCGCCGGCCGGAGCTGGTGGAACGCATCCGCGCGGCATGCGCGGAAGGGCGGCAGGCGTACTGGGTGTGCACCTTGATCGACGACAGCGAAGAAAGCGGAAAGTCCGGCCAGGGATGGCCGGGTGCTGGCGGAGGGACCCGCATCGAGGCGCAGGCGGCGCAGACCACGTTCGAGACGCTTTCCACCGCCCTGCCGGAACTGCGCGTGGCGCTGGTGCACGGGCGCATGAAGGCGGCCGACAAGCAGGCGACGATGCGCCGCTTCAAGCAGGGCGAGATCGACCTGCTGGTGGCCACCACCGTGATCGAAGTCGGTGTGGACGTGCCCAACGCATCGCTGATGATCATCGAGAACGCCGAGCGGCTGGGCCTGGCGCAGTTGCACCAGTTGCGCGGACGCGTCGGCCGCGGCGCCACCGCGTCCAGCTGCGTGCTGATGTACCAGCCGCCGCTGTCGATGATGGCCAGGCATCGCCTTGCGACGATGCGGCAGACCAACGACGGCTTCGTGATCGCCGAAAAGGACCTGGAACTGCGCGGCCCCGGCGAACTGCTGGGCACGCGGCAGACCGGCCTGGCCGCATTCCGCGTGGCCGATCTGGCGCGCGACGCGGCGCTGCTGCCGCAGGTGCGCACCTTGGCCGACCGGCTGCTCGCGGACGATCCCGTCGCCGCCGACCGCGTCATCGCACGCTGGGTCGGCGGCGCGGCGCGGTATGCGTCGGCGTGATGCCGTGAATCCGCCGACTCCCCTGTAGGAGGGGCTTCAGCCCGCGCCCCGACCGTCGTCATGAGCGCACATTGACGAACGCGCCGCAGCGCGCCCGGATGGCGAACAATCCTGATGGCCGTTTCCCGTTCCCGGTCGAGGCTGAAGCCCCTCCTACATGATGCGACTTTCACCGGACATGCAACGGTGCGAGACTCTCAGACCGATAGAAGAAGCGACAGAAGATGACGAAGAAGATTCCCCTGCTGATCGACACCGATCCCGGCGTCGACGACGCGCTGGCCCTGCTGATGGCTTTCAACGACGACCGCCACGACGTGGTGGGCCTGACCATCGCCGCCGGCAACGTCGGCCTGCGACACACGGTGCGCAATGCGTTGAAGCTGTGCGAGGTGGCCGGCCGCGACGACGTGCCGGTGTTCGCCGGCACGCCCGAACCGCTGCTGCACCCGGCGCCGGATGCCGGCTATGTACACGGGCAGGATGGATTCGGCGACATCGGCTACCCGCCGCCCGCCCGCAGCGCGGAAACCGAGCATGCGGCGCTGGCGATCCTGCGCCTGTCGCACGAACACGCCGGCAGGCTGCTGCTGGTGGCATTGGGGCCGCTGACCAACATCGCGCTGGCGCTCAAGCTCGATCCGACGTTGCCGCAGCGGGTGGCGCGTTTCGTGGTGATGGGCGGCGCGGTGACCGGCCACGGCAACATCACCCCTGCCGCCGAATTCAACTTCTACTTCGACCCGGAGGCCGCGCACCTGGTGTTCCAGGCTTTCGGACGGATCGACCTGGCGGACTGGGAAGCGACCATCGCCCACGGCCTGCACCACGAGCGGGTGGCCGAATGGCTGCGGGCCGACTCCCCGCGGGCCCGCTTCTATGCCGGGATCTCCGAGAAGACGCGGCTGTGGTCCATCGACCGCCGGGGCGACCACTGGTATGCCGCCGACGCCGTGGCCATGGCCTTCGCCCTGGCCCCGGAGGGGGCGCTGGAGGTGGCCGAGCGGCCGGTCGCCATCGAACTGCAGGGTGCCCATACCCGCGGCGCCAGCGTGGTGGACTGGCGCCGCGAGAGCGGCCGGCCCGACAGCGCCCATATCCTGCTGAAGTACGACCAGGACCGCTTCGAAGGCCTGATCCGGGCGGCGCTGGCCGCAGGCTGAGCGGCCAGGGCCTGCCGACGCTATTGGGACAGGCCCTGGGGCGAATCGCTGTCCAGCTTCAGGATGGTCAGGGGGGTAAAGAGGGAAGTCGGCGGCTTCGCCGCCTGTAAGTTCAGGAGTAACGGCGCTTTTCCTTACCGCCTTACAGGCGGCGAAGCCGCCGACTTGCCAGTGCGCGCAGCGCACGACTTCCCGTTTTCCGCCAAGCAGTCGCTCCGAAAGGTCGGCGAGGCCTGTCGGGACCGAAGGTCGATCCAGCCCGGTCGGGCAGGTTGCGCGGGACGGGCGGGGCGGGCTACAATGCCGCTCTTCCATTCCCGCAACACGGTGTGCCCGCCATGAAGGCCGACATCCATCCCCAGTACCGCGAAGTCGTCTTCCACGACGTGACCTCCGATTTCAAGTTCCTGACCCGCTCGACCCTGGGCAGCAAGGAAACGACGAAGTGGGAAGACGGCAACGAATACCCGCTGATCAAGGTCGAAATCTCCTCGGCCTCGCACCCGTTCTACACGGGCAAGCACAAGGTCATCGACACCGGCGGCCGCATCGACAAGTTCCAGAAGCGCTACGCGCGCTGATAGACGTTCGTCGTGTCGCCCTACGGCCGCGCCTGGTGCGCGGCCGTTTGCGTTTCCGTCTTCCGCGCGCATGTCGCGGATCGGCCGGAAACCCTTGCTGCGCGGGCCGTGGGCCTTATTCTTTGGTCTGACTTTGGTCCGGTCCTGAGCGACGGCTCCGAGAGCGGTGTGCGATAATTCGGGTCATCCAAGGCCCACTGCCTGGACATCCGTCACGCACCGACCGGGCAATCGGCCGGTGCACCCCCACGAAGGAGCGCACACTGTGTCCGAACTCGACCAGGTCACGCTGAATGCAGGCGACAAATCCGTCGTCCTGCCAGTCCTGAAACCCACGCTTGGCAACGATTGCGTCGATGTTTCCAAGCTGACCAAGGAAACCGGCCTCTTCACCTACGATTCCGGTTTCACCGCCACCGCCAGCTGCAAGTCCGCCATCACCTACATCGACGGCGACAATGGCGTGCTGCTGTACCGCGGTTACCCGATCGAACAACTGGCCAAGCATTCCAGCTTCCTGGAAGTCGCCTACCTGCTGATGAACGGCGAACTGCCGACCGCGGCGGAATTCGAGAAGTTCGACCACGAGGTCACGCATCACACGATGATGCACGAGTCGCTGAAGAACTTCCTGCACGGCTTCCACTACGACGCGCACCCGATGGCCATGCTGGCCGGCACCGTCGCCTCGCTGTCGGCCTTCTACCACGACACGCTGGACCTGGAAGACCCGGAACAGCGCCGCCTGGCCGCGATCCGCCTGATCGCCAAGGTGCCGACGATCGCCGCCGCCGCCTATCGCTATTCCATCGGCTGGCCGATCCGCTATCCGCGCAACAACCTGGAATACGTGGATCGCTTCCTGCACATGATGTTCGAAGTGCCGAGCGAGCCGCTGGAAATGAGCCCGGTCGTGGCCAAGGCGCTGGACCTGCTGTTCATCCTGCACGCCGACCACGAGCAGAACGCCTCGACCTCGACCGTGCGCCTGGTCGGCTCCACCGGCGCCAACCCGTACGCGTCGGTGGCCGCCGGCATCACCGCCCTGTGGGGCCCGGCGCACGGCGGCGCCAACGAGGCCGTGCTGAAGATGCTGGAAGAGATCGGCACCCCGGACAAGGTGGATGCCGCCGTGGCCAAGGCCAAGGACAAGGAATCGGGCTTCCGCCTGATGGGTTTCGGCCACCGCGTCTACAAGAACTTCGACCCGCGCGCCAAGATCATCCGCGAGATGACCCACAAGGTGCTGGGCGAGCTGGGCGTGAACGATCCGCTGCTGGAAGTGGCGATGAAGCTGGAAGAGGCCGCGCTGAAGGACGAGTACTTCATCCAGCGCAAGCTGTACCCGAACGTCGATTTCTACAGCGGCATCATCTACAAGGCGCTGAAGATCCCGACCGAGATGTTCACCGTCATGTTCGCCATCGGCCGCACCGCCGGCTGGGTGTCGCACTGGCTGGAGCAGCAGGTCGATCCGGAAGCCAAGATCGGCCGCCCGCGCCAGATCTACACCGGCTACGACGTGCGCGACTACAAGGGCCAGGACCAGCGCTGAGCCGTCTGGCTCCGTCCCGGAAGCAAGAGCAACGCCCCGCATCGCGGGGCGTTGCCCGTTTCAGTGGACCTCGCCGGTGATGCGCTGGAAGTAGAAGCCGTAGTAGCGGTCGATGTCGTGGCCGGGCTGGAAGGGGATGCGTACATGGCGTTCCGGCAGGTCCCAGCGGTCGCGCACGGCATAGCCCACTTCCTTCATGTCCGCGATCATCCGGGCAATGCCTTCTATCCGGTAGGGGCATACGGCGATGCCCAGGTTCTGCAGGGTGAAGTAGCGGTCCGTGGGGTGCATCGGGGTGAGGTTGAACAGCACGTGCGGGGGCGGGCGCCGCAGGCGCGACAGCAGCTCCGCCAGGCCGTAGTCCAGGTACTGCAATGCGCCGCTGCTGATCAGCAGGTCGCTTCCGTCCGCCTGCTCCGCGTCGTCGCAGAATCGCAGGCGGCGCTGCGGATCGTGTTCGCGCGCCCATTCGTTGCCGGCCGCCATCACATGCGGGAGATCGTGCACGCGCCATTCCAGGTCGGCCGGCAGGGCCAGGTAACGCCCGAAGCCGTAGTAGGCCAGGCCGATATGCCCGCCCAGGTCGAACACCCGGCGCGCGCCCTGGGCCAGCGCCTGCTCCAGCCAGAACATGACGGGATAATCGCAGGCGCGCAGGCGATGCAGTTGCGCGCGGTACATGCGGCTCGCGGCTTCCACGTCGTAGCTGGGCGGCAACTCGCGGGAGGAGAACGCCCGTGCCTGCTGCAGCGCCTGCGCATAGCTGTCGAAGACGCCGTAGTACAGATTGCCGTGGCGATAGGGCCGCCGGAAGTAACGCCGATAGAGCGGACGGGCGACCTGGCGGACGCCGGGCAGTTCCATGGCTTCGCGCGCCATGCGGATCAGATGCTGGCGATATCCGGGGAATCCCTCTTGTCCGCCGACGATGCCCATGGCCACAGTCCACCTGCAACAACTAGCCGATGCCCTTCACAACGGCAGTGCGTGCGATTGCCGGCCGCCCGCAACGAAAAAAGTGCGTCGCAAGCTGAATGGGCGCCGCGGTGGCGGTCGGTCGCCATCCTGTCCCGGCCGGAATGGCGCCCGGGGCCGATATACAGCCTCTGCAATGGGACCGATGCGCGGGCGTTCCCCGCGTCAGCCGTGGGCCGCGTCCTGTTCGTAGCCCGCGATTTCCTGTTCCGCCAGCAATTGCCGCAGTTGCGCGCCGGAAGCGCGCTTCATTGGTTTTTCGTCCACCGACGACAGCGGCGCCTGGCGCAAGGCGTCGTGCGGCAGCACGGTCAGGTCGAAGCCCAGTTCTTCCGCGCTGAACACCCAGACCGGCAGGTCGGCGATGCGTTCGCGGTCCATCCGCAGCCGGCGGGTGCGCGGCTCGGCGGGGATGCGGTGCTCTTCCAGGAAACGGGTGACGGCGTCGGGGTCGTCGCTGTGCAAGTGCAGATGCACCGGCGAGTTGGCGTCGGCGGTGCCGTCCAGCACGGGACCGACCAGGCGCGGCGAGAACGGTTCGAAAAAGCCGAGTGCGCGCAGGGCCGCTTCGCGGCGCTGGCGCAGCCCGACGGCATGGCTTTCGCCCACGAAGAGCCGCTGGTACTGGCGCAGCGCATCCTCGATCTCGCGGTTGCGCGGCAGCGATGCGTCGTCGTGGATGCCCAGCCGGTTGGCGGCCTTGAGCTTGGCCTGGTGGTAGTCGCGGACGCCGCCTTCGGCCATCAGCCGGGCGGCTTCATGGGCCAGCCGCTGGCGGCGTTCGCGGGTGCGGGTTTCGGCGTGCTGACGGGCGTGGTGCATGGCGTGCCTCCGCGTCGAAACTGGAAGCGACTGTACACCAACGGGCCGGGATGCCGGGATTCGCGAGTGGGGATTCGTTCAAGCGGCGGCATCGACCCTTTTACCGAATCCTTAATCCCGAATCCCGAATCCCGAATCCCGAATCCCGCGATCAGAAGATGTCGAACGCTTCCTCGTCCGGCACGGCGTCTTCCGGGCCGTACAGGTCGTATTCGTGGATGCGGTCCATGTCTTCGACCTTGACCCACTCGGTCACGCCGTTGAGGGTGGCCTGGACCATGCCGTCCGGCGGGTCGTTCAACGCCACCGGCTTGTCCTTCAGGGCCACGCGCATGTAGTCGATCCAGATCGGCAGCGCGGCCCGGCCGCCGTATTCGCGGTAGCCCAGCGACTGGAAGTTGTCGCGGCCCACCCATACCACCGTGGCGTAGGGGCCACCGAAGCCGCTGAACCACGCATCGCGGTGCTCGTTGGTGGAGCCGGTCTTGCCGCCCACGTCCTCGCGGCCCAATACCCTGGCCGCGGTGCCGGTGCCGCGCTGGACCACGTCGCGCATCATCGAGGTCAACTGGTAGGCCGTGCGTTCGTCGATGGCGCGCGGTGCGGTCACCATGTTCGGATCGGCCGGCTTCTCGGCCGGCTGGGGCGCATCAGTGACCGGTGCGGGGGGCTTGGCCGCCTGGGCCGGGCCGAAGTTGAAGCCGTCCACCACCTGGCTGGCCGGCGCACTGCTGCCGTACTGGCCCTGGCCGCAACCGCGGCAGGCGGTGGCCGGGTTCTCCTTGAAGACCACGTTGCCTTCGCGGTCCTTGACCTCATCGATGAACCACGGCGTCACCCGCGAGCCGCCGTTGGCGAACACCGCATAGCCGCGCGCCATCGACAGCGGCGTCAGCGACGCGCTGCCCAGCGACATCGACAGGTTGGGCGGCAGCTCCGCTTCCTCGAAACCGAACTGGCTGATGTACTGCCGCGCGAACGGCACGCCGATGCCGTCCAGCAAACGCACCGACACCAGGTTGCGCGATTGCACCAGCGCCTCGCGCAGGCGCATCGGCCCGCGGAAGCCGCCGCCGTCGTTCTGCGGGCGCCACATGTGGCCGCGACGGTCGCGGAACACCACCGGCGCGTCCAGCACGATCGACGCCGGGTTGAAGCCCTTCTCGAACGCGGCCGCGTACAGGAACGGCTTGAAGCTGGAGCCAGGCTGGCGGCGCGCCTGGGTGGCGCGGTTGAACTTGTTGCCGGCGAAGCTGTAGCCGCCCACCAGCGCGCGCAACGCGCCGTTGCCGGCATCCAGCGAGACCAGTGCGGCCTGCGCGCGCGGGATCTGCTCGATGACGTATTCGCCCTCGTTCTTGCCGGCCCTGACCCGGGCCAGGTCGCCGCGCGTGAACAGCTTGGCCGGCGTGCGGCCGGTCCACTTGCTGGACGAAGCGGGCAGGACGATCTCGCGGCCATCGACCGTCACCACGGTGGCGCTGCCGTCGTCGCCGGTGCGCGCGACGATCGTGGGTACCAGGCCGTTCTGCGCGACGATGCCGCGCAGGTGGGTGGCCAGCGTGGCGGCGTCGGCGTCGGCGGCCACGTCGAAATGCTGCTCCACGCCGTTCCAGCCGTGGCGGTGGTCGTACAGGCCCAGGCCGTCGCGCACGGCGTCGTTGGCGCCGGCCTGCAGGGCGGAGTCCAGCGTGGTGGTGACGTGGTAGCCCTTGGTCAGCGCCTCCGGGCCGAAGCGCGCGATCATCTCCTGGCGCACCATCTCGGCCACGTACGGAGCGTGGACCTCGACCGGGCGCTCGTGCGGCTTGGCGTGCATCGGTTCGGCCTTGGCCTGGGCGGCCTCGGCGGCGGTGACGTAGCCGTCCTCGCGCATGCGCTCGACCACGTAGGCGCTGCGCTCCTGGTTGCGGCCCGGGTTGCTGATCGGATTGCCGCTGGAAGGGAACTTCAGTGCGCTGACCAGGGTGGCGGTCTCGGCCAGGGTCAACTGGTCGAGGGTCTTGCCGTAGTAGTACTCGGCGGCGGCGGCGATGCCGTAGGAGCGGTTGCCGAAGAAGCTCTTGTTGAGATACAGCTCAAGGATCTCGTCCTTGCTCAGCATCTTCTCGATCCGCATGGCCAGCATCATTTCCACCAGCTTGCGGGTGTAGCTGTACTCGGAACTCAGGAACCATTGGCGCGCCACCTGCTGGGTGATGGTGCTGCCGCCGGCCACGCGGCCTTCCTTGCGGCTGACGATCTGCCAGACCGCGCGGGCGATGCCGGTGGGGTCCACGCCGTTGTGTTCGTAGAATCGGCTGTCCTCGGCGGCGACGAAGGCCTGCTTGACCTGGGCGGGCACCTGGGCGATCTGCACCGGATAGCGCCGGGTCTCGCCGAACAGGCCGATCAGGCGGCCGTCGCTGGCGTAGACGTAAAGGGGCTCCTGCAGTTCGACATTGCGCAGGGACTGGATGTCCGGCAGCTTGGACGAGACCGTGTAGTACAGGAAGCCCAGACCGGCCAGGCCGGCCAGGGACAATACGAGGAACGTGATCAGCGTCCAACGCAGAAGACGACGGAAACGGGGCATCCGGTGCTTTCCGATTGCAGAATTCGTGGCGGCAGAGTATAGATGACCGCCGGGGTCGCCATGGGCGATCCCAAGGGGAACAGGGACTTGGGGAACAACCCTCGAGAAGCGTGACAGGCCGCACAGCCACGCAAACGTCGGTTGCCAAGAGTAAAAACTTGGTTATTAATGTGGGCGCACGCTGTACGCCCAGTGCCCGTCGGAAGGGGAAAGACCGTGGGGCTAATCCCAAAAAGCCAGTCGCCGCTCATCGGCGTCGATATCAGTTCGACCGCGGTCAAGCTGCTCCAGCTGTCGCGCGTCGGAAACCGCTACCGCGTGGAGCACTACGCGGTCGAACCGCTGCCGCCCAACGCGGTGGTGGAGAAGAACATCGTCGAGGTCGAGGCGGTGGGCGAGGCCATTCGCCGTGCGGTCAACCGCGCGGGCAGCAAGGCCAAGCACGCCGCGGCGGCCGTCGCCGGTTCGGCGGTGATCACCAAGATCATCCCGATGCCCGCCGACCTGGACGACAGCGACCTGGAAGCGCAGGTCGAGCTGGAGGCCGTCAACTACATTCCGTACCCCATCGAGGAAGTGAACCTCGACTTCGAGGTGCTGGGCCCGATGCCCAACAACCCGGAGATGGTGCAGGTGCTGCTGGCCGCGTCGCGCTCCGAGAACGTCGAACTGCGCCAGTCCGCGCTGGAACTGGGCGGGCTGACCGCCAAGGTGATGGACGTGGAAGCCTTCGCGGTGGAGAACGCCTTCGCCCTGATGGCCGACGACCTGCCGATCCCGCAGGATGGCGTGGTCGCGCTGGTGGACATCGGCGCCACCATGACCACGCTCAACGTCCTGCGCCGTGGCCGCAGCCTGTACAGCCGCGAACAGGTGTTCGGCGGCAAGCAGCTGACCGACGAAGTGATGCGCCGCTACGGCCTGACCTACGAGGAAGCCGGCCTGGCCAAGCGCCAGGGCGGGCTGCCGGAAAGCTACGAAGTGGAAGTGCTGGAGCCCTTCAAGGAAGCCACGGTCCAGCAGATCAGCCGCCTGTTGCAGTTCTTCTACGCGGGCAGCGAGTTCAACCGCGTCGACCAGGTGGTCCTGGCCGGTGGTTGCGCCGCCCTGCCGGGCCTGCCCGAGATGGTCGAGGAACAGCTGGGCGTGCCGACCGTGGTGGCCAACCCGCTGGCGCAGATGACCCTCGGCCCACGCGTGCAGGCGCATGCGCTGGCCCAGGACGCCCCGGCACTGATGATCGCCACCGGCCTGGCTTTGAGGAGCTTTGACTGATGGCAAGAATCAACCTACTCCCGTGGCGCG
Source organism: Pseudoxanthomonas putridarboris (assembly GCF_038321125.1). Taxonomy (NCBI): domain Bacteria; kingdom Pseudomonadati; phylum Pseudomonadota; class Gammaproteobacteria; order Lysobacterales; family Lysobacteraceae; genus Pseudoxanthomonas; species Pseudoxanthomonas putridarboris. The sequence continues at coordinate 46,016 of NZ_JBBWWT010000011.1, read as the reverse complement.
CCGAGCGCCGCGTGCAGCGCCAGCGCGAGTTCTACGCCATGCTGGGCGCCGCCGCCATCGCCGGCCTGCTGCTGTCGTCCCTGCTGTGGCTCCACTACGACCGCCAGGTGGCGGGGCAGAACGTCCGCAACGATTTCCTCAAGGCCGAGATCGCCAAGGTCGAGGCGCAGAACAAGGAAATCGAGAAGCTCGACGAACAGAAGCGCCGCCTGCTGGCCCGCAAGGAAGTCATCGAGAAGCTGCAGGCCAACCGTTCGCAGATGGTGCACCTGTTCGACTCGCTGGTCCGCACCATTCCCGATGGCGTGGCCCTGGGCAACATCAAGCAGGACGGCGAAGTGCTGACCCTGGAGGGCCGCGCGCAGTCCAACGCCCGCGTCAGCGCCTACATGCGCAACCTCGAGACATCGGGCTGGATGACCAAGCCCGAGCTGTCGATCATCGAGTCCAAGCCCGAGGACGCGAAGGAACTGGCCTCGACCGGCGCCAGCCGCGCGCTGCCCTACGTCTTCAAGCTGCAGGTGCGCCTGGCCAATCCGACCGCCGAGGAAGAGGCGGCCGCGGCGGCGGCGGCCGATCCGGACGCGGCGGCCGTCGCTCCTGTCGAAGGCCAGCCCACGGCCACGCCGGCGGATGCCGCGCCTGCCGAGGCACCGGCACCGGTGGAGCCCGCTCCGGCCGCGCCGTCCGACACGACACCCCCTGCCACCACGCCCAGCGGTGACACCTCGCCGGCCACCGGGAGCGCGTCATGAGCCAGAAGAAGACATCGCTCAAGAACCTGGACATCAACAACATCGGCGCGTGGCCGCAGAACGCCAAGATCGGCTTCTGCGTGATCCTGGCGCTGTTCATCCTGGCGCTCTCGTTCTTCCTCTTCATCAAGGGCAAGCGCGAAACCCTGGAGTCGCTGGAACGCGAGGAAGTGACGCTGCGCGACAAGTTCGAGACCGAGCAGGCCAAGGCCGCCAATCTCGAGCCGTTGAAGCAGCAGCTCGCGCAGATGGAACAGGTGCTGCAGCAGATGCTGCGCCAGCTGCCCAGCAAGACCGAGATGCCGGACCTGATCATCGACATCTCGCAGACCGCCCTCTCCAGCGGCCTGTCCAACGAACTCTTCCAGCCCCAGCCGGAAACGCTGAAGGAGTTCTACGCCGAGAAGCCGATCCAGTTGCGCATGGTGGGCAGCTACCACCAGTTCGGCGCCTTCGTCAGCGGCGTGGCCTCGCTGCCCCGCGTGGTCATCCTGACCATGCACGACATCTCGCTGAAACCGAAGGAAGGCAAGGGCGGCATCACCAGCCGAGGCGCGCTCGAACTGTCGGGCACGGTGAAGACCTACCGCTACCTGGACGAGAAGGAAGTGGCCGAACAGGAGGCCGCGGCGGCCGCGGCGGCGAAGGCGGGGGGTATGAAATGAGTGTGATGCAATCCCGTTGGGTCGTCGCCGGTTCGCTGGTCCTGCTGCTCGGCGCGTGCGCCCGCGGCGTGACCAGCACCCCGGGCGATGCGCCGAACCTGCAGAAATGGGTCGCCGACGTGCGTGCCCGGCCGGCGCCGCCGCTGGAGCCGTTGCCGGTGATGCAGCAGTTCGAGACGTTCGAATACGCCGCCCAGTCGCTGCGCGATCCGTTCAGCGACCTCTGGAACAACACCGACGGCCCGGGCCTGCGCCCGGATCCGAACCGGCGCAAGGAAACGCTTGAGCAATACCCGCTGGACAGCCTGGACATGGTCGGTACGCTTGGCGGCGGTCCGGGGCTGGTGGCGCTGGTGATGGGGCCCGACAAGGTCACCTACCGGGTACGTCCGGGGAACTACCTGGGGCAGAGCGATGGCCGTGTCACCACGGTCCGTGAAGATGGCATAGAACTTGTCGAACTGGTGCCGGATGGCGCGGGCGGTTGGCTGGAACGGCCGGCTGCCATCGCGCTTGAAGATCAATGATTAGGGGATACACGATGACCGCTTCTAACGCCCACCGCCTGCGGCCTGCCCGGCACCTGGCAATGCTCCGGGTCTGCTATCTGGGACTGGCCATCGGCCTGTTGGCTGCCGCCAGTGCCGCCAGCGCCGGGTCGCCGGCGGCGCAGACCGCTTCCCCCGCCACCGCGTCGCCAGCCGCTCCGGCGCCCGCACGCGCGGTATCGGTGTCCAACATCGACTTCCGGCGCGGCGAGGATGGCGCCGGCCGGCTGACCGTCAAGTTCGATGGCCAGGGCGCGGCGCCCGACCTGCGCAACCAGGGCGACAGCGTGGTGGTGGATGTCGGCAACGCCGTCATCCCGGCTTCGCTGCAACGCCCGCTCAACGTGGTCGATTTCGCCACGCCGGTCCAGCGCGTCGAAGCCCAGTCCAAGGGCGGCGGCACCCAGCTGGTGCTGAGCACCCGCGGCGACTTCGAATCGCTGGCCTACCAGTCCGGCAACGAGTACGTCGTCGAGATCGTCCCGCGCGCCGGCCAGAAGGCGGTCGGCAGCTCGAACGCGACCGCCGGCACCAGTTCCAGCGCCATCGCGAACGCCGCCGCCAAGGTGGCCAGCGAGGCCCGCCGCTACGGTGGCCGCCCGGTGACCTTCAACTTCCAGGACGTGCCGGTACGCACCGTCCTGCAGCTGATCGCCGAAGAGTCCAACCTCAACATCGTCGCCTCCGACACCGTGCAGGGCAATGTCACCCTGCGCCTGGTCAACGTGCCGTGGGACCAGGCGCTGGACATCGTGCTGCGCGCCAAGGGCCTGGACAAGCGCCGCGACGGCAACGTCGTCTGGGTCGCCCCGCAGCCCGAACTGGCCAAGTTCGAGCAGGACAAGGAAGACGCGCGCATCGCGATCGAGAACCGCGAGGACCTGACCACCGATTACATCCAGATCAACTACCACAACGCCAGCGCGATCTTCAAGGCGCTGACGGAAGCCAAGGGCATCGGCAATAGCAGTGGTGGCGGCGGCAGCGGCAATACGGATAACGAAAACGGCTTCCTGTCGCCGCGCGGTCGCGTGGTGGCCGACGAGCGCACCAATACCCTGATGATCAGCGACATCCCGAAGAAGGTCGCGCAGATGCGCGAACTGATCGCGGTGATCGACCGCCCGGTGGACCAGGTGCTGATCGAGGGCCGCATCGTCATCGCGACCGACAGTTTCGCGCGTGACCTGGGTGCGCGCTTCGGTGTCCAAGGACGCAGGATTGGGGACCGTAACCAGACGATCGGTGGTTCGCTTGAGGGCAATACCAGCATCATCGAAGACGGCGAGATCCAGATTCCCGGTGGCCTGAACGTCAATCTCCCGGCGGGCGGCTTCACCAGTGGCGCGACGCCTGCTGGCGCCATCGCCTACACCTTGCTGGGGCGGAATTTCTCTCTGGATCTGGAGCTGTCCGCCCTGCAGGAAGAGGGCCGTGGCGAGGTGATTTCCAACCCGCGCATCGTCACCACCAACCAGCGCGAGGCGGTGATCCAGCAGGGTCGGGAAGTCGGCTATCTGACCGTTACCGGCAGCGGCACCGGCATCGCCACGCCGACGGTCCAGTTCAAAGAAGCGTTGCTGGAATTGAAGGTCACGCCGACCATCACCGACGACAACCGCGTGTTCCTGAATCTGAACGTCAAGAAGGACGAGGTGATCCGGTTCATCGACCTGGGCGATTTCGGCTCCGTGCCCGAGCTGGCACGTCGCGAGATCAGCACCGCCGTGCTGATCGAGGACGGCCAGACCGTCGTCATCGGTGGCGTGTACGAATTCACCGACCGCAGCAGCATCAGCAAGGTCCCGTTCCTGGGCGACATCCCCTTCCTGGGCAACCTGTTCAAGAAGAAGGGCCGCAGCAAGGAGAAGGCCGAGCTGCTGATCTTCGTCACGCCGAAGGTGCTGCGCGTGGCCGAACGCCGCTGAAGCGCGCTGCGCAAGAGACTGTTCCGCACGGGGGCCGCAAGGCCCCCGTGCCGTTTCCGGGCCGGCTTCACCCTGAACCCCGCATGCGCCTGTCCACCGCCGGATGAACCATCCGTGCGCGGCTGGGTCAAAATCGCTCCAGGCTCCGCCCACCAACAGGCCCCATGGACAGCTCACACGATCCGTCTCCCGCTTCGCCCACCGTCGCCGATCCGGAAAACGCACGCCTGCACCAGGCGTTCATCGCACTCCGTGAGGGACTGGCTCAGACCATCGTGGGACAGGCAGCGCTGGTCGAGCGCCTGCTGATCGCGCTGCTGGCCGACGGCCATCTGCTTGTCGAGGGCGCGCCGGGGCTGGCCAAGACTACCGCCATCCGCGCGCTGGCCTCGCGCCTGCAGGCCGATTTCGCGCGCGTGCAGTTCACCCCGGACCTGCTGCCGGCCGATTTGACGGGTACGGAAGTGTGGCGTCCGCAGGAAGGGCGCTTCGAGTTCCAGGCCGGGCCGATCTTCCACCCGTTGCTGTTGGCCGACGAGATCAACCGCGCGCCGGCCAAGGTGCAGTCGGCGCTGCTGGAGGCGATGGGCGAGCGCCAGGTCACGGTGGGTCGCCACACCTATCCGTTGCCGGCGCTGTTCCTGGTGATGGCCACCCAGAATCCGATCGAGCAGGAGGGCACTTTCCCGTTGCCGGAAGCGCAGCTGGACCGCTTCCTGATGCATGTGAAGATCGGCTATCCCGAAGCGGCGGCCGAAGCCGAGATCCTGCGGCTGGCGCGCGCACGCGCACGCGAGCACATGCGGTCCGTGCCATCGCCGGTGGAGCGGATGCCGCTGGAGGACGTCTTCGCCGCGCGCGCCGCGGTGCTGGGACTGCACATGGCGCCGCAGCTGGAACGCTACCTGATCGAACTGGTGCTGGCCTCGCGCGATGCCGCGCGCTACGACCCCTCGCTGGCGAAGCGCATCGCCTGGGGCGCCAGTCCGCGCGGTTCCATCGCGCTGGAGCGCTGCGCGCGCGCGCGCGCCTGGCTGGCCGGGCGCGACTACGTGACGCCCGACGACATCCGCGTGATCGCGCCGGACGTGCTGCGCCATCGCGTGCTGCCCAGCTACGAGGCCACGGCCGAAGGCTGGGACGGCGACCGCCTGGTGGCCGCATTGCTGGACGTGGTGCCGCTGCCGTAAGGCAACGGCCGGACTGCGCCGCAGGAGTGACGGACGGGTGAGCGAAGGCATCGTCCCCACGTTGGCCGAACTGGTCGCGTTGCGCGGCAGCGCGCAGCGCCGCGGACCCGCGCGGCAGGGGCGCCATCACGTGGCCGGGCCGGCGCAATCGCAGTTGCGCGGGCGCGGCATGGAATACGCCGAGTCGCGCGAATACGTCGCCGGCGACGACGTGCGCCACATCGACTGGCGGTTGACCGCGCGCAGCGGGCGCACGCACACCAAACTGTTCCAGGCCGAACGCGAGCGGCTGACCTTGATCGTCGCCGATACCGCGCCGGCGCTGTACTTCGGCACCCGCGTGCGCTTCAAGTCGGTGCAGGCGGCGCGCGCCGGCGCCATCGCCGCATGGTCCTCGCTGCGCGATGGCGACCGCATCGCGGCCTTGCGCGGCAGCGTGGCGGAAGCGCCGGTGCCGCCGGCTTCCGGTCCCAGGGGGGCCTTGCGCGTGCTGGATGCGCTGGTGCGCTGGTACACCGCGCCGCCGCTGGACGACACGGGCCTGGCCTCCGCGCTGGACAACGCCGCGCGCCTGCTGCGCCCGGGCTCGCGCCTGCTGGTGCTGGCGGACCCTCGCAGCATCGCCGACGTACCGGATGTGCGCTGGCCGGCGCTGGCGGCGCACCACGAGGTGGTCGTGCTGCTGCTGACCGATCCGCTGGAAACCGATCCCCCGGCGGACACGCTGCCGTTCGCGCTCGGCGCGCGGCGGCTGGACCTGGACCTGGCCAGCCCCGCCCAGCGACAGGCTTGGCGCGATGAGTTCCGCCAGCCGCTGGACGATGCGCTCGATCGCCTGCCGCGTCGCGGCGTGCGGGTCTGGTCGCTGTCCAGCGATGCGGCCAGCGACGCCTGGTTGCCGCTGCTGGGCCGTGCCCAGCCGCAGGTGGCGTGATGGCGCTGGCCACGCTCGTGTTGCGCGATGTGCATGTCCCCGCCGCGCCGCCGCTGTGGCCGCCGGCGCCGGGTTGGTGGCTGGTGGCGGGCGTGGTCCTGTTGGCATGCGCCGTGTGGGCGGCATGGGCGTGGCGCCGCAAACGAAGGCTGCGGACCTGGCAGCGCTGGTTCGATGCCGCGCAGGCCGGACCGGGATCGGCGCAGCAGGTCGCGGCGATGTCGGAACTGCTGCGGCGTGCGGCGCGGCGGGTCGAACCGCAGGCGGATCGATTGCAGGGCGAGGCGTGGCTGCGGTTCCTCGACGGGAACAAGGGCACGGCGTTCTCGCAGGGTCCGGGCCGCCTGCTGCTGGAGGGTGGCTACCGCCGCGACGTGGATGCTGGCGAACTGCAGGCGGCGGCCGAGGTGGCGCGCGCGCGATTTCTCGAACTGATGGCGGGGCGGCGATGAGCCTGTCGTTGCCCACGTTGCAGTTCCTGTACGACGGCTATGCCGGTTTCGCATGGCCCTGGCTGTGGCTGGCGTTCCCGCTGCCGTGGCTGGTGCGCTGGCTGTTGCCGGCGCGGCGCGGCCAGGGCGATGCGTTGAAGGTGCCTTACCGGCAACAGTTGGAAAGCATCGCCCGGCTGGGCGGACGCGCCGCGCCGCGCCGCACGGCGGCACTGGCCTGGCTGGCGTGGTTCCTGCTGTGCGCCGCCGTCGCGCGTCCGCAGCAGTTCGGCGAAGCGGTCGTGCCGCCCGGCAGCGGGCGCGACCTGATGCTGGCGGTGGACCTGTCCGGCAGCATGACCGAAGCCGACATGGAACTGGGCGGCGCGGTGGTGGACCGGCTGACGGCGGCCAAGGCGGTGCTGGCGGATTTCCTGGACCGCCGCGAGGGCGACCGCGTGGGCCTGCTCGTGTTCGGCCAGCGCGCCTACGCGATGACGCCGCTGACGCGCGACCTGCAGACGGTGCGCGAGCAGTTGCGCGATGCGGTGGCGGGACTGGCCGGCCGCGAAACCGCCATCGGCGATGCCATCGCGCTGGCGGTACGCCGCCTGCGCACGCAGGAGGAAGGCCAGCGCGTGCTCATCCTGCTGACCGACGGCGTCAATTCCGCCGGCGTGCTGACGCCGCAGAAGGCGGCGGAACTGGCGAAGGAAGAGCACGTGCGCATCCACACCATCGCCTTCGGCAGCGATGGCCGCATGGTGAGCGTGTTCGGCATTCCGCTCCCGCTTCCCTCGAGCGCGCCCGAGGGCATCGATGAAGCCACCCTGCGCGACGTGGCCATGCAGACCGGCGGGCGATTCTTCCGTGCGCGCGATACGCGCGAACTGGCGGGCATCTATGCCGAACTGGACCGCCTGGAACCCGTGCGGCAGCCGGGCGAAGCGGTGCGCCCGCGGATCGAGCGTTACTACTGGCCGCTGGCGGGCGCGCTGTTCGTCGCCCTGTTGGCGCTGGCCTGGCCGCGGAGGCGCGCGTGAGCGGCTGGCTGGACACACTGCATTTCCTGCGCCCGCATTGGCTGTGGGCGTTGCTGGCGCTGCCGTTGCTGGTCGTTTTCTGGCGGATCCGCAGGCGGCGCGCCAGCGCCTGGCGCGGCCGGGTCGATGCGCACTTGCTGCCGCACCTGCTGGCTCCTGGTGCCACCGCCGCGCGCGGCGGCCTGATCGTCGCGATCCTGGCCTACGTGCTCGCGGTGCTGGCGCTGGCGGGCCCCAGCTGGCGCATGGGCGAGCAGCCGCTCTGGCAGTCGCGCGCGTCGCTGGTCGTGGTGCTGGATCTGTCCAGCCGCATCACCGCGTCGGACATCCCGCCGTCGCGGCTGTTGCAGGTGCGCGCCAAGCTGGCGCGACTGCTCGATGCGCGCAGCGGCGGACAGGTGGCGCTGGTGGTCTATGCGGACGACGCCTTCACCGTGACCCCGCTCACCGAGGATGCCGCCAACATCCGCCTGTACCTGGACGATCTGTCGCCGGACATCATGCCGGTGGACGGCCAACGCCCCGCGCGCGGCATCGCTTGGGCGACGCGGTTGCTGAAACAGGCCGATGCCAGGCAGGGCGAGATCCTGCTGATCAGCGACCGCGCCGACAGCGAGGCGCGCGATGCCGCGGCGGCGGCGAAGTCGCAAGGCTATACCGTGTCCGCGCTGGGCGTGGGAAGCGCCGCCGGCGCGGCGTATCGCGGCAGCGACGGCACGATCGGGCGCGCGGCACTCGACAGCGGATCGCTGCAACGCCTGGCATCGGCGGGCGGTGGCCGCTACCAGGCGCTCACGGCCGGCGACGCGGATCTGTCCAGTCTCGGCGTGCTGTTGCCGGAACAGGCTGCGCAGGCCGAAGCGGGCATGGGTTCCGGAAAAGCATGGCGCGACGAAGGCTATTGGCTGTTGCTGCCCTTGATGCTGCTGTCGCTGCTGGCTTTCCGTCGCGGCGGCATCCTGCTGGTGGCGGGCTGCCTGCTGCTGCCGATGGCATCGCCCGCCCACGCGGCCGGCCAGGACTGGTGGCAACGCGCCGACCAACAGCAACACGCGCGACTCGAACAGGGTGCGCAGGCCTACCGCGGCGGCGATTTCGCCGCGGCCGAACAGGCGTTCGCCGGCATCGACACCGCCGAGGGCTGGTACAACCTGGGCAATGCGCTGGCGAAGCAGGGCCGGTACGACGACGCCATCCGCGCCTACGACTCCGCGCTGCAACGCCAACCCGGCATGGAGGACGCGGTCGCCAATCGCGCGGCCGTGGACGCCGTCCGCAAGCGTCCGCCATCGGACGGGGGGCAGGGACAGGGCAACGAATCGAAAGGCCAGGGCGACCAGGGACGGCAAGGCGAGTCGCAGAACAAGTCGCAGGACAAGCCGGACGACCGATCGCATCCGCCACAGGATCCATCGTCGCAGGATGCGTCCGGCAAGAATGAAGAAGACGCCACGGCACAACGTCCGCCGCCGTCTTCGCCATCCGGCACATCCCCCGCACCGCAGTCGCCGCCCGACGCGGCGGCGCAGGCCGCCGCCGATGCCGCGCAACGCGAGCGCATGCAGCAGGCGATCGCGCAGCAGGCCGGCGAAGGCAAGGCGGACCAGCCCGGGCAGCAGGCGGTGGCGGCGGAAACGCCCGAGCAGCGCGAGCGCCGGCAGGCCGTCGACGCCTGGCTGCGTCGCGTGCCGGATGAACCCGGATCGTTGTTGAAGGCGAAATTCCGGCTGGAGCACGAACGCCGGCAGAGGGAAGGACAATGAAGCGTGTCATCGCACTGTGGCTGCTCACGCTGCTGGCGTTCGCCGACACGGCGAGTGCCGCCGCGCGCGCCTGGCTGGAACAGCCTGAGGTGGCGCTGGGCCAGGCCATCACGTTGAACATCGAGACCGATGCGGTATCCGCCACGCCGGACCTGACGCCGCTGCTGCGCGACTTCGAACTGGAAGGCCAGTCCGACAGCCGCAGCGTGCGCCTGGTCAATGGACGGATGACCTCCAGCACCACCTTCGCCATCGCGCTGCGGCCGCGCCGCGCCGGCACGCTGGCGATTCCGGCGTTGCAGGTGGGGGCGCAGCGCACGTCGCCGTTGACGGTGGACGTCGCCGCCACGGCCACGGCGGATGCCGCGGCCAATGGCCTGGCCTTCGTCGAAATGGAGATCGACGACGCCAGCCCATACGTGCAGCAGTCCGTCGGCGTCACCGTGCGGCTGTACTACGCCATGCCGCTGGTGTCCGGCCAGCTCGACCTGGATCCGCCCGAGGACGCGCTGCTCCAGCGCGTGGGCGAGATCGTGCAGTCCAGCCGCGAGATCGACGGCCGTCGCTACAGCACCGCCGAGCGCCGCTTCCTGCTGGTGCCCGAACGCAGCGGCGCACTGACGCTGCCCGGCCCGCGTTTCGAGGGCCGCGGTGCGGGCGGCTGGATGGACGACCTGCTGGGCGGCAACAGCCGCGAAGTGCGCATCAACGGTTCGCCGCGCACGCTGCAGGTGCGCCCGCAGCCGGCCAACGCGCCGCAACCGTGGCTGCCGCTGCGCGACCTGCGCCTGCGCTACGCCGGCGCGCCCCAGCAGTTGCGCGCGGGCGAAGCGGCCACCTTCACCGTCGAGGCCACCGCGGTGGGCGCCACCCAGGCGCAGTTGCCGGAACTGCCCACGCCGTCGATCCCCGGCGCGCAGGTGTTCGCCGAACCGCCGCAGTACAACGAGACCTTCGCCGGCGGCACGCCGCAGGTGAAGCTGACACGGCGCTACGCCGTCGTGCCGGAACAGGCGGGGCGGCTGGTGGTGCCGGGACTGGCGATGGACTGGTGGGACGTGCGTGCCGGGGCGGCGAAGACCGCTTCATTGCCCGACCTGACGCTGGCGGTGGCGGCGGGTACAGGGGCCGGTGTCTCCGCACCGCCGCTGGCGAACCCGGCCAACGTGGGCGCGGCGACCGGCACGGGCGGCGATGTCATCGCATTCGACAGCGAGGACCGCAACCTGCCCGCGCACCTGTGGCCGTGGGTGGCGGCGGGCTTTGCCGTGTTGTGGCTGGCCACGCTGGTGTGGGGTTTGTTGGCGCGCGGGTCAGGCGTCCGTGCGAAGCCACGCGCTCCACCGCCGGGGGCGCCATCGACATCCGTTCCGTCGCGGGCCACGCATTCGGCCGCCGACCTGAAGCGTGCGCTGGATGCGGGCGGACTGGAGGATATCGAAGACACGCTGTGCGGCATGGCGCGCCCGCCCGCGCGGGACCTGGACGAACTGCTCGCGCGGTTGGCTTCGGCCCCCCAGCGCGGTGCGGTGGAGGAACTCCGGCGCGCGCGCTGGGCCGGCGGCGATATCGCGCTGGCACGGCAGACCTTGCGCGAGGCCTTCCGTGGCGGGCCCGTATGGCAACCCGAGCGCGCCCCGCCAGAAGAACCGCTGCCGCCGCTGTATCCGAACTAGTCACACTACCCGTCGTGGGAGCGACGTGAGTCGCGACCGGAAACTCATCGTCGCGACTCGCGTCGCTCCCACACGGCATGCGGCGGAAGTCTGCCTGGATGCCGCCGCACAATGGGTCGGCGGACGGGTTTGCTAAGCTGCGGTCTTCACTTCCGCAGGACTATCCCATGACCGAAGCCAAGACCGCCGGCAAATCCAAGCTTCCGCTGCACTGGAAGATGGCCATCGGTTTCGGCATCGGCCTGTTGGTCGGGTTGGTCGTGCACGCCACCGGCAATGCCGAGGCGGGCTGGGTGCAGGACCTGACCCGCTACGTCACCACGCCGTTCAGCAAGGTCTTCCTCAACCTGATCTTCATGCTGATCGTGCCGCTGTTGTTCTCCGCGCTGGTGGTGGGCATCGCCGAGATGGGCGACATCCGCGCGCTGGGCCGGATCGGCTGGAAGACGCTGGCCTACACCGTGCTGCTGTCGGCGGTGGCGGTGCTGCTGGGCCTGGTGCTGGTCAACGTGCTGAAGCCGGGCGCCGGCGTGGACCCGGCGCTGGCGCAGCAATTGCTGGTCGAGAACGCCGAGCGCGCCCGGCAGATCGTCGCCAGCGTGGACACCCAGCCCAAGGGGCTGGACATGCTGCTGTCGATCGTGCCGGACAACGTGCTCAGCGCGGCTTCCGACAACGGCTCGATCCTGGCGCTGATGTTCTTCGCGGTGATGTTCGGCGTGGGCATGGTGCTGACCCCGTCGGAAGCGACCGCGACGCTCAAGCGCGGCATCGAGGGCGTGTTCGAGATCTCGATGACGCTGATCGGGCTGGTGATCCGCCTGGCGCCGTACGCGGTGGCCTGCTTCATGTTCAACCTGGCCGCGATCTTCGGCTTCGACCTGCTGATCCGGCTGGGCGCCTACGTCGGCGTGGTGGTGCTGGCGCTGGGCCTGCACCTGTTCGTCAGCTATTCCGTGGCGCTGAAGCTGGCCGGCGCCTCGCCGCTGCAGTTCTTCCGCGGCAGCCAGGAGGCCATGGTGATGGCGTTCTCCACCGCTTCCAGCAACGCCACCCTGCCCACCGCGCTGCGGGTGGCCGACGAGAAGCTGGGCCTGCCCAAGCAGGTCTCGCGCTTCGTGCTGACCGTGGGCGCCACCGCCAACCAGAACGGCACCGCGCTGTTCGAGGGGGTGACGGTGATCTTCCTGGCGCAGTTCTTCGGCGTGGACCTCACCCTGGGCCAGCAGTTCATGGTCATGCTGGTCTGCATCCTGGGCGGCATCGGCACCGCCGGCGTGCCGTCCGGCTCGCTGCCGGTGGTGGCGCTGATCTGCGCCATGGTGGGCGTCAATCCGGTCGGCATCGGCCTGATCCTGGGCGTCAACCACTTCCTGGACATGTGCCGCACCACCCTCAACGTCACCGGCGACCTGACCCTGGCCACGCTGGTGGCGCGGGGCGAAAAGGGCGATGTCCGTCTGCCGGGCCAGGCCGGGGACGCGGGCTAGCACCGCCGCTGAACGCCCGCAACCGCGACAGCGGCGGCGGGGGGTGGGACAATACGCGGGCCCGCGGTCCGCCGGGCGCCGCCCCCATTGCCTGCCGATACCATGACGACGCCTGCCCCTGACAAGCCTGGCCGCCGCCAGCTCGCCAACGCCATCCGTTTCCTCGCCGCCGACGCGGTGGAAGCCGCCAAGTCCGGCCACCCGGGCATGCCCATGGGCATGGCCGACATCGCCGAAGTGCTGTGGAACGACTACCTGAGCCACAGCCCGAAGAACCCGCACTGGTTCAACCGCGACCGCTTCGTCCTGTCCAACGGCCACGGCTCGATGCTGCAGTACGCGCTGCTGCACCTGAGCGGCTACGACCTTCCGCTGGAAGAGCTGAAGCACTTCCGCCAGTTGCACAGCAAGACCGCAGGCCACCCGGAGCGCCACGAAACCCCGGGCGTGGAGACCACCACCGGCCCGCTGGGCCAGGGCTTCGCCAACGCCGTGGGCTTCGCGCTGGCCGAGAAGCTGCTGGCGCAGCGCTTCAACCGTCCCGAATACGCCATCGTCGACCACCGCACCTGGGTGTTCATGGGCGACGGCTGCCTGATGGAAGGCGTGTCGCACGAAGCCGCCTCGCTGGCCGGCACTTGGGGCCTGGGCAAGCTGGTGGCCTTCTGGGACGACAACAAGATCTCCATCGACGGCAACACCGACGGCTGGTTCACCGACGACACGCCCGCGCGCTTCGAAGCCTACGGCTGGCAGGTGGTGCGCAACGTCAACGGCCACGACCCGGTCGAGATCAAGACCGCCATCGAGACCGCGCTGAAGTCCGACGACAAGCCCACGCTGATCTGCTGCCGCACGACGATCGGCTTCGGCGCGCCCAACAAGGCCGGCAAGGAATCCAGCCACGGCGCGCCGCTGGGCAAGGACGAACTGGAAGCCACCCGCGCGGCGCTGGAATGGCCGTACGGTCCGTTCGAGATTCCGGAAGAGATCTATGCCGGCTGGCGCGCCGGCAACACCGGCCTGGTCCGCGAGGAGCAGTGGAACCGGTTGTTCGACCAGTACGCCGCGCAGTATCCCGACCAGGCCGCCGAACTGAGCCGCCGCTCGCACGGCGAACTGCCGGAAGATTTCATCGCCGCCGCCGATGCCTACATCGCCAGGTTGCAGGCCGAAGGCCCGGTGATCGCCTCGCGCAAGGCCTCGCAGATGGCGATCGAAACCTTCGCGCCGCTGCTGCCGGAACTGATCGGCGGTTCGGCCGACCTGGCGCACTCCAACCTCACGCTGTGGAAGGCCAGCAAGTCGGTCGCCAGCGACGACCCCAACGCCAACTACGTCTACTACGGCGTGCGCGAATTCGGCATGACCGCGATCGCCAACGGCCTGGCGCTGCATGGCGGCTTCGTGCCCTTCGACGCCACCTTCCTGGTGTTCAGCGACTACGCGCGCAATGCGGTGCGCATGAGCGCATTGATTCCCGCGCACAGCATCCATGTCTACACCCACGACTCCATCGGCCTGGGCGAGGACGGTCCCACCCACCAGCCCATCGAGCACCTGGCCTCGCTGCGCTACATTCCCAACAACGACGTGTGGCGTCCCTGCGACGCGGTCGAATCGGCGGTGGCGTGGAAGCAGGCCATCGTGCGCAAGGACGGGCCGAGCTGCCTGGTGTTCTCGCGGCAGAACCTGCCGCACCAGCCGCGCAGCGACGCGCAGGTGGCCGACATCGCGCGCGGCGGCTACGTGCTGGCCGACGCGGACGGCACGCCGGACGTGATCCTGATCGCGACGGGCTCGGAAGTCGGCCTGGCCACGCAGGCCAAGGCCACGCTGGACGCCGATGGCATCAAGACGCGCGTGGTGTCGATGCCGTCCACCGACGTGTTCGACCGCCAGGACGCCGCCTACCGCGAGTCCGTGCTGCCCAACGCCGTGCGCAAGCGCGTGGCCGTGGAAGCCGCCATCACCGACTTCTGGCTGAAGTACGTGGGTCTGGACGGCGCGGTGATCGGCATGCACGGCTTCGGCGCCTCCGCCCCGGCCGAAGCGCTGTACAAGCACTTCGGCATCACCGTCGAGAAGGTGGTCGAGGCGGCGAAGTCGCTGAACTGATCGGAGCCGCTGTAGGAGGGGCTTCAGCCCCGACCGGATGTTGAGACAAGATCGGAATTCTCCGAGGTTGTAGAAAGCGGAACGCCGATACGAACCGAAGCCATGGCGCGCGAAAGTGCGTCATGGCTTCTTCGCTTCCAAAGCCCGGTCACCGCGCATTGCGTAAAGGGCGTGGGTCCGAATCTGGGCGCATCTACCTGGTGACGACCACGACACATCGGCGCATCCCGTATTTCGCCAAGTGGGAACTGGCCAGCAGGATGTCTGCGGTGATGGATCGTGACGATACCTGGTTACCGCATGCGCAATTGCTGTGTTGGATTCTTATGCCCGACCATTGGCATGGCTTGGTGCAGTTGTCGGATGCGACTTCTCTGTCGAAGGTTATTGGTTTGGCCAAGGGTCGCTCCGCTCGTGCGGTTGGCCGCGTCGCCCGGCCAAGCGGGCAGATATGGGCGGCAGGCTTCCATGATCGCGCAATGCGCTGCGATGACGACGTGCTGACTGCGGCCCGCTATATCGTCACCAACCCTGTCCGCGCAGGATTGGTGACCAGCATCAGGTATTACCCCTACTGGAATTCCATCTGGCTCTGATCGGCTAGTGGACAGATGGCGGTCGGGGCTGAAGCCCCTCCTACAGTGGGGGCTTTTGTAGGAGGGGCTTCAGCCCCGACGCTTTTGGCCTACCGCGTCGCGCGCAAACCAAGCGCCAGCAGCTTCGCCTCGATGCGTTCGCCGATGCCGGCGGGCGATTCCAGGCCCATCCGCGCCATCGCCTCCGCATCGTCCGTGGAGGTGGGAAGCGCGCGCAGCACCGTGCTTACCTTTGCCCATGGCGTGGTGGTGTTCGCCTTCAGCCAGCCCAATGCCTTGACGATGCGCTGTTCCACCTCGGTGAAGTCGCTGCCCAGCGGGTAGTCGGGCAGGGTGCCGTCGCGGCGGAACGCGCGCAGCCGCGCGGACAGGTGCACGGGCGTGTTGTCGGTCCAGTGGCCGGGCGGGTGGAAGCCGGCGCGCAGCTTGCCCGCGCGTTGCGCCTGTTCGACCAGGCCGGACTGGAAGCGCGCGTCGGCGATGCCGGCCATCGCGACGATGCAGTCCTCGTCGTTGCGGCCGCGCAGGTCGGCGATGCCGTATTCGTCGACGTAGACATCCCGCAGGTGGCGCGGGATGGTGGTGTGGCCGTAGTTCCAGCGCACGTTGGATGCCGTCTTCCCGCCGTCCTCGCGCACCGCGCGGAACATCAGCACGCTGCGCGCGTCGTCCAGCGCGTGCGACATCGCCACGAAGTTGTACTGCCCGCCCACGCCGGAGACCACGCGCCCATCCTCCAGTCCGTCCGATACCGCCGCGCCCAGCGCGGTGGCCATCATGCAGGAGTTGAAGAAGCGCGCCTCGCGGCGTTGCAGGCGCTCCAGCGGTTCGTGGTCGCCGTACAGCTGGTTGATTTCGCTGATGCGGCGCATGCCGATGGCGCGGCGCTGATCGTCCGGCAGCTCGCGCAACCATTGGTAGAACGCGGGGGAACCGAGATAGAACGCGCCGTGCAGGTATTCGCCATCGCGTTCCAGGCGGGCCTGGTCGCCCAGGTTGGCGGTGCCGTCGGCGATGCGCCGCATCAGCAGTTCGTCGTCCACCACCTTGCGGCGGATCACGCCGGTTTCGACCAGCCGCTTGAAGCCTTCGTTGATCATCTCGCTGCAGCCGTACAGGCCGGTGGCGAAGGGGTCCAGTCCGCCGCTGGCGATCACCGCGGGGTGGCGTTCCAGTTCCGGGTCCAGCGCCGCCAGCACGCGCCGGTACGTCGCGTTGTCGGCATGCCGCAGCACCAGCGCATGGCACAGCGCGTCGGCCAGCGCGCCGATGCCGATCTGCAGCGTGCCGCCGTCGCGCACCAGTGCGCTGGCGTACAGGCCGATGGCGTATTCGGCGTCGGACAGCGGCTGGCGCGGCAGGCCGAACAGCGCGGGGTAGGGCCCCGGCGGCGCGACCACCAGGTCGAAGTAATCCTCTTCCACGGCCGCAGTGCCGCCGATCCACGGCAGCAGCGGGTCCACTTCGGCGACCAGCAGCGGCCGTGGCAGCCCGCGCGCCACGATGGCGTCCACCGTGTCCTGGGTCAGGTCGTTGTTGCAGGACAGCGACAGCCGCGTGCCGCCGGGTTCGCGCGCCACTTTCTGCACGATCACGTTGAGCGCGCGGTCGGCCAGCGCCCGCGCCACGTGGGTGTAGTTGAGGCTGGCGTAGCCGCGCTGCGCCGTGCTCGAACGCAGCAGCCCGCCGGACTGCATGTAGAACTCCTCCACCTCGATGTTGGCCGGCAGCGCGTCGCGCTTCATCGCCTGCACGTAGGCCAGGCGCGGGAAGTCCTCGCCGAAGTGGCGGGCGGCGAACGGCTCCACGAAGCGCGCTTCCAGTCCCTTGCCGCCGCCCGGCGGATCCAGCGACAGCGCGGTGTACAGCGACCACGGGCGCGCCGGCTCACGGGCGATGCGTTCGTACAGCGCGTTCAACAGCCGGTGCGGCTTGCCGATGCCCAGCGGGGCGCCCATGCGCAGCGGGCCATCGATGCGGGAGAGGATCAGGTCGACGGCGTCGTCGAGGCGGGTCGGGTGGAGAGTCATCGCGACAGCTTAGGGGAAGACGCATTAGCGGCCGACGAACGGCAGCGGGCAGCGCTTGACATCGGTTCTATTTACGTGCGTAATCAATAAAAATTACAGGTGTAAACATATGTCGATCAGCGAAGCCGAAGCCGTGGTGATGGAGGTGCTGTGGCGGTGCCATCCCTCCAGCGCCGAAGACGTGGTGGCCGCTCTGGCGGGGAAGGCCGAATGGGCCGAGCCCACGGTCAAGACGCTGCTCAACCGCCTGCTCAACAAGGGTGCGATCCGGGCGGAGAAGGAAGGCCGCCGTTACCTGTACTCGCCCGTGCTGAGCCGCGAGGCGTGGGTGGGCCAGCAGAGCTCGGGCCTGGTCGAACGGCTGTTCGGCGGACGGGTGGCGCCGCTGGTGGCGCACTTCAGCGAACACGGCAAGCTGTCGGCCGACGACATCGCCGAACTCAAGCGGCTGATCGCGGAGCTCGACGATGAGCCATGACATCCTCGCGGCACTGGTCGAAACGACGCTCGCCGCCTCGGCGGCGCTGCTGCTGGTGTTGATGCTGCGACGCCCGGTGCGCCACTGGCTGGGCGCCAGCGCCGCGTATGCCCTGTGGCTGTGCGTACCGGTGGCGGTGGTGGCCGTGCTGTTGCCGGCGCGCCAGGGCGAGATGCAGTGGGTCATCGCGATGCCGGGCGTATCGCTTGCGCCGGTCCAGGCCGGCGCCGCGATCTCTCCATCGGACGGAAGCCTGGGTGCGTTGCTGCTGGCGGCCTGGCTTGCCGGCGTGCTGGTCGCGGCCGCGCGGTTCTGGTGGCAGCAACGCCGCTTCAAGCGCGGGCTGGGCGTGCTGGCCGATCGCGGCGACGGATTGTTCGCCGCGCAGAACGGCCATGGGCTGCCCGCGGTGATCGGCGTACTGCGCCCGCGCGTCGTCGTGCCGGCCGACTTCGACCGGCGCTACAGCGCGGAAGAGCGTGCCTTGGTCCTGCGCCACGAGCGCACGCACATCGCCCGCGGCGACCTTCCCGCCAACCTGCTGGCGGTGTCGCTGCGCTGCCTGCACTGGTTCAACCCGCTGGTCCACTACGCGCTGCGCCGTTACCGCCTGGACCAGGAACTGGCCTGCGACGAATGGGTCATCGCGCGCCATCCCCATGCCCGCCGCACCTATGGCGAAGCGATGCTGAAGACGCAACTGGACGACCTGCCGCTGCCCGTCGGCTGCCACTGGCCGGCCCGACATCCCCTGAAGGAAAGGATCGCCATGCTGAAGAGACCGACGCCCTCCGTAAAGCACTGGATCGCCACCGCCGTCCTCGTCGGCGTGTCGATGGCGGCGACCGCCTATGCCGCGTGGGCGGCCCAGCCCGCGCAGGCACCGGCGCAGCGGCACGACTTCCACTACCGCGTGGCGATGGCGATGGACGTGGACGGCGAGCGCAACGACTTCGAGGTGCGCGAGTGGCCGGGCCGCACGTTCGGCATCGCGTCCACGGATGGCCGTGGCCGGGCATGGCGCGGCGAGTTCGCGATCGATTCCCTCGGTGCGGACCAGGTCAGGATCAGGGGCGACATCACGGTGGACGGCAGGCCGGTGGCGACGCCGGAACTGACCAGCGCGCTGGACAGGGAAGCGACGGTCCAGGTCGCGCCGCCGGATGGCGGCGCCATGTTCACGCTGACGATGACGGTCAGCCGGCAAGCCGGTCCCGTCCTGCCCGACGACCTGGCCCGCTCGCCGTCGCAGGCGCCCCCTCGATACCCCGCGGCGGCCGTGGCCGGCAAGCAGGGCGGACGTGTCCTGCTGAAGCTGCTGGTGGGCACGGACGGCCGGGTCAAGGACGCGGTGGTGGAGAAGTCGAGCCCGGCGGGCATCTTCGACGAAGCGTCGCTGACGGCGGCCAGGCGCTGGACCTTCGAACCCCGGATCCAGGGAGGGAAGCCGGTCGAGGGATGGGTACGGGTTCCGATCGCCTTCGAGCCCGACCCGCCCTCGGATGATTCCAACGGCGACGCCAGTACGGTTCCATCCGGTCAGCGCCATGCCTGGTCGACACTGGATACCCGCGCTGTCCCGGGCCTCACAGGCGTGGAGTGCGATGCGGTGGAAATGAAGGACGCGGATGCGGGCGTGCTTTCCTGCGGCAACCGGACGGCGGCTTCCCGGTGACGTATCGAAGCGGTTTCCTGATCCTCATCGTATTGCTGGCAGGCTGCGCCACGCGCATCAGCGCGGTGGACAAGCGCCTGATCCTGCCGGAAGGCACATCGCGCTACGGGATGGCCGCGCACCAGGCATTCGTCTATCCGGTGCCGCTGAACAATCCGACGCCGGCGTTTCCCGCCGGCTATGCGCCACGGGAACTTCCCGCCACCACGCTCTGTGTCTCCTTCGTGGTCGATGCCGAAGGCCTGCCCGCCGACGTGTCGCCGCTCGCCCAGGCGGGTTGCGCCGCGCCGGAGTCGTTCGCACCGCTGCGCGATGCGGTGCTGTCCGCGGTGGTGGGCTGGCGTTTCAAGCCCGCGATGTTCTGCGACTATCCGGACGCCGCGACGCGCGACCGCGACTGGAATGGCAACGGCTGCGCCGGCGAGCGGGTCGAGGCGCGCGTGGTGCCGGTATCGCTGGCCTATGCTTTCACGTTCGAAGTGCGCGACGGACAGCGCCGCGTGGCATCGGCGAAGCAGTGACCGTCAATCCAGCGCATGCACCGAATCCGCCACCCGGCGCACCTCGTCCGGGTGGTGGCTGACGTAGACGATGGGCAGGCGGATCTCGTCGCGCACGCGCTGCAGGTAGGGGATCAGTTCCTCGCGGCGGGCCTGGTCCAGCGCGGACAGCGGCTCGTCGAACAGCAGCATGGCCGGTTGCGAGAGCAGGGCGCGGCCGATCGCCACGCGCTGCGCTTCGCCGCCGGACAGGTTGCGCGTGCGGCGCGCCAGCAGCGGCGCGATGCCCAGCAGTTCCACCACCGCATCGAAACCGAACCGCGCTTCGCCGCGTGCGCCATGACGGCCGTAGAGCAGGTTGCGCCGCACGTCCAGGTGTGGGAACAGCCGCGCGTCCTGGAACACATAGCCCACGCGGCGCTTGTGCACCGGCACGTCGATCCCCCCCGTGCTGTCGAACAGGCAGCGGCCGTCCACGTCGATGCGGCCGGCGATGGGCTTGACCAGCCCCGCGATGGCGTTGAGCACGGTGGTCTTGCCGGCGCCGGAGGGACCGACCAGCGCGACCACGCGCGCTTCGTCCTCGATGCGCACATGGCGATGGAAACCGCCCCGGCGCAGTTCGATGTCGAGTTTCAGCATCGGCGGCTCCCGGCGGGGATCGTCTTTGTAGGAGGGGCTTCAGCCCCGACCGATTTCCTGACGAAGCAAGCCAAAGCCTCGGTGGTTCGCCAAACCGGGCGCGCTGCGGCGCGTTCATCATTCATGACAGCAGCAACACTATCGTGGCGCGGGCTGAAGCCCCTCCTACAGAATCCTTTCTGGCTGCCGCGCCGCATGTTCAAGCGTCCTCCCCATGCCGCGTGTGATGCCGCCGCACCAGCCACTCGGAGAGCAGCAGCGCCGCCAGCGAGATCGCCACCGCCACCGCCGCCAGCCGCCAGATGCCGGCTTCGCCGCCGGGCACCTGCATCAGCCCGTAGATGGCCGACGACAGCGTCTGCGTCTCGCCGGGGATGTTGGACACGAAGGTGATGGTGGCGCCGAACTCGCCCAGCGCCTTCGCGAAGGCCAGCACGCTGCCGGCCACCAGCCCGGGCCAGGCCAGTGGCAGGGTAATGGTGAAGAACACACGCCACGGTCCTGCGCCCAGCGTGGAGGCGGCCTGTTCCAGCCGCCGGTCGGTGGCTTCCAGCGACAGCCGGATCGCGCGCACCATCAGCGGGAAACCCATCACCGCGCAGGCCAGCGCCGCGCCGGTCCAGCGGAACGCGAACACGATGCCGAAGTGTTCCTTCAGGAAGCCGCCCACGGCGCCCTGCGTGCCCAGCGTCACCAGCAAGGCGTAGCCCATCACCACCGGCGGCAATACCAGCGGCAGGTGCACCAGCGCATCCAGCAGCGCCTTGCCCGGGAAGCGTTTGCGCGCCAGCAGCCAGCCCAGCGCGACGCCGAACGGCAGGCTGGCGAGCGCCGCCGTCGAGGCCACCTTCAGGCTCAGGCGGATCGCGGTGATTTCCTCCGGCGTGAACCAGTCCGGCATCGTCCGCCGCTCATTCCTTCACGGCGAAGCCGCGGCGCTGGAAGATCGCCCGCGCCGGCGGCGATGCCAGCCACTGCACGAAGCGCGTGGCCTGCGCGGACTGCGTGCCGTGCAGGACGGCGACCGGGTAGACGATGGGCGGATGCGAGTCCTCGGGGAAGGTCGCCAGCACGCGCACCGCGGGCTCGGCCTTGGCGTCGGAGGCATAGACGATGCCCAGCGGCGTCTCGCCGCGCGCCACCAGCATCAGCGCGGCGCGCACGCTTTCGGATTCGGCCAGCCGGGCTTTCACGCCGTTCCACAGCGTCAGCGACTCCAGTGCGGCGCGTGCGTACTTGCCGGCCGGCACGCTGTTGGTCTGCCCCACCGCCAGGCGCCCACCGCCGAGCGCGGCCAGGAACGTGGCCGGCCGTTTCAGATCGACCTGCGCGCGGCTGGCCTTCGGCGCGATCAGCACCAACTGGTTGCCGAGCAGGTCGCGCCGGGTGGAGGCCTCCAGCTTGTCGCGTTGCTGCAGGTAGTCCATCCATTCCAGATCGGCCGAAAAGAATACGTCGGCGGGCGCACCCTGTTCGATCTGCCGCGCCAGCGCCGAACTGGCGGCGTAGGAGACGCGCACCGGCACGCCGGTCTGCTGCTGGTAGGCCACGGCGGCTTCGTCCAGCGACTCCTTCAGGCTGGCGGCGGCGAACACGGTCAGCGGCGCCGGTTCATCGGCGGCGCGCGACGCGGGGATGGCGAAGAGCAGCATCGCCATGATCGACAGCGGAATACGGAGGAAGCCCAAGGCGCTCATGTGTGCGTGCTCCTGTCGGTGGAAGGGCGGGTCGTGGTTACAGCACGGTCAACGACTGCAACTGGCGGATGCTGCGCGCGGGGCGGCCGTCCTGCGGCAGGACGAGGCGAAATGGCCCGTCGTGCTCGTCCAGCGGCTGGCCGTTGCAGCGATCGACCAGGAACACGGGCTGGTTGCCCAGCGTGGGGTCGAGCTCGCCCAGCGAGAACGTCACCCGGTAACCGTCGCGCGCCTGGGCTTCCACGCGGCGTGCGAGGTGCGCCCCGCGCAGCGGTTCCGCCGGCATGGCGCCGGCACGGCGCAGTACCTCGGCCAGCGCCACGCCGGAGCATTGCAGCGACGTGCCGTGCACCTGGAGGTTCACGTCGTGGCGCGGCAGGCCGGACAGCAGGGCGGGCTCCACGGCGATATCGACCCGGGGCGCAGGCACAGGAATGGCGACCTCGCGATGCTCGGCATGCGCATGCTCGGTCGCCGCGGTCGCCTGGCAGGACAACGCCAGCGCGAACAGGACGGGCAGTCGGTACGGGATTGCCATGTGCCACCTCGTTGCCATGGAGGAAAGTGCGCCGGTCAATGCGTACTGCCCAGCGCGGCATTCAATACGCCGGCCAGTGCCGCGCCGCCTGCGCGCAACTGCCGTTCCGCAACGGGCAGGTAGCGGTCCACGTAGGCCTGGTCCAGCCGCGCGCGCGGCGGGTAGAAGCCGGGCTGCCGCACCACGCGGCACGACTGCTCCGCCCATCGTGCGGACGGTGGCGGCAGCGCGATCCTGTCCGCGTCCGGGCGCGGCAATGTGCGCAGGTAGGCAAGGTAGCTGGCCTCGTCGCGCTTCGTCGAGGCCAGCATGCGGCTGTCCCACAGGCTGTGCAGGTTCGTGCCGGTGCCGTTCCAGTTCACCTGCACCTCGTTGCCGCCCTTGTCGCGGGCGTAGCCGGCGTGCAGCGGCTGGTGCACGTCGCCGACGAAGTGGACGACGAATTTCAAGGCCCGCACTCGCTCCCCGCGTGGCTTGCCGGGGTCGGCGAGGATCGCGGCCTGTGCGCGGATCGCTTCCACCACGCAGTTGCCGCCGGGACAGTCGCGCGGCAGGTCGTACACGCAGTCGTGTTCGCCGATGTTGACGTAGTGCCAGCGCGAGGTCTTGCGACCCAGGTCGGGATCGTTGTCGCGCAGCTCGTCGGCCCAATTGGCGATGCCGGCCAGCGTGGGCACGGCTTCGCCGGCCAGGAGGTCGTCGATCTGGCGTCGTGTCTCCGGCGTCAGGTCGTCCCAGGCCAGCGACGCGACCAGGCGGTGGCCCAGCGCCCCCCATGCGTGTGCGGGAGTGGGCAAAAGCAGGGCGGCGGCGAGAAGAAAAAAGAGGATCCGGTTCATGCCGGCCACTTTAACCGACATGCCCGGATCCCCGGTCGTGCGCCTGGGCTGGATCGACCTTCGACCCCGACAGGCATCGCCGAACCGTTTCGAGGCGACGCCCGGCGGAAAGCGGGAAGTCGTGCGCTGTGCGCACGGGCAAGCCGGCGGCTTCGCCGTCTGTAAAAAGGGTAAGGGCCTGTTCACGATTTCGAGGAGCGCGGCCGGTATTCGAAAAAGAAGACCCGTCGTTCCGGCGGCTTTCAACAGCCGAATGGCTGGTCAAGCCGGAACCCAGCGACTTTCATGGAGTCGACACGAGCATTCCGAAGAGCAAAGACACTGGGTTCCGGCTTTCGCCGGAATGACGAACTCCTTCTTCGAGACCGTGAACAGGTTCTTGCAGGCGGCGAAGCCGCCGACTTCACCCTTCACCCCTTACTACTTCTTCCGCTGCATAAGGCCGAATGCCGATTCGCCCTAGAACTTCAGCACATAAGCCACGCCGTACACCCACGGGTCGATGTTGGCCGTGCCCAGCTTGGCGCCGTCCACGTGCACGTCGGTGTCGATGTCGATCCAGCGCGCATCCACGCGCACCGCGCCGCGTTCGCCGACCTTGAAGTCGATGCCGGCATGCGCGGCCAGGCCCCACGAATCGTCCAGCTTCAGGCGGGTGCCTTCCAGCGCCCCCCGCGTGTGCTCGCTGAAGAAGGTGGTGTAGTTGATGCCCGCGCCCACGAACGGCGACACCTTGCCCTGGCCGTTGAAGTAGTATTGCAGCGACACCGTCGGCGGCAGGTGCTTGGTGCTGCCCACCGTGCCCACGCCCTTGACCGCGATGTCGTGCTCGAACGGCAGCGCGGCCAGCACTTCCAGGCCCAGGTTGTCGCGCAGGAAGTATTCGAAGGTGATGGTCGGCTTAACGTCGCTGTCGATGTCCAGCGGCAGGGTGCCGCCGGCCAGCGCGCCGTTGTCGGACTTGGGATTGACCTGGTGGACGCCGATGCCCAGCGTCCAGTCGCCCTTGGACTGGGCCAGCGCGGAGATGGGGGCGGCGCCCAGGGCAAGCGCCAGGGCGAGGGGGATCAGGGCCTTGTTCATCGTTTTCATGCTCGTTGGGAACCGCGGGCAGTCTCCGCCCGCGTTGCGGCCGGCGCCTTGATCCTGATCAATGCTGCGCATGGGGGCCTGTTAGAATGGCGGCCCCGTCAACCCCGCCGCGCCGGGCGCGGCCGCAGGAGTCCTGAGCAATGTCGATCAAGGTGGGTATCAACGGCTTCGGCCGCATCGGACGCAACGTGCTGCGTTCCGCCGTGCAGAATTTCGGCAACGACATCGAGATCGTCGCCATCAACGATCTGCTGGAACCGGACTACCTGGCCTACATGCTGCAATACGACTCCGTGCACGGCCGCTTCAAGGGCGACGTGAAGGTGGAAGGCAACACCCTGACCGTCAACGGCAGCAAGATCCGCCTGACCCAGGAGCGCGACCCGGCCAACCTCAAGTGGGACGAAGTCGGCGCCGAAGTCGTCATCGAGTCCACCGGCCTGTTCCTGGACAAGGCCACCGCGCAGAAGCACCTGGATGCCGGTGCGAAGAAGGTCATCCTGTCGGCGCCGTCGAAGGACGACACCCCGATGTTCGTGTTCGGCGTCAACGACAAGACCTACAACGGCGAGGCGATCATCAGCAACGCCAGCTGCACCACCAACTGCCTGGCCCCCCTCGCCAAGGTGCTGCACGACAAGTGGGGCATCAAGCGCGGCCTGATGACCACCGTGCACGCGACCACCGCCACGCAGAAGACCGTGGACGGCCCCAGCAACAAGGACTGGCGCGGCGGCCGCGGCATCCTGGAGAACATCATCCCGTCCAGCACCGGCGCGGCCAAGGCCGTCGGCGTGGTGATCCCGTCGCTCAACAAGAAGCTCACCGGCATGTCGTTCCGCGTGCCGACCAGCGACGTGTCGGTGGTCGACCTGACCGCCGAACTGGAAAACCCGGCGACGTACGAGGAGATCAAGGCCGAGATGAAGGCGCAGAGCGAAGGCGCGCTGAAGGGCATCCTGGGCTACACCGAGGACAAGGTGGTGGCCACCGATTTCCGCGGCGACGTGCGCACCTCGATCTTCGACGCCGACGCCGGCATCGCGCTGGACCCGACCTTCGTCAAGCTGGTGGCGTGGTACGACAACGAATGGGGCTATTCCAACAAGTGCCTGGAAATGGTCCGCGTGGTGGCGGGCAAGTAAGCCCGCCCCGTCCGCGCGCCGCCTTGCGCGGCGCCGGGCCGTCGATACCAGCGAGCGCCCTCCGGGGCGCTCGCGTCGTTTTCCGGGTATCACGTCGCGATACCCGGGGCGCCCTCCGCCGCCACCGGCGGATCGGAATCTTGCAAATGCCCGGCGCTTGCCGGAGGCTGCGGGACATCGCCGCGGATGGCCTGGGGACCGGGCCTTCCTCGTCCTTGCATCAGATGAAGGACCCACATGAGGGCTGGGAATGGATGACGTAGTCGGCTTGTTGATCGTGCTGGGCCTGGTCGTGCTGGCCGTGCCGGTGCTGCTGATCGTGGCACTGGTGTCGGTGAGCGGGCTGAAGCGGCGCGTCGCGGCACTGGAAGCGCAGGTCGCCGCGTTGCGCAGCGCCCGCCCGGCCACCGCGCCTGCGCAGGGCGTCGCATCGCCGCCACGGCCTGCACCCGCATCCACGGTGCGGGAACCAGCCGACGATCCCACGCTGGCCGAGCTGCCGCGTGCGCAGGCAACCCCGCCTGCCGCGCGCGAAGCGGCGCCCCCGCCCGCGAGTACGGGCGCGGTGCCGCCGCCCGTGCCGCCATTGCCGGAACCACCGCGCGCGACGTTCGAGAACGTACGGCGCGAACCCACTCCGCCGCAGCAACCTCGTCCGCCCGCGGAATCGGACTTCGCCACCCTCGCGCTGCGCACGGTGAAGCGCTGGTTCACCGTCGGCAACGTGCCGGTGAAGATCGGCGTGCTGGTGCTGTTCGCCGGTGTCGCCGCGTTGCTGAAGTACGCGGCCGACCAGGGCTGGCTGACCGTGCCGCCGGAACTGCGGCTGGCGGGTATCGCCGCGGCGGCGCTGGGCGCGCTGGTGTTCGCGTGGCGCAAGCGCGAAAGCAATCGTACCTTCGCCCTGAGCCTGCAGGGTGGCGCCATCGGCGTGCTGATGCTGGTGGTGTTCGCGGCGTTCAAGATATTCGCGCTGATGCCGGCGGGCGCGGCGTTCGCGTTGAGCATCGTGCTGGTCGCCGGCGCCGGCATGCTGGCGGTGCTGCAGGACGCGAAGGCGCTGGCGGTGTTCGCGCTGCTGGCCGGCTTCCTGGCGCCGATCTGGCTGTCCACCGGCAGCGGCAACCACGTCGCCCTGTTCTCCTACTACGCGGTGCTGAACGCCGCCATCGTCGGCATCGCCTGGCACAAGTCCTGGCGCGTGCTCAACCTGCTGGGCTTCGCCTTCACCTTCGGCATCGGCACGGCCTGGGGCGCGTTCGACTACGTGCCGGAGAAATACGCCAGCACACAGCCGTTCCTGGCGTTGTTCTTCGTTTTCTACCTGCTGATCCCGTTGCTGTTCGCGCGTCGCCAGCCGGCCAGCCGCCGCGACTTCATCGATGGCTGCCTGGTGTTCGGCATGCCGCTGGTGGCGTTTTCGCTGCAGGCCGCGTTGATGCAGGGCAGCACGTTCGATGAGAGCCGGATGCCGCTGGCGTTCTGCGCGCTGGGCCTGGGTGTGCTGTACGCCGCGCTGGCCTGGTCGCTGCGCAGGCGCGAGAACTTCGACGTGCTGGCGCAGGCCTACGCGTTGCTGGCGGTCGGTTTCGCCACGCTGGCGGTGCCGCTGGCGCTGTCGGCGCGCGCCACGGCGTCGGTATTCGCGCTGGAAGGCGCCGCGCTGGCGTGGCTGGGCCTGCGCCAGCAGCGCCTGTTGCCGCAGATCAGCGGCGCGGGCCTGCAACTGGCGGCGGCGGTGGCGTTGCTGCTGGTGGTGGATGCCTGGCGCTTCGATGAAGTGGCGCTGGCCAACCCGACCTTCATGGGCGCGCTGCTGATCGCCCTGGCGGGCTTTGCCAGTGCCTGGGCGTACCGTGCGGGCGGCAAGCCCGGGTTCGCGCTGGCCTACTACCTGTGGGGGCTGGCGTGGTGGTGCGGGGCGGCGCTGCGCGAGTTCGACCAGTTCCTGCCGCCGGCGTGGCGCGCCGATGCCGATGCGCTCCTCATGTTCGTGGCCCTGACGGGGTGGCTGGCGGCGGAGGCGCATCGTCGCCGCCCCGCCACCGCGCTGGCGTGGACGACGCTGGCTGCGCTGGCCCTGGCTTTCCCGCTGGCGCTCTGGCAGACCGGGGCGCACCAGCATCCGTTCGCCGGCCTGCTGGGCGCATGGTCCTGGCTGGCGTATGCGGTGTTCGGCATCCGCAGCCTGCAGTGCCTGCGCGACAGCGAGCATCGCCTGGCCGGCGCCGCGCAGTTCGTGTGGTGGCTGGTGTGGCCGCTGGCGGCGAGCCTGCTGCTGGGCTGGCTGCCGGACCGCATCGACGGCATGGGCCAGGGCTGGCAACTGGCGCTGATGGCCTTGCCGTGGCTGGCGACGGTCGCGATGGCGCTGTTCCGCTGGCGCTGGATCTCGGCGCCGCTGGGCGAACGCTTCGATGGCTGGCGCAACGTGCTGCTGGGCGTGCTGTTCGCGGTGTTGTCGCTGTGGTGGCTGGGCGCGCTGTTCAGCGCGGGCGATGCCTCGCCGCTGCCGTGGCTGCCGGTGCTCAATCCGATGGAACTGGCGCAGTTGGGCGTGCTGGTGCTCGCCTTGTGCTGGCTGCTGCCGCAAGGCCATCCCGGCATCCCGCGGCCATCGCTGATCGTGCTGCTCGCCGCGGTCGCCTTCGTGTGGGTCACGTCCGTGGTACTGCATGCCGTGCACCACTGGGGCGGTGTGCCGTGGGATGGCAGGCTGCTTTCCACCAGCCTGGCGCAGACCAGCCTGACCGTGGTGTGGAGCGTGCTGGGCGTACTGGGCTGGGTGATCGGTTCGCGCCGTGGCCAACGCATGCTGTGGCTGGCCGGCGCGGTGCTGATGGCGGTGGTGCTGGCGAAGCTGGTGCTGGTGGACCGCCAGCACCTGGGCAACCTGCTGGGCATCGGCTCGTTCATCGCCTACGGCCTGCTGTGCACCGTGGTGGGTTATCTGGCGCCGGCGCCGCCGCGCCAACAGGACAGCGAGGAGTCCGTCGCATGAAGAAGCTTGCATGGCTGCTGATGTTGTTGCCGCTGGCCGCGTTCGCCGGCGTCGGCGAGCAGTATGCGCAGCGGTGGCCGCTGCTGCTGGCCAGCGACGGTGCCGGCGCCTACCGCGTGGCGCTGGACCGCGATGTCTACCGGACCACCGCCTGGCCGGACCTGCGCGACATCGACGTCGTCGATGCACGGGGCAATCCCGTGGCCGCCGAAGTCTTCGGCCCGGACCAGCCGTTGGCGCTGCCGGTTCGGCGCGTGACGGTGCCATGGTTCCCGCTGCCGCCGCAGGAGCAGGGCGATACGCCGGCGCTGAGGCTGTCGGCGCAGTTCGGCGACCACGGCCGCATCCTGCGGCTGGAAGCCGAGCAGGGCGCGACGCCGCCCGCCGACGGGACGGCGCGCGCCTTTCTCGTGGACCTTAGCAGCGTCCGCGACAACGCGCAGGCGCTGGAGATCGACTGGGAGCCGGGCACGCCGCGCGAATCGTCGTATCGGGTGGAAAGCAGCGACGATCTGCAGCACTGGCGGGCGGTGAGCCAACGCGTCGCGCTGCTGGAACTGCGGCAGGGTGGCGAGCGCCTGCTGCGCAACGAGGTACCCATCGCCAGCGGCCTGCGCTACCTGCGCTTCGTCCCCCTGGACGCCTCGCCCGCCTTGCCCGTGCGCGCGGTGCGCGTGCGCCTGGACACAGACTACATGCAACAGGCGATGACGTGGATCCAGGCGCAGGGCCGCAAGGTGTCGGAACAGGGACGCGACTATTTCGTCTACGAAAGCGATGGCCGTTATCCCATTTCGCACGCGGACCTGGCCATGGACGACTATGCGGTGGGCGAATGGACGCTGGAAAGCCGCGATGCCGCCGATGCGCCGTGGCGGCGCCGTGCGGGGCCATGGGTGGCGTACCGGGTCGGCGGCGAACGGCAGAGCGTGTCGCCGGAACAGGACGTCGGCGGCGCACCCGTGCGCGACCGTCACTGGCGGCTCAGCGTGTCGGGGCCACTGCCGGCGAAGGCGCCGACGTTGCGGTTGGGTTACCGGGCCGAGGTCGTGGTGTTCCTGGCGCAAGGGCAGGGTCCATACGCACTGGTGGCCGGCAGCGCCACCGCGAAGCGCGCGCATGCGCCGATGCCGCAGTTGGTCGACGCGTTGCGCGCCGACCGTGGCCGCGACTGGCAGCCCACGCCCGCCTATCTGGCGCAGCCGCAGAAGCTGGCCGGCGATGCCGCGCTGCAGGCGCCGCCCACGCCGCGCGACTGGAAGGCCTGGCTGCTGTGGGGCCTGCTGGTGGCCGGCGCCTTGCTGGTGGCGGGTTTCGCCTTCAGCCTGTTGAAGCGCCCGTCCGCGCAGCGGTAGTCCCGCACCCCGGCTTTCCGTGGGAGCGACGCGAGTCGCGACCGGAAATCAATGTCGCGACTCATGTCGCTCCCACGGGGAATGCACGGTTTGCGGTGTCCGCGCGCAGCCGGGACAATAGGCCTCTTTCCCGTTGCCAGGAATGCCCATGTCCATCGTCCGCATGACCGACCTCGACCTGACCGGCAAGCGCGTGCTGATCCGGCAGGACCTCAACGTGCCCATCGAGGACGGTCGCATCACGTCCGAGCAGCGCATCACCGCATCCCTGCCGACGCTGAAGCTGGCGTTGCAGAAAGGCGCGGCGGTGATGGTGACTTCGCACCTGGGCCGGCCGAAGGAAGGCGTGTGGAGCGAGACCGACTCGCTGGCGCCGGTAGCCGCGCGCCTGTCCGAACTGCTGGGCACCGAGGTGCCGCTGGTGAAGGACTGGGTGGACGGCGTGGACGTGAAGCCCGGCCAGATCGTGCTGCTGGAGAACTGCCGCATGAACGTGGGCGAGGGCAAGGACGACGAAGCGCTGTCGAAGAAGTACGCCGCGCTGTGCGACGTGTTTGTGATGGACGCCTTCGGCACCGCGCACCGCGCGCAAGCGTCCACGCACGGCGTGATCCGTTTCGCCAAGGTCGCCGCCGGCGGCCCGCTGCTGATGGCCGAACTGGATGCGCTGGACAAGGCGCTGGCGAACCCCGCTCGCCCGCTGCTGGCCATCGTCGCCGGCAGCAAGGTGTCCACCAAGCTGGAATTGCTGACCAACCTGGTCGGCAAGGTGGACCAGTTGATCGTCGGCGGCGGCATCGCCAACACCTTCATCGCCGCCGAAGGCCACGCGGTGGGCAAGTCGCTGTACGAAGCCGACCTGCTGGACACCGCGCGCAAGATCGACGCCGACGCCAAGGCGCGCGGCGCCGAGATCCCGCTGCCCAGCGACGTGGTGGTGGCGAAGGCCTTCGCGGCCGATTCGCCGGCCACGGTGAAGGCCGTCGACGCGGTGGCCGACGACGACCTGATCCTCGACATCGGCCCGCGGACCGCGCAGCGCTACGCTGAACTGATCAAGTCGGCCGGCACGGTGGTTTGGAACGGCCCGGTGGGCGTATTCGAGTTCGACGCCTTCGGCAAGGGCACCGAGACGCTGGCGCGCGCGATCGCCGCGTCGAAGGCGTTCTCCATCGCCGGCGGCGGCGACACGCTGGCGGCGGTGGACAAGTACGGCATCGCCGACGACATCAGCTACATCTCCACCGGCGGCGGTGCGTTTCTCGAGTTCCTGGAAGGCAAGACCCTGCCGGCCGTGGCGGCACTGGAAGCGCGCGGTTGAAGGAAGCACTCTCCGTGGGAGAGGGATCGAAGTGAGGCGCGCGAGGCCGCGGAAAGAGATACCCGCGACGGAACGGCCGGGTGCACGGATGCGGTTGTCGAACGGCTTGGCGATTCCGTGCAACCGGCTCCGTTTGCCGACCCTCCGGCGCTTCGCGGCGCCCTGCGTTCAATACGCGCAGGCTGTTCTCCCGACGGGGGAAGGAAACGATCCGGGTACAACCATGTCCACACTGTTCTTCGATCTCGACGGCACCCTGATCGACTCCGCCGCCGGCATCACCCGCTGCGTGGCGCACGCGCTGGACCAGCTGCGGTTCCCGGTTCCTCCGGAACCGGAACTGCGGCGCTGGATCGGTCCGCCGCTGCGCACCAGCTTCGCGCCGCTGCTGCGCGACCCGGCGTTGGTGGAGTCCGCGGTCGAACATTATCGCGACCGCTTCGAGACGCACGGCTGGGCCGAGCACGACATCTATGCGGGTGTCGGCGAAGCGGTCGAAGCCCTGCACGTCGCGGGATTCCGCCTGGCGGTGGTCACCGCCAAGAACGAACCGCATGCCCGCAAGATCGTCGCGCACCTGCCGTTCGGCCATCGCTTCGCCGATGTCGTCGGCGCCACGCCGGACGGCCGCCTGAGCCACAAGCCGGAACTGATCGCCGAAGCGCTCCAGCGCCTGTCGCTGGATGCGGCGGATTGCTGGATGATCGGCGACCGCCACATGGACATCGAAGGCGCGCGCCACCATGGCATGCGCAACATCGGCGTGCTGTGGGGATTCGGCGGCGAACAGGAACTGCGCGACGCCGGCGCGGATCATCTGGTGGCCGCGCCGCACGACCTGCACGCGGTGCTGGCCCCCCTGTAGGAGCGGCTTCAGCCGCGACCGAACGGCCGAAAAGCCTTCAAGCCCCGAATTGACACGGATAAAGCGGATAAGGCGGACCAAAGCCTAAAAGCTTTATCCGTGTTCATCCGCGTTGATCCGTGTCTTCCGCGTTTTGCGATTGGCCATCGGCGAGCGGTCGCGGCTGAAGCCACTCCTACAGGGCAGGGCGGCGGCGCAGATCCATGTGCGCGCGCAACACCGGATGTTGTTCACGAGACCAAAAAAATACCAGTCGACGCATCGCGCGGATATGCGCGAAACCGCATGAAAACAGGGGTTTCGTCGATCCCGATGCTGTCGGCGGCAGGCTGTCCCGGGACAGGGGCGCCATGCCATCGGCGCAGGTCATCGTGATGCGCGTCCGGTGTGGTAGCGTTTGCGCGAATTCAGGAAGCCGCACCATGACCGAACGCCAGCGCCGCACCAAGATCCTCGCCACCCTCGGACCGGCCACGGACCCGCCCGGTGTGCTGGAGGGCCTGTTCCGTGCCGGCGTCAACGTGGTGCGCCTCAACTTCTCCCACGGCGATCCGTCCGGCCAGGCCAAGCGTGCCGCCGCCGTGCGGCTGGCTGCGCAGCGCGTGGGCGCCGAGGTCGGCATCCTGGCCGACCTGCCGGGGCCGAAGATCCGCATCGAGCGCTTTACCGAGGGCAAGGTGGTGCTGAAGACCGGCGACCGCTTCGACCTGGTCGCCAGCGCCGACGCGCCCCCGGGCGATACCGCGCAGGTGGGCGTCAGTTACCTGGGGCTGCCCAACGACGTGACGGGCGGCGACGTGCTGCTGCTGGACGATGGACTGATGCAGTTGCGCGTCGAACAGGTCGATGGCGAGCGGATCGTCTGCACCGTGCTCAACGACGGCGTGCTGTCGGATCGCAAGGGACTGAACAAGCAGGGCGGCGGCCTGTCGCTGGGCGCGCTGACCGAGCGCGACAAGGAGTTGATCGGCATCGTCGCGCAGATCGGCGTGGATTTCATCGCCGTGTCGTTCTGCCGCAATGCGCAGGACATGAACGATGCGCGCCGCATCGCCCGCGAGCATGGCTGCGACGCCGCGCTGGTGTCCAAGATCGAGCGCACCGAGGCCATCGAGAACCTGGCCGAGATCGTCGATGCCAGCGATGTGGTGATGGTGGCGCGCGGCGACCTGGGCGTGGAGATCGGCGATGCCGAACTGCCGGGCCTGCAGAAGAAGATCATCCGGGAGTCGCTGGCGCGCAACAAAGTGGTGATCACCGCCACGCAGATGCTGCAGTCGATGGTGGACAGCCCCATTCCCACCCGCGCCGAAGTGCTGGACGTGGCCAACGCCGTCATCGACGGCACCGATGCGGTGATGCTGTCGGCCGAAACCGCCGCGGGCAGCTACCCGGTGAAGGCGGTCGAGGCGATGGCGCGCATCTGCCTGGGCGCCGAGAAGCAGTTCGAGATGGACACCGACTTCGAGAAGGCGCCGCGCAACCTGGAGCGCGCCGACCAGGCCATCGCCATGGCCACGATGTTCCTGTCCGAGCATATCGGCGTGCGCGCGATCGTGGCGATGACCGAGTCCGGCGGCACCGCGCGCTTCCTGTCGCGCTTCCGTTCCAGCGCGCCGATCTACGCGTTCTCGCGCCACGATGGCGCGCGGCGCAAGATGGCGATGATCCGCGACGTGTTCCCGATCGCCTTCGACAGCCGCGGCCTGGCCCCGCGCGAGGCCGCGCGCGACGCGATGCGCGTGCTGCACGATCGCGCGCTGCTGGCCGAAGGCGACCGGGTCATCTTCACCAGCGGCGACCACATGGAACAGCACGGCGCCACCAATACCCTGCGCCTGTTGCAGATGGGCACGCAGGGCAAGGCCGAGGGACTCGGCGAGCTCTGACCCATATCCTGTAGGAGCGCCCCATGGGCGCGATGCTTTTTGCTTCTTCTCAATGCGGCAAGGCATCGCGCCCATGGGGCGCTCCTACGGTGAAATCGGTTTCTTCCAAGCGGGAGGGCGGCAGTTCGCTCACCTGGGCGCGCCCTTCACCGCCTTTTTCCGGTTGTCGTCGCGGCGCGGGCTATAATTGGTATTTCCCCGACCGCCCCTGACAGGAACCCCATGAGCATCGAACAGCTTGCCGAAACCGCCCAGGCCATGGTGGCCGCGGGCAAGGGCATCATCGCGATCGACGAATCCACCACCACCATCGCCAAGCGGTTCCAGGGCGTGGGCATCGAGAACACCGAGGAAAACCGTCGCGCCTACCGCGAACTGCTGCTGACCACGCCGAAGCTGGGCGACTACATCTCCGGCGCCATCCTGTACGACGAGACGATCCGCCAGTCCACCAGGGACGGCGTGCCGTTCGCCAAGGTGATGGCCGCCAACGGCATCATCCCCGGCATCAAGGTCGACAAGGGCACGCACCCGCTGGCCGGCTGCCCGGGCGAAGTGGTCACCGAGGGCCTGGACGGCCTGCGCGACCGCCTGAAGGAGTACTACAAGCTGGGCGCGCGCTTCGCCAAGTGGCGTGCGGTCATCAACATCGGCGACGACATCCCCTCCGGCACCTGCATCGAGGCCAATTCGCACGCGCTGGCGCGCTACGCGGCGCTGTGCCAGGAGAACGGCCTGGTGCCGATGGTGGAGCCGGAAGTGCTGATGGACGGCAGCCACGACATCCAGACCTGCTACGAAGTCACCGAAGCCACGCTGCGTTCGCTGTTCGGCGCGCTGTACGAGCACAACGTGCTGCTGGAAGGCACCATCCTGAAGGCATCGATGGTCGTGCCGGGCAAGGACTGCGACGAGCAGGCCAGCGTGGAGGAAGTGGCCGAGTCCACCGTGATGTGCCTGAAGAGCACCGTGCCGGCGATCCTGCCGGGCATCGTGTTCCTGTCCGGCGGCCAGAGCGACGAGGACGCCACCGCGCACCTCAACGCGATGAACCAGCTGGGCGCGCTGCCGTGGCCGCTGAGCTTCTCGTACGGCCGCGCCATGCAGTCGGCCGCGCTGAAGCTGTGGTCGCAGGACCTGGTGGGCAACTTCGCCAAGGCGCAGTCCACCGTCTACGCCCGCGCCAGGGACAACGGCCTGGCCGCGCTGGGCAAGTGGGAAGGGTGAGCGACCTCGCTTGACCGTTGCCTGTCGGCAACGGTCGCGAGCGTGAACGCTACAGTGAAGGAAACGCCGGCGAAAGCCGGCGTTTTCCGTTTCAGCCGGCGTCCGCCCGCGCCCGTTCCGCGGCGCGCTCGGCCAGGCGGCGGTCCAGGGAATCCATCGCCAGGTCCGAGGCCGTCTTCAGTGCAGTGAACACCACCATCACCGCCGCGCCCGTTCCGGTCGTGCCGCCCACCAGGATGATCAGGTGCATCGGCAATATGCGCAGGTAGGGCAGGAGCATCAGCGCGCCCAGGCTGGGCTTGCCTCGCACGTCGGCGGCGTGCTGCGCGGCATAGGTCTGTCGCTGCGAGTAGACGAACGACAAACCGCACAGCGCAAGCAGCGCGATGTCTCGCGGCGAGCCCACCGGGTGCTGCGCGCACAGGAACGCCAGATAGCCCGCGTGGAAGAACCCGTAGTGCAGGGCGAAGAAATTGGCCGTGGAGCGCTTGCCGGCCTCGTCCTCGCTGACCCGCCGACCGTTCGAGGTGAAGCCCTCGGTGGTGAAATCGTGCAGCGCCAGCATCCGGTGGCGCGCATAGAAACCGATCACCACGCTCTGGATCCAGTAGGGCCAGATCAGCCAGCCGGTTTCCCAGTCGAAGGCCAGCGCCAGCAGCAGGGTGAGGGCATTGGAGGCCAGCAGGCCAAGGGCGGACGGGCGCATCCGTTCAGGATACGGCAGGCCCGGAGCCACGGGCGTGGCGATTTTCCTTCCCAAAGCTGAACGAAATCTTCCTGCCTGCAATATGATTGCCTAAGCAGCTATATCATAGGCAGCCATGAACAGCGCCGCGCCCTACAGCACCATCGGTTACCTGATCGCCGACCTCAGCCGGTTGTTCGGCCGGGTCTTCGACCGTCGTTCCGCGCACCTGGGGCTGACCCGCGTGCAGTGGCGCGCGCTCAAGCGCATCCACCAGAACGAAGGCATCACCCAGGCCGAACTGGCCGACCTGCTGGACATGGAGCCCATCGCGGTCGGCCGCGTGATCGACCGGCTGCAGAAGGCCGGCTTCGTCGAGCGCCGTGGCGACCCCGGGGACCGCCGCGTCTGGCGCCTGCACCTGCTGCCGCAGTCCACCGCGCTGATGACCGACATCGAGGCGGTCGCCACCTCGGTGCGCGAGGACTGCCAGGCCGGCGTGGACCCGGCCGAACTGGCCATCGCCCTGAAGGTGCTGGGCCGGATCCGCGAAAACCTCTCCCAGCTCGACCGCGCCAGCCGCGGCGAGTCCTCCCTCCGCAAGGGCTGAACCCCATGACCAGCAAGATCAACGAGGCCGCCGAAGCCGCGGCCAAGCCGTCCACTCCCAAGCGTCGCCGCGTGCCCCTGTGGCTGTGGATCGCCGGGCCGCTCGCCGTCGCCGGCTTCTTCGGCTGGGAATGGGTGGTGTCCAGCCGGGAGGTCAGTACCGACAACGCCTACATCAAGGCCGAGCGCATCCTGATCGCGCCGCAGGTCGGCGGACGCGTGGTGGAAGTGGCGGTCGCGCAGAACCAGCCGGTGAAGCAGGGCGACCTGCTGTTCCGCATCGACACCGACCCGCTGACCATCGCCGTGGCGCAGAACGAAGCCCTGGTCGCGCGGATGGCCAACAGCGCCAGCGCCAGCCGCGCCAAGGTGGTGGGCACCGGCACCTCCATCGAGGCCGCGCGCGAAACCCTGGCCTGGGCGCAGCGCGATCTGGCCCGCATGCAGCAGCTCGCTTCGCAGCAACTGGTGGCGCGCAAGATGCTGGACGACGCGCGCCACGCCGTTGCCGAAGCGCGCACCGACCTGGCCGACGCCATCGCCAGCCAGTCCGAAGCCACCGCTTCGCTCAGCGGCAGCGCGTCCACGCCGACCCAGGACCTGCCCGAGTACCGCGCGGCGCAGGCCATGCTGGCGAAGGCCAGGCTGGACCTGGCGCACGCCGAGGTGCGCGCGCCGGTCGACGGCATCGTCGGCCTGCACGACCTGCAGGTGGGCGAATACATCAATGTCGGCCAGACGGCGATGCCGCTGATCGCCAGCGCCCCGATCTGGGTGGAAGCCAACTTCAAGGAAACCGAACTGACCAGGATGCAGGTCGGCCAGCCTGCGACGATCAAGGTCGACAGCTATCCGGGCGTGAAGTGGAAGGCGCACGTGGCCTCCATCGCGCCGGCGTCCGGCGCCGAGTTCAGCGTGTTGCCGCCGCAGAACGCCACCGGCAACTGGGTGAAGATCGTGCAGCGCATCCCGGTGCGGCTGGAGATCGACGGCGCCGACCGCGGCGATGCGCCGCAACTGCGCGCGGGCATGAGCGCCGACGTCCACGTCGACCTGCGCGATGCCGGTGCGCAGGCCGGCCACGCGACCGCCGCGCGCTGAGCTTTTTCTCGAGGCATTCCTTTTCCATGTCATCCCGGGCGCCAGCGGATGCGATCGACGGCACTGTGGTGGGGCCGAAGAGCGCTGAGGCTGCGCCCCGGGTGACCTCTGGTCCGTACGCGCGTGCAGCGCGCGGCGGATCCCGCCTGGATTCCCCATGAGCACCTCCTCCAATGCCGCTGTAACCGCCGACGCATCGGGCGGCAAGCGCACGCTGCTGGTGGCGTCGGTGATGCTGGCCACGCTGATGCAGGCGCTGGACACCACCATCGCCAACGTCGCGTTGCCGGACATGCAGGGCTCGCTGTCGGCCACCCAGGACCAGGTGTCGTGGGTGCTGACCAGCTACATCGTCGCCGCCGCGATCCTGACCCCGGTGACCGGTTGGCTGGCGGGACGGCTGGGCCGTCGCCGCCTGCTGATCATCGCGGTCAGCGGCTTCACCGTGGCGTCGCTGCTGTGCGGCATCGCCAGCGGCATCGGCGAGATGGTGCTGTTCCGCATCCTGCAGGGCGTGTTCGGCGCGTCGCTGGTGCCGATCTCGCAATCGCTGCTGCTGGACGCGTTCCCGAAGGAAAAGCATGGCGCGGCGATGGCGATGTGGGGCATGGGCATCATGGTCGGCCCGATCCTGGGCCCGCCGCTGGGCGGCTTCCTGACCCAGAACTACAGCTGGCACTGGGTGTTCCTGATCAACCTGCCGATCGGCATCCTGGCGCTGCTGGGCATCATGGCCAGCGTGAAGAAAGACGTGCCGCACCAGCGCCCGCTGGACGGCATCGGCCTGGGCCTGCTGGCGCTGGGCATCGGCGCGTTGCAGCTGTTCCTGGACCGCGGCCAGAGCGAGGACTGGTTCGGCAGCATCGAGATCCAGATCGAGGCCGCGCTGGCCTTCCTCGCGCTGTACACCTACGGACTGTGGTGGTGGCGCAAGCGCGACCGCGCGCTGCTGGACCTGGGCCTGCTGAAGAACGCCAACTTCGCGGTCGGCTGCGCCCTGATCTTCGTCGTCGGCATCGTGCTGTTCGCCACGCTGGCCCTGCTGCCGCCGTACCTGAGCACGCTGATGAATTATCCGGTGCTGACCATCGGCCTGGTGCTGGCGCCGCGCGGCGTCGGCACGATGTTCAGCATGATGGTCGTGGGCCGCCTGCTGGGACGCGTGGACGCACGCTGGCCGATCCTGGTGGGCATGGCGCTGATGGTGATCTCGCTGCACGGCATGACCCGGTTCGGCCCGGATGCGTCGATGGAATCGATCGTCTGGCTGGGCGTGGTGCAGGGCATGGGGCTGGGCCTGGTCTTCGTGCCCATTTCCACGGTGGCCTATGCCACGCTGGAACCGCACCAGCGCACCGAGGCGGCGGGCCTCTTCAGCCTGGTGCGCAACATCGGCTCGTCGGTGGGCATCTCGGTGGTGATGACCCTGCTGTCGCGCGCCATCCAGGTGAATCACGCCGAGATCGGCGCTCGCATCCCGGCGTTCGGTGCGGAAATGACGTTGCTACCCGCCGCGATGGATCCCTCGACCGCCACCGGGCTTGCGCTGCTCAACGCGGAAGTGAACCGGCAGGCGGCCGCCATCGGCTACCTCAACGATTTCAAGTTGATGATGCTGCTGACGCTGGTCTCGATGCCGCTGGTGCTGTTGATGCGGGGTGGCAAGGCGCCTTCCGCCGGCGCCGGCGCGGATGCGGCAGCAGCGCATTGAGCGAACCTGTAGGAGGGCCTTCAGGCCCGACCGCAAAGCATCAGGCCGATGACCCAAGGGCCGCCAGCACCGTTCCCGCAAACCCGGAATCCCTTGTAGGAGCGCCCTTGGGCGCGATGCCTTTCCCTCGCTCCGCGCAAGAGCATCGCGGGCATGGCCCGCTCCTACAAAGGCAGAAATCGGGGGGGCAGGCCTCCTACAATCCGCGCATGAAGATCGAAGGCCTGCACCACGTCGCCATCATCGCGTCGGACTACGCGCGATCGAAGCGCTTCTATGCGGAAGTGCTGGGCCTGCCCATCGTGGCCGAGGCC
Source organism: Pseudoxanthomonas putridarboris (assembly GCF_038321125.1). NCBI lineage: Bacteria > Pseudomonadati > Pseudomonadota > Gammaproteobacteria > Lysobacterales > Lysobacteraceae > Pseudoxanthomonas > Pseudoxanthomonas putridarboris. Next base: position 6,165 of record NZ_JBBWWT010000011.1, on the reverse strand, counting down.
TACCGCGAAGTGCGCGATTCCTGGAAGCTGGACCTGGCGCTGCCCGACGGCAGCCAGGTGGAACTGTTCTCCTTTCCCTCGCCGCCGCCGCGCGTGTCGCGGCCGGAAGCCTGCGGGCTGCGCCACCTCGCCCTGCGCGTGGCCGACATCGACGCGGCTATTGCGCACCTGCAAGCGCACGGCGTGGCCTGCGAACCGGTCCGGGTGGACGAGTACACCGGCAAGCGCTTCGCCTTCTTCGCCGATCCGGACGGACTGCCGCTGGAGCTCTACGAGGTCTGAGCGTTGGCTCACCCACTGTGGGAGCGACGTAAGTCGCGACCGGAGAAACAAGAAGCCATCGACCCCGAAGTGATGCGGATGAATTCGGACAAGGCCATCGCCCTCTCCGGGCGATCAACATCCATTCGTGACCGGAACCTTTGGGTCTCCGGTCGCGACTTACGTCGCTCCTACAGGGGGACGTCGCAAGCCCCGTCGCGACCTGTTACCGTTCGGCATCGACGAGCGAGGGGGCGGGATGTTCTGCAGGCAATGTGGCCAGCAACTGGCCGACCAGGCCGTGGCCTGTCCGCACTGCGGCGTGGCGACCGGCTACTTCCCGCAGGTGGTCGCGCAGAACAAGAGCCGCACCAGCTACATCCTGTTCGGCGCGCTGCTGGGCATGATCGGGTTGCCCGGCATCCACAATTTCTATGCCGGCTACAACCAGAAGGGATTGGTGCAACTGCTGGTCAGCGTATTGTCGTGCTGGCTGCTGTGGATTCCCATGTATATCTGGGCCATCGTGGAGATCTGCACGGTGACCCACGACAGCGATGGCAAGCCGATGTATTGAGCGGATTCTGTCGCGGGGTGGATGCATGAAGCGCTTGAGCATGCTCGTGGGGCTGATGTTCCTGCTTCCCGCCATCGCGCAGGCCGGCGAACTGGATTGGCTGGCCGGGCATTGGTGTGGAATGCGTGGCAAGACCTTCAACGAGGAAACCTGGATGGCGTCGCGCGGCGGCCTGCTGGTCGGCATGCATCGCGATACGCGCGACGGCAAGGCCACCGGTTTCGAGTTCATGCGCATCGCGCGGCAGGATGGGCAGTGGGTGTTCCTGGCGCAACCGGATGGCGGTGCGGCGGTGGCGTTCCCGGCCACATCGGTGACGGCCGACAGTGCGGAGTTCTCCAATCCGCGACACGACTTCCCGCGCCGCGTGATCTACCGCCGCGTGGATGCCGACACCCTGCATGCGCGGGTGGACGACGGCACCGACACCGGCCAGAAGCTGGAATGGACCTGGAAGCGGGATTGCGAAGCGCCCGCCGATCCGTGATCCGCTCCCACAGGGTGAAGTGTGGCGATCAGTCCAGCGAGGCCAGCCACTCGTCGTCCGAGCCCTCGTTGACGCCCTCGAACAGCGGCGTGGAGAAGTAGCGCTCGCCGGTGTCGGGCAGCACCGCCAGCAACACGGAATCTTCCTCCGCCTTTTCCGCCACCTGCAATGCGGCGGCGACGGTGGCGCCGGCGGAGATGCCGACGAAGATGCCTTCCTCCGCGGCCAGGCGGCGCGAGGTGGCGATGGCGTCGGCGTCGGTGATGGGCAATATCTGGTCGGCGACGTCGCGGTTCAGCACGTCCGGCACGAAGTCCGGCGTCCAGCCCTGGATCTTGTGCGGTTGCCACTCCTTGCCCAGCAGCAGCGAGGCGCCTGCCGGCTCCGAGGCGGTGATGCGCACTTCCGGGCGCGCGACCTTCAGCACTTCGCCCACGCCGGTGAGCGTGCCGCCGGTGCCCCAGCCGGTGACGAAATGGTCGAGCCGCTGGCCGGCGAAATCGCGCAGGATTTCCGCCGCCGTGGTCTGCCGGTGATAGGCGGGATTGGCGGGGTTCTGGAACTGGCGGGCGAGGAACCAGCCGTGCTTGGCCGCCAGTTCCTCCGCGCGCCGCACCATGCCGCTGCCGCGCTCGGCGGCGGGGGTCAGGATGACCTTGGCGCCATAGGCGCGCATCAGCTTGCGGCGTTCGATGGAGAACGTCTCCACCATCGTGGCGACGAACTTGTAGCCGCGCGCGGCGGCGACCATCGCCAGCGCCACGCCGGTGTTGCCCGAGGTGGCCTCGACGATGGTGTCGCCGGGCTTCAACAGGCCTTTGGCTTCGGCGTCCAGGATGATCGCCAGCGCCAGGCGGTCCTTCACCGAGCCGCCGGGGTTGAACGATTCCACCTTCGCGTACAGCGTGACGTGCTGCGGCGCGACGCGGTGCAACTTCACGACGGGCGTGCGGCCGATGGTGTCCAGAATGCTGTCGTAGAGGGCCATGGGGTCTCCGTGAGGGTCTTGGGTGCGGGTCAGGCGGCCTGCAGTGTGGGTGCCGGAAGGTTGCGGGAATGTGTCGGCGCCGCGTCGCCGCGCAGCGGCGCCGGGCCGAACCAGTGCAGCGTCTGCGCCAGCGCGGCCACTTCGCCCAGGATCAGCAGGGCGGGCGAGCGCACCTGGTGCGAACGCGCGGTTTCGGGAAGATCGGCCAGCGTGCCGGTCACCACCCGCTGTTCGCGCCGCGATCCGTTCTCCACCAGGGCGAACGGCGTGCTTGGCGAACGGCCGGCTTCGACCAGCCGCGCGCGGAAGTCCTCCAGCCCGGCCACGCCCATGTAGACGGCCAATGTCTGTCGCTCCTGCGCCAACGACGTCCAGTCCAGCGTGTCGGAGGAGTCCTTGCAGTGCGCGGTCACCAGCCTCACCGATTGCGCGTGGTCGCGGTGGGTCAGCGGTATGCCGGCATATGCGGCGCAGGCGACCGCGGCGGTGATGCCGGGCACCACTTCGTAGGCGATGCCGTGCGCGCGCAGGAATTCCAGTTCCTCGCCGCCGCGGCCGAACACGAACGGGTCGCCGCCCTTCAGCCGCACGACACGCCTGCCGGCGCGCGCGTGTTCCAGCATCAGCGCGTGGATGTCATCCTGCCTGGCGCTGTGTCCGGCGGCCGACTTGCCCACCTCGACATAGGTCGCGTCGCGGCGGCCCAGGCGCAGCACGTCGTCGCTGACCAGCCGGTCGTGCAGGATCACGTCGGCTTCGTTCATCGCGCGCAAGGCGTTCAGCGTGACCAGCCCGGCATCGCCGGGGCCGGCGCCGACCAGCGCCACCGAGCCTTCCGGCGCGCGCTGCACGCTTTCGTCCAGCACCGACTGGAACAGGTTCTCGGCCTGGGCATGCAGGCGCTGCCGGTACAGGCGCGGCAGCGGGCCGGCCAGCAGGCGCTCGAAGAAGCGCCGGCGCTCGCCCAGGCGCGGGAAGCGCTGGCGGATGCGCTCGCGCTGGCGGGCGAACAGGCCGGCCAGGTCGGCCCAGGAATCATCCAGCAGGGTTTCCAGTTGCCGGCGCAGATGGCGGGCCAGCATCGGCGCGCCGCCGCCACTGGAAATCGCGACCTGCAAGGCACCGCGTTCGACCACCGCCGGTACCTGGAACGTGGACAGTCCGGCATCGTCCACCACGTTGGCGAGCAGCCGCCTGGCTTCTGCCGCATCGGCTACCGCCCGGTTGGCCGCGCCATCGTCGGTGGCGGCGATCACCAGCCAGACCTCGTCCAGCCAATGGGGTTGGAAGTGGCCCTCGATCCAGTCGATCCGGCCCTGGTCCCGCCAGGCCTGCAGCCCGTCGGTCAATGTCGGCGACACCACGCGCGGCCGTGCGCCGGCCCGCAACAGCGCTCCCGTCTTGCGTTCGGCCACCGCGCCGCCGCCCACCACCAGCACGGGGCGGTCACGCAGGTCGGCGAACAGGGGGAACAGCGGAGCGTTCACGGGCATGGTCGGCCGGGTCGGGCTGATGACCCTACCGCCCGCTCATAGCCACCGGAAATGACATCCGTCCAGCAACATATTGCTTGCGGTTATAAGTCCGGGCCGCTACGGTCCGGGGAAATCCACTACATTCAACGGCCTCCCTCCTGGCTGGCCGAACCGCGCCCCACGCCGATGACGCTGACCCAACTCCGTTACCTGGTGGCCATTGCCGATGCCGACCTCAACATCACGCTGGCGGCGGCGCGCGTGCACGCCACCCAGCCGGGCCTGTCCAAGCAGCTCAAGCAGCTGGAGGACGAGCTGGGCTTCCTGCTGTTCGTGCGCAAGGGCCGCAGCCTGGAAGCGGTGACCCCGGCCGGCACGGAAGTCATTGACCGCGCCCGCCTGGTGCTCGCCGAAGCCAACAACATCCGCACCTACGCCGCCAACCAGCGCCGCGAGAGCCAGGGCCAACTGGTGCTGGCCACCACGCATACGCAGGCCCGCTTCGTGCTGCCGCCGGCCATCGCGCAGATCAAGCGCGATTACCCGCAGGTGAGCGTGCATCTCCAGAACGCGGCCGAAAGCACCGCGCTGGACCTGCTGACCCAGGGCGACGCCGACATGGCCGTGGTCAGCACGGCCGGCGATCCGCCGCAGGCCGGCATCGCCGTGCCGCTGTACCGCTGGCGCCGGCTGGTGCTGGTGCCGCGCGGCCACGCGCTGGACCGCGCCGGCCCCGCGCCGGGGATGACGGAACTGGCCGCGCAGCCGCTGATCAGCTACGAGTCCTCCACGCGGCCCGGCTCGTCGTTGCAGCGCGCCTTCGCCAAGGTCGGCCTGGAGCCCAACATCGCCTTGACCGCGCTGGACGCCGACCTCATCAAGACCTACGTGCGCGCCGGCCTGGGCGTGGGCCTGCTGGCGGAGATGGCGGTGAGCGGCACCGATACCGACCTGCGCGCCTGGCCCGCGCCGCAGGAAGTGAAGGAATGCATCGCCTGGGCCGTGCTGCCGCGCGAGCGCGTGCTGCGCGACTACGCGCTGGAACTGGTGCGCGCACTGGCCCCGCAGATCGACCGTCGCGACCTGCGCCGCGTGCTGGACGGCAACCAGGACCCCGACTGGCCCGAACCGCCCACCTGGGAATCGCTGACCCAGACGATCACCAACTGAGTGTCGCCAGCCGCTGCCGCGCTTCCCCCATCGTGTGATTGACGCAATGGACGCACTGCGCGAGCCTGATGTCCAGGTCAATGGGTCGCATGGGGTGGTGCCATGAACCGCATATCGAAAATGGTGCTGCGCATGTACGTGCCGGCCGTCGTCATCACGGCGGGGGGATTGGCCACGGCCGAAGCGGTGACGCGCACGCAGAGCACGGTGGGCGACCTGACTCCGCAGCGGCTGGCGTCGCTTTCGTTCCTGCTGGCGATCCTGCTCGGCACCGCGTGGGCGCTGCATTCCAGCTGGCGCCTCTATCGCTGGGCGCGCGGGCGCGAATTGCGCTGCGCCTGCGGCGGCCTGATGTCGCGGCCGCGCTACAACAAGCAGCGGCAGAAATACCGCAAGTGCCTGGCCTGCGGCGGCAAGTCGCTGGAAGGGGCGCATTGCGGTAACTGAATCGATGTGAGCGCCGCGTCCGCGTTGCGACTGTCTGTTGCATTGCACTCTGGATGTAAGCCGCGCTCGCCGCCGCGTTACTCGCTTCCTTTCGGCTGTTGGAATGCGCCTCTTTAGCTTGTGCAAAGCTGTAGGGTGCACCGCTGTTCACCGACATGCACGGTCCAAGCCCCTCTCCCGCCGGGAGAGGGGTTGGGGTGAGGGCCGAACGAAGCCCGTCTGCGTCCCGCTTCATTTACTGGCGACATGCGGATTCACGTATCACGTTCATTTGTGATGAACGCATTATGTTCATTCTCACTCTTCGGAAAGGCCTGCTTTCATCAAGCATGGCGCGCTCGCCGCGAGGCCCTACTTTTCTTTGCTTGTGCAAAGAAAAGTAGGCAAAAGAAAGCACACCCCGGCGGTCCGCCCGCCACTACGTGGCGGGTGCGCAGTCCCGGCAGGAATTTCCGGAAGACACATCCTGTGTCATCCGGAAACGGCGCACATCCTTGTGCGCCGCCCTGCGGGTTGTACCTGCCGGGACTGCCGGACCTAAAGGGGCCCCAAGGGCGACACGGATACATCTGGAGCCCAGTTGCTTCTGCTTTTGCTTTTGCCTCTCGGGTCCCCATTTAGGCGCGGCAAGCGGGCCGGGTAAAACCCGTAGGGCGCCGCCCTGGATGGGCGGCGTTTTCGTATGGCACAGGGATGTGCCTTACGAAAATTCCCGGCCCGCTTGCGGACCCGGAGCGCGCAGCGCGCAGGGCGCGCCGCC
>NZ_JBBWWT010000010.1:0-116347 GCF_038321125.1 Pseudoxanthomonas putridarboris | reverse complement strand
CGTGGGGCGCTCCTACGGTACGTCCCCTCCCGGCACACCGCTGCTGCAGGAGCGGGTCATGCCCGCGATGCTTTTGCGCGACCCGATCGAAAAGCATCGCGCCCATGGGGCGCTCCTACGGTATGTCCCACCCCGGCACACCGCTGTTGTAGGAGCGGGCCATGCCCGCGATGCTTTGCGCGACCCGATCGAAAAGCATCGCGCCCGTGGGGCGCTCCTACGGTACGTCCCCTCCCGGCACACCGCTGCTGCAGGAGCGGGTCATGCCCGCGATGCTTTTGCGCGACCCGATCGAAAAGCATCGCGCCCATGGGGCGCTCCTACGGTACGTCCCACCCCGGCACACCGCTGTTGTAGGAGCGGGCCATGCCCGCGATGCTTTGCGCGATCTGATCGAAAGGCATCGCGCCCATGGGGCGCTCCTACGATGAGGACGACTTCAGCGGTTCGATGCAGCCCGCCGCAGGATGAACTCGTCATCCAGCGTCTGCCCCACCGCGAACTTGTAACCGCCCACACGCCGGAACCCATGGCGCCCGTAGAAGCGCTGCGCGCCGAAATTCTCCGACCACACCCCGATCCACAGCGTGCGCGGACCGTCGCGCAGCAACCAGCGCTCGGCTTCGGCGAACAGCTTCCCGCCCCAGCCGCCGTTCTGGTGCGACCCCAGCACGTAGAGCCGCTTCAGTTCGCCGTCGCTCGGCCGCACGTCCGGATGCGGCAGCCCGCAGGGGCCGGCGGCGGCGTGGCCGACGGCGACGCCACCCTCCTCCAGCAGCCATACCGCGTAGTCGGGGTGCGACAGGATCGTGTGCTGCTTGCCGACCTCGTAGGCATCGGCCAGGAACGCGGACAGATCCTCCAGCGGATACAGATGGCCGAAGGTCTCGGTGAAGGTGCGCGCGGCCAGGTCCGACAGGACCATGGCGTCTTCGACAGTGGCGCGGCGGATGACAAGCATGGGCATGGTCACTGTAGGAGGGGCTTCAGCCCGCGCCCCGATAGGCAATCGGTCATTTCCTCAAAATCGGTTGCTTGGAGCGTGTTCTTTGGAGAGCGCCACTGTATCGCCAGTCCGCAGCAAGGTGTTCATCGCAAGCATGGCGCGCTCGCCGCGGGGCCCTACTTTCTTTGCTCGTGCAAAGAAAGTAGGCAAAGAAACACGCCCCAGGCGGCGCGCCCTGCGTGCTTCGCACTCCGGGTCCGCAAGCAGGCCGGGAATTTTCGTAAGGCACATCCTTGTGCCATACGAAAACGGCGCGCATCCAGCGCGCCGCCCTTCGGGTTTTACCCGGCCCGCTCGCCGCGCCTCATGGGGTGTTGAACCCATGACGCAGTGCCTTGTTTATTCCTTGGCGCGCACCTGGATATGTAGTTCCGCGAGTTGCGCGTCCGGGATCGGCGACGGCGCGCCGGTCATCAGGCACTGCGCGGTGGTGGTCTTGGGGAACGGGATGACGTCGCGGATCGATTCGGTGCCGGCCATCAGCGCGGCGATGCGGTCGATGCCGAAGGCGATGCCGCCGTGCGGCGGCGCGCCATACTTCAGCGCGTCCAGCAGGAAGCCGAACTTGGCTTCCGCTTCCTCCGCGCCGATGCCCAGCAGTTCGAACACCGCGCTCTGCATGTCCGGGCGATGGATACGGATCGAACCGCCGCCGATCTCGTTGCCGTTCAGCACCATGTCGTAGCCGCGCGACACCGCGGTCTTCGCGTTGGCGCGCAGGTCGGCGATCTCGTCCACCGCCGGCGCGGTGAACGGATGGTGCAGGGCCACGTAGCGCTGCGCCTCGTCGTCCCACTCGAACATCGGGAAGTCGGTGACCCACAGCGGGCGCCAGCCGTCGGCGACCAGGTTGAAGTCCTTGCCGGCCTTCAGGCGCAGCGCGCCCATGAAGTCGGAGACCTTGTTGTACGCACCGGCGCCGAAGAACACGATGTCGCCATTGCCGGCGCCGACGTGCTTCAGCAGCGCGGCGAAGGCCTCTTCGCCGAAGAATTTCCGGATCGGCGAGGAAATCTCGCCGGCCTCGTCGATCTTGATGTAGGCCAGGCCCTTCGCGCCGTACTTGGCGGCGTGCGCGGCGTATTCGTCGATCTGCTTGCGCGACAGCGTGGCGCCGCCGGGGATGCGCAGTGCGGCGATGCGGCCGTCCGGATCGTTGGCGGCGGCGGTGAACACGGCGAACCCGCTGTCCTTCACCAGCTCGGCCACGTCCACCAGTTCCAGGTCGATGCGCAGGTCCGGCTTGTCCGAACCGTAGCGGCGCATCGCCTCGGCCCAGGTCATGCGCGGGAATTCGGCATCCAGCTCCACGTCCATCACTTCGCGGAAGATGTCGCGGATCATGCCTTCCACGGTGTCCTGCACGTCGCGCTCGCGCACGAAGGCGAACTCCATGTCCAGCTGGGTGAATTCCAGCTGGCGGTCGGCGCGCAGCGCCTCGTCGCGGAAGCAGCGCGCGATCTGGTAGTAGCGGTCGAAGCCGGCCACCATCAGGATCTGCTTGAACAGCTGCGGCGACTGCGGCAGCGCGTAGAACTCGCCCGGATGCAGGCGCGCCGGCACCAGGAAGTCGCGCGCGCCCTCGGGCGTGGCCTTGGTCAGGATGGGCGTCTCGATGTCCTGGAAACCGCGCGCGTCCAGCCAGCGGCGCAGCGCCTGCACCAGCCGGATGCGGGTGCGCTGCTTGCGCTGCATCTCGGGCGTGCGCAGGTCCAGGTAGCGGTACTTCAGGCGGATGTCCTCGCCGGCATTCTCGTGCGCGTGGAACGGCAGCGGCTGCGCCTTGTTCAGCACCTCGATCTTCGTCGCGACGATCTCGACCTTGCCGGTGCGGATCTTGTCGTTGACGCTGTGGCGCGCGCGCACCACGCCCTCCACGCGCAGCACGTCCTCGTAGCCCAGGCCGGCGGCCACGGCGAACACGTCCGCGGCACTCCGATCGCCCGTCGCCGGTTCCACCGTCACCTGCACGATGCCCTCATGGTCGCGCAGGTCGATGAAGCAGACGCCGCCCAGGTTGCGGGCGACGTCGGTCCAGCCGCACAGGGTCACGGTCCGGCCGATCATGGTCTCGTCGATGAGGCCGCAGAAATGGGTACGCATGGGGGCTCCGCAGATAACGTCCGGCCAGTGCCGGAAAGGTTTACGACAGCCGAAGGCTGGCCGAGCCGCATAGTTTAACCCGGGGCCGCCCCTTCCGCCCTGCCCGGTCCACGTGCGGGCTTAACGGTCCGGCGCTATGCTGGCGCCTCTCAGGAGGGTACCGCCATGAAGAAGCCGTTCCTGCAGTCCGTTTTCGTACTGTTGCTGGCCTTCATGGCCGCTCCGCCCGCGTTCGCCCAGGTTCAGACGCGCGCCTATGCGCCGGAAAACCTGCGGACCCTGTCCGTCTCCGACCAGACCCGGGTGATCAGCCAGGAATATTCCGAGCAGTCCCGCGGCCGCCGCATCCCGGACGACCAGTTGCGGTTCTACCTGGACCAGGTCAACCGCTCCAACTGGACCTTCAGCCGGATCAAGCAGGATATCGCCCAGTCCCTGGCGGGCAGTGCCGGCCCGCGCCCGCCGACGCCCGGCTCCGGCGGCCAAGTGACCTGCGAAAGCAAGGACAATCGCCGCCGCGAATGCCCCACCGGTTTCCGCGGACGCGCCGTGCTGGTGCAGAACCTGTCCGGCACGCGCTGCGTGGAGGGACAGAACTGGGGCAGCCGTGCCGGCGCCGTGTGGGTGGATCGCGGCTGCCGCGGCCGCTTCGCCGAACAGTCCGGCAGCGGCGGCATCGGGGGCGTGGTGAAGTGCGAAAGCGCCAACGGCGCCTATCGCGAGTGCCGCACCGGCTTCCGTGGCCGCGCCGTGGTGCAGCGGCAGCTTTCGTCCACGCGCTGCAACGAGAACCAGAACTGGGGCCAGCGGCAGGGGCTGATCTGGGTGCGCGGCGGCTGCCGTGCGGAATTCCGCGATTCCGGCACCGGCCTGGGCGGCGGCAACGACTACAGCGTGACCTGCAGCAGCCAGGACAACCGCCGCAAGACCTGCGCCTACGATGCCCGCCAGGGCCGTCCCATCCTGTTGCAGCAGTTGTCCAACCAGAGTTGCCGCGAGGGCTACAGCTGGGGCTATGCGGGTTCGCAGGTGTGGGTGGACCGCGGCTGCCGCGGCCGTTTCGGGCCGCGCTGAGCGCCCGTCACGGGGTCAGTCGTCGGCGCCCCACGGCGCCGGCGGCAACGCGACCGGCGCGGTCAGGTCGAATTCCACGCGGAACAGCCGCCCGCCCGGCCGGCTGAGCTCGTAGACGAAGGTCCTGGCCGGCACCAGTTCCATCGCCCAGGTGTTGTTGAGCGAGGCGTTCAGGCCTTCGCGCTGGAACAGCGCCACCGATTCGGCATCCACCGGGAACGCCTGCCGTTGCGCGGTGCCCGGCTCGGCCGTGTCGCCGCCGTACATCGTCACCGCATCGGGGCGGCCGTCTTCGTGCCGATGGTCGTGCTTCAGCCGCAGCCCGTCGACGGTGCGCGTCAGCACCCAGGTGCGCGAACGGTCGTCGCCGACGTGGAAGGGAACGCGGATTTCGCGGCCGGGGTCGTCGCAGCCGCGCACATGCATCACCAGCGTCTTGCCCTCAAATGGGTCCGGCGCGGTCGGTGCGGGCTGGTTGGCGGTGATGCGGCCGGCGAAAGCCTGCCCGCAATGATTCGCCAGGGCGGCAAGGAAATAATCCGCGGGCGCCGCTTCCGCGTCGGCATTCGCCGACACGCCCGCACTCGTGCAGGCCAGCGCGATGGCGGCCACCGCCAACACATTCGATCTCATCGACTACTCCCTCAACGGACAGGACATCGTTACGGCGCGGCCGGCATGGGAATCCGGGCCGCGACGTCCCGCCATCGACCGGTCCGGACGTATCCCCGCCACCGGACCGCTGCCGACGGCAGTGCCTGAACGATACCCGATCGCCGGACATCGCGCAGCGGCGGGCCCTTCGGATCGCGGACCGCAAGTGTCAGTCGCATCACAACATCTCGTTCAGGAAGCCAATGGCAGGTTTGTTGCACTTGAATGACAACAGGGGGAACCGCTGATGACGGTATTGCAACGCGTGCGCCGATGGCGCGGGAGGAGTGGCCAATCCATGCGGAGGTGTTGAGCGATGTCGCTACTGCTCTTCCTCTGCGTGCTCGCGCTGGTCTGGCTGTTGCTGGCTTCCACGACACGGCGGCGAACGAAGGCCGCGCTCCTCAGCCTGCTGCTGGTGTCGCTGGCGGTGTGGTGGCTGATCGATCGCCTGAGCGGCGACGGCATCAATGCCGCCACGCTGTATCACCTCGACACCGGGCTGCAGGGCGCCGGCATCGCCGAGTTCCGCGGCCTCATCATGGCCTTCGTCGGCCTGGTGGCGATCGCGCTCTCGTCCCTGCTGCTGGTGCGGATACGCCGGTTCCGGCTGCCCAGGCACGGCACCACGGTATCCCTGTCCTTTTCGGCGGTCTTCGTCGTGGCGGTGCTGGCCAGCCCGATCTTCTCCGATGCCCTGCGCCTGTACCACATGTCGCGTCCGGCGGACGTGTCCACCGTGGCGGCCGAATACCTGCTGCCGGACAAGCCGGTGATGCAGCCGCGCAACATCGTCTGGATCTACGGCGAAAGCCTGGAACGCACCTACCTGGACGACAGCGTGTTCCCCGGACTGATGCCCAACCTGGCGCGCCTGGCCGGTGAAGCGGTCGATTTCCGCGACATCGTCTCGCCCGAGGGCAGCGGCTGGACCATCGCCGGCCTGGTGTCGTCGATGTGCGGCATACCGTTGACGACCTCGCGCGGCGACGAGAACAGCATGGGGCGGATGAACCACTTCCTGCCCGGCGCCTACTGCCTGGGCGACTACCTGAAACAGCAGGGCTACACCCTGCGCTTCAGCGGCGGTGCCGATGCCGCCTTCGCGGCGAAGGGCGATTTCCTCGCCAGCCACGGTTTCGACCAGGTCAAGGATCGCCGCCATTTCGAGAACGCCGGCGTTCCCAAGCGCCACTTCTCCAACTGGGGCATCCACGACGACGTGCTGCTGGACGACGTGTTCGACGATTTCATGTCGCTGTCGGCCGATGGCCAGCCCTTCATGCTGACCACCCTGACCATGGACACCCACCATCCGGCCGGGCACCTCCCGGTGTCCTGCCGGGACACGCGCTACGACAGTGCCCTGGGCGACATCGGCCTGCTGCGCGCGCTCAAGTGCACCGACCGGTTGATCTCGGAACTGGTGGACAAGATCCGGCGCAGCCCGTACGCCGACAACACCCTGATCGTCGTCGCGTCCGACCACCTGGCCATGCCGAACGATCTGAGCGACGTGCTGGCGCGCCAGCACCGCGAGAACCTGCTGCTGCTGCTGGCTCCCGACCTGCCGCCGCGGCAGGTGGCGTCCGGCGGCAGCACGCTGGATTCGGGCGCCACCGTGCTGCAGCTGCTCAACCCCGCCCTCCACGCCCTCGGGTTCGGGCGCTCGCTGCTGGCATCCGCGCCGCCGAGCGCCAGCGTCGCCGCGCGCAGCGGCGACCAGGCGCGCTACCAGTCCTACCTCGGGTTCGCGCGCCAACTATGGACGGGCCAGGAAACCGGCATCCTGCGCATGGACGACGACCGCGTGATCGTCGGCCAGCAGCAGATCAAGCCGCCGGTGCTGCTGGAATACGATTCGCAGTGGAACATCACCTCGATCGTGCTGGAGGATGCGCCGCGGCAGTTCATGCGCGACCCGGACAACGTACTGGCCTACATCGACCGCTGCACCGCGTTCGAGGATGCCCTCCCCCTCGGCGAGTGGTGCGCGCTGCTGGTCGACCGGAGCAACGATCTGAAGCTCTACACCGACCTGGACCTGCAGCAGGGCGTCAAGATCGACGCTCCGCTCGAAACCCATGGCGAGCCGCGCCCGCGCCCGCGCCGGCCCCTCACCCTGAGCCACGAGTCGCGGCGGATGCTCGCCGGCCAGTACCAGCTGCGCCTGCGTCCGCAGCGACTGCCCAGCCACCCGTTCTGGCTGGAAGCCGTGTCGGCGGATGGCAAGGTGGTGCACGCCCGCGAATGGGTGCGCGTGGAAGGCCACGAAGGCGGGCAGATCCGCCTGCCGGTCTGGCTGGATACCACCGTGGACGACCTGGTGATCCGGGCCTGGCTGGACTACACCGAGGACATGCCGCTGGAAGGCATCGCACTGACCCGGGTACCGCCCAGGAAGCGCTCCTGACGACAGGCCGTCCGGGCGGCGCGCATTCTTCGCGATGCGCGCCCGGGGCGGCCGTCGCTCAGGTATCGGAAGGCGCCGGCTTGCTCTCGCTCTTGGACGGAGCCGGGGCCGCCTCGCTGGCCGGCTTGGCCGCACCCGCATCGCCGCTGTCGGCCAGGTTGCGCTTCTTGTCGCCGTCCTTCTTGAAGTCGGTTTCGTACCAGCCGCCGCCCGCCAGCCGGAACGAGGGTGCCGTCAACTGGCGCTTGACCGCGTGCGCGCTGCACGACGGGCACGTATCCGGATCAGGATCGGACAACTTCTGCAGGCGCTCGAAACTGTGGCCGCACTGGGTGCATTCGAAGGCGTAGATGGGCATGGGGGCGGGATGCTGGTTGCGAACGTGGGAAGGGGATGGGGCCGCCGGAAGCGGAATCAAGCCTCGTCGTACAGCGCCGACCAGGCCTGCTCGGCCTGGGCAAGCTGCTGTTGCAGGCTTTCGCGGTCGCGGCCGAGCACGGCGGCGCGCTCGGCGTCGGCGTAGGTGGTGGGATCGGCGAGCCGCGCGTCCACGTCGGCCAGCCGACCTTCCAGTTCGGCCACCCTGGCCTCGGCGGCGGCCAGCTTGACCGGGTTGACCTTGCGCGCCGGCGCCATGGGCTTGGGCGATGGCGCGGGCGCCGGTTCGTTGCGCAGCGGCTTGCTGCCCTGCGCGGAGGCGCGGGTGCGCAGCCAGGCCGCGTATTCGTCCAGGTCGCCGCTGAAGGGTTCCACCGCGCCGTCGGCCACGCGCCAGAACGTGTCGCAGACCAGGCCGATCAGGTGGCGGTCGTGGCTGACCATGACGATGGCGCCGTCGAAATCGCTGAGCGCTTCGGCCAGCGCCTCGCGCATCTCCAGGTCAAGGTGGTTGGTGGGTTCGTCCAGCAGCAGTACGTTGGGCTGGCGCCAGGCGATCAGCGCCAGCGCCAGGCGCGCGCGCTCGCCGCCGGAGAACCCGTCCACCACCTCGAACGCGCGGTCGCCGGGGAAATTCCACTTGCCCAGGAAGTCGCGGAACGCCTGCGTGGGCGAATCCGGCGACAACTCGCGGAAATGGTCGATCGGCGACTGCCCTTCGTGCAGCGATTCGACCGTGTGCTGCGCGAAGTAGCCGATGCGCAGGTCCGGATGCGCGCTGCGTTCGCCGGCCAGCAGCGGCAGTTCTCCCACCAGTGATTTCACCAGCGTGGACTTGCCGGCGCCGTTGGGACCCAGCAGGCCGATGCGGTCGCCCGCCTCCAGGCCGAAGCCGACATCGTGGAGGATGATGGTGGCCCCCTCCCTCGCATGCGGGGGAGGGTTGGGGTGGGGGCCGGCATCCGGAGCCTTGCCCCCATCCGCCCCCCGGGCACCTTCCCCCGCAAGCGGGGGAAGGGATGAATCAAGCGGATACCCCGCTTCGCCGTGGTTGATGCGGATCAGCGAGTGCGGCAGGCGCATGGGCTGGGCGAACTCGATGCGGAACTCGCGCTCGGCGCGCACCGCCTCGGTGCCGGCCAGCTTGGCCAGGCGCTTCATGCGGCTCTGCGCCTGCTTGGCCTTGCTGGCCTTGGCCTTGAAGCGGTCGATGAAGGATTGCAGGTGCGCGCGCTCGGCCTGTTCCTTCTCGTGCGCGATCTGCTGCTGGCGCAGTTGCTCGGCGCGCTGGCGCTCGAAGTCGGTATAGCCGCCGGTATACAGCTTGGCGCCGCCGCCATGCAGATGCAGCGTATGCGTGGCCACGTTGTCCAGGAATTCGCGGTCGTGCGAGATCAGCAGCAACGTGCCCGGATACTTCAGCAGCCACTGTTCCAGCCACAGCACCGCGTCCAGGTCCAGGTGGTTGGTCGGTTCGTCCAGCAGCAGCAGGTCGCTGGGCGTCATCAGCGCGCGCGCCAGGTTCAGGCGCACGCGCCAGCCGCCGGAGAACGAGGACACCGGCCGGCTGTGCGTGTCGGCCGGGAAGCCCAGGCCGTGCAGCAGCTTGCCGGCGCGCGCTTCGGCGTCGTAGCCGTTGAGTTCGGCGATGCGCAGGTGCGCGGCGGCGACCGCATCCCAGTCTTCGGCGGCGCTGGCCTCGGCCTCGGTTTTCAGCGCGGCGGCGACTTCGACATCGCCGCCGAGCACGAAATCGATGGCCGCATCCGGCAACGACGGGGTTTCCTGGGCGACGCTGGCCGTGCGCAGCCTGCCGGGCAGGTCGACGTCCCCTTTGTCCGGTTCCAGCTCGCCGCGCACGGCGGCGAACAGGCTGGACTTGCCGGCGCCGTTGCGCCCGACCACGCCGACCCGATAACCGGCGTGCAGGGCCAGGTCGACATTGGAAAGCAACAGGCGTTCGCCCCTGCGCAGGGCGAAATTGCGGAAGGAAATCATCGATCTATGGGTCTTATAACTGGAAAGAATATGCAGATGAGCAGGATTCCTGCGACGTAATTCTATCGCTTAACCAATATTTGACGCTGGTGCTGCGGAAAGGGCCGGCTCCCCCGGTGCTGCATCCGGCCCGTCCACGACCCGGCGACGGGTCGGCGCCAGCACCGCCATTGCCCTGTCCCTGGAGTACCGCATGTTCCGCAAGATTTCCCCGCTGGCTTCGGCCATCGCCACCGTCCTGATCGCCATCCCCGCCTTCGCCCAGGACGCCCCCGACAGAACGGCCAGCACGCTGGACACGGTGATCGTCACCGGCACCCGCGTCAGCGACCGCACCGTGGCCGAATCCCAGTCCCCCATCGACATCATCACGCCGGAGGTCCTGCAGGCCACCGGCACCACCGAACTGGCGACCGCGCTGGCGCGCGCCCTGCCCTCGCTCAACTTCCCCCGTCCGGCCATCACCGACGGCACCAGCGGCGTGCGCCCGGCGCAGCTGCGCGGCCTCTCGCCGGACCAGGTGCTGGTGCTGGTCAACGGCAAGCGCCGCCACATCTCGGCGCTGGTCAACGTCAACGGCACCATCGGCCGCGGTTCGTCGGCGGTGGACCTCAACGCGATTCC
Organism: Pseudoxanthomonas putridarboris; assembly: GCF_038321125.1. NCBI lineage: Bacteria > Pseudomonadati > Pseudomonadota > Gammaproteobacteria > Lysobacterales > Lysobacteraceae > Pseudoxanthomonas > Pseudoxanthomonas putridarboris. The sequence continues at coordinate 106,097 of NZ_JBBWWT010000010.1, read as the reverse complement.
GGTCTCGGCCATCGAGCGCGTCGAAGTGCTGCGCGACGGCGCGTCGGCGCAGTACGGCTCCGACGCCATCGCCGGCGTGGTCAACATCGTGCTGAAAGGCGCAGGGGAAGGCGGCAGCCTGGCGGTGGACGTGGGCCAGTACTCGGCCGGCGATGGCCGCCAGTACCAGTTGTCCGGCGACACCGGGCTGTCCTTCGGCGGCGGCCGCGGCTTCGTGCATGTCGCGGGCCAGTTGACCCGGCAGGACGAGACCGACCGCGCGGGCCCCTACCAGGGCACGGCCCCCCATACGGGCAACAATCCCGGCATCGGCGAAGTCGCCTACATCTACGGCGACCCCAAGGTGGACGCGGGCGCGGTGTCGGCCAACGCCGGCTTCGACTTCAGCGACAACGTCAGCGCCTACGCCACGGCCATCGCCAGCAACCGCGACATCACCTCGTTCGCGTTCTACCGTTCGCGCGGGCACAACCCGGTCGTGCCGCAGGTCTACCCGGACGGCTACGTGCCGGAGATCAACCAGCTTTCGCAGGACCGTTCGCTGGTGGCCGGCGTTAAGGGCGACACGGAAAGCGGCTGGAAGTGGGACGTGAGCTACAACTACGGCTACAACCACCTGCGCTTCTACACGCAGAACAGCATCAACTACAGCCTGGGCGCCACCAGTCCGTCGCGCTTCTACGACGGCGCGCTGGAGTACACCCAGAACGTGGTGAACGCCGACATCAGCAAGTCGCTCGACTGGGGCCTGGCGTATCCGGCCACGCTGTCCTTCGGCGCGGAATACCGCCAGGAGAAATGGAACCAGTCGCCGGGCGCGCCGGATTCGTACAGCAACGGCGGCGCGCAGGGCTTCGGCGGCTTCACCCCGACCAACGCCGTGCATTCGGACCGCGACAACTACGCCGTCTATGCCGGCCTGGAGGCCGACATCACCGAGAAGTTCTCCGCGGGCATCGCCGGTCGCTACGAGGACTACTCCGACTTCGGCAGCGAAACCTCCGGCAAGCTGTCGGCGCGCTACGCGTTCACCGACAAGGTCGCGCTGCGCGCGACCGTGGCCAGCGGCTTCCGCGCACCGGCGCTGGCCCAGCAGTACTACCAGGTGGTCACCTCGCAGTACAACGCCAGCGTGGACCGCTTCTTCGAGTCGGGCACCTTCCCCGCCACCAGCGCGGTCGCGCAGGCGCTCGGCGCGGACCCGCTGACCGCGGAAACCTCGCTGTCCTACGGCCTGGGCCTGGTGCTGCAGCCGGTGGACCGGCTGTACATCACCATCGACGCCTACCAGATCGACATCGACGACCGCATCGTGCTGTCCTCCAACCTGCTGCTGGGCGACAACGCCGCGGCGCAGGCGCTGCTGGCCAGCCTGGGCGTCAACGGCGTCACCAGCGCACGCTACTTCACCAACGCCGCCGACACCCGCACGCGCGGCGTGGACGTGATCGCGCAGTACACGGTGCCGCTGGCCAACAGCAGCCTCAACCTGACCGCCGGCTACAACTACAACAAGACCGAGATCGAGCGCATCGCGCCCAACCCGCCGGAGCTGGACGCGCTGGGCGCCAATCTGTGGCGCATCGGCCGCGACGAGCAGGGCCGCATCGAGGAGGGCTACCCGCGCGACAAGGCCACGCTGGCCGCCACCTGGAACCTGGCGCACTGGGACTTCAACCTGGGCGCGACCCGCTACGGCGAGTTCACCTCGCGCGTCAGCGAGACCGGCAACCCCGCCAACGACCAGACCTACGGCGCCAAGTGGGTGCTGGACGTCTCGGCCAGCTTCCGTCCGGACGAGAACTGGACGCTGACGCTGGGCGCGGACAATTTCCTGGACGAGTACCCGGACCGGACGATCTTTCCGAATTCCAACAGCGGGCAGTTCCCGTACAGCAGCCAGTCGCCGTTCGGCTTCAACGGCGCCTACGTGTACGGACGCATCGGTTACAAGTGGTAAACCGGGTCCAGGACCGGCATCGACGCCCCGCATCGCGGGGCGTTTTTTTTGGTGTCCGGATTTCGGTCGCGGGGGTGGCCTTCGTCCCGCGCTGGGGAAGGCGGCAAGACGGCCGCGCGCATCGGACCTGCGTGCGCAACGTGCGGAATCTGTCTGTCTAAAGTTAATTGACATCCATGTCATCGCCCTGTAATCAAGATATGGTGCGCCGCACAAAAATGATTTCAGCCGCAACTGTCTGACGTCGCAGCCCCGAACCGCGCGCCTTCCCGTCACCCGTTGGAGCCACCATGAACCGCAAGCCTTCGCCACTCGCCTTCGCCGTCGCCCTGGCGCTGTCCGCGCCCACCGCCTTCGCGCAGCAAGCCAGCCCCTCCGATGCCCAGACCCTCGATACCCTGATCGTCACCGGTACCCGCGTGGCCGATCGCACGGTGGCCGAATCCACCGCCCCCATCGACATCATCACGCCGGCCGTGCTGGAGTCCACCGGCACCACCGAACTGGCCACCGCCCTGTCGCGGGCCCTGCCTTCGCTGAACTTCCCGCGCCCGGCCATCTCCGACGGCACCGACGCCGTGCGGCCGGCGCAACTGCGCGGCCTCTCGCCGGACCACGTGCTGGTGCTGGTCAACGGCAAGCGCTACCACAGCGGCGCGCTGGTCAACGTCAACGGCACCCAGGGCCGCGGCTCCGCGCCGGTCGATCTCAACACCATCCCGATCGCCGCGATCGCGCGCGTGGAAGTGCTGCGCGACGGCGCATCGGCGCAGTACGGCTCCGACGCCATCGCCGGCGTCATCAACATCGTGCTCAAGGGCAGCGATCGCGGCGGCGGCGTGTCGGCGAGGTACGGCCAGTACAGCGCAGGCGATGGCGAGCAGTACCAGCTGTCGGCGGACGCGGGCTTCAAGCTGGGCGAAGCCGGTTCCATCCACTTCGCGGCGCAGGGCGGCCACCAGGACCAGACTGACCGCGCGCGGCCCTTCATCGGCACGCCCACCGCCACGTCGGCGCCGCTGGGCAGGGTCGTGCAGCGCCAGGGCGATCCGGAAGTCGACCACGGTTCGTTTTCCTACAACGGCGAACTGGCGCTCGCCGAATACCTGACCTTCTATTCGTACGGCGTCTACACCAAGCGCGACGTGCTCTCGAACGGGTTCTTCCGCCCGGCCGGCGACTCGCGCAACATCCCTGAAATCTATCCGGACGGCTTCCTGCCGCAGATCGACAACGAGTCCACCGACAACAACTTCGTGTTCGGCCTGAAGGCCTACACCGACGGCGGCACCAACATCGACCTGAGCTACACCTACGGCTCCAACGAACTGACCTTCGACATCAAGAACACCCTCAACCGCAGCCTCGGCCCGACCTCGCCGACCGCGTTCTACGCGGGCGCGCTGGAATACAGGCAGCACGTCCTGAACCTGGACTTCAACAAGGGACTGGACTGGGGCCTGGCCTATCCCGTCACCCTGTCCTACGGCGCCGAATGGCGCGGCGAGAAATTCATCCAGTCGGCGGGCGAGCCCGGTTCGTACGTCAACGGCGGCGTGTTGCTGCCGGATGGCTCGCCGGCCCCGAGCGGCTCGCAGGTCTTCCCGGGGTTCACCCCGGCCTACAGCGGCTCCTACGACCGCAACAGCCTGTCGTTCTACGCGGGGCTGGAAGGCAACGTCACCGAGAAGTTCACCCTGGGCCTGGCGGGCCGCTACGAGGACTACAGCGACTTCGGCACCACCTCCACGGGCAAGATCACCGCACGCTACGAATTCAACGACAAGGTGGCGCTGCGCGGGACGGCCGCCACCGGTTTCCACGCGCCGGCGCTGCAGCAGCAGAACTACCAGGCGGTCTCCACCAACTTCATCAACACGCCCCTGGGCACCCTTCCCTTCGACATCGCGACGTTCCGCGTGGACCATCCCGCGGCCATCGCCCTGGGCGCCGAGCCGCTGAAGGCCGAGGAATCGACCAATCTCAGCCTCGGCCTGGTGCTGCAGCCGGTGGACAACCTCTACATCACCATCGATGCCTACCAGATCAAGGTCGACGACCGGATCACCCTGTCCTCCAACCTCACCAGCACGCCGGTGCGCGACTACCTGAATGCCAACGGCTTCCCGGACGTCGGCGGCGGCCGTTACTTCACCAACGCCATCGACACCACCACCGAAGGTGTCGACATCGTCGGCACCTACACGTGGAACCTGCCGGGCAGCAGCCTGGACCTGACTGCCGGATACAACTACAACAAGACCACGATCGACCGGGTGGCGGGCAACCCGGCCGTGCTGGAAGCCATCGACCCGACGGCCGTGCGTTTCGACCGGATCGAGATCGGCCGGTTCGAGAAGGGCTCCCCGCGCGACAAGTTCTTCCTTGGCGGCAGCTGGAACGTGGGCGCGTTCGAGCTGTCGGCGACGGCGACCCGCTACGGCGAGTTCACGGTCTTCGGCAGCACCGCGGCCAACGACCAGACCTTCGATCCGGAGTGGACGCTCGACCTCGCCGCGACGTACACGCTGAACAACTGGGCATTCACGCTGGGTGGCGACAACGTGCTCAACGAATACCCGGACGAGGTGATCTTCCCCAACTCGACCTCCGGGCAGTTCGCCTACAGCTCCAGCTCGCCGTTCGGCTTCAACGGCGCATTCGTGTACGCCAACGTGTCCTACAAGTGGTAGTTTCCATCGCCGGCCACGCTTCCGACGCCCCGCATCGCGGGGCGTTTTTTTCGGTATCCGGAATTTTGTGGGGGCGAGCGGGAGCCGTATCCCTCTCCCCGCTTGCGGGGAGAGGGGGCCGAAGGCCGGTGAGGGGCCGACGGCGCCGCTGCGACTCGGCGCATGAAGCATCATCGAGTGCGGGATTCCAGCACCTTCGCCTTCCCGCACGCGATCCATCATCACGAACATCACGTCGACTGGCTCCGTCGCCCCTCATCCGGCACGGACATGGCGGCCGATCGCTTACTTCCCCCGCCTGCGGGGGCGGGCTCATCGGCACCTCGTCCCCGCAGGCGGGGAGAAGCAAATCCCTCACTCGAATCCGGACGGCTTTCCTGTCCCCGGCGCGACCGCGGCCCCGCGACGACGGCGCTGGATCCCTCGAAGGATGAATCCCCCGCTCAGCTTGCATTTGCGGCATACCGGCCCGATCAGCGAAACTCACCCTTCACGCACAGGAAACACTTCCCCTCGATGCATCATGACACCGACCTGATCAACATCATCGCGGTTGGCCTTGCCCTGGCCTTCGTGCTGGGCGCGCTGGCCAACAAGCTGCGCCTGTCGCCGCTGGTCGGCTACCTGCTGGCGGGCATCTTCGTCGGTCCGTTCACTCCCGGCTTCGTCGCCGACCAGGAACTGGCCAACCAGCTGTCCGAACTGGGCGTGATGCTGCTGATGTTCGGGGTGGGCCTGCACTTCTCGCTGGAGGACCTGCTGGAGGTCAAGGCCATCGCCATCCCCGGCGCCATCGTGCAGATCGCGGTGGCCACGGCGCTGGGCTGGTCGCTGGCCTGGGGCCTGGGCTGGACGCCGCTGAACGGCTTCGTGTTCGGCCTGGCGCTATCGGTGGCCAGCACGGTGGTGCTGCTGCGCGCGATGGAGGACCGGCGCCTGCTGGACACCATGCGCGGCCGCATCGCGGTGGGCTGGCTGATCGTGGAGGACCTGGCCATGGTGCTGGCGCTGGTGCTGCTGCCGGTGCTGGCCGAGACCTTCGGCCCCAACGAGGGCGGCCAGCCCGCCAGCTTCGGCACCTTCGCGGCGGCGATCGCCTGGACGCTGGTGAAGCTGGGCGCGTTCGTGGCCTTCATGCTGCTGGTCGGCCGCCGGGTGATCCCGTGGACGCTGGAGAAGATCGCCGCCACCGGCTCGCGCGAACTGTTCACGCTGTCGGTGCTGGCCATCGCGCTGGGCGTGGCGTTCGGCTCGGCGACGCTGTTCGGGGTGTCGTTCGCGCTGGGCGCGTTCTTCGCCGGCATGCTGCTCAACGAATCGGAACTGAGCCACAAGGCCGCCAACGATTCGCTGCCGCTGCGCGACGCGTTCGCGGTGCTGTTCTTCGTTTCGGTGGGCATGCTGTTCGACCCCGCCATCCTGGTCAAGCATCCCTGGCAGGTGCTGGCCACGCTGATGATCATCGTGGTGGGCAAGTCGCTGGCCGCATTCTTCATCGTGCGGATGTTCAAGCACCCTACCGGCACGGCGCTGACCATCTCGGTCAGCCTGGCGCAGATCGGCGAGTTCTCCTTCATCCTGGCCGCGCTGGGCGTGTCGCTGAAGATCCTGCCGCCGGAAGGACGCGACCTGATCCTGGCCGGCGCGCTGCTGTCGATCATCGCCAATCCGTTCCTGTTCTCCTGGCTGGATCGCTGGCAGAAGAAGCAGGAAGCACTGGCCCCCGCGCCCGTGGTGCCGGAACCGCCGCCGGGCCCGTCGCTGGACATCACCGACCACGCCATCATCATCGGCTACGGCCGCGTGGGCAGCGAACTGGCGCGCGTGCTGCGCGAGCGCGGCGTGCCGCTGATCGTCATCGACGACAACGGCGACCACGTGGCGCGCGCGCATGCCGCCGGCATCCCCGCCATCCGCGGCAGCGCGGCGGCGGACAAAGTGCTGGCCGAAGCGCATCCCGAGCGGGCCAAGATCGCCGTGCTGGCGATCCCGCAGCCGCTGGAGGCCGGCGAGGCGCTGGCCAAGCTGCGTGCGATCAATCCCTCGCTGACGCTGCTGGCGCGCGCGCACAGCGAAGGCGAGGTGAAGCACCTGCTGGAACACGGCGCCGATGGCGCGGTGCTGGCCGAGCGCGAACTGGCGTTCTCGCTGGCGGAGATGGTGATGTCCACGCCCCCGTACCGGCCGCAGCGCAGCGCGGTCTGACGCCGCGCCGCAGCCAGTCCTAGCGTCGACTTCAACGGTTGCCGTCGTCGGGCGGATCGACCAGGCAACCTGCGCCATGGCAACCCTGCCAGTTGCCGTGCGTATCGAAGTTGGGGTTGCCCTGGCGATCGAATGATGGACGCGGATCGATGTCCTGGCTGCTGTCGCGCCTGGCATCCGGATTGTCCACCTTGCAGCCGATGCCGTGGCAGCCGCTGTAGGCGGGCGGACGATCGTAGTCGATGTTGCTGGTGGTGTGGCGGCGGTCCTTGTCCTCGGCCGCGCCCGCGATGATCGCGCCCAGCACCGCGCCGGCCACCAGCGCGCCGGTATCGTGGCCATGCCCGGAGTAACCACGCGCATCGTCGTCCCAGGTATCGCCGCGGCCGTGGTGGTAGCCGCGGACGTCGGCGAACACCGCCGAGCACCCCTGCGCCACCCAGACGTAGCCGCTGCGCCGGTTGAATCCCCAACTGCGGTTGACGATGCAGGCGCTGCCGGAAATCTGGTGCACCAGTTGCGGCGCCTGCAGTTGGCCGGCCCAGCATTCGTTGTACTGGTAGTGGATGGAATGGCATTCCACCGTGGCCTGCGCGGCGGCAGGCACGGCGGCACAGGACAGCAGATACGACGAAACCACGAACATGGCGCGCTGGAACATGGCATTGCCCTCCCGGATGGAAGCGTTCCCCTGCGCGCCGGATGCTAGCACCACGCCGTTGCCTGCATGGGTTTGCCCAGGGCCGTGAACCGGCTTTCGCAAATCCCCGGAGCAGGCATCCACGACGGCACCCGGCCCGGCCGTGCAGGCCGGGTCCGGGCCGGCTCACGCTCGGGCCGGCAACCGCTCGAACTGCAGATGGCCGCCTTCGGCCCGCACGCGCACGGTGTCGCCCGCACCGAACTCGCCGGACAGGATCTTCTGCGCCAGCGGGTTTTCCAGTTGCGCCTGGATCGCGCGCTTCAGCGGCCGCGCGCCGTACACCGGGTCGAAGCCCACGTTGCCCAGCAGCATCAACGCCGAGTCGTCCAGTTCCAGTGCGATCTGGCGTTCGGCCAGGCGCTTGGCCAGGTAGCGGGTCTGGATGCGCGCGATCTCGCGGATCTGCGCCTTGTCCAGCGGATGGAACACCACGATGTCGTCCAGCCGGTTGATGAATTCCGGGCGGAAGTGCGCCTGCACCACGCCCATCACCGCGGCCTTCATCTGCGTATAGCTCTCTGCCGTGTCCCCCGACAGCTCCTGGATCAGGCTGGAACCGAGGTTGGACGTCATCACGATCACCGTGTTGCGGAAGTCCACCGTGCGGCCCTGGCCGTCGGTCAGGCGACCGTCGTCCAGCACCTGCAACAGGATGTTGAACACGTCCGGATGCGCCTTCTCCACCTCGTCCAGCAGGATCACGCTGTACGGGCGACGGCGCACGGCCTCGGTCAGATAGCCGCCTTCCTCGTAGCCCACGTAGCCCGGGGGCGCGCCGATCAGGCGGCTGACCGCGTGCTTCTCCATGAACTCGCTCATGTCGATGCGCACCATCGCGTCGCTGCTGTCGAACAGGAACTCGGCCAGCGCCTTGCACAGTTCGGTCTTGCCGACGCCGGTGGGGCCGAGGAACAGGAACGAGCCGCTCGGCCGATTCGGATCGGACAGGCCGGCGCGCGAACGACGCACGGCGTCGGAGACGACCTTGATCGCCTCTTCCTGGCCGATCACCCGGCCGCGCAGCGCGTCCTCCATCTTCAGCAGCTTCTCGCGCTCGCCTTCCAGCATCTTGCTGACCGGGATGCCGGTCCAGCGCGAAACGACTTCGGCGATCTCCTCGTCGGTCACCTTGTCCTGCAACAGCCGGAAGCCCTTCTGCTCCGCTTCCTGCGCGGCGGCCAGCTGCTTCTCCAGCGCCGGGATCTGGCCGTACTGCAGCTCGCTCATGCGTGCGTAGTCCTGCTTGCGCTGCGCGGCCTCCAGTTCCAGCTTGGCGCGTTCGATCTGCTCCTTGATCTTCGTCGCGCCGGTCAGCGTGGCCTTCTCGGCCTTCCAGATCTCCTCCAGGTCGTTGAACTCGCGCTGCAAGGTCTCGATCTCGGCTTCCAGGTCGGCCAGGCGCTGCCTGGACTGCGCGTCCTTTTCCTTCTTCAAGGCTTCGCGCTGGATCTTCAGCTGGATCAGCCGGCGCTCCATGCGGTCCATCTCCTCCGGCTTGGAGTCGATCTCCATGCGGATGCGGCTGGCCGCCTCGTCCATCAGGTCGATGGCCTTGTCCGGCAGCTGGCGGTCGGCGATGTAGCGGTGGCTGAGCGTGGCGGCGGCGACGATGGCGGGGTCGGTGATCTCCACGCCGTGGTGCACGGCGTATTTCTCCTTCAGGCCGCGCAGGATGGCGATGGTGTCCTCGACGCTGGGCTCGCCCACGAACACCTTCTGGAAGCGGCGCTCCAGCGCGGCGTCCTTCTCCACGTACTTGCGGTATTCGTCCAGCGTGGTCGCGCCGATGCAGTGCAGTTCGCCGCGCGCCAGCGCCGGCTTCAGCATGTTGCCCGCGTCCATGGAGCCCTCGGCCTTGCCGGCGCCGACCATGGTGTGCAGTTCGTCGATGAACAGGATGATCTGGCCCTCGTTCTTCGACAGATCGTTGAGCACCGCCTTCAGGCGTTCCTCGAACTCGCCACGGAACTTGGCGCCGGCGATCAGCGCGCCCATGTCCAGGCTCAGCACGCGCTTGCCGCGCAGGCCCTCGGGCACCTCGCCGTTGACGATGCGCTGCGCCAGCCCTTCGACGATGGCGGTCTTGCCCACACCGGGTTCGCCGATCAGCACCGGGTTGTTCTTGGTGCGGCGCTGCAATACCTGGATGGTGCGGCGGATTTCCTCGTCGCGGCCGATCACCGGGTCCAGCTTGCCGGACTCGGCGCGCTCGGTGAGGTCGATGGTGTACTTCTCCAGCGCCTGGCGCTGGTCTTCGGCATTGTCGGATTGCACTTTCTCGCCCCCGCGCAGCTTGTCGATGGCGGCGCGCAGCTTCTGCTTGTCGGCGCCGCTGGATTTCAGTTCCTGCCCGGCCGCGCCCGTGTCGTCCAGCAACGCCAGCAAGAACCACTCGCTGGCGATGTAGGTGTCGCCGTTCTCCTGCGCCAGCTTGTCGGTGACGTTGAGCAGGCGCGCCAGGTCGTTGCCGATGGACAGGTTGCCGGCCTGGCCGGAGACCTTCGGCAGCTTGTCCAGCGCTTCGGCCAGCCGTTCGCGCAGCACGGGGATGTTGACGCCGGCCTGCGCCAGCAGCGGCCGCGTGCTGCCGCCGCTCTGGTCGAGCAGCGCGGTCAGCACGTGGACCGGTTCGATCATGTTGTGGTCGCGGCCCACGGCCAGCGACTGCGCATCGGCCAGCGCCTGCTGGAAACGCGACGTCAGTTTGTCCATCCGCATCGGGGGAATCCTCGGGGCAGTACCCAGAAAAGAAGGGGGCCGGCGAACGCCAGCCGATGCTACCCAGATGCGGTTGAGCCGAGGTGTTTCAAGGGGCGGCGAGACGGGGATTCAGCCCCGGCATGGCGCGGGTTCCAACTGTAGGAGGGGCTTCAGCCCCGACGCATCTCCCTGTCGGGGCTGAAGCCCCTCCTACAACAGACTCCGGTGGGAGCGACGTCAGTCGCGACGGGGAGGCACGCACGACCGCAGCGCTCCTATGCACGCTCGTCCGCTCCCCCGCCATTCCGGCAACTCGGTCGGGGCTGGCTTTCGACAGCCGAATGGCGGGTCAATCCCTCCTACAGGAGCGGTGCGCCGGGGCGCACCCTACGGTTTGCGTTGCAGCGACAGCAGCCCCAGCACCGCCGCCAGCGCCGCGTAGGCGCCGAAGAACTGCCACAGGATCAGCTTGGGCAGCCCTTCCACCGCCCACGGCAGGTAGATGCCGCCGCGCGGATCGACCGAGTGGATGAAGCCGAAAAGCGTCAGCACCGCGCCCAGCAGCAGCGCCACCACGGCGCGGCCCGTGCGCCCGTCGATCATCGCCACCAGCGCGGTGGTCCAGATCATCGCGGTGATGATGAAGCCGTTGCCCAAGGTGACGATGGTGGCCAGGTCCGGGATGCCATGCCCGTCCACACCGTTGTAGAGCGCGGCGAAGCGGTCCGGTGCGATCCAGGCCGGATTGCCCACCTTGATGCACAGCAGGTACGCCACCGACGGCAGAAAGCCCAGCGCCACCGCGATGGCATGCTTGCGCGGCGTCTCGTGGAAGGCCTGCACGGTGATGTCCAAGCCCACGTACACGATGATCGGGGCCAGCACCGCCAGCGGCAGCCACTGCACCAGTCCCGACACGTAGCCCAGCACGCCGCCCAGGCCGATGAACAGGCCGGTCAGCAGTGTGTAGCCCTTGCGCGCGCCCATGTGCTTGTATGCGGGCTGGCCGATGTACGGCGTGGTCTGCGCCACGCCGCCACAGAAACCGGCGACCAGCGTGGAGACGGCTTCGGCCAACAGCACGTCGCGGGTGCGGTAGTCGTCGCCGGCCGCGCGCGCGCTTTCGCTGACGTTGATGCCGCCGACCACCATCAGCAGGCCGAACGGCAGCAGCAGCGGCAGGTACGGCACGGTGTACGGCAAGCCTTCCAGCCAGCCCAGCGTGGGCAGCGGCAGGGTGAAGCTGAGCGGCACCGCCTCGGGCACCTTGAACCCCGGCGCGCCCAGGCCCGCGAGGCCGAGGCCGTAGTACAGCGCAGTGCCGACGATGAAGGCCAACAGCACGCCGGGGATCCTCACCGGTAGCTTGCCCTTGGCGACCAGCACGTACAGCAGCAGGCCAAACGTCACGAAGCCCACCACCGGCGAGCGCAGCGTCTCGATCAGCGGCAGGAAACCGAGCAGCGTCAGCGCCGCACCGCCGATGGAACCCAGCAGGCCCGCGCGCGGCACCGCGCGCGTGACCGCATCGCCGAAGAACGACAACACCAGCTTCAGCACGCCCATCACCACCAGCGACGCCATGCCGAGTTGCCACGTAGCGATGGCGGCCGTCTGTTCGTCCAGGCCCGATTGCTTGAAGCCGACGAAGGCCGGTCCCAGCACCAGCAGCGCCATGCCGATGCTGGTGGGCGCGTCCAGGCCCAACGGCATCGCGGTGACGTCGTCGCGCCCGGTCTTGGCCGCCAGCCGGTGCGCCATCCACGTGTAGATCAGGTTGCCCACCAGCACGCCCAGCGCGGTGCCGGGGAACATGCGAGTGAACACCACCTCCGCGGGGAACTGGAAGATGCCGATCAACGCGGCCGAGATGAAGCCCAGGATGGACAGGTTGTCCACCACCAGGCCGAAGAAGCCGTTGAGATCGCCGGGGACGAACCAGCGTTGCCGGGATTGGGGATTCGGGATTGGGGATTCGTGGGGCATTGAGGTGGGTCCGGGGTCAGGAGGCTTCGCTGGAGATTCCGGGAAAGCCTAGGGTGTCCATAGCGTGATGCAATCCTTGGCTTCTGCGAATCCCCAATCCCGAATCCCTAATCCCTGCTTCAAAACGACACCTCCACCGCCTGCCGCGACCACAGCACCGACTGGTGACCGGTGGCCTGCTTCCATGCCAGGCGGATCGCCTCGATGTCGGCGCGGCGCTGCGGGGTGTCCTCGTGCAGGATCACCAGCACCTTGGTCTTCAGCCGGTTCGGTTCCTGCGCGCCGCGGAACAGCCATTGGCCATAGGCGTCGAACACGGTCAGCCCGTCGGGGAAGCGCGACGTCACTTCCCGGTCGAGGAACGCTCGCCATTGCGCCTCGGTGATCGGCTCGGCCTGCGGACGATCGGATTGTCCCGCCGCTTCTGTCGAACGTTCCTCGCCCACGCCGAAGTACAGCTCGCTGCGCACCCAGCCCTGCGCCTGCGCCGGACGTGCGGCATCGCCCTGCAGCGAGGACGTGGTGACCGATGGCGCGTCCGCCGGGCGCACGCTGGCGCATCCGCCCACGGCCAACACGACGAACAACAACAGACTTCGCAACGGCAGGCTTCTCAACGGCATGGCGGGACTCCAGCGGGGACGCGTACTGTCGGCCGACATCATCGCCCATCGAAATAACCGCTGGGAATGACGTCATGTCATGCCGGCATGGCGGCCCTGTCCGTGCATGGGCGCATGCGGTGTAAGTTTGCAGTCGCCCCGGACGGATACCGTGCCGCGGGTCCACGACAAGAACAGCCGCCATTTCATTGCCCCGATGCCGACCGCGCGACCCGTAGCCACCCGCACTCCCTTTCCCCTCTCCGACAGGCGAGCGGGCGGCTGCGGCTGTCGTTGCCGCTGAGTCCCGGCTTCCGTCGTACAGGCCGCGTCGTCCGCATTCCGTTTTTCCGTATCCGCCCACAGGAGTTCCCATGTCCCGCCCCACCGTGGCGCCGCTCGGCATCGCCATCGCGTTCGCCCTCGCCGTTCCCGCCTTCGCGCAGGATGCGCCCGGCGGCAATGCCACCCGCCTGGACGCGGTCATCGTCACCGGCACCCGTGCCACCGACCGCACCGCACTGGAATCCACCTCGCCCATCGATGTGCTGACGGCCGACGACATCCGCCAAGCCGGCGTACTGAATGGCGAACTGGGCAGCGCGTTGCAGGCGCTGCTGCCGTCGCTCAATTTCCCGCGCCAGTCCAACTCCGGCGGCGCCGACCACGTGCGCGCCGCGCAGCTGCGCGGGCTGAGCCCCAACCAGGTGCTGGTGCTGGTCAACGGCAAGCGCCGCCACGCCAGCGCGCTGGTCAACACCGACAGCAAGATCGGCAAGGGCAACACGCCGGTGGACTTCAACGCCATCCCGGTCAGCGCGATCAAGCGCATCGAGGTGCTGCGCGACGGTGCCGGCGCGCAGTACGGTTCGGATGCGGTGGCCGGCGTGATCAACGTCATCCTCGACGACGCGCCGGAAGGCGGCGCGTGGGAAGCCAGCTACGGCGCCCACCACACCGACGTGGAGCCGATCGGCCGCACCGTGACCGACGGCCAGACGGCCTATGCCAGCGGCCAGGTCGGCAGCCGCATCGGACAGGACGGCTTCTTCCGCGTCGGCTTCGAGTACAAGCAGCGCGAGGCGACCAATCGCGCCGGCTTCGACCAGATCCCGTTCTTCGAGGAACAGACGCCGGACAACCTGGCGCTGGCCGGCCAGCGCAACTACGTGCTGGGCGACGGCGCGTCCAAGGATCTCAACGCCTGGCTCAACGCCGCCGTGCCGGTCGGCGAGAATGCCGAGTTCTATGCGTTCGGCACTTACCACCAGAGCGACACCGAGGGCGCCAACTACTTCCGCTACCCCGATGGCGAGGCGAACTGGAAGGAGATCTACCCGAACGGCTACCGCCCGATCTCCGAAGGCGAGAACCTGGACCTGGCCGGCGTGGCCGGCGTGCGCGGCCAGTGGGGCGACTGGGACTACGACGCCAGCCTCAACCACGGCCGCAACGAATTCACCTACCGCCTGCGCGATTCGCTCAACGCCTCGCTGGGTCCGGCCAGCCCGACCCGCTTCAAGACCGGCGACTACGAATCCGCGCAGACGCTGTTCAATGTCGACCTGAGCCGCGTGTTCGGCGCGCACACCTTCGCCACCGGCGTCGAATTCCGCCACGAGACCTTCGAGACCGGCGCCGGCGATCCGGCGTCCTACGCGGCCGGCCCGTACACCGACCGCCCCACCGGTTCGCAGGCCGGCGGCGGCCTGACCCCGCAGGACACCGCCGACCTGGACCGCGACGTGTCCAGCGTGTACGCCAGCCTCAGCAGCCAGTGGGGCGACAGGTTCACCACCGACATCGCGGCGCGTTACGAGCACTACGACGACTTCGGCGGCGAGCTGACCGGCAAGCTGGCCGCGCGCTACGAGTTCGCGCCCGCGTTCGCGCTGCGCGGCTCGGTGTCGAACAACTTCCGCGCGCCGTCGCTCAGCCAGATCGGCTTCGAGTCCACCTCCACCGGCTACGACGCCTCCGGCCAACTGCTGCAGGGCCGGCTGCTGTCGGTCAACAATCCCATCGCCCGCGCGCTGGGCGCGCGCGACCTGGACCCGGAAAAGGCGCTGAACCTCAGCGTCGGCTTCACCAGCCGGATCGGCGAGCACTTCGATCTGTCGCTGGACGTGTTCCGCATCGACATCGACGACCGCGTGGCGCTGACCGAGCGCATCAGCGGCGACGCGCTGACCGACTACGTGCTGGACAACTTCGGCGTGCCGGGCGTGCAGAGCGTCAACTTCTTCATCAACGCCGCCGACACCCGCACCGAAGGCGCCGAGCTGGTCGCCAACTGGCGGCAGGCGCTGGGCGACGGCGACCTGTTGCTGACCGGCGCCTACAGCTACGCGAAGACGGAACTGAAGCGCATCACCGCCACCCCGGACGCGCTGCTGGCGATCGACCCGGACTACGTGCTGTTCGGCATCGAGGAAAGCAACACGCTGACCGACGCCGCCCCGCGCACCCGCGGCATCTTCACCGCCCGCTGGGACAACAGCGACTGGTCGCTGCTGGGCCGGGTCAGCCGCCACGGCAGCGCCAAGCGCGTGTTCAACTTCGGCGGCGGCTTCGAGCCGGAGCAGACCTATGGCGCGGAATGGCAGTTGGACGCGGAAGTGGAATACCGCTTCTCGCCGAAGTGGAGCGTCGCCATCGGCGGCCTGAACCTCACCGACGAATACCCCGACCTGTCCAACGAGGACATCTACTACTTCGGCAACCTGCCGTACGACGTGCTGTCGCCGATCGGCAGCAATGGCGCCTACTACTACACGAGGATCCGCTACAGCTTCTGATTCCGTTACCGTGTCCCGGCGGCGACCGGGACACCACCCCACTGATCGGGCGGGCGCTCGCGGCACGGGACCGCGCGGGCAACCGCATACCCACGGCAAGGCAGGCTGGCCAGCACCCTGGGGGGGCGCCCGACCGATCAGACCGCGCAGCAAGGACCCATGAGACAACGTGGCGATGAACGCGTCGCCACGCGCCAGGATGGCGAACCACCGCATTTCTCCCGGCCATACCCCTGTAGGAGGGGCTTCAGCCCCGACCGCGGCCCATGAGTGCAGAAGAGCCGATCACCATCCGACCGTGCGTCAACACGTTCGTCATCGTGCGTCACCCATCTCTATTGCGGTGCAGTCGGGGCTGAAGCCCCTCCTACAGGCATGCCAACCGACGAACCGCGGGCGTTCCACCTCCGTCGGTACATGGCACGTCGTGGGGCCGAACCACCACCTTGGGCAGCGCCCGACCACAAATGATCGTAGGAGCGCCCTCGGGCGCGATGCTCTTGTCGCTTGCATGTGGTCAAAAAAAGCATCGCGCCCGAGGGCGCTCCTACAAGACAAAGTCAACCCACAAATCGCGACCGCTCCGCCTTCGTCGGCACATGGCACGCCGTGGTGCCGAACACGCGATAGCGGTTGCGCGCCAGCAGGCGATACAGCGGATCGCGGACGAAGCGCGGCACGAGCGACGACAGCGCGGCGAGTCTCCAGGCGCCGCCCAGCCCCGTCAGCACACGGCGGATGGCATCGGTATCCGTCCACGCACGACCGCCTTCCACCAGCAGGAACGACACCGGATCGTCCGGGTCCAGTCCATGCGAGACCAGCAACTCGCGCCCGGCATCCGTCTGCATCGCGGCGAAGCGACAGCGTCCCTGCCGATCATGCTTCAGCAGGAACCGCACCCAGCCGTTGCACAGCACGCAGATGCCGTCGAAGACGACGACCGGTCCCTCATGCGATCGCGCGCCGTCACTCGACATGCAACCAAGTTCCGTACAAGCCAGCACCCCTCTCCCCGCTTGCGGGGAGAGGGTGCCGAAGGCGGGTGAGGGGCGAACGGAGTCCGGACGGCATCCGTTTTCGAATGCCATCAACATCCCGCGCTCCTGCACATGCGACCTGCTTTGCGGTGAGCCGCACAAAAGCGCTCCCCATCCGCCCCCGGATCACATCCAGGACAGATTCTCCTGGCACCTCGTATCCAGTACGGGGCGGGCTCTTCTCCCCGAACACGGAGAGAAGGGCGCAGATGACACCCTCACTCGACATGCAACCATCCCCGGTAATGCACCAGCAGACCGACCACCGGCATCGCCGCACGCACGTCGAAATGGTAGCGGCCGTCCTGTCCGGACTCGCGGGCGACGACGTCGCGGAACCAAGCGGCGGGCAGCGGGATCCCGAAGACGCTGACGCGCGCCACCCGCCACAGGATCGCATCGTCCTGCGCATGCAGGCGGAAACCGAAGCGCGCGAGTCCCAGTCGTTCGCACAGCAAGCCGCGCGATTCCCACAGGCGCGACGGCATCGCACGGCCGCCGATCCGGCGCGTCCAGCGTTCCTCCTCCCTGCCGGCCCGGATATCGACCTGCGCGGGCCCCGTGCCCGCGGGCGGCAGTCGCGTGGCCGCGGCGAGTATGCGCGACAGCGGTCCGTGCCCGCGCCGCACCTCCACTTCCCCGTGGTAGCGTCGCATGCCCTGCGCCCGATGCAGACGCTGCACTGCGGGCGGCAGCGCATCGAAATCCGCGCCCAGCACGCGGGCGAACAGCGGCACGCTTATGGCTGTCTCCAGACCACGGTCGCCATGCGGCCGGTGCGTCCATCGCGGCGGTGCGAGAAGAAGCGCGCCGGATCGCCGATCGTGCACAGGTCGCCGCCGTGGATGTCGGCAGGCGACAGGCCGCATGCGGTCAAGCGCCTGCGCGCGAGCGCCGGCAGGTCGGCCAGCCAGTGGCCGGGACGGGTGGGCCGGAAGGCGGATGCCGCGCCTGCGTCCTGCGAGACGAATACGTCGAACACGTCCGCGCCGACTTCGTAGCGTTGCGGCCCGGCGGCGGGACCGATCCAGGCGACCATCTGCGCCGGCGGCGTGCGCATCGCCGCCACCGTCGCCTCCAGCATGCCTTTCGACAATCCCGGCCAGCCGGCGTGCGCGGCCCCGACCTCGCTGCCGTCCTTCGCGGCGAACACCACCGGCAGGCAGTCGGCGGTGAGGATCGCCAGCACCACGCCCGCCACCGAGGTCGCCGAGGCATCGGCTTCCGGCTCATCGCCTTCCACTGCGGGCGGCCCGTCGAAACGCACCACGTCCGTGCCGTGCACCTGCCTCAGCCAGTGCGGCGACGACGGCAGCGCGAAGCGCGGCGCCAGTTCGGCGCGGTTGCGCCCGACCACGGCAGGATCGTCGCCCTCGGCCGAACGGCAGTTGCCCAGGTTGAAGCTGTCGAATGGAGGCTGCGACATGCCCGCGCCGTACCGCAGCGTGGTGAACGCATGCACCCCGGGCGGCGCCGGCCAGTCGGCCCGGATCGCCGCTTCGCTCACTGCCGCTGCGCCTGGCTGTCCGCGCGCAGGGCCGCCATCAGCGCGACCATGTCCGCCGGCACCGGCGCGGTGACGCGGACCGGTTCGCCGGTGGCCGGATGAGCGAACTCCAGCGTCTCGGCGTGCAGGGCCTGGCGCTTGAAGCCGCGCAGCGCCGCGATCAGTTCCTCGCTGGCGCCCTTGGGCAGCCTCAGCGGACCGCCGTACAGCGGATCGCCGACGATGGGGTACTTGATATGGGCCATGTGCACGCGGATCTGGTGCGTGCGGCCGGTTTCCAGCCGGCATTCCAGCGCCGTATGCGCGCGGAAGCGCTCGCGCAGCCGGTAATGGGTGACCGCATCGCGGCCGTCGTCGCGCACGGCCATCTTCAGGCGGTCGCGCGGATGGCGGTCGATCGGCGCATTGGCGGTGCCGCCGGACACCATCGCCCCGACCACCACGGCCAGATACTGGCGGTGCACGTCGCGCGAGGCCAACTGGGCCACCAGCGAGGTATGCGCCGGCAGCGTGCGCGCCACCACCATCACCCCGGACGTGTCCTTGTCGAGGCGATGCACGATGCCGGCGCGCGGCAGCGTCTCCAGCGATGGATCGCGGAACAGCAGCGCGTTGACCAGCGTGCCGGTGGGATTGCCGGCGCCGGGGTGGACCACCAGCCCGGCGGGCTTGTCCAGCACGAACACGTGCTCGTCCTCGTACAGCACGTCCAGCGGGATGTCTTCAGGCAGCGCGTGGGTCTGGGTTTCCAGCACCACGTCCAGGCTGGCGGTCTCGCCGCCGCGCACCGGGTCGCGCGGCCTGACCGCCTGGCCGTCCAGCAGCGCATTGCCGGACTTGATCCATTCGGCCAGGCGCGAGCGGGAGAACTCGGGGAAAAGCTCCGCCAGCACGGCGTCGAAGCGCCGGCCGGAGGCGGTATCGGGCACCCGGGCGGTACGGGGAACGTCGGGAGAATCGGGGTCGGTCATGCGGTCGGGACGGCGGCGGGGCCCATCGGAACGGGCATGTTGGCCGAATATTCATGGCGGAAGCAGCGCCTAGGCTATCATCGACACCCTGTTTCCTTGCCGCGGCCTGCCGCCAGCCCATGACCCAGCGTGCCTTTTCCCGCTTCCCCCGCATTCCCGCCTCGGCCCGGATCGTCGCCCTGATGCTGGCCATCGCCGTCACCGGCACCGGCACCGGCTGCGGCAAGATCTTCAAGAAGAAGGAAGCCCCGGAGAACCAGCCGGTGGAGGTCATGTACGAAGAGGCCCACCAGTCGATGATGAACGGCAACTGGGACCGTGGCCGGCTCCGCTTCCGCCAGTTGATCGCGCAGTACCCGTACGGCCCGTACACCGAGCAGGCGCTGATGGAAACCGCGTATGCCGAGTACAAGTCCGGCAAGCTGGACGACGCCGTGTCCACCGTGGACCGCTTCATCCGCACCTACCCGACCCATCGCAACATCCCCTACATGTACTACCTGCGCGGCCTGGCCAATTCCAACCGCGACACGGTGTTCCTGCAGAAGGTCTGGCGCCTGGACGCCAGCCGCCGCGACCTGGCCACGCCGATGCAGGGCTACAGCGACCTGAACATCGTCGCCGAGCGCTACCCGAACAGCCGCTACGCCGCCGACGCGCGCCTGCGCATGGTCGCGCTGCGCGACCAGTTCGCCCTGCACGAACTGGACACGGCCATCTACTACCTGCGCCGCCACGCCTGGGTGTCGGCCGCCAGCCGCGCCCGCTACCTGCTGGAAACCTACCCGCAGAGCGCCTACCAGTACGACGCGGTGGCCGTGCTGGCCGAGGCCTACACCCGCCTGGACAACCAGGCGCTGGCCGCCGACGCCAGGCGCGTGCTGGAACTCAACGACCCGCGGCACCCCTGGCTGGCCGGCAAGTGGCCGGACTACCCGTGGATGGTGCGCAAGCTGAACCCGTTCGCCGGCGAGAAGTCCATCAACACCGTGGAACGCCGCAACGACGATTGATTGCGCGACCTCCGCGCATCACGAAAAAAGGGCCGAAAGGCCCTTTTTTCGTAGGGTGCGCCCCGGCGCACCAGCAAGTCCCCGTGGGAGCGACGTGAGTCGCGACTTAGTACTTCGTCCGTCGCGACTCACGTCGCTCCCACATGGGGCGCTCCCACAGGACAGACGACGCATCGGGCAGCGGTGCGCCAGGGCGCACCCTACAGGGCGTATTTGTTGGTGATCGGGTAGCGCCGTTCGCGGCCGAAGGCGCGGCGCGACACCTTGGGGCCGGGCGCGGCCTGGTGGCGCTTCCACTCGTTGATGCGCACCAGCCTCAGCATGCGGTCCACCGTGGCCGCATCGAACCCGGCGGCGACGATCTCGTCGCGCGACTGCTCCTGGTCCACGTAGCGGAACAGGATGGCGTCCAGCACGTCGTACGGCGGCAGCGAATCCTGGTCCTTCTGGTTCTCGCGCAACTCCGCCGACGGCGGGCGGTCGATCACCGCCGGGGGGATCACCGGCGCGCCGCCCACCGTGTTGCGCCAGCGCGCGAGCGAGAATACCTCGGTCTTGTACAGGTCCTTGATCGGCGCATAGCCGCCGCACATGTCGCCGTAGATGGTGGTGTAGCCGACCGCGTACTCGCTCTTGTTGCCGGTGGTCAGCAGCAGGCCGCCGAACTTGTTGCTCAACGCCATCATGACGATGCCGCGGCTGCGCGACTGCAGGTTCTCCTCGGCGGCATCCACCGGGCGATCGCCGAACAGCGGCCCCAGCGCCTCCAGGAAGCCCTTGAACGGCGCTTCGATGGAAACGGTCTCCAGCCGCACGCCCAGCGCTTCGCACTGCTCCCGCGCCAGGTCGTTGGACAACTCGGCGGTGTAGCGCGACGGCAGCCGCACTGCGGTGACGTTGCCCGCGCCCAGCGCATCCACCGCCAGCGCCAGCACCAGCGACGAGTCGATGCCGCCGGACAGGCCCAGCCAGACCTTCGAAAAACCGTTCTTGCCGCAATAGTCGCGCACCCCGCGCACGATGGCGCGCCAGGCCAGCGCGTCGCGGCTCTCGTCGCCGTCGTCCATCCACACGACCGGACTGAAGCGCCGCGCCTGCACGTCGAAATCGACGACCAGCCACTGGTCGGTGAACGCCGCCGCCGCCGGATGCACCGTGCCGTCGCCGTCGGCCACCACCGAGGCGCCGTCGAACACCACCGCATCCTGCCCACCCACCACGTTGAGGTAGGCCAGCGCCATGCCGGTGTCGCGCGTACGCTCGGCCAGCAACGCGTCGCGCTCGGCGTGCTTGTCGCGGTCGAAGGGGGAAGCGTTCGGCACCAGCGTCATCACCGCGCCCGCCTCGGCGGTCTCGGCCAGCGGTTCCGGGAACCACAGGTCCTCGCAGATGATCAGTCCCAGCGTCGCGCCCTTCACCTCGAAGGTGCAGGCGCCGCCGTCGGGATCGACGTCGAAGTAGCGGCGCTCGTCGAACACCGCGTAGTTGGGCAGTTCGCGCTTGCGGTAGGTGGTCTCGATGGCGCCTTCGCGCAGCACGCTGGCGGCGTTGTAGACCACGCTGCCGGCGCTCTGCGGCCAGCCCACCACCGCGACGATGCCGTGCGTGGTGGCCGCCACTTCGCCCAACGCGGTCTCGCAGTCGGCCAGGAAGCGCGGCCGCAGCAGCAGGTCCTCCGGCGGATAACCGCTGATCGCCAGCTCCGGGAACAGCACCACGTCGGCGCCGTACTCGTCGCGCGCTTCGGCGATCATACGGATGATGTTCCCGGCGTTCTCTTCCACCGCCCCGACCGGGAAGTCGAACTGGGCCATCGCAATGCGGAGGGTCTGGGACATGTCAGCCTTCTGGTTCTGCCCCTTCCCCCGGGCATGGGGGGAGGAACAATGGAGGACGATACGCTGCCAGGAGAATGGTTTCGCAGACCACATCCAGCCGCATCAGGATGTCATTATTCCAGAAGCGCAGGACGCGGAAGCCTTTCGACCGCAAGAAGGCGTCGCGCGAAGCATCCATGCCGGGTTCAGCATGCTGGCCGCCATCGGCCTCAACGACGAGGCGGTACTCGATACAAAGAAAGTCAACGACGTAAGGGCCAACCGGGACCTGTCGTCGGAACTTCAAGCCGGACAGCGTGCGATTGCGCAGGCGATGCCATAGCAGCCGCTCGGCATCCGTCGCCTCCCGGCGAAGCCGTCGCGCCGCACCCGTCTTTTGTCCTTGACGCATGGATCATCTCAGGATTTCCCGATGGCCGAGTGTCCGGCTGTGGGTCAAACGCTTCCATCGGTAAAGCCCGCACGCAGCTGTCGGCATCTCCCCACGCACCCTCACCCCTGCCCCTCTCCCGCAAGCGGGAGAGGGGTTCCCTACCAACTTTATCGTGCGAAAAGGAAATCGCGGGCATCAGGCCCGGCGCCGTATCGGCGCCGTGTTCGGTTCGATCGCGATATCGCCGGATGAAACCCTTCTCCCGCTTGCGGGAGAAGGTGCCCGAAGGGCGGATGAGGGCGCCTTTCGCGCTTGCGCCCAAACAAAAAGCCGCCCGAAGGCGGCTTTCTGCATGCCTGACTAGAACGAGGCTTACTTCAACCGCGCCGCGATCGCCGCGCCCAGGTCGCCCGGGGAACGCACCGTGGTGACGCCCGCCGCTTCCATCGCGGCGAACTTGCCTTCCGCGGTGCCCTTGCCGCCGCTGGCGATCGCGCCGGCGTGGCCCATGCGCTTGCCGGCCGGGGCCGAGGCGCCGGCGATGAAGCCGACCACCGGCTTCTTGACGTGCTTGGCGATGTACTCGGCGCCTTCTTCCTCGGCGCTGCCGCCGATCTCGCCGACCATGATGATGCCTTCGGTCTGCGGGTCGTTGTTGAACAGGGTCAGCGCTTCGACGAAGTTCAGGCCGTTGATCGGGTCGCCGCCGATGCCGATGCAGGTGCTCTGGCCCAGGCCCACGTCGGTGGTCTGCTTGACCGCTTCGTAGGTCAGCGTGCCGGAGCGCGAGACGATGCCGATCTTGCCCGGCTTGTGGATGTGGCCCGGCATGATGCCGATCTTGCACTCGCCCGGGGTGATGATGCCGGGGCAGTTGGGGCCGATCAGGGTGACGCCCGGGTAGCCCTTCAGCGTGTTCTTGACCCGCAGCATGTCCAGCACCGGGATGCCCTCGGTGATGGCGACGATGACCTTGATGCCGGCGTCGGCCGCTTCCAGGATGGCGTCGGCCGCGAACGGCGGCGGCACGTAGATGACCGAGGCGTCGGCGCCGGTGGCTTCGACCGCTTCGCGCACGGTGTTGAACACCGGCAGTTCGATATGGGTGGTGCCGCCCTTGCCGGGGGTCACGCCGCCGACCACCTGGGTGCCGTATTCCACCATCTGGGTGGCGTGGAAGGTGCCCTGCTGGCCGGTGAAGCCCTGCACGATGACCTTCGTGTTCTTGTTGACCAAAACGCTCATTTGAAAATCCTTGGTGTTTGGGCCCCTCTCCCGCTTGCGGGAGAGGGGTTGGGGTGAGGGTCTGCTTTCGAAAGCGCCCTCATCCGCCCTTCGGGCACCTTCTCCCGCAAGCGGGAGAAGGAAATCAACAGGTCAGGCGGCGACCGCCGCGACCGACTTCTTGGCGCCGTCGTTGATGTCGTCGGCCGGGATGATGGCCAGGCCGGAATCGCGCAGCAGTGCCTTGCCGGCTTCCACGTTGGTGCCTTCCAGGCGCACGATCACCGGCACCTTGACGCCCACGTCCTTCACCGCGGCGATGATGCCCTCGGCGATCATGTCGCAGCGGACGATGCCGCCGAAGATGTTGACGAAGATCGCCTTCACCTTGTCGCTGGACAGGATCAGCTTGAACGCCGTGGTCACCCGCTCCTTGGTGGCGCCGCCGCCCACGTCCAGGAAGTTCGCCGGCTCGCCGCCGTTGAGCTTGATCACGTCCATGGTGGCCATGGCCAGGCCGGCGCCGTTGACCATACAGCCGATGTCGCCGTCCATGGTCACGTAGTTGAGGTCGTGCTCGCTGGCCAGCACCTCGGTCTCGTCCTCCTGCGCCTTGTCGCGCATGGCGACCAGGTCGGGGTGGCGGAAGCTGGCGTTGTCGTCGGAGTTGACCTTGCCGTCCAGCACGGCCAGGTCGCCGTTGGTGAGGATGGCCAGCGGGTTCAGTTCGACCAGGGCCAGGTCCTTCTCGTTGAACAGCTTGTACAGGCCCAGCATGATCTTGGTCAGCTGGTTGACCTGCTTGGCGTTCAGGCCCAGCTTGAAGCCGATCTCGCGGCACTGGTAGGGCTGCAGGCCCTGGACGAAGTTCACGTCCAGCTGGTGGATCAGTTCCGGGGTCTCGGCGGCGACCTTCTCGATCTCCACGCCGCCCTCGGACGAGGTGATGAAGGTGACGGCCTTGGTGGCGCGGTCGACCAGCACGGACAGGTACAGCTCCTTGGCGATATCGGTGCCTTCGGAGATCAGCACGGCGTCGATGGGCAGGGCCACGCCGGCCGACTGGTAGGTCGCCATGCGGGTGCCCAGCATCGCGGCGGCGTACTGCTTCACTTCGTCCAGCGTCTTGGCCAGCTTGACGCCGCCGGCCTTGCCGCGGCCGCCGGCGTGGATCTGGGCTTTCACCACCCAGAGGTCGCCCGGGATGGACTTCGCGGCTTCGACCGCTTCTTCCGGCGTGCGCGCGACGCGGCCGGCCGGAACTGCGATGCCATATTCGGCAAACAGTTGTTTTGCCTGGTATTCGTGGAAATTCATGCGTCACCGTGGGTAGGGAACAGAAGACACCGCCCACGGCCGGGGCCACGGGGGCGGCGGCGCGGACGAGCCCCCTATTGTCGCCGACGGGGACGGGCGGCGCAAAACCCGGCGTCTAAGTCTTTGGTGGGAAAGGGCCCGTCCGGGGCGGACCGCCCTCAGCGTGCCTATACTGTCGGCCTCGTTACCGGGGAAGTACGAGTTTGCGCCACGCCCAGTCGATCATGTCGCGCATCGAGTCGGTTCCACGCCGGGAGCTGTACTTCTTCGCGCTGTACCGGCTGCTGGAGGCCGGGATCCTGGCGGGCCTGCTGTTCAGTCCCCTGGGCGAGGTGCTGGGCGAAGCGCGCCACCCGGAACTGGGCACCGCGGTCACCATCGGCTATCTGGTGCTGGCGCTGCTGTTCTTCTTCATCGGCCGCAACGTCCGTTGGCTGACGGTCACGGTCTTCGCCAGCGTCTGCATCGACATCGCCGTCGCCGCGCTGGCCACCCACGCCCTGCCCGCGGCCACGGCCGGCATCGCCATGATGCTGCTGTTCAACGTGTCCGCCGCCGCCCTGCTGCTGCCGTCCACGCGGCTGGCGGTGGTGGTGGCGCTGCTGGCCATCGGCGCGATGTTCGTCGAATCCCTCTGGACCGGCATCCACGACAAGGGCGCCAACCGTTCGTTGGCCGAAGTCATCATGTTCGCCGTCAGCTACCTGTCGCTGGCCTACCTGTCGCACCAGGTCGGCCAGAAGACGCGGGCCAGCCAGGCGCTGGCGGAAAAGCGCGGCGAGGAAGTGGCGAACCTGTTCCAGGTCAACGAGCTGATCATCCGCCGCATGCGCACCGGCGTGCTGGTGGTGGATGCGGACAACCACATCAAGTTGGCCAACGAGGCGGCCAGCCTGCTGCTGGGCGAAGGCAGCGACGGCCACGGCGACGGCAAGGGCGTCTCGCTGATCCACGTGGCGCCCGAGCTGGCCCGCCGCCTGCAGCGCTGGCGCAACGGCTGGCAGACCGACGAGACCCCGATGCAGCTCTCGCCGGACCAGCCGGAGGTGCAGCCCCGCTTCGCCCGGCTGCTGGCCGACAGCGAGGTCTCGCTGATCTTCCTGGACGACGCCACCGTGGTGTCGCGGCGGGCCGAGTCGCTGACCTTGGCCGCGCTGGGCCGCTTCTCGGCCAGCCTGGCCCACGAGATCCGCAACCCGCTGGCGGCCATCAACTACGCCGTGCAACTGCTGGAGGAGTCCCAGCAGATCGCCGACGGCGACCGCCGCCTGCTGCAGATCATCCACCAGCAGTGCCAGCGCACCAACGGCATCGTCGAGAGCGTCCTGGGCCTGGCCCGGCGCGAGCGCGCCACCCCGGAGCACGTGGACCTCAACACCTTCGTGCGGCGCTTCGTCGACGACTATCAGCAGACCATGTCCATCGAGACCGACACGCTGGAGGCCATCATCGGCGCCAGGCCGGTCCCCGCCCTGGTCGATCCGCGCCACCTGCAGCAGGTGGTCACCGTGCTGGTGCAGAATGCATTGAACTACGGCCGCCTGCCCGGCGAGTCGGCCCGGGTGCGGCTGCGGGTGTTCCAGGCCGACAGCCGGCCGATGATCGACGTGATGGATCGCGGCCCGGGCATCCCGGAGGGGGTCGCGGCGCAGCTGTTCCGCCCGTTCTTCACCACCTCCGAGCACGGCACCGGCCTGGGCCTGTACATCGCCCGCGAGCTGTGCCGGGCCAACCAGGCCACGCTGGAATACGTGCCGGTCCCCGGCGGTGGCTGCTGCTTCCGCATCACCCTGCCCGGCCCGCACGCCCTGCTGCCCGCCTGATACGTCCCGGCGCCCCTCGGGCGCGATGCTCTTGCTCCGGGGCCTGCCCGCCCAAAGGCATCGCGGGCATGGCCGCTCCTACAATCTCTCCAACCTCCCGTAGGAGCGCCCCATGGGCGCGATGCCTTTTCCTCCACCCTCGCCAAAAGCATCGCGGGCATGGCCCGCTCCTACAGACGCGACTCCCTTGTAGGAGCGCCCCATGGGCGCGAGGCTCCTTGCTCCCCCACACGAATACATGAACGAGAAAGCATCGCACCCCGGGGAGCTCCTGCGAGACGCTTGCCTACCATCAATCACATTCAGCCGTTACACTGCCCGCACAGGGGCAATAGGGGGGATGCATGAATCAAAGCCGTAGCGCCCTGATCGTCGACGACGAACGCGACATCCGTGAGTTGCTGACACTGACGCTGGGCCGCATGGGCCTGCGCATCGACACCGCCGCCAACCTGGGCGAAGCCCGCGAGCTGCTGGCCCGCAACACCTACGACCTCTGCTTCACCGACATGCGCCTGCCCGACGGCAACGGCATCGACCTGGTGGGCGAGATCGCACGCAACTACCCCAACACCCCCGTGGCCATGATCACCGCGTTCGGCAACATCGAACTGGCGGTGGAGGCCCTGAAGGCCGGCGCCTTCGATTTCGTCAGCAAGCCGGTGGACCTGACCGTCCTGCGCGGGCTGGTGAAGCATGCGCTGGAACTGAACAACAGCGAGCGCGCCGCGCCGCCCCCGCCCCCGCCGGAGCAGGCCAGCCGCCTGCTGGGCAACTCGCAGGCCATGGCCGGGCTGCGCGAGACCATCGGCAAGGTGGCCCGCAGCCAGGCGCCGGTCTACATCATGGGCGAGTCCGGCGTGGGCAAGGAACTGGTCGCCCGCACCATCCACGAGCAGGGCGCCCGCGCGGCCGGCCCGTTCATCCCCGTCAACTGCGGCGCGATCCCGGCCGAGCTGATGGAAAGCGAATTCTTCGGCCACAAGAAGGGCAGCTTCACCGGCGCCCACGCCGACAAGCAGGGCCTGTTCCAGGCCGCCAACGGCGGCACCCTGTTCCTGGACGAAGTGGCCGAGCTGCCGCTGCCCATGCAGGTCAAGCTGCTGCGCGCCATCCAGGAGAAGGCCGTGCGCCCGGTCGGCGCCTCCGGCGAGGCGCAGGTGGACGTGCGCATCCTGTCGGCGACCCACAAGGACCTGGGCGAACTGGCCGCCGATGGCCGCTTCCGCCACGACCTGTACTACCGCATCAACGTCATCGAGCTGCGCGTGCCGCCGCTGCGCGAACGCACCGGCGACCTGTCGCAGCTGACCAGCGCCATCCTGGAACGCTTGGCCGCCCAGCACGGCCGCATGGCGCCGTCGGTGTCGCCGGAGGCGATGGAAGCGCTGGGCCGCTATCCCTTCCCCGGCAACGTGCGTGAACTGGAGAACATCCTGGAGCGCGCGCTGGCGATGTCCGAAGGAC
Source organism: Pseudoxanthomonas putridarboris (assembly GCF_038321125.1). Lineage (NCBI taxonomy): Bacteria > Pseudomonadati > Pseudomonadota > Gammaproteobacteria > Lysobacterales > Lysobacteraceae > Pseudoxanthomonas > Pseudoxanthomonas putridarboris. Next base: position 77,877 of record NZ_JBBWWT010000010.1, on the reverse strand, counting down.
ACAGCATCGAGATCGACGACCTGTACCTGCCGCAGAACAGCGGCGGGCAAAAGAAGTTCGGCGGCGATTTCAGCGCCGGCGAAGTGGTCCGCGACGCTCCCGGCGCCATCGACATCGACCCGGCCAGCGGTGCCCTGCCCAACTACATCGAGCAACTGGAACGCGCCGCCATCCAGAAGGCGCTGGAAGACAACCGCTGGAACAAGACCAAGGCCGCCGCCCAACTGGGCATCACCTTCCGCGCCCTGCGCTACAAGCTGAAGAAGCTGGGGATGGAGTAGGCGCGGCGGCCATCGCCCCCTAGCGTGACCGTCCACTGTAGGAGCGCCCTTGGGCGCGATGCTTTTCCCCGACCTCCGCCAAAGGCATCGCGCCGAGGCCGCTCCTGCACATGCGCCGAGGGGTTGGCGGCATGTCGGGCAACGCCGTTGTTTTTTGTCCCTTGCGTCATCCCCTGCCCTACACGCGGGTCCGCCTCACCCTGACTGACACTTTGCGTCACATTGTGACCATCAACGTCATCGCGCCAACACTTTGACTCGCCGGGCACGTCACCCGTCGGAGGGCGGAGGATTCCAAATCTGTGATCGCTCCCCGGAATGAGCTTATTCCCCGATACACAAGCCCGGGAAATGATGCGATAGTCGCGCCGACTTCAGCGTCTGGGCTCCATTCCGGGGAAGGTTTGGGGGAGCCGTCAGGGAACGCTGGAAGTTGGCACACATCCTGCTGCATTACTCAAGCACGTGCAGCCGTACGCGCGGCGCCCACGGTCCACCATGTTAGGGACACGGGGCTTGTGTGTCCCTAAACCAACCAAGCCAATCCTGAAAGGGGAATTTGTTATGAAGAAGAACATGCAGGGCTTCACCCTGATCGAACTGATGATCGTGGTCGCCATCATCGCCATCCTGGCCGCCATCGCGCTGCCGGCTTACAGCGATTACACCAAGAAGGCCAAGGTGTCCGAAGTGATCACTGCCGCTTCGGCCTCGCGCACGGCGATCTCCGAGTTCGTGGCCAGCAACAATGCGCTGCCGACGGCTGCCCAGTACACGCCGGTCGCCGTCGAAACCCAGTATGTGTCGGATATCACTTGGAATGGCAACACGGTCACGGCCACGGCGAAGGGCATTGGTACTGGCGTTGATGGTCAAACCATCACCCTTACGCCCGATGGCGGCTCCGTCGCTGAAGGCGTGATTCCGGCCTGGACGTGCGGTGGCTCGATTGGTCCGCAGTTCCGTCCGGGTAGCTGCCAGGGCGCTGCGGCCCCGACTCCGTAATCGCGTCTTAGCAACTCGTCGTATGCAAAACATGGGGGCGGCAACGCCCCCATGTTTTTTTCGAGAACCGAGCTCTCGCCAGGGCATGCAAACCGATGTCCACAGCTTTCGAAAATAGCATTCTGTCCGACGGATCTCGGGCTCAATCAGCCACGACGGGATATCTGATCGGCCCCGTATGGGACTTCCTGGTGCTGGGCGGCGGCTCCATTCTGCCGCTGCTATTAGTCATGTACTGGTGGCCGCAAGGCGCCGATACAACACCCCTGTTGGCCTCGACACTGCTCGTTGCGAATCTGATCAACCACCCGCACTTCGCGCACTCTTACCAACTGTTCTACCGAGATTTCCGAGCTCGTGGTTTTGGCGATCGCTTCCCTGCATCGTTGCGCTGGCGCTATCTCTTTGCCGGCATTCTGGTTCCCCTGTTGTTGGCAGCGTTCTTTGCTTACTGCATCGCTACGCGGGACACCTTGCTGCTCGGCAGAGCCGTCAATCTGATGCTGTTCCTGGTGGGCTGGCACTACGTCAAGCAGGGTTACGGCATGCTGATGGTCGATGCCGTTCTCAAACGCAATTTTTTTGATCCGGCCGACAAAAGATGGTTGTTGGTGAACGCTTATGCCGTCTGGATCACCTCATGGCTACTGGTCAATCGCACGCTCGCCGTCCACAACTATTGGGACCTGAAGTATTACACTTTCGGCATACCGGACAGCATGATGTGGCTGGCCTGGTTAATCGTCAGCGCGACGACAGCCCTGATGCTGCGAGTCATGTGGAAGAAACTTTCGGCATGGCGGCACAAGACAGTCCCATTGAATGGCGCTATCGCCTATCTGGTCAGTCTCTATCTATGGCTGCTTGTCCGGCACCCCGCCATGCTGCTGGTCATCCCCGCTTTCCATTCACTGCAATACCTGGCCGTCGTCTGGCGCTACCGGTTGAATATCGAGCGCCAGACCGATGCCGACCAACGACGCCTCTTTCGCGGGCGCGGCCCATGGCCCGGGTTCGCACTTTTCCTGTTCCTCGGTACGGTTTTGGGTTACCTGGGATTCTGGATGGCCCCGATGTATCTGGACAGTTGGGTGGACTACGACAAAGCGCTGTTCGGTGGCGCGCTCTTCATGTTCATTTTCTGGATCTTCATCAATATCCACCACTACTTCCTCGACAATGTCATGTGGAGGAAGAACAACCCCGATACCCGGCGCTATCTTTTCGGTGGATGAAGACACTCTCCGACCAACGCCACTCTAGTCTGTCCGCACCTATTCCACCATGACACGTACGGGCCTGCCCGTGCGCGCATCCACCAGCATCCACCCCGTGTTGTAACGCGATACCACGGGCACCTTGCGCAGGGGAACTTTACCGCCTGCAATCTCGCCGGATTCACTCCGCCACGGATCTTCGGCATGACTCAGCAGCTCCGGCGCGATCCCCGTGTAAGCCACGTAATAACGCGGCAGCTTGTCTAGATCGACGCCCGTGGACATGAACGCGAACAGCAAATCCTGACGCTGTTTTTCATCCTCAGGTGGCCGGACGCCGACCAACTGTGGCCCCAACCAAGACAATCGCCGCCATTCCGGACGTGGGGCTTCGGCCAATGCCTCGGAGTCGATTTCGTTGGCGAACACCAGATTGAAGCGCATATCGCTGGCCACCAGAAAGACCGGCCGTGACTGCCACAGCGTATGCAACCCATAGCCAAGGAAACCCAGTTGGCACAGTGCGATGACGGCCAGATCGAAACGAAGGCTGGGTTTTCCTGTCTTGTAGACCACCAGCGTCAACAACGGACCCGCCACCAGATCGATACCCAGCATGATCAGCAGGAGGCGATCCTGGCCGGCGATCCGGTAAAGCCCATATGGGTACCAGGCGAGAAAGGCGCACAGTGCGATGCCCCCGATCACCAACAGACTCAACAGCAGATGCAGACCGGAGGCTTTCCAGCGATTCATGATTGGCGGACACTCGGGAAACCGTCGGAGATTCGACACCAGGTCGGCAGCGCATTCAAGTGACCCTCAGCGGCGGCGAATACCCGCTACCCGCAGGCAATGGCGGAGTGCCGACGGCGTCACCCTGCCGCCCGAATGATTGTCCTATGATCGATACACTGGCCTGTGGAGCTTTGGCCCGTTCCTTGCAAGGCTCACCACCACAGACACTTGCGACACTCCGTTTCCGAGACCTTGGCCCATGAATGCAGTCGCCACACCCAACCTTGTCGGAATTACCGGTATCGCCCGCCGCCTGGTCATGGATGGTGCGCTGGATGAGACAGCCGCCCGTAACGCCATGGCCAATGCCACCGAGGCCAAGGTGCCGCTGGCCCAGTGGGTCGCCGAGAAGAAACTGGTTTCGGCACCTCAGATGGCCGCCGCCAATGCCGTCGAGTTCGGCATGCCCTTGCTGGACGCCAGCGCCTTCGACCCGGCCCACAACGCCATCAAGTTGGTCAGCGAGGAACTGATCCAGAAGCACCAGGTGCTGCCTCTGTTCAAGCGCGGCAACAAACTGTTCGTCGGCGTCTCCGATCCCACCAAAACCCATGCACTGGACGAGGTGAAGTTCCACACCAACCTGGCCGTCGAGGCCATCCTGGTGGACGAGGACTCCCTGCGCCGCACACTGGACCAATGGCTGAATGCAGCCAGCAATCTGACCAGCACCTTCGGTGGCGACGACGACGAAGGTCTGGATAACCTGGAAGTGGGCACCGACGATGATATGGGCGGCGGCGCGGACAGTGCCGTGGACGCCAAAGGCGACGACACCCCGGTGGTCAAGTTCGTCAACAAGGTGCTGGTGGATGCCATCAAGCGCGGCGCGTCGGACATCCACTTCGAACCTTACGAAACCGACTACCGGGTGCGCCTGCGCATCGACGGCATCCTGAAGCAGGTGGCCAAGGCGCCGGTCAAGCTCCGGGATCGCATCGCCGCTCGCCTGAAAGTCATGTCGCAGCTCGACATCGCAGAAAAGCGCGTGCCGCAGGATGGGCGCATCAAGCTGAACCTGTCCAAGACCAAGCAGATCGATTTCCGCGTCAGCACCCTGCCCACCCTGTTCGGCGAGAAGATCGTGCTGCGTATCCTGGACGGCAGCGCGGCCAAGCTGGGCATCGACAAGCTGGGCTACGAGCCGGACCAGCAGGCGTTGTTCGAGGCGGCCATCCAGAAGCCCTACGGCATGGTGCTGGTCACCGGCCCCACCGGCTCGGGCAAGACAGTGTCGCTGTATACCGCGCTGGGCATCCTGAACGACGAGATCCGCAACATCTCCACGGTGGAAGACCCGGTCGAAATCCGACTGCCCGGCGTCAACCAGGTGCAGCAGAACACCCGGCGCGGCATGACCTTCGCCGCGGCGCTGCGCAGCTTCCTGCGCCAGGACCCGGACATCATCATGGTCGGCGAAATCCGCGACCTGGAAACCGCCGAGATCGCCATCAAGGCGGCCCAGACCGGCCACATGGTGCTGTCCACCCTGCATACCAACGACGCGCCGCAGACCATCGCCCGCCTGATGAACATGGGCATCGCGCCTTACAACATCACCAGCTCGGTGACCCTGGTCATCGCCCAACGCCTGGCACGCCGGCTGTGTTCCAAGTGCAAGAAGCCCGTTGAACTGCCACCCAATGCCCTGCTGGCCGAGGGCTTCAGCGAAGTCGAGGTCGCGGCCGGCATCACCCTGTACGAGGCGGTCGGCTGCGACGAGTGCACCGAGGGCTACAAGGGTCGTACCGGCATCTACCAGGTCATGCCGATGTCGGACGCGATCCAGGCCATCGTGCTGGAAGGCGGCAACGCCATGCAGATCGCCGAAGTCGCACTGAAGGCGGGCATCCGCGACCTGCGCCAGTCGGCGCTGATGAAGGTCCGCAACGGCGTGACCAGCCTGGCCGAGATCAACCGCGTCACCAAGGATTGATCCCGTAGGAGCGCCCCATGGGCGCGATGGGCTTCCACCGCTCGACCTGCCCTGCCCACCAAAAGCATCGCGGCCATGGGCCGCTCCTACAAAACCCTGCCCGCCGTCACACGGGGGATGGTTCCCTTCGGACGATAACCGGCTACCATGGGCAATGACAGTCCGGTTGGGGAAAGCCGGACAGGGGAAAACCGATGGCTGTGACCCGTTCTGCCGTTAAGAAAGCACCCGCGCCCGCCCGCGAGAACCCGCTGAACCTCTTCGTCTGGGAGGGCACGGACAAGCGCGGCATCAAGATGAAGGGCGAGCAGCAGTCCAAGAACGTCAACTTCCTGCGCGCCGAGCTGCGCAAGCAGGGCATCACCCCTACCGTGGTGAAGGCGAAGCCGAAGCCACTGTTCGGCTCGGCGGGCAAGCCCATCACCCCAAAGGAAATCGCGTTCTTCAGCCGCCAGATGGCGACGATGATGAAATCCGGCGTCCCTATCGTGGCCTCGCTGGAGATCATCGAGGGCGGGCAGAAGAATGTCCGCATGAAGAAGATGGTGGAACAGATCCGCTTCGACATCGAAAGCGGCAGTTCCCTGTCCGAGGCCATCAGCAAGTACCCGGTGCAGTTCGATGAGTTGTACCGCAACCTGGTGCGCGCGGGCGAAGGCGCCGGCGTGCTGGAAACGGTGCTGGACACGATCGCCAACTACAAGGAGAACCTGGAAGCGCTGAAAGGCAAGATCAAGAAGGCGCTGTTCTACCCAGCGATGACCATCGCGGTGGCCATCATCGTCAGCGCCATCCTGCTGATCTTCGTGGTGCCCCAGTTCGAGGAAACCTTCAAGAGCTTCGGCGCCGAGCTGCCTGCCTTCACCCAGATGATCGTAGCGGCCTCGCGCTTCATGGTGGCCTACTGGTGGGTCATGCTACTCGGTGCCCTGGCTGCCCTCTTCGGCGGCCTGTTCTTCTTCAAGCGCTCGCCTGCGTTCCAGCATGCCGTCGACCGAGGCATCCTCAAGATCCCGGTAATCGGCGAGATCATGCGCAATTCCGCCATCGCGCGCTTCGCGCGCACTACGGCGGTGACCTTCAAGGCCGGTGTGCCGCTGGTGGAGGCACTGGATACGGTGGCCGGCGCCACCGGCAACATGGTCTACGAGAAAGCCGTCAACCGCATGCGCGACGACGTGGCCGTCGGCTACCCCGTCAACATGGCGATGAAGCAGACGGGCGTGTTCCCACACATGGTCATCCAGATGACCGCCATCGGCGAAGAAGCAGGCGCGCTGGATACCATGCTGTTCAAGGTGGCCGAGTACTTCGAGCAGGAAGTCAACAACGCGGTGGATGCACTGGCCAGCCTGATCGAGCCCTTCATCATGGTCATCATCGGCACCTTGGTGGGCGGCATGGTGATCGGCATGTACCTGCCCATCTTCAAGCTGGCGGCGACGATCTGATCCCAGCGATTACAATCGCCCGATGGCATTCCTAGATCAGCACCCCGAACTGGGGTATCCGGTGGTGGCGGGCCTTGGCCTGCTGGTGGGCAGTTTCCTCAACGTGGTGATCCTGCGGCTGCCGCGGCGGCTGGAGTGGGAGTGGAAGCGCGACGCCCGCGAGGTGCTGGAGGAACCGGAGCTGTACGACCCGCCCCCACCCGGGATCGTGGTGGAGCGCTCGCACTGCCCGCACTGCAAGGCGCAGCTGTCGTGGTACGAGAACATCCCGCTGTTCAGCTGGCTGGTGCTGCGCGGCAAGTGCAGGCACTGCAAGGCGCCGATCTCGGCGCAATACCCGCTGGTGGAACTGCTGACCGCCGTGCTGGCGGTGGCGTCGGTCTGGCGTTTCGGCTTCGGCTGGCAGGGTTTTGGCGCGGCGCTGCTGAGCTGCTACCTGGTGGCGCTGTCGGGCATCGACCTACGCACGCGCCTGCTGCCCGACCAGTTGACCCTGCCGCTGATGTGGCTGGGCCTGATCGCCAGCCTGGACAACCTGTATATGCCGGCCAAGCCCGCGCTGCTGGGCGCGATCGCCGGCTACCTGGCGTTGTGGCTGGTGTGGTGGCTGTTCAAGCAGGTCACCGGCAAGGAAGGCATGGGCCGCGGCGACTTCAAGCTGCTGGCGGCGCTGGGGGCTTGGGTGGGCCTGAACGGTGTGCTGCCGACGATCCTGCTGTCCTCGGTGGTGGGCGCCATCATCGGCTCGATCTGGCTGGGCATGAAGGGGCGCGACCGCGCCACGCCGATCCCGTTCGGCCCCTACCTGGCCATCGCCGGCTGGGTCGTGTTCTTCTGGGGCGAGCAGATGGTCGATGGCTACCTGCGCTTCGCCGGGTTGAGATGACCGCATAGGCATCCCATGGGCTCAGTGTGGTTGTAGGAGCGCCCTTGGGCGCGATGCTTTTCCCATCACCCGGCCCCGCCCGCCAAAAGCATCGCGGCCATGGGCCGCTCCTACGAAATGCAGCGGGCACCCATGGGCCGCTCCTGCCCCGCAGGATCCATAATCCCGCCATGGCCCATTACTTCATCGGACTCACCGGCGGCATCGCCTCGGGCAAGAGCGCGCTGGAAAAGGCCTTCGCGGCTCACGGCGTGACCGTGGCCGACGCGGACCTGATCGCGCGCGAGGTGGTCGAACCCGGCCAGCCGGCACTGGCCGCCGTCGTGGCGCATTTCGGTGCGGGTGTACTGCAGGCGGATGGCAGGCTGGACCGTGCCGCCCTGCGCGCGCGGGTGTTCGACGACGACGACGAGCGCCGCGTGCTGGAAGACCTGCTGCACCCGGCCATCCGCGCGCGCATGATGGCCGTCTGCCGCAACGCGCCGGGTCCGTACGCCATCGCCATGATCCCGTTGCTGACCGAGGGCGGCGGCCGTACGGCCTACCCCTGGCTGGACCGCATCCTGGTGGTCGATGCGCCACCCGCGGTGCAGATGACTCGCCTGATGCAGCGCGACAGCATCGACGACAGCCTGGCCGGAAAGATGATGGCGGCCCAGGCCACGCGCGCGCAGCGGCTGGCGCTGGCCGACGACATCGTGGTGAACGCTGGCGATGTCGCCCACCTCCAGCGTGCCGCCGACGAATTGCACGCGCGCTACCTGGCGTTGGCAAACGCCGCACGGGTACCGTAGAAGAGCATCGCGCCCGAGGGCGCTCCTACAAGGAATCTGCGTGTAGGAGCGCCCTCGGGCGCGATGCTCTTCCGCGGAGGAGACATCAAAGCCAGACCGCATTCCAGAACGGGTAATCGCCCACGCGTTTCACCAGCCCGGCCCTGACCGGATTGGCCACCACATAGCGTGCCGCCACCCTTACATCTTCTTCCTGGCGCAGGGCATGGTCGTGATACGCCCTTGCCCACACGGGACCGGTGCGTTCGAGTCTGTGGTTGTAAGCGCGCGCGATGGCGGATTTCAACCGATTGGTGAAAGATGCCATGCCATCCCTTTCGCCCAACCGGACCAGCCAGTGCGCATGATCGGGCATCAACACCCATGCCAACAACACCGAAGTACGGAGCACATCCGGTTGGTGGTGGCATGGCGCCGCGGCGCAGGCGCCCTCGAAAGCCCCGAACAATGGCTGCCTGTCCGCGGTAGTGGCAGTGATCAGATACACCTGGTCGGGGAGGTCGATCCGATGCCTGCGAAGCGCGGCATGGCCTGTACGGGGAAAGCGCATGACGGGCATGTCGCCACGTTGCGATGGCGCCTCGGAGCACGCCATCGGCACATGCCGCGGCGAATCGTCGGAATAGCCTGACCGGCACGTGGATCATATGGGAAGGAGCATCGCGGCCGAGGTCGCTCCAAAAAGAGGTTGCTGTTGTAGGAGCGCCCTTGGGCGCGATGCTCTTCTCTGCCGTCCCGCCTAGAGGCATCGCGGCCAAGGCCGCTCCTACAAATGCGCCGGTGGATCGTTGGATTGCAAAGGCAACGATGGGTGCATGGGCGCCCTCGGGCGCGATGCCCTACCGTTGTTGTTCCGGCCAGAGGCTGCGGATGGCGGCGATGCCTTGCGCGCCGTGCTCGCGGGCCTGGCGGATGTCCGCGGGCGACAGGCCGCCGATGGCGTAGATGGGCAACGACACGCTCTCGCGCAGGCCGGCGAAGCCCGGCCAGCCCAGCGGCGGCGCGCCCGGATGACTGGGAGTGGGATACACGCCACCCAGTACCGCGAAATCGCAGCCCAGCGCTTCGGCGCGGTGCAGGTCCGGCCCCGTGTGGCACGAGGCCGCCACCGCCTGTCCTTCCGGCAGGGGGCGTGCCGTCAGGCCCGCGAGCTGTTCGCTGCGCAGTTGCACGCCCACCTTGAGCGCCTGGGCCAGCGCGATGTCGCCGTTGAGCAATACGTCGGCGCTGGCCTTGCGGCAGGCCTGCACCGCCTTCGTCGCGAGATCGCGCCAGCGCTCGCCGGCCACGCTGCGGGCACGGACCTGCACGCGGCGCACGCCGGCGTCCAGCACGCGCTGCAACGCCGCCAGCCACGCCTCGTCGTCGCCGGGCTCCGGCGTCACCAGATAGGTATCCGGGTGCAGCAGCGCCGCCACGACCGGGCGATCCGCCGGCGGCATCGCGTAGCGGGTCAGCTTGTCCGGCGCCACCCAGGCCAGCGCCTGCCCTTCGTGGCCGCGGGGCGTGCCTTTCCAGCCCGACAGGTGGCGCACGTCCAGCCGCAGGCGCTTGTCGGGGTACTGCTGCGGGACGTTGATGACCGATGCACCGACCTGGGCCTCGATGCCCAGTTCCTCGCGCAGTTCGCGCACCAGCGCGTCCTCCGGGCTTTCGCCGGGCTCGCGCTTGCCGCCGGGGAATTCCCAGCGCCCGGCCAGGTCGCGCCCCTCGGTGCGCCGGGCCAGCAGGATGCGGCCGCGCGCGTCGGTGATGACGGCGGCCATGACGTGGATGGATCTCAAGGGAGTCAGCATGAGGGGGAGCTTGCCGGCAACCGATGGGTTCACGCAAATACCCCGCACCGAAAGCGGGAAAGCATCGCGGCCAAGGCCGCTCCTACAAGAGCGAGGATGGGGCCGGGGCCGCAAACGCGCCGATGGACCGTAGGAGCGCCCTCGGGTGCGATGCTCTTTCCATCACTCCGCCTGTCCGCCTGGAGCATCGCGGCCATGGGCCGCTCCTGCAAAGGCGGCGATGGGGCGGCCGCAAACGCACGACGGACCGCAGGAACGCTCCATGGGCGCGATGAATATCCCGCTCAGCCCAACTGGCCGTGGCAGTGCTTGTACTTCTTGCCGCTGCCGCAGGGGCACGGATCGTTGCGGCCGACCTTGGGGCCGTCGCGATGGGCCGGGGTGGGCGCGGTCTGTACGTAGCCGCCCTGCAGGGCGGCCGCGCGCTGGGCCTGCTCGGCCTCCTCGTCGGCGCTGTAACCGCCGGCGTCCTGGTGCTGGAACTGCATCTGCCGGGCCTGCGCCTCGGCCATCGCGCGTTCCTGCGCCTCCAGCGCGGCGACTTCCTCCTCGCTGCGGATGCGCACGCGCGACAGCAGGGTCACCACCTCGCTCTTCACCCGCTCCAACATGTTGGAGAACAGTTCGAAGGCTTCCTTCTTGTACTCCTGCTTGGGCTGCTTCTGCGCGTAGCCGCGCAGGTGGATGCCCTGGCGCAGGTAGTCCATGCGGGCCAGGTGTTCCTTCCAGTTCTTGTCCAGCACGGTCAGCATGATGTGCTTTTCCAGCGCCCGCATGGTCTCGTCGCCGATCGCGGCCTCCTTGCCGGCGAAATGCTGGTCCATGGCCTCCTGCACGCGACGCTCGATGGCCTCCGCGTCCAGTTCTTCGGTCTCTTCGCGCCAACGGGTCACCGGCAGGTCGATGCCCATCTCCTCGGCCAGTTCGCGCTCCAGGCCGGCCAGGTCCCACTGCTCGTCCACCGAGTTCGGCGGCATGAAGCGGGCCACGGTCTCGGCGATCACGTCGCCGCGGATGCCGTCGATGTTGTCCTTGACCGACTCGGCTTCCAGCAGTTCGTCGCGCTGGGCGTAGATGACCTTGCGCTGGTCGTTGTTGACGTCGTCGAAGTCCAGCAGGTTCTTGCGGATGTCGAAGTTGTGCGCTTCCACCTTGCGCTGCGCCTTCTCGATCTGCCGGCTGACCAGCTTGTCCTCGATGACGTCGTCCTCCTTCATGCCGATCAGCTTCATCGCCTTCTGGACCCAGTCCGAGGCGAAGATGCGCATCAGGTTGTCTTCCAGCGACAGGTAGAAGCGGGACGAACCCGGGTCGCCCTGGCGGCCGGAGCGGCCGCGCAGCTGGTTGTCGATGCGGCGGGATTCGTGGCGCTCGGTGCCGACGATGTGCAGGCCGCCGGCGGCCTTCACTTCCTCGTGGCGCTTCTGCCATTCGGCCTTCACCGCGGCGCGGTCGGCGTCGCTGGCGTCTTCGGGCAACTGCTCCAGCTCGGCTTCCAACGAACCGCCCAGCACGATGTCGGTGCCGCGGCCGGCCATGTTGGTGGCGATGGTGATGGCCTTGGGGCGGCCCGCCTGCGCGACGATGTGCGCTTCGCGCTCGTGCTGCTTGGCGTTGAGCACCTCGTGCGGCACGCCGGCCTTGGTGAGGAAGTCGGACAGCATTTCCGACGTTTCGATCGAGGTGGTGCCCACCAGCACCGGCTGGCCGCGCTGGTAGCAGTCCTGGATGTCGGCCAGCACCGCGTTGAACTTGCCCTTGCGGTTGAGGAACACCTGGTCGGGCGAATCCTTGCGCACGGTGGGGCGGTTGGTCGGGATGACGATCACTTCCAGGCCGTAGATGCTCTGGAACTCGAACGCTTCCGTGTCGGCCGTGCCGGTCATGCCGGACAGCTTCTTGTACATGCGGAACAGGTTCTGGAACGTCACGCTGGCCAGCGTCTGGTTCTCGCGCTGGACCGGCACGCCTTCCTTCGCCTCGACCGCCTGGTGCAGGCCGTCGGACCAGCGGCGGCCCGGCAGGGTGCGGCCGGTGAACTCGTCGACGATGACCACTTCGCCATCGCGCACGATGTAGTCCACGTCGCGCTGGTAGATGGCGTGCGCGCGCAGCGCGGCGTTGAGGTGGTGCACGACGGACAGGTTGTTGGCGCCGTACAGCGTGTCGTCCTCGCTGAGGATGCCGGCCTTGAGCAGCAGTTCCTCGGCGTGCTCCATGCCCGCCTCGGACAGGTGCACCTGCTTGCCCTTCTCGTCCACCCAGTAGTCGCCCTCGGCTTCCTCGTTCTCCTGCTTGGTCAGCTGGGGCACGATGCGGTTGACGCGGATGTACAGTTCCGGCGATTCGTCGGCCGGGCCGGAGATGATCAGCGGGGTGCGCGCCTCGTCGATCAGGATCGAGTCCACTTCGTCGACGATGGCGTAGTGCAGGCCGCGCTGGAAGCGGTCGCCCTTCGACATCGCCATGTTGTCGCGCAGGTAGTCGAAGCCGAATTCGTTGTTGGTGCCGTAGGTGATGTCGGCGGCGTAGGCGGCGTGCTTGTCGCCGTGCGGCATGCCCGGGTAGACCACGCCCACCGACAGGCCCAGCCAGTTGTACAGGCGGCCCATCCAGGCCGAGTCGCGGCGGGCCAGGTAGTCGTTCACGGTGACGACGTGCACGCCTTTGCCTTCCAGCGCATTGAGGTAGGTGGGCAGCGTGGCGACCAGGGTCTTGCCTTCGCCGGTGCGCATTTCGGCGATCTTGCCCAGGTGCAGCACCATGCCGCCGATCAGCTGCACGTCGTAGTGGCGCATGCCCAGCACGCGGCGGCTGGCCTCGCGGCAGACCGCGAAGGCTTCCGGCAGGACCTTGTCCAGCGTTTCCCCGCCCGCGATGCGCTGCTGGAACTCCGGCGTCTTGGCCTTCAGCTCGTCGTCGGAGAGCTTCTGCAGCTCGGGTTCCAGCGCGTTGATCTTGTCGACGATGCGTTGCAGCTGTTTCAGCAGGCGTTCGTTGCGGCTGCCGAAGACACGGGTAAGCAGGTTGTTGATCATGTAGGGAACCGGATTGGAAAGGAACGTCGAGGGCCGCGGCACGCCGATGCGTGGCGCCCAAAACGAAACAGGGCGCTCTGCGCCCTGTCTGGCAACACCGTATTGTAGCTTGGGGCGGGGCCCGGGGAATCAAGTCGGGATCAGCCCCTCCCCCGTTCACGGGGGAGGGTTGGGGTGGGGGCGAACGGAGTCGCAGGACCCTCTAGCCTGAAATGCTTCCGTAGTGCATGAGAGTGTCCGACCACTCGACAGTCCACACAGACTCGGGTTTCGCGAGCGCCGGCATGCCCCCATCCCGGCCTTCCCCCGTGAACGGGGGAAGGGGCAAAACCGCCGTCAGCCGCGCTTGACCTGCCCCACCGGCGTCGGGCCTTCGCCCAGGAACTTTCGCGGATTCACCACGCGGCCGTTCTCCCACACTTCGAAGTGCACGTGCGCGCCGGTGGAGCGGCCGGTCGAGCCGGCCTTGGCCACTTCCTGCCCCACGCGGACCAGGTCGCCGGTCTTCACCGTCAGGCGCGAGTTGTGCGCGTAGCGGGTGACGTAGCCGTTGCCGTGGTCCACGTCGACCACGTTGCCGTAGCCGCCCTTCACGCCGGCGAAGCTGACCACGCCATCGGCCACCGCCTGCACCGGATCGCCCACGCTGGCCTTGAAGTCGATGCCCTTGTGGTACTGGCCGCCGCCGCCGAACGGATCGGCGCGACCGCCGAAGCCGGAGGTGATGTAGCTGTTGGCGATGGGCATGCGACCCGGGGTGGCGTTCTTGTCCAGCTCGCGGTTGAACAGCAGCGCTTCCAGCACGGACAGCTGGCGGCCGGATTCGGCGAACTGCCTTTCCAACTGGTCCACGCCGGCAGTCAGCTCGGCGGGCTTCATGTCGTAGGTCGCATCGTTGCCGCCGACGCCGACCGGTTCGTTGAAGTCGAATTCGCCATCCTGCAACTGGCCCACGCGGGTCAGGCGCTCGCCCAGCGCGTTCAGCCGGTTGGCCTGGGCCTGCAGCTCGCCCAGGCGGGCGGCCATGGCGTTGATTTCCTGCTGGGCGCCGCGGCGCACCTGTTCCAGTTCGGCCTCGCGGCTCTCGGCGCTGGCCTGCAGCATGGAGACCTGCGCCATGCCGACAGCGCTGCGACCCGCCACGCCGGCCAGCAGGCCGACGCCCAGCAGCACCGCGGTGCTGGCCAGCGGCCGGGTATGCAGGGCGAGTCGGACGCGGTACGCGCCATGGGCCTGCGTGTGTGCCCACCAGATGCGCGTATTGTTGACGATGTTTTTAAAGCTCATAGATACCGATGTCTGATTCGAAGTCCAAGCCGCGCCGTGCCGGCACCGCGCAACCTGCCCTGCAGGCCGCCATGACCGATGCCGCTACCGACCCGGTGCGTCGCGCCTTGTGGCTCGACGCCTTGGAACAGCAGCTTCGCCCCTGCCTGCCGCCTGCCCTTTCGCCCCATTGCCGATTGGCGAACGTGGCGGGCACGCGGCTCGTTTTTATCGTCGATTCCCCGGTGTGGCGGGCCAAGCTGCGCTTGGCTGCACCCGAACTGATCAACGCGGCCCAATCCATCGGACTGGCGGTCACCGAAGTCACCGCCAAGACCACCCTCGCACCGCCTTCCCCCTTGGACGGGGCGCAACGGATGGCAAAACCTGTATCGGAAGCCTCTCGCAACGGGCTGAAAGCCGCCCTGGACCTCCTGGCCGAACCCGATTCCATAGGCTCGGATACCACTCCTGATGGTCGCCGACGCCGCTCGTAAATGTGACTCGGCGGCTTCGGGACGTGGCATGGTAACGGCCACCGCCGGTCGGGTCGTTAGCGATAAGTTAAAAACCCGTTATAAATCAGGCTATAGCAAGACTTTTGTCACACTTTCGCGAAGGCGTAACCATTCGCGCCCGGCGATGTGACGGGAGTCGGCAACCGGTAGGCAGCAAGGTCACCCGCCAATGCGGATGGCGGTCTCAGGCGGCAGCGACGGGGGTCGCGTAGACCACGGGGGAAGGCTGGCGGTCGTCGTCGAAGGTGACTTCCTCCCACGCCGACGCATCGGCCAGCAGGGCGCGGACCAGCTTGTTGTTGAGCGCATGGCCCGACTTGTAGCCCTCGTAGGCGCCCAGAATGGGATGGCCGGCGAGGTAGAGGTCGCCGATGGCGTCCAGGATCTTGTGGCGGACGAATTCGTCGGTGTAGCGCAGGCCGTCGTCGTTCAGTACGCGGAACTCGTCCAGCACGATGGCGTTGTCCATCGAGCCGCCCAGCCCCAGATTGCGCTCGCGCATGTATTCCAGGTCGCGCATGAAGCCGAAGGTGCGCGCGCGCGCCACTTCCTTGATGTAGGCGCCGGTGGAGAACTCCACCTCCGCCCGCGATTGCGAGGCCGGGATCATCGGATGGTCGAACTTGACCGTGAAGCCCAGGCGGAAGCCGTCGTAGGGCTCGAAGCGGGCGACCTTGTCGCCGTCGGTCACTTCCACCGCGTGCTTGATGCGCATGAAGCGCTTGGGCGCGTCCTGCTTGACCACGCCGGCGGACTGCAACAGGAACACGAACGGACCGGCGGAACCGTCCATGATCGGCAGCTCGGCCGAGGACAGCTCCACGTAGGCATTGTCGACACCCAGGCCGGCCATGGCCGACATCAGATGTTCGACGGTCTGTACCTTGGCGCCTTCGCTGGTCAGGCCGGTGCACAGCGTGGTCTCGGTGACCAGGCTGGCGCTGGCCGGGACCTCCACCACCGGGTCCAGGTCGATGCGGCGGAACACGATGCCCGTATCCACCGGCGCAGGGCGCAGGGTCATGTAGACCTTCTCGCCGCTGTGCAGGCCCACGCCGGTCGCGCGGATCACGTTTTTCAGTGTGCGTTGCTGGGCCATCGGAGGGAGTCGCAGGTGGGGGAACCTAAGCGGGCAGCGAGAATAGCACGCAATTCGCTGAATCTTAACGAAAGGACCGCTCTGTCCCACGCCCGCAACAATGGTCTGTTAAGGCCGTCGTGAAAGCGCTGCCGGGCCGGACAGGCCCGGCAGCGAAGGGACATGGACGGAACACAGCCCCTTCCCCCGTTTACGGGGGAAGGTTGGGATGGGGGCCTGCCGGAGCCCGGATACTCGACGCGTTCGAAATCGTCGAGACCTGCGGCTCCCTCCGCCCCCACCCTGCCCTCCCCCGCAAGCAGGGGAGGGGTTACGCATCTACTCCCTCAGTCCGCCTGGCGGCGCAGGAACGCCGGGATGTCCAGGTAGTCGTTGGGCAGATCGGCGGCCACCGGCGTGGATGCTGCCGGAGTCGATGCGGGCGCGGCGGAACCGCGGCGCAGGCCCAGGCCGCTGGTGGCGGCACTGACCGCGTCCACGGCGAAGCCCTCGTCGATCGGCATGCCGGTGGTGGCATCGCGGACCAGCTTGATCGGCGCACGCACCGGTTCGCGCAGGTCGCCGTTGCGGCCGACCGGCTGGCGCACGACGGCACGGTTCAGCCCGGTGGCCACGACAGTCACGCGCACTTCGTCCTGCATGTCCGGGTCCAGCACGGTGCCCAGCACCACGGTGGCGTCCTCGGAAGCGAAGCCTTCGATGGTGCGGCCCACTTCGTCGAACTCGGCCATGGTGAAGTCCGGGCCGGCGGTGATGTTGACCAGGATGCCGTTGGCGCCGGACAGGTTGACGTCGTCCAGCAGCGGATTCTGGATGGCCGATTCGGCCGCGGCCTGCGCACGGTCGTCGCCGCGCGCCGAGCCGGTGCCCATCATGGCCAGGCCCATCTCGCTCATCACGGTGCGCACGTCGGCGAAGTCGACGTTGATCAGGCCCGGGCGCACGATCAGGTCGGCGATGCCCTGCACGGCGCCCAGCAGCACGTCGTTGGCGGCGCGGAAGGCCTGGATCATCGTGGCGTTGCGGCCCAGCACGGTGATCAGCTTCTCGTTGGGGATGGTGATCAGCGAGTCGCAATGGTGGCTCAGTTCTTCGATGCCCTTCAGCGCGACCTGCATGCGGCGACGGCCCTCGAAGGGGAACGGCTTGGTCACCACCGCCACGGTCAGGATGCCCATCTCCTTGGCCAGCTGCGCCACCACCGGCGCCGCGCCGGTGCCGGTGCCGCCGCCCATGCCGGCGGTGATGAACACCATGTCGGCGCCGTCCAGCGCATCGATGATGCGCTCGCGGTCCTCCAGCGCGGCCTGGCGGCCGACTTCCGGGTTCGCGCCCGCGCCCAGGCCCTTGGTGACGTTGCTGCCCAACTGCAGCTGCAGCTTGGCGCCGCAGTTCTTGATCGCCTGCGAGTCGGTGTTGGCGGTGATGAACTCCACGCCATCCACGCTGCTGCTGACCATGTGCGCCACGGCGTTGCCGCCGCCGCCGCCCACGCCCACGACCTTGATCACCGCATTCGGGGCCATCTTTTCAACCAGTTCGAAATGTGCCATGTCCTTGTCCTCTTTGGAGCCGGGATTGGGGATTCGGGATTGGGGATTCGGAAGAGCGCTCTTCCTCTGCCCTGGCCCGCCTCTTCCGGCGAGTTGTTGTGTTTTAGTGGTGTTGCTTACCGCATTACCGCAATCGTCCTGCCTGCCTGCCGCTCTTTGCCTTGAAGCCGGGATACGGGATGGAGATTCGGGATTTGGAAGAGCGATCCTCCTCGTCCTTTCCAACCCATCCAGCGAGTCCTGCCTTTCTTCCGTTGTCTGTCCTACCGCTCTTTCTTTTGCTCTTGCTTTTGCTTTTACGAATCGCCAATCCCGAATCACCAATCACGGGGGCGAATTCATCAGAATTCGCCCCTGTACCAGTTCTGCAACTTCTTGAACCAGCTGCCCGCCTTGCCCGTGGGCAGGGACGGGCGGCGGGGATGTTCGATCTGGCTGCCCATCAGCAACAGGCCGACGCCGGTGGCGTGGACGGGATTGCCGACCACTTCGCCCAGGCCGGTGACGTGCTGCGGAATGCCCACGCGCACCGGCATCTGCAGCATTTCCTCGGCCAGCTCGACCACGCCTTCCATCTTGGAAGCGCCACCGGTCAGCACCATGCCGGCGCGCACGCGCTCCTCGAAGCCGGAGCGGCGCAGTTCCGCCTGCACCATCTCGAAGATTTCCTCGTAGCGCTGCTGCACCGCCTGCGCCAGCGAATGGCGCGGCAGCCGGCGCGGCGGACGGTCGCCGACGCTGGGCACCTGGATGCTCTCTTCCGCCGTGGCCAACTGCGCCAGCGCGCAGGCGTAGCGCACCTTGATCTGCTCGGCTTCAGGCGTGGGCGTGCGCAGCATGTGCGCGATGTCGTTGGTCACCTGGTCGCCGGCGATCGGCAACGAGGCGGTGTGGCAGATCGCGCCCTGCACGAACACCGCCAGGTCGGTGGTGCCCGCGCCCATGTCCACCAGCACCACGCCCAGTTCGCGCTCGTCGCTGGTCAGCACGGCGACGCTGGAGGCCAGCGAGGAGAAGATCAGGTCGTCGATCTGCAAACCGCAGCGCTGCACGCACTTGCTGATGTTGGCCGCGGCCGACTGCGCGCAGAACACCAGGTGCGCGTCCACTTCCAGGCGCACGCCGGTCATGCCGACCGGGTTGCGGATGCCTTCCTGCGAGTTGTCCAGCTTGTACTCGCGCGGGATGGCGTGGAGGATCTTCTGGTCGGCCGGGATCGCCACCGCCTTGGCGGCCTCCAGCACTCGGTCCAGGTCGCCCCAGGTCACTTCGCCGTCGCGGATCGGCACGATGCCCGGCGAGTTGCGGCACTGCACGTGGTTGCCGGAGATCGACGCGTAGACCGAACGGATCTCGCAGCCGGCCATCAGCTCGGCCTCCTCCACCGCGCGCTGGATGGACTGCACCGTGGATTCGATGTCCACCACCACGCCGCGCTTGAGGCCACGCGACTCGTGCGAGCCGATGCCGATCACCTCGATCGGATTGCCCGGTGCGTACTCGCCGACCAGCGCGGTCACCTTGGAGGTGCCGATATCCAGTCCGACGATGAGGGATTTGTCGCCTTTGCGATTCATATGGAAAAACCGGGATTCGAGATTGGGGATTCGGGATGGGAGACGGAGGACTTCGGGAACGAGGACACCATCGACGCCAGCGATCTGCCCGCGGCATCCAATTCCCAATTCCCAATTCCCAATCCCGGCTTCGCCCAGACAAGGGCGAAGCCATTCGTGTAGCGGAGGTCGGCGCACTGCAGCGGCTGCGCCTGGTTGGCCAGCAACTGCGGCAGCATCCGCGCGAAGCGGTCCAGCCGCGGGCGCGCATCGGTGCGGCCGACGATGACCTCGGTGCCGTTGCCCAGCCGAAGCGACCAACTGCCGCGGCGATCCATCAGCAGCGTGTGCACTTCCAGCCCCAACGGCGCGAACAACTGGCGCGACTCGTTGTAGAGCGCGGTGACTTCCCGCACCTGCGAATCCGGGCCGCCCAGTTGCGGCAGCTTCAGTTCGCGCAGTTCCTTCGGCATCGGGAACAGGCGGCCGTGTTCGGACAGCAGGCGGTCCTGGCCCCAGCGCGCGAACGGCTTGTGCTCGACGATGCGGATCTCCATCACGTCGGGCCAGCGCTTGCGCACTTCCGCACGCTCCACCCACGGCAGTTTTTCCACGGCATCCTGCGCATCGCCCAGGCGCACGGCGAAATAGCCGCGCTGCGCATGCGGCAGCACCACGTCGCGCAACTGCGCCGCGTCCACGCGCTGGAACTCGCCCTGCACGCGCAGCTTGGTCAGCGGCCAGCGCTCGGCGCCGATCCAGCCGTTGACCACGGCCACCACCGGCATCGCGACCAACGCGATGGCGAGCAACCAGGCCAGGATGCGCAGGGCGGCGGTCATGCGCTTGCTCCGCGAGCGGCGGGATGATCGGCCATTCGGCCGTTGAAAGCCGGGATTCGGGATTCGGGATTGGCAAGAGCGAGCGCAGCGCGCATTCCGAGCATGCGCGCCGGAACGCACAGGCTGCGCGCGCCCGGCTTCGCAAATCCCGAATCCCGAATCCCGAATCCCCGCTTCATAGCGTCTGCTCCAGGATGCGCCAGCACAGTTCCTCGAAACCGATGCCCAGCGTGGCCGCCGCCTTCGGCACCAGCGAATGGCTGGTCATGCCCGGCGCGGTGTTCACCTCGATCAGTTGCAGGCCCTTGGCGCGGTCGCGCATCACATCCACGCGCCCCCAGCCGCTGCAGCCGGCGGCGCGGAACGCCTCCAGCGCGAGCGCGCGGA
Organism: Pseudoxanthomonas putridarboris; assembly: GCF_038321125.1. Classification (NCBI taxonomy): domain Bacteria; kingdom Pseudomonadati; phylum Pseudomonadota; class Gammaproteobacteria; order Lysobacterales; family Lysobacteraceae; genus Pseudoxanthomonas; species Pseudoxanthomonas putridarboris. The sequence goes on along the minus strand of NZ_JBBWWT010000010.1, from coordinate 57,454 downwards.
TCGCGTCCTCGTCCTCGCCTTCCATGCCCGGGCACAGGTACCGGGTGTCGTCGGCGATGTACTTGGCGTGGTAGTCGTACCAGTCGCCGGCCGGCACGATGCGGACCGACGGCAACGCCGTGTCGCCGAGGATGCCGACGGTGTACTCCTCGCCGACGACCATCTGCTCCATCAGCAGTTCGCCCGGATAGTCCGTGGCGAACGCCACCGCCTCGGCGAAGTCCTCCTCGCGCAGGATGCGGAACACGCCCACGCTGGAGCCCTCGCACGAGGGCTTCACGAATACCGGCAGGCCCAGTTCGCCGGCCGCGGCGCGAAGAGCCTGCCCCGGAGTCGATCCGGGGTCGGTGCCGGGCGCGATGCGCGCGAAGCGCGGCGTCGGCAGGCCGGCGGCGATCCACACCTGCTTGGTGCGGATCTTGTCCAGCGTCAGCGCGGAGCCCAGCACGCCCGGGCCGGTGTACGGCACGCCCAGCGATTGCAGCAGGCCCTGCAGCACGCCGTTCTCGCCGTCCCCGCCATGCAGGATGTTGAACACGCGGTCCACCCCGCCGGCGCGGATCGCCTCGATCAGCGCGGGGATGCCATCGACGGCGGTCGCCTGCACGCCCCGCGCCAGCAGTGCGTCCAGCACGTTGCGGCCGGAATCGAGCGAGACCTCGCGTTCGCTGGAAACGCCGCCCAGCAGCACGGCGACACGGCCGAAGCGGGCCGGATCGGTGATGCGCAGCGGCGGGACGACGGACGGGTTCATGCGCTCTTCTTTCCCCCGAATCCGTGCGTGGCGATGTGCTGCGAGACGTGGCCGATGTCGCCGGCCCCCATCAGCAGCAACAGGTCGCCGTCCTGCAAGACGTCGGGCAGCACGTCGACCAGGTCGGCGACCTGGCCGACCACCACCGGCTCGTTGCGGCCGCGCGCGCGGATCGCGCGCGCCAGCGATTTCGCGTCGGCGCCGGCGATGGGCGTTTCTCCCGCCGGATAGACCTCGCTCAGCACCAGCGCATCGGCCTCGGACAGCACGGCGGCGAAGGCGTCGAACTGGTCGCGCGTGCGGCTGTAGCGATGCGGCTGGAAGGCGACCACGAGGCGCTTGTGCGGCCAACCGCCGCGCGCCGCCGAGAACACCGCGGCCAGTTCCTTCGGATGGTGGCCGTAGTCGTCCACCAGCTGCACGCGCGCGCCCTGCGCCGTGGTGACTTCGCCCAGGTCGTTGAAGCGTCGGCCGATGCCGGCGAACTTCTCCAGCGCGGCACCGATGTTCTCGGGCGAAACGCCCAGTTGCCAGCCGATGGCGGCGGCGGCGAGCGCGTTCTGCACGTTGTGGCGGCCCGGCAGCGCCAGGCTGACGCGGATGCTGGCGTCCTCCGGCAGGCGCAGGGTGAAGCGCATGCGCCCGGCTTCCTGCTCCACGTCCTCGGCGCGCACGTCGGCGTTCTCGGCGAAACCGTAGCTCATCACGTGGCGCGGCGTGTCCGCGGCCAGCGCGGCGACTTCCGGATCGTCGATGCACAGCACCGCCAGCCCGTAGAACGGCAGGCGCTGCAGGAATTCGGCGAAGGCGGCCTTGACCCGTTCGAAATCGTTGCCGTAGTTCTCCAGGTGGTCCGCATCGATGTTGGTCACGATGGAGATCAGCGGGTTCAGGCGCAGGAAGCTGCCGTCGCTCTCGTCCGCCTCGGCCACCAGCCACTGGCCGTCGCCCAGCTTGGCGTTGGCGCCGGCCGCCAGCAGTTGCCCGCCGATCACGAAGGTCGGGTCCAGCCCGCCCTCGCTGAGCACGGCGGCGGTCAGGCTGGTGGTGGTGGTCTTGCCGTGCGTGCCGGCCACGGCGATGCCGCGGCGGAAACGCATCAGTTCGGCCAGCATGGCCGCGCGCGGCACGATGGGGATGCGCTGCGAGCGCGCTTCCATCAGCTCCGGGTTGTCCTGCCTGATCGCGCTGGACACCACCACGCAGTCGGTACCCAGCACGTTGGAGGCGTTGTGGCCGCGCATGACGCGCGCGCCCAGCGCCGCCAGCCGGCGGGTGGCGGCGTTGTCGGCATTGTCCGAACCGGACACTTCATAGCCCAGCGTGCACAGCACTTCGGCGATGCCGCTCATGCCGGAACCGCCGATGCCGACGAAATGCACCCGGCGGAATTCCTTCGCCAGGTTCCCCGTGTGCTGCAGGCGGCGCTCGCGCGCGGCGGCCATCATGGGGCACCTCCGGTGTCCGCGTGATTCGGGATTGGGGATTGGGGATTCGGGAAGGCGCACATGTGCAGGCGAGCAAAGCCGGCCGGCAGGCTATTGCGAATCCCGAATCCCGAATCCCGGCTTTCGACGGCCGAATGGCCGATCATCCCGGCTCTCCAATCACGAATCACGGCTTTCCTCCAGAATGATGTCCGCGATGCGCTCGGCCGCATCGGTCCTGGCCAGCGCGCGCGCGGCCTGCGCCATCGCCAGGCGGCGGGCGGGATCGGACAGCAGTCCGGTCAAGGCGCGCTGCAGGTTCGTTTCCAGGCCTTCGTTCTGCCCCAGCAGCAGCGCCGCGCCGCGCTCGGCCAGGTACTCGGCGTTGCGGGTCTGGTGGTCGTCGACGGCCGTGGGCAGTGGCACCAGCACGCTGCCCACGCCGACTGCGCACAATTCGGCCAGCGTGGACGCACCGGCGCGGCACACGACCAGGTCGGCCCATGCGTAGGCGGCGGCCATGTCGGCGATGAAGGCTTCCACACTGGCGGCCACGCCGGCATCGGCATACGCCTTGGAGGTTTCCTCGCGCAGCTTTTCGCCGCATTGATGGCGCACCTCGACGGCGACATCGCCGAACAGCGACAACACCTTGGGCACCGCCAGGTTCAGCGCGCGCGCGCCCTGGCTGCCGCCCAGCACCAGAAGGCGCAGCGGGCCTTGGCGGCCGGCGAGGCGTTCGGCGGGCGGGGCGACGGCGGCGATTTCCTCGCGCACCGGATTGCCCACCACTTCCTCGCGATCCGGGAAGGCGCCCGGGAAACCGGTCATCACCCGGCGCGCCACCCTGGCCAGGATGCGATTGGTGAAACCGGCCGCGCGGTTCTGCTCGTGCACCAGCAACGGCGTGCGCATCAGTCGCGCGGCGACGCCGCCCGGGCCGGCGGCGAAACCGCCGAAACTGACCACCGCGCGCGGCGCGCGGCGGCGCAGGATGAAGCCGGCCGCGCGGATCGCGCGCAGGATGCGTACCGGCGCGCCGACCAGGGCCAGCGTGCCCTTGCCGCGCAGGCCGCTGATCGCCAGCGTGTCCAGTTCGATCCCGTGCTGCGGCACCAGCCGCGTTTCCATCGCGCCCTCCGCGCCCAGCCACACCACGGGCACGCCGCGCGCGCCCAGCACCTTCGCCACGGCCAGCGCGGGGAAGATGTGGCCGCCGGTACCGCCGGCCATCACCATGACCGGCGCGCCGTGCAGGGAAGGGATCGCCGCCGTGCTCATGCGATCCTCTCGAAGATGGGTTCGATGCGGGAGCGCAGTCGGTTCGTGCCCCGCGCAGGCACGGCCGGCGCGGGGGCCGGCGGAACGGGCGCGGGATCGACCGGCGCGCGCTGTTCCGCCGCGCCCTGCATCGCCTCGCCACGCAGCGCGACCTGCCGCTGCGTGCGCTCCAGTTCGTACGACACGCGCAACAGCAGGCCCATCGCCACGCAGGTCATCAGCACGCTGGAGCCGCCCGAGGAAATCAGCGGCAGGGTCAGGCCCTTGGTCGGCAGCAATCCCAGGTTCACGCCCATCGACACGAAGCTCTGCATGCCGATCCACAGCCCCACGCCGAACGCGACGTAGCCGGCGAAGTGCCTGCGCATCTCCACGCAGCGCAGGCCGATGACGAACGCGCGGCCCACCAGCAACGCATACAGGCCGATGACCAGGCAGATGCCGAAGAACCCGAGTTCCTCGCCGATCACCGAGAAGATGAAGTCGGTATGCACTTCCGGCAGATAGTTGAGCTTGAGCACCGAGCCGCCCAGGCCGATGCCGGCCCACTCGCCGCGGCCGATCGCCATCAGCGCGTTGGTCAGCTGGTAGCCGCTGCCGAACGGGTCCGCCCACGGATCGGAGAACGAGGTCAGCCGGCGCCAGCGGTAAGGCTCGGCGATGGCGACCACCGCCATGATGGGCAATCCCACCAGCACCGGGCCGAACATGCGCGGCATGTTCACGCCGCCCAGCACCAGCATGCCGGCGGTGATCGCCAGCAGCAGCGACGACGAGCCGAAGTCCGGCTGCATCAGCAGCAGCGCCACCAGCAGCGCGACGATGCCCAGCGGCTTCAGCATCGCCGCCCAGGTGGCGTTGACTTCATCGCGGAAACGCACAAGGTAGCTGGCCAGCCAGACGATGAAGAACACCTTCACCGCCTCGACCACCTGGAAGTTGGACACGCCCAGGTTGATCCAGCGATGCGCGCCCTTCACGCTCTGCCCCAGCCCGGGCACGAACACCATCAGCAACAGCACCACGCAACCGAGCAGCAGCAGGTGGTTGCGCGCCTCGATGCTCTTGAGCTCGGTGCGCATGACCCAGCACGCCAACCCGATACCCACCGCCAGGAAGACCATGTGGCGGATCAGGTAGTGGAACGGGCTGCTGGCCTGGTAGATGGAACTGGACGCCACCATCACCACGCCCAGCGACGCCAGCGCCAGCATGGCGCTCAGCAGCCAGGGATCGAAGCGGCCCCCGATGGCTTCCAGTCGTGTGGCCTGGCGCGGCGTGTCGTTCATCAGCGCACCTTCAACGTGGCCAGGCCGACCAGGACCAGGATCACCGAGATGATCCAGAAGCGCACGATCACGCGCGGCTCCGGCCAGCCCTTCAGTTCGAAGTGGTGGTGGATCGGCGCCATCCGGAACACGCGCTTGCCGGTCAGCTTGAACGAGGCCACCTGGATCATCACCGACAGCGTCTCGATGACGAAGATGCCGCCCATGATCACCAGCACCAGTTCCTGCCGCACGATCACCGCGATGGCGCCCAGCACCGCGCCCAGCGCCAGCGCGCCGATGTCGCCCATGAACACCATGGCCGGGTAGGTGTTGAACCACAGGAAACCCAGTCCCGCGCCGGCGATGGCCGCGCAGATGATGACCAGTTCGCCCGCGCCCGGCACCGCCGGGATCTGCAGGTAGTTGGAGAACACCGCGTTGCCCGAGGCGTAGGCGAACACGCCCAGCGCGCACGCCACCAGCACGGTGGGCATGATCGCCAGGCCGTCCAGGCCATCGGTCAGGTTGACCGCGTTGGAGAAGCCGACGATCCAGAAGTAGGCGATGGCGACGAAGCCGAAGCCCGCCAGCGGCAACGCGATCGACTTGAAGAGCGGCACGTAGAACGTCGTCGCCGCCGGCACGTCGGCGTACAGGTACAGGTAAAGGCCGGCGGCCAGGCCGAAGATCGACTGCAGCAGGTATTTCCAGCGCGACTTCAGGCCGTTGGGATCGCGCTTGACGATCTTGATCCAGTCGTCGTACCAGCCGATCGCGCCGTAGGCCAGCATCACCAGCAGCACCACCCACACGTACTTGTTGCGCAGGTCGCCCCACATCAGCACCGACAGCAGCACCGTCATCAGGATCAGCGCGCCGCCCATCGTCGGCGTGCCGGCCTTGGAGAAATGCGATTGCGGACCGTCCTGGCGGATCGGCTGGCCGCCCTTCAGCTGGCCCAGGCGGCGGATCACCGCCGGCCCCAGCCACAGCGACAGGAACAGCGCCGTCAGCGCCGCCAGGATGCCGCGGAAGGTCAGGTAGCCGAACAGGCCGAAAAAGCTTTCCAGCCCCTGCAGCCAGCGGGTCAGTTCAAGCAGCATGCGATGTGTCCTCCCCGGTGGACAGCAGTGCGGCGACGATGCGGTCCATCGCGCTGCCGCGCGATCCCTTGACCAGGCAGCGCACGCCGCTGCGCAGGTCGGCGCGCAAGGCGTCGGCCAGCGATTTGTGGTTCTCGAAGGATTGCGCCCCGTCGCCGAAGGCGCGCGCGGCGGCCTCGCTCAATGGACCCAGCGTGTACAGGCGGCGGATGCCCGCCGCCTTGGCGCGACGGCCCGCTTCGGCATGCAGCGCTTCGCCGTCGCGGCCCAGCTCGCGCATGTCGCCCAGCACCAGCCAGGCTTCGCCGTCGCCGGCCGCCAGCGTGTCGATGGCGGCGTCGAGCGAACCCGGGTTGGCGTTGTAGCTGTCGTCGATCAGCACCGCGCCGCTCGCCAGCGCATGGGCGACCTGGCGGCCCGCCACCGGCGGGGCCGCGGCCAGCCCCTCGGCGATGGTGGCCAGCGACACGCCGCAGGCCATCGCCAGCGATGCGGCCGCCAGCGCGTTGAGGATGTTGTGGCGGCCGGCCAGATGCAGTTCGACGGGCACTTCGCCATGCGGCGCGACCAGCACGAACCACGAACCGTCCGCGTCGGCGCGGATGTCGCGCGCGCGGATGTCGGCGCTGGCTTCCAGCCCGAAGCGAAGCACGCGGCGGTCCGGCACGCGGCTGGCGAAGTATTCGGCGAAGGCGTCGTCGGCGTTGATCACCGCGGTGCCGTCGGCCGGCAATGCCTCGTAGATCGCGCTCTTGGTCTCGGCAACGCCCATCAACGAGCCCATGCGCTCCAGGTGCGCCGGCGCGACGTTGTTCACCAGCGCGACTTCCGGGGTCACGATGTCGGTCAGGTAGGCGATGTCGCCGGGCTTGCCCGCGCCCATCTCGTAGACGGAGAAATCGGCATCGTCCGGCGCGTCGATGACCGCCATCGGCAGGCCGATCTCGTTGTTGCGGTTGCCCGGATTGAAGTAGGTCACGCCCGCGCGCTGCAGGATAGACACCACCAGCGCCTTCACGCTGGTCTTGCCGTTGCTGCCGGTGATGGCGACCACTTTCTCCACGCGGTCGCGCTGCAGGCCGGCCGCGATGCGCGCCAGCGCCAGTTGGGTATCGGCCACGATCACCTGCGGCACGTCCACCTTCACCGCGTGCTCCACCAGCACCGCGCTGGCGCCGCGCATGGCGGCGTCGTAGGCGAAGTCGTGGCCGTCGAAGCGTTCCCCGCGCAGCGCCACGTACAGGCTGCCGGGCACCAGCGCGCGGGTGTCGTGCGCGATCGTGCCGATCACCAGGTCGTCGCCGACCAATTCGCCGCCCGCCCAGTGCGCCAGCAGGGAAAGGGGAAGCCGTTTCATGGGCGCTCCTCCAATGCCCGGCGCGCCACCGCGGTGTCGTCGAACGGATGCCTGACGCCCTGGATTTCCTGGTACGGCTCGTGTCCCTTGCCGGCCACCAGCACGATGTCGTCGTGGCCCGCCTGCGCGATCGCATGGGCGATGGCGCGGCCGCGGTCGCGCAGCACGGTGACGTCGCCGGGCCGCGCGAAGCCGGCCAGGATGTCGGCCACGATGCGGTCGCCGTCCTCGTTGCGCGGATTGTCGTCGGTGACCACCACCGCGTCGGCCAGGCGTTCGGCGATGGCGGCCATCTGCGGGCGCTTGCCGGTGTCGCGCTCGCCGCCGCAGCCGAACACGCAGACCAGCCGGCCGTGCGCGTGGTCGCGCAGGCTGGCCAGGGCCTGCTCCAGCGCGTCCGGCGTGTGCGCGTAGTCGATCACCACCAGCGGTGCCCTGCCGTCGCCGCCCAGCCGGTTCATGCGGCCATGGATGGGCATCAGCCGCGACAGCGTGCGCGCCACCTCGGCGGGCGCATCGCCCAGCGCGTACAGCGTGCCGGCCACGGCCAGCAGGTTGTCCACGTTGAAGCGGCCCAGCAGGCGCGACTGCACCGGGTTGGATTCGCCGCCGATGACCAGATCGAAGTTGATGCCGCTGCCGTCCAGCCGCAGTTGCTCGGCGCTGACTCCCGCGCCCGCCTGGCCGCGCGAGCTCAGGCCCACGCGCTGCAGGCCATGCGGCAGCTTGTCGAACATCCCGCGACCGTAGTCGTCGTCCAGGTTGACCACCGCCGACTTCAGGTCCGGGCGCGCGAACAGCAGCGCCTTAGCCGCGCCGTAGCGCGCCATGTCGCCGTGGTAGTCGAGGTGGTCGCGGGTGAGGTTGGTGAACACGCCCACGTCGAAATGCACGGCGTCCACCCGGCCCTGGTCCAGCGCGTGCGAGCTGACCTCCATCGCCACCGCTTTCGCGCCTGCGTCGCGGAACTGCGCCAGCAGCGCATGCATCTGCAGCACCAGCGGCGTGGTGAAACCGGTCGGCACCACTTCGCCGTACATGCCCGCGCCCAGCGTGCCCACCGTGGCGCAGCGGACGCCGCGCAGGTGCCACGCCTGGGCGAGCAGTTGCACGGTGGACGTCTTCCCGTTGGTGCCGGTGACGCCGACCATCTTCATGTCCTGCGACGGCGTGGCATGGAAGCGGTCCGCCAGCGAACCCATGCGCGCGCGCAAGCCGGGCACGGCGATGGCGCCCTTGGGAGCTTCCAGGCCGGCCGGCACCGGCGGCTCGAACAGGATCGCGCTGGCGCCCTTCTCCTTCGCCTGCGCGGCGAAGTTGAGCCCGTGCGCGCCGAAGCCGGCGATGGCGACGAACGCATCGCCCGGCTGCACCGTGCGGCTGTCCAGCGTCAGCCCGCGCACCACGATGTCGCGCGGCACGTCCACGTCGGGCAGCAGTTCGGCCAGCGCCATCATCCGCCTCATCGCATGCCTCCCGCATCCTGCAGGGCAACCGGCGGCGGCAGATCGAAGGCGGCCGTATCCGCGGTGTCCGCGGCATCGTCCGGAATCGCGGCAGCCGCCGGAGTCGCCCCCGCGGGCTTGCGCTCGTTCCTGGCCTGCGCGGCCAGCCAGGTCTCGATGTCGTCGGGCGGCACGTCCATCAGCCGCAGCGCCCCGTCCATCACGTTGTGGAACACCGGCGCGGCGACCAGGCCACCGTAGTAGCCGCCTTCCTGGGAGTCGGTGATCACCACGACGGCGGCGAAGCGCGGATTGCTGGCCGGCACCAGTCCGGCGAACAACGAGGCGTACCGCCCATGGGCGTAACCACCGCCCGAAGCGACGCGTGCGGTGCCCGTCTTGCCGGCCACCCGGTAACCGAGCACGCCGGCCCGCTTGGCGCCGCCCTGGGTGACCACGGTTTCCATCATGTCGACGACTTCGCGCGCGATGGCCGGATCCAGTACCTGCGGCGCTTCGCTGCGCTGGCCCTTGACGAAGGTGGGCGTGACCAGCTTGCCACCATTGCCCAGCGCCGCATACGCGCGGGCGATCTGCAGGGGCGTGGCGGACAGGCCATAGCCGTACGACATGGTCGCCTTCTGCAAGCCGTTCCAACGGTCCGGCGGCGCGAGCATGCCCGAGGCCTCGCCCGGGAAGCCGCTGCCCGGCTTCTGGCCGTAGCCGAAGCTGCGGATGCTTTCGTAGAAATAGTCGTTGGGCAGCTTCTCCGCCAGCCTCACCGAGCCGATGTTCGAGCTCTTGGTGATGATGCCGGCGACGGTCAGCACACCGTTGTTCCTCGGCACGTCGCGGATGGTGTAGCGGCCCAGCGCCATGTAGCCCGGGTTGGTGTTGATCAGCGTCGAAGGCTTGACCGCGCCCGCCTTCAGCGCCGTCGAGACGGTGAGCGGCTTCATCGTGGAGCCCGGCTCGACGATATCGGTCACGGCGCGGTTGCGGCGCGCGTCCGGCTTCACCCGATCGATCGCGTTGGGGTTGTAGGTGGGCAGGTTGACCATGGCCAGCACCTCGCCGGTGGTCACGTCCATGATCACGATCGAGCCGCTGCTGGCCTGGTGCTCGACCAGCGCCTTGCGCAGCTCGCGGTAGGCCAGGAACTGGATGCGGCGGTCGATGCTGAGGGTCAGGTCCTTGCCCGGCTGCGCCGAACGGATCAGGTCGACGTTCTCGACGATGCGTCCGCGGTTGTCGCGGATGACCTTCTTCGCGCCCGGCTTGCCGCTGAGCCATTCGTCGAACGCCAGTTCCAGCCCTTCCTGGCCGCGATCGTCCACGTTGGTGAAGCCCAGCACATGGGCCATCGCCTCGCTCTGCGGGTAGAAGCGGCGGAACTCGCGCTGCGAGAAGACGCCCGGGATCTTCAGGTCCAGGATGCGGCGGGCATCGTCGGGATTGATGCGGCGCTTGAGGTACAGGAATTCCTTGTCGGCGCGCTGCGACAGCCGCTGCGCCAAGTGGTCCGCCGGCACGCCCAGCGCCTTCGCCAGCTGCGGCAGGCGGTCGGGATTCTTCAGCAGTTCCTGCGGATTGCCCCACACGGACTCGACCGGCGACGACACCGCCACCGGCTCGCCGTTGCGGTCGGTGATCATGCCGCGCGAGGTGGGGATGGGAATCTCGCGCAGGAAACGCGCATCGCCCTGCCGCTGGTAGAAGTCGTTGTTGATCAACTGCACGTAGGCCGCGCGCCCGATCAGGCTGACCGAGCACAGGCCCATCGCGCCCAGCACCAGCGCCAGGCGGCCGCGCAGGTTGAAGCGCGCGCGGTTGCGGTTCTTGATCGGCGCGGCGGTCATGGACGGATCACCACGATGTCGGCCGTTTCCGGGAACTTCATGCCCAGCCGCACGCGCGCGATCTGGTCGATGCGGTTGCTTTCGGCCACGGTGGCCTGCTCCAGCTGCAGGCGGCCGAATTCCACGTTCAGCTCGTCGCGCGCGCGCTCCAGCCGCGTCACCTCGTCGAACAGCACGCGATGGCGGTGGCGCGCATAGATCACCCCGATCGCCGAGGCGATGTTGGCCAGGATCAGCACGGCGAGCAGCAGGCGGGTCATGGCGCCGCCCTCCGGGCGGCCGGGATTCGGAAGAAGCCTGAAAAGTCACGGCCAGCGTGCGCCGCCGAGCCCTTGCTCTTGCCTTTCTCCAATCCCGAATCCCCAATCCCCAATCCCAACTTCTCTGCCACCCGCAACACGGCGCTGCGGGCACGGGGATTGGAAGACACCTCTTCGGCATCGCCCTTCTGCGCATCGCCAATGGCGCGCAGCGTGGGCACGAAGGTCTCGACGGCGGGAAGACGGCGGTTGGCCGGTGGCGCCTTGGCGTGCGCGTTGATGAAGCGCTTGACGATGCGGTCTTCCAGCGAATGGAAGCTGATCACGGCCAGCCGGCCGCCGGCCTTCAGGCGCGACAAGGCGGCGTCCAGGCCGGTTTCCAGGTCGGCCAGTTCGCGGTTGACGTGGATGCGGATGGCCTGGAAGCTGCGCGTGGCCGGGTGGATGTCCGACTTTCCGCGCGGCACCGCCGAGGCGATCAGGCCGGCCAGGTCGGCGGTGCGCGTGAACGGCTGCTCGCCGCGGCGGGCGACGATGGCGCGCGCGATGCGGCGGCTCATGCGCTCCTCGCCGTAGGTCCACAGCACGTCGGCGATCTCGCGCTCGTCCGCGCGCGCCAGCCACTGCGCGGCGCTCTCGCCGGACTCCGGGTCCATGCGCATGTCCAGCGGACCGTCCTTGCCGAAGCTGAAACCGCGTTCGGCCACGTCCAGTTGCGGCGATGACACGCCCAGGTCCAGCAGCACGCCGTCCAGGCCCGGCGAGGTGGCGTCCCATTCGGCCATCGACGCGAAACTGCCGCGACGGATCGCGACGCGTGCATCGCCCGCGAACGTCAGTTCGGCATGCGCGATCGCTTCGGGATCCTTGTCCATCAACAGCAGCCGGCCTCCCGGGCCGAGTCGTTGCAGCACGCCGCGCGCGTGGCCTCCGCGCCCGAAGGTGCCGTCCAGGTACGTTCCGTCCTCTTTCACCTGCAGCCCTTCCATGACCTGCGTGTACAACACCGGCAAGTGCAGCGCGGGAAGGTGACCGGCCGGCGCGGACTGCCGCGTGCCGTCACCCTTGCTCACAAGCGCAACTCAAGCATGTGCGCGCTCAGATCGTCGTCAGTGAGGGTCTGGCGGATCTGCGCGTGGTGCGCCTGCTCGCTCCACAACTCGAACTTCTCGCCCATGCCCAGCAGCACGGCTTTCTTCTCGATGCCCACCGCGCTGCGGTGGCTGGCGGGAATGCTGATGCGGCCGTTGCCGTCCAGTTCCACCGGCGACGCGGCGCCGACCAGCTTCAGTTGCAGGCTGCGGTGCGCGCGCTGGGTGGTGGGCAGCTTGTTGACGTCGTCGCGGACGCGCTGCCACTCCTTCTCGGGGTACAGGTACAGGCAGCCGGCCTCGAACGGGTTGTAGGTGATGACCAGGCGATTGCCGCACTCGCGCGCGACGAGGTCCCGGTAAGCGGTGGGCACCGCTAGCCGTCCCTTGTCGTCAACTGTGATGGCGGTCTCACCCTGAAACACGGCCCCTGCCTTCCCGACTCGCTAATGAGCGATCAATTGAACCACGAAAAACCACTGAAAACCCGGTTTTACCTCTGATGCCCACATTAGCACCGCCCACAGGGTTGTCAACAGGCACAGGAGGAACAAATCACTTGGCGGATCAATGGCTTGCGGCAGACTTCAGAGACTTGTTCAAGCCTTATCCACAAGTTGCTGTTTCGTCTCAAATTTTGAGATTGAGGAAGGATTCAGTGAGATGACCATCACTTCACATGGATCTCACACTTACGCGCGACAAAAGGCTGGCCGTGCGCAATCCGCGGCGCCAGAATCGGTCCATGTGCCTGCTCGCCCTCGCCTGGAAGACCCACCCTCGCTGGCGGCTGCTGCTGGCCGGCAACCGGGACGAGTTCCATGCCCGTCCCACCGCCGCGCTCGGCCACTGGGCCGACCACCCGCAGGTACTGGCCGGGCGCGACCTGCAGTCCGGCGGCACCTGGGCCGGGATCGATGCGAATGGGCGGATGGCGGTGGTCACCAACGTGCGCGACCCGGCCATCCAGGTGGCCGGCGCCCCGTCGCGCGGGCAATTGGCCACGGGTTTCCTGACCGGAACCGATGACGCCCGGCACCAGGCGCTCGGACTGCTGGCCGTCGCCGAGGCCTTCGCGCCGTTCAACCTGCTGCTGGCCGATAGCGACCATTGCGAATACGTCAGCAACTACCCCATCCCGCGCCGTGTATCGCTGGCGCCCGGGGTGCATGGCCTGTCGAACGGCGACCTGGACGAACCCTGGCCCAAGACGCTGGCATTGAAGGAAAGGCTGGCCGCCTGGCTGACCTCGGGCGAATCCGGAGTGACCGCGCTATGGCAGGCGCTGGCGGACGAAACGCCGGCCGCGGACGACCGCCTGCCCGACACCGGCGTGGGCCGCGAGCGCGAGCGGATGCTGTCGTCCGCCTTCATCCGCAACGAGGTCTACGGCACCCGCGCCAGCACGCTGATCGCCATCGACCATGCCGGCCACGGCTGGATCAGCGAACGCCGCTTCGGCCCGGATGGCGTTCCCGAAGGCGAAACCACGCTGCGCATCGGGCCGGCTGCATAGGCCCGCCCTTGTGGGAGCGACGTGAGTCGCGACCGCGAATCCGAAAGACATTGGACGCGGATCGAGTGAGAACGCAAGGATCGATGCGAATAGTGCGCCAGGCGGGCACTGATCCAAGCCCGGACATGGGCCCCCTAGATCCATGACGATCCCGGTCGCGACTGACGTCGCTCCCACAAGGTGCGCGCACCGCTCAAGCCAGCAAGCTCTCCAGCCCCTGAGTCAGGGGGCGGCTCGCGCATAAGCGTGAGCGGGGGTGTGGAAGCGATGGGCCCGGGGCCCAAGGTTTGCGGCGCAAACCTTGGGGCTTTTTCAAAGCGCCGATGGCGCTTTGAAAAAGCGGCGGAGCCGGCCGATAAGCCGGGTTCTGTCGTGGACAGTCATTCCTCTAGGCGCAACGTCGCCGCTGCGCTCGAGCAACCTACCCGGACCCGACGCGGGCCGCGCCATGAGGTCCCTATTTGGTCTTGCTCCCGGTGGGGTTTGCCGTGCCGGCCTGTTGCCAGGCTCGCGGTGCGCTCTTACCGCACCATTTCACCCTTGCCTGTGCCCCGCCACCCCTGTGTCGCCAAAGCTTCCGGGTTCGTCCTTCAACCCTTGATGGGAAAGACTTGGTCGCCGCGCTGCGCGCGTCGCCAAGTCCGGACATCACTTGAGCGATACAGGGGTGACGGGGCCATCGGCGGTATCTTTCTGTTGCACTTTCCGTCGGCTCGCGCCGCCCAGGCGTTACCTGGCACCGTGCCCTGTGGAGCCCGGACTTTCCTCGGCACCCTTGCGGGTGACGCGACTGTCTGGCCGACTCCGCCGCGTGCATTGTCGCACGCGCCCGGATCCGGTGCGGAACCCAGCCGGGTTCCTTCGGGAAGCCGGTTGTGTTGCGGTCAGCATCGCCACCGACAGCGCCGATCGCGCCATGGCCGACTCCCTTCACGGGATCGACCGCGAAGACCGGCGAGACACGAAACGATCGGATGTTCGGCGCGCATTCCGGACGGGACCGCCCGTCGGCGCCCAAGCCTATACTGCGGCCATGCACGCCATGCTGCTCAGCCGGGTCGGCCATCCGCTGGAAGCGATCGAACGCGCCACTCCCATGCCGGGCGCCGGCGAAGTTCTTGTCCGGGTGGAGGCCTGCGGCGTCTGCCGTACCGATCTGCATGTGGTCGATGGCGATCTGCCGTTCTTGCACCCGGTTGTCCCCGGCCACGAGATCGTCGGCGTGATCGAGGCGCTGGGCGAAGGCGTACAGGGCCTGCGCGGCGGCCAGCGCGTCGGCGTCGGCTGGCTGGGCCATACCTGCCGGCACTGCGAGTACTGCCTGGCCGAGCGGGAAAACCTCTGCGACCGACCGGGCTTCACCGGCTACAGCCGCGACGGCGGTTTCGCCAGCCATGTACTGGCCGAGGCGCGTCATGCCTATCCGTTGCCGGAAACCGGCGATGCGGCCGAACTGGCGCCATGGCTGTGCGCCGGCCTGATCGGCTGGCGCTCGCTGGTGATGGCCGGCGACGGGCGGCGCCTGGGCATCTACGGCTTCGGCGCGGCCGGCCACCTGATCCTGCAGGTGGCGCGCTGGCAGGGCCGCGAACTGCATGTCTTCACCCGCCCGGGCGACCGTACCGCGCAGGCATTCGCCTTGTCGCTGGGCGCCGCCTCGGCTTCGGATTCGGATCGGCCTCCGCCGGTAGCGCTGGACGCCGCGCTGATCTACGCTCCGGTCGGCGATCTGGTGCCGGCGGCGCTGCGCGCCGTGCGCAAGGGCGGGCGCGTGGTCTGCGCCGGCATCCATATGAGCGATATCCCTAGCTTCCCCTACCGATGGCTGTGGGAAGAACGGCAGATCGTTTCGGTCGCCAACCTGACCCGGGCCGATGCGCTGGATTTCCTGGCGCTGGCGCCGAAGATCGGCCTGGACACCCGGGTCAGCCGCTACCCGCTGGCCCGCGCCAACGACGCGCTGGCCGATCTGCGCGAGGGAGGCCTGCTGGGCGCGGCGGTCCTGCTGCCCTGAAAACCGCCGTCAACCTGAGCCGCCGCGCGCATACAGCGCCTTGCGCGGCGCGCCGGTGATCTCGGCCGCCAGTTTCGCCGCCGTGGAAGGCGGCAGGTGCTGGCCGAGGATGGCGTGCACGCGCAAGCCTTCCGCCAGTTGCGCCTCGGCATCGTCGCCGGCGCCCTGCACGACGACGACGAACTCGCCCTTGCGCTGGTTGTCGTCGGCTTCGACCCGGGCATGCAGTCCGGCCAGCGTGCCGTCCAACACCGTCTCGAACAGCTTGGTCAGCTCGCGCGCCAGCACCGCGGGGCGGTCGTCGCCGAAGGCGGCGCGCATGTCCGCCAGCGATTCGGCGATGCGGTGCGAGGATTCGTAGAACACCAGCGTGCGGGTTTCGCCCGCGAGCCGCTGCAAGCGCTCGCGCCGCGCGGCGGCCTTGGCCGGCAGGAAGCCCTCGAAGGCGAACCGGTCGCTCGGCAGCCCGGCCACGCTCAGCGCGGCGATCGCCGCGCAGGCGCCGGGCACCGGGCTGACCTTCACGCCGGCCGCGCGGGCGGCACGGACCACGCGGTAGCCCGGATCGCTGACCAGCGGCGTGCCGGCGTCGCTGACCAGCGCCAGCGATTCACCGGCCAGCAGGCGGGAGACGATGCGTTGGGCCAGCGCGTCCTCGTTGTGCTCGTGCAGGGCCAGCAGCGGCTTGTCCACGCCGAAGTGGGACAGCAACTGGCCGCTGTGGCGGGTGTCCTCGGCGCAGATCGCGGCCACGCTGCGCAGGGTCTCCAGCGCGCGCGGCGACAGGTCGGCCAGGTTGCCGATGGGGGTGGCGACGATGAACAGGGTTCCGGCGGGCATGCGAGTGGTCATCCGTGCTGAGGGTAGAATCGTAGCCGGTTCCCCTGCTCGGCCGCTGACTACGCTTATGGATACGCGCTTCGGAAGGATCTTCGCCCTGCTGTTGCTGGCCGCCCTGCTGGCCGGTTGCGCCACCACGCCCGGCAGCCCGGTCCAATCGGCCGCGCGCTATGCGCCGGCCTTCGTCGCCGCGGCGGAACTGGCCCGCCAGGATGCCGTGCTGGTCGGTTCGGCCCGCACCGACAACACCCGCGAGATCGACCGCCTGTTGTCCACGCTGGACGATGCCACCCTGGCGCGCGACGCCGCCGCCCTGCCCGCCGGCGACCCGCTGTACAACTTCGCCGGCCGCGCGCTGCAGCGCCGCGGCCTGCCGCTGCCGCGCCCGTTCGACCATGGCGCGCAATGGCGCTTCGATGCCGCCAACCGCCCCGCCGCCGAAAGCGACGGCTACCGCCCGCCGGTCAGGCTGGCGGTACTGCTGCCGCTGTCGGGCAACCTGGCCACCGCCGCCGCGCCCGTGCGCGATGGCCTGCTGGCCGGCTACTACGGCGAGCGCCGCCGCCGCCCCGAGATCCAGTTCTACGACACCGCCGGCACTGCCGCCGGCGCGCTGGACGCCTATGGCCGCGCGGTCGCCTCCGGTGCCGATTTCGTGGTCGGCCCGCTGGGACGCGACGAAGTCAGCGCGCTGTTCCAGCAGCCGGAACTGGCCGTGCCGGTGCTGGTGCTGAACCGTGGCACCGAGGCCCCGCCGGCCGGCAACGCGGGCTTTTCGCTGGCGCCGGAGGACGATGGCCTCGCCGCCGCCGAATACGCGCTGGCGCGCGAACGCCGCAACGCACTGATCATCGAAGGCAGCGACGACAACGGCCGCCGCGCCTCGCAGGCCTTCCGCCAGCGTTTCACCGAACGCGGCGGCAAGGTCGGTCGTGTCATCAGCGTGGCGGACACGCCGGGCGACCTGTCGTCCGCGCTGGCCACCGCCGGGCAGGAAGGCGTCGATGCCGTGTTCCTCGCCGTGAAGGGCTCCACCGCGCGCAGCCTGACCCCGCAGCTGGCGCTCGCCGGCCTGGGCGGCGCCACGCGCGTGGGCACCTCGCAACTGACCTCCGGCACCGGCAAGGCGGTCGACGACATGGCCCTGGACGGCATCGTGTTCCCCACCGACGTATGGACGTCGCGCGGCCTGTCGGCGCTGCCCGCCGCCAGCGTGACCGGCGAGCGCGTGCCGACCGCGCGTGGACCGGCCGCGCGCCTGTTCGCCTTCGGCTACGACGCCTGGCTGCTGACCGCCTACCTGGAAAAGCTCGCACTGGGCATCAATACCGAGATCCGCGGCGCCACCGGCCGCCTGCAGCTGGACGGCTTCGGCAACGTGGTGCGCGCACCGGCCTGGTCGACCTTCAGCGGCGGCCAGCCGGTCCCCGTGGCGGATGGCGGTTGACCGACGCGCCCGCGGCCAGGCCGCCGAAGCCGCCGCACGCGCCCTGCTGCTGCGCGCCGGTCTGAAGGACATCGCCGCCAACGCCGGTTATCGCGGCGGCGAACTCGACCTGGTGATGCTGGAAGCCGACCGCGCCGGGCGGCGCACGCTGGTCTTCGTGGAAGTGCGCTACCGGCGATCGCGCGCGTTCGGCGGCGGCGCGGCCTCGGTGGACATCGGCAAGCGCCGCCGGCTGGTGCACGCCGCGCAACGCTTCCTGCAGGACCATCCCGCCCACGCCGACGACGCCTGCCGCTTCGACGTGGTGGAGGCCGAAGGCGATCCCGATGCGCCACGGCTGGCGTGGATCAAGGATGCCTTCCGCGCCGACGAAACGTAGGAGCGCCCCATGGGCGCGATCGCGGAAACCCATCGAAGAGCATCGCGGGCGTGGGCCGCTCCTACGCGGATCTCGCCCATGGGGCGCTCCTACCTACAATGTGAGGATGGACACGATGCTGCCCACCGCCCTGCACGATGAACTTTCCACGCTGCTCGGCGATGGCTGGCTGACCGACGAAGCCGCGCGGCGCCGGCACGGCGAGGACGATTCGCGCCGCTGGGCCTTGCCCGACGCGGTGGCGCAGCCGCGCACGCGCGAGGATGTGGTCGCCATCGTGCGCGCCTGCCGCGCGCATCGCGTACCCATCGTCGCGCGCGGCGCCGGCACCGGCACCACCGGCGCGGCCGTGCCCACGCAGGGCGGCGTGGTGGTCTCCTTCGCACGGATGAACCGCATCGTGGAAGTGCGCGCCGCCGACCGCTGCGCGGTGGTCGAGCCGGGCGTGCTCAACGGCGAACTGCAGCAGGCGCTGATGCCGCACGGCCTGTTCTGGCCGCCCGACCCGTCCAGCGCGGAGGTGTGCAGCATCGGCGGCAACCTGGCGACCAATGCCGGCGGGCCACGCGCGGTGAAGTACGGCACCGCGCGCGACAACGTGCTGGGTCTGGTCGCGGTGACCGGCGCCGGCGAATTGATCCGCTGCGGCGGCCCGTATACCAAGGATTCCACCGGCTACGACCTCACCCACCTGCTGGTCGGCAGCGAAGGCACGCTGGCGCTGATCGTCGAAGCGACATTGAAACTATCGCCACGCCCCATCGCACAGGCCGGCCTGCGCGCGTTCTACCGCGACGCCGGCAGCGCGGCCGCGGCCGTGTCGCGACTGATGAACCAGCCCGCCACGCCGGCGATGCTGGAATTCATGGACAGGCGCAGCCTGGCGCTGCTGCGCCACAACGGCAGCGACGTGCCCGAGGCGGGCGCGATGCTGCTGGTCGAGGCCGAGGGCAGCCACGACACGCTGCCGGACGTGCTGGCGGCGCTGGGCGCGGCAGCCGAAGGCGAGGGCCTGCTGTCGCTGGACGTGGCCGTCGATGGCGCCGCGCGCGATCGCCTGTGGGCGGCACGGCGCGCGCTGTCGCCGGCGCTGCGCACGATTGCACCGGGCAAGATCAACGAGGACGTGGTGGTGCCGGTCTCGCGCATCCCCGACCTGGTGGCCGGCGTCGAGGCCCTGGCCGACGAGTTCGACCTGACCATCGTCGCCTTCGGCCATGCCGGCAACGGCAACCTGCACGTCAACCTGATGTACCACCCGGACGATGCGGCGCAGACCGCACGCGCACACGCGGCATTGCCGCGCCTGTTCGCGCTGGTGCTGTCGCTGGATGGCACGCTGTCGGGCGAACACGGCATCGGCCTGAGCAAGCGCGACTTCATGGCCGATGCCTTCGATGCCGCGACGCTGGACGCGATGCGAGCAGTGAAGGCCGCCTTCGACCCGGACGGCATCCTCAACCCCGGGAAGGTGTTGCCGCCGCCGACGGCATGAACCCCGTGGGAGCGACGCAAGTCGCGATGATGGACTCGGATTGTGCAATCGCCATGGATCACAGGGATCGGCGTGTGGACAAGGCATTCGATGTTTCACTCCTGCGCGTGCACGACAGAGGCCCTGTCGGGGGTATTCGTCGCGACTTACGTCGCTCGCACAAGATCGTGTGTGGCGTGTGCCGCGGGCATGGCTTCCGACGTACCTCTGTAGGAGCGGCTTTAGCCGCGACCGCGCCGCGACATTGATTCCATGTGCAGGGTGATGAATGCGCTGCAGTGCGTCCACATGGCGAGCTACCGGATCCAGAGTGTCCCCGACGACACGTGGTCGCGGCTAAAGCCGCTCCTACAGGCGTAAGGTCAGGGGGTGGAGAAATGGTCGTAGCCGTGGCGCGGCGGCTGCCAGGTCGCGCCGTGCGCGGCGATGGCCTGTACGCCTTCGCCGGCCACGATGCGGCCGATGCGGGTGAAGCGCAGGTCCAGCGCATCCGCCAGCGCGGCGATGCGTTCGCGCGCCGTTCCGGGTGCGGTGAAGCACAATTCATAATCGTCGCCGCCAGTGGCCTGGAAGGCGACGCGTGCCTCCGCATCGACGGCGCCTTGCAGTGCTTCAGACGCCGGCAACTGCGCGAGTTCCACCTGTGCGCCCACGCCGCTGCGCGTGCAGATGTGGCCCAGGTCGGCCAGCAGGCCGTCGGAAACATCGACGGCGGCATGCGCGATGCCGGCCAGCGCGTGCCCGGCCTCGATACGCGGCATGGGACGATCCAGGCGCGCGCGCAGGGCATGGGTGGGTTGCGTGTCGAGCAACGCCAGCGCAGCCGCGGCGTCGCCCGGCGTGCCGGTGACCCACACGTCGTCGCCGACCCGTGCGCCGTCCCGGCGCAACGCGCGTCCCGCTTCGACCAGACCCATCGCGGTGACCGAGATCGACAGCGGTCCGCGCGTGGTGTCGCCGCCGACCAACGCGATGCCATGCCGCCCGGCCAGTGCGAGGAAACCATCGAGGAAGCCGTCGATCCAGGCCGGATCGGACTGTGGCAACGACAGCGACAGCGTGCACCACGCCGGCTGCGCACCCATGGCGGCGAGGTCGGAGAGATTGACCGCCAGCGATTTCCAGCCGATATCGGCCGGCGAAGCGTCTTCGGGGAAATGCACGCCGTGGTTCAAGGTGTCGGTGGTGACCACCAGTTGCCGATCTGCCGGAACCGCCAGCAACGCGGCATCGTCGCCGATGCCCAGCACCACGTCCCCGCGCGTACCGGCGCGTGCGCGGATGCGGGCGATCAGATCGAATTCACCGGTGGTCATGGCCGCAGGATAGCGAGCTTTCAAGGAAGAGGCGGTGGGAGCGGCCTCCGGCCGCGAGCTTCATCCACCCGCGTGGTCCGAAAGCTCGCGCCGGGACGGCGCTCCCACGATCATGAGCGGCGATCGTGGTCGGCGGCTGACCGCGATCGAGGTCAGCGCGGCCTGGCGCTCGCTTCGGCCGGGCGCCACTCGACCGCGGCGTGGTCCAGCACGCCGTTGACGTAGGTGTGGCCATGCTCGGCGCCGAAGCGCTTGGAGGTCTCGATGGCTTCGTTCAACACCACGCGGTAGGGCACGTCGATGCGGTGGCGCAGTTCGTAGGTGGCGATGCGCAGCACGGCGCGTTCGATCGGGTCCACTTCCTCGACGGTGCGGTCCAGGTACGGCAGCAGCGCTTCGTCCAGTTCGGCGCGGTGCCTGACCACGCCACGGACCAGGTCCTCGAAGTATTCGAGGTCGGCGATCTCGTGGGCCTGCTCATGCGCGAACTGGGCGATCACCTGCCCCACTTCGCCGCCGGACATCTGCCACGCATACACGGCCTGCAGGGCGCGGCGGCGGGCGCGGGCGCGCGTGACCGGATCTACGCCGTCCTTGCGCTGGGGATGATGGTGTCGGCTCACGTCGGCTCCTGCACTGCGTCGTGCGTATGGGTCACGGCAACTGTTCCAGCAACTGCGCCATCTCGATGGCGGCCAGCGCGGCTTCTTCGCCCTTGTTGCCATGGCTGCCGCCGGCGCGGGCCTCGGCATCCTCGATGCGTTCCACCGCCAGCACGCCGTTCATCACCGGTACGCCGGAATCCAGCTGCACGCGCATCAGGCCTTCGGCGCAGCGGTCGGCGACATGTTCGTAGTGGCGGGTGTCGCCCCGGATCACGCAGCCCAGCGCGATGATGGCGGCATGCCGCCCGTCCGCGGCCAGGCGCGCGGCGGCGACCGGGATTTCCCAGGCGCCGGGCACGCGCACCACGTCCACCGCATCGTCCGCCACGCCGTTGCCGGACAGGCTCTGGCGCGCGCCGGCCACCAGCACATCGGTGATGCGCGGGTTCCAGCGGCTGGCGATGATCGCGAAGCGGGCGCCTTCGGGGGCGCGCAGATCGCCTTCGTAATGGGGCATGGGGCGGGTTCCTCGGGGTGGGAGAGTTTAGCAGGCGCCGGGCTGGAAGCCCGGGTTGCGGGTTGTGGGTCCAGGAAGCAGGAACCGAGAACCAGCAACCCACCACCCCCTCAGGGGGCGACGTACTCGACAACATCCAGCCCGAACCCGGCCAGCCCCACCTGCCGCCGCGGCGTGCCCAGCACGCGCAGCTTGCCCAGGCCCAGGTCGGCCAGGATCTGCGCGCCGGCGCCGTTGCGCCGCCAGTGGCCGACGTCCTTGGCATGCGCGCCGACTTCCGGCTGCTTGCGCAGCCGTGCCAGCAACGCCTCGGTATCGCGCGGCGCCGACAGCACCACCATCACGCCCCGCCCTTCGGCCGCGATCGCGCGCAGCGCATCGGTGCCGGCCACGCCGAAATCCTCGCGCTGCCAGTGCAGCAGGTCGGCCAGCGGATTCTCCACCTGCACGCGCACCAGCGTGGGCGTGGACGCATCCGGCGCACCGCGCACCAGAGCGAAATGCAGGTCGTGGGCGATGCGGTCGCGGTAGGTGAGCAGGCGGAACGGGCCGAACTCGGTGTCGATGTCGCGCTCGTCCACGCGCTCCACCGTGTGCTCGGTGGCCAGGCGGTAAGCGATCAGGTCGGCGATGGAACCCATCTTCAACCCGTGCTCGCGCGCGAACACTTCCAGTTGCGGGCGCCGCGCCATGCTGCCGTCGGGGTTCAGCACTTCGACCAGCACGCCGGCCGGCTCCAGCCCGGCCAGCATCGGCAGGTCGCTTGCGGCCTCGGTGTGGCCGGCGCGGGTCAGCACGCCGCCGGGCTGCGAAATCAGCGGGAAGATGTGGCCCGGCTGGCTCAGGTCGCTGGGCCTGGCGTCCGGCCGCACGGCGGTGCGCACCGTGTGGGCGCGGTCGTAGGCGGAGATGCCGGTGGTCACGCCCTCGGCCGCCTCGATGCTGACGGTGAAGTTGGTGTGGAACTGCGCGGTATTGGTCTGCACCATCGGCGCCAGGCCGAGCTGCGAGCAGCGTTCGCGGGTCAGCGACAGGCACACCAGCCCGCGCGCATGGGTGACCATGAAGTTGATGTCCGACGGCTTGACCAGCTCGGCGGCCATGATCAGGTCGCCTTCGTTCTCGCGGTCCTCGTCGTCGACGATCACGACCATGCGGCCGTTGCGGATTTCTTCCAGCAGTTCGGGGATGGGGCTGAAGGGCATGGGGTTTTCCGGATTCTCTGTTTTTCGTCGTCCCGGCGAACGCCGGGACCTGGTGCCTTGCGGATGCGATCCGAAGATCAAGATGGGTCCCGGCCTTCGCCGGAACGACGGTCAAGGGAGCGCGTCGCGGCCCGCCAGCAGGCGCTCGACATAGCGGGCGACCAGGTCGATTTCCAGGTTCACCGCACCGCCGATGCCGGTGCCGGCGAAAGCGGTGTGCGACACCGTGTGCGGGATCAGCGCGACCTCGAAGCCTTCGCCATCGACTTCGTTGACGGTCAGGCTGACGCCGTCCACGCAGATCGAGCCCTTCTTCGCGATGTACTTCAGCAACGCGGCCGGCGCGGAGAAGCGCCAGCGCTGCGCGCGGGCGTCTTCGTGCACCGACAGCACGCGGCCCATGCCGTCCACGTGGCCGCTGACCAGGTGGCCGCCGAGCCGGTCGGTGGGTCGCATGGCGCGCTCCAGGTTCACGGCGGCGCCTGCTTCCAGGCCGCCCAGTGTGGTCAGCGACAGCGTTTCGTTGGACGCATCGGCCTGGAAGCTCGTCGCGTCGAACGCGATCACGGTCAGGCAGACGCCGTTCACCGCGATGCTCTCGCCCAGTCGCACGGCGTCGAACGGCAACGTGCCCACGTCGACGGTCAGGCGGGCGTCGCCGCCCCGCGGCTCGGACACGGCCAGGCGACCGACGCCTTCGATGATGCCCGTGAACATGTCAGCTCCCGCGTACCAGGCAATGAAGTGGAGAAGTCCGCGACCGGAGCCGATCCCGCATGGCACCGACTCTCCCGTTCACGGGAGAGGGATGGGGAGAGGACGGGGACACCAACGCACCTCCGCAGAAAGCGGCCGGCGTTACGACGAACGGGAGATTCAGGGTCATGAACGTTTCTCGCAAGAGCCAAAGCGAAAAACGCCCCCGGGACGTGAAGGCAGGCGCACAAGGCCGCACCCGGGGCGCGGCTTGCACGGTTGCCGTCTTCTTTCATCCGGACTTTCCAGTCCCGGCGAACCGGTCCTGACCGTCGGCTCCGGCATCGGACCGGATCTGCTGACCCTCCAACGAGGTTGGAGGCGCTCGCGGGCTTGTCGCTGGGCGACCTACCGCCGGTGGGGAATCGCACCCCGCCCTGAAGACGTTGCATATGGAATGCCGGCGAACCGGCCCGGGCATTCTACACACCCGCTTCGCCAACCGCCCTGAACGCAGCGTTCCGCGCCGTAGGGTGCGCCCCGGCGCACCGCGCTCCGATGGCTGTTGCACAGGCGCGCTGGCGAATGCCTTGCGGCGCGTCCGGGTGGCGAACAGACGGGTTTCAATGTTTGTGGATCGCGGTGGTGCGCCAGGGCGCACCCTACGCAGTTCCTGCAAAGGCTTCAGCCCGGTTTGCGGCGCAGGTGCAGCACCAGCGGCCAGCGCAGGGGACGCTTCTGCTGCGGATCGCCCCAGGCTTCGGCCAGCGCGGGCGCATGGGCATAGACCGGGTCCTGCCCGGTGGCGGCGCGGAAACTCGCCGTGGCCGACAGGCTGGCGAAATAGCCCAGCAGCTGCGGCAGGTTCCACTCCGCCGTCAGCCACAGGGCCGGCGTCGGCAAGGCCTCGAACGGCCAGGCGTAGTCGCCATAGCCCAGGTCCACGTCGCTGCGTTCCGGCGGCCAGTACGGGTCGATGTCGTCGCGGACCTTCTCGGCCACCTCGGCCAGGTCGTCGCCGAACACGATGTCCTGGTAAGTCCACGCCGCCAGCACGCCGCCCGGGCCCAGCACGCGCTCGCAGGTGGAAAAGAACAGGCGCCGGTCGAACCAGTGCAGCGCCTGCGCCACCGCCACCAGGCCGACGCTGCCATCCGCCAGCGCCGTGGTTTCGGCGGTTTCCACCGCCAGGCTGACGCGAGGATCCGTACGGCCGAAAGCCCAGTGCCGCTCGATCTGCGCGGCGCTGGGGTCGGTGGCATGGACGTGGGCGAAGTGCGCCACCAGACCGCTCGTGGCCTGCCCGCTGCCGCAACCCGGCTCCCACACCCGCGCCGTGGACGGCACGACGGCCGCGATGGCCTCGTACAGCGCGTCGGGGTAGGTCGGACGGGAGGCGGCGTAGACATCGGCGACGCCGGAAAAGTGGTCCTTGAAGGCGGCCATGGCGGGCGGTCAGCGGGCGGCGGGTTGCAGCAGGAGGCGCTGATCTTCGCCAATCGCGCGGACGTCGACAATCTCCAGCCGCAACCGCTGGGCCATGGCGTCGATGCCCAGGCCGCCGAACAGCGGTCGCGCACGGTCGCCCAGCAGCACCGGCGCCACGTACAGCAGCACTTCGTCGGCCAGCCCGGCCGCCAGGAAGGCGCCGGCCAGCGTCGCGCCGGCCTCCACGTGCACCTCGTTGATGCCGCGCTGCGCGAGCAGTTCCAGCACCGCGCGCAGATCGAAACTGCTGCCCACCGCCGGCGCCACCGCGCGCTGCACGTCGAGATCGCGCGGCGGCTTGGCATCGGCGGTCTGGATGTACAGCGTGGGGGCGCCGCCCTCGCGCACATGACCGCGCGCCACGGTCGCCAGGCCCGGATCGAGGACCACGCGCAGTGGCGGCTCGAACGGCGTGTCGTCGCCGAAGCGCACGGTCAGCGAGGGATCGTCGGCCAGCACCGTGCCGGCGCCGGTCAGGATGGCGCCCGCGCGCGCGCGCCAGCGCATCACGTCGCGGCGCGAGGCCTCGCCGCTGATCCACCTGGAATCGCCGTTGGCCATCGCCGTGCGTCCGTCCAGGCTGGTCGCCAGCTTCACCCGCACCCAGGGCCGGCCGCGTTCGAAACGCGAGAGGAAGCCGCGGATCAGGCGGCGCGCCTGCGCTTCCATCAGCCCCGACTGCACGACGGCGACGCCGGCCGCGCGCAACCGGTCGAAGCCGGCGCCGTCCACCTGCGGGAACGGATCGCGCATGGCCGCTACCACGCGCGCCACGCCCGCGGCGGCCAGCGCGTCGGCGCAGGGACCGGTGCGGCCGGTGTGCGCGCAAGGTTCCAGCGTGACATAGGCGGTGGCACCCCTGGCGCGTTCGCCGGCCGCCTGCAACGCGAGTATTTCCGCATGCGGCTCGCCGGCCTTGACGTGCCAGCCCTCGCCGACGATTTCGCCTTCGCGGGCGATCACGCAACCCACCATCGGATTGGGGCGCGTGGTGTAGGCGCCGCGTTCGGCCAGGCGCAACGCGCGGGCCATGCACTGGTGGTCGAAGGCGTCGAAATCGGTGTCGGTCACGGGAACATCCTGCTGCGGCGGTACCGAAGCGTAGCCGAACCGCCCCTCCGTAGGAGCGCCCTCGGGCGCGATGCTTTCTTCGGGGACGCCATCGACAAGAGCATCGCGCCCGAGGGCGCTCCTACGGGGTCGGATCGATCGCCATCACGGTGACCCACAGCGGCCCCAGCGCCAACTGGTCGTGCACGCGCCAGCCCAGCGCGCGGTAATAGTCCACGGCGTCGGTGCAGTACAGGTACAGCGTGGGCACGCCCAGCACCGCCGCCTCGGCCACGCAACGCGCAACCAGGGCGCGGCCCACGCCGCGGCGGCGCGCCTCCGGCTTCACCACCAGGCTGGCCAGCCAGGGCGAATACTGGCGGATGCGGTCGTGGTCGTTCCGCAGCAGGCTGACCGACCCTTGCCATGCGTCGCCCTCCACCGCCACCAGCGTGGTGGGAATCGCGCGGCCCTGCGTGTGCGTACGGAGCTCTTCTTCGGCCTGCTTCACCGTCCAGTCCGGCAGCAGCGCGCCGAAGGCGTCCACGTGCGCCTGCGCCAACGACGGGGCCAGCGCCATCCGGTCGCAGAGATAGACGATGTCCACGCGCCTCAGCGCTTCTTGTTCTTGTCGAGGTTCTTGTCGAAGGGCACCACATCCGCGCCCAGCAGCGGCAACTGGCCGCTGGCGCTGGGCAGGTCGCGCTCCAGCTTCTCGATCTCCTCGCGGAAATCGGCCACGTCTTCGAAGCTGCGGTAGACCGAGGCGAAACGCACGTAGCCCACGTGGTCCAGCTTGCGCAGCTCGGCCATCACGAACTCGCCGATCCGGCGCGAGGCGATCTCGCGCTCGCCGCTCATCCGGATGCCGTGCACCACCGCGCGCACGGCCGCCTCGATCTGTTCCTCCGACACCGGCCGCTTCTGCAACGCGCGGTCGAAACCGGCCCGCAGCTTGCGCGCATCGAAGGTGTCGCGGCGGCCATCGCTCTTGATGACCGCCGGCAGCTTGATCTCGATGTTCTCCAGCGTGCTGAAGCGCTCCCCGCAGGCCTCGCACTCGCGCCGGCGCCGGATCGTCGCGCCGTCCTCGGAGACGCGCGAATCGATGACGCGGGTATCGGTGTGCTGGCAGAAGGGGCAATGCATGGGCTAAAGCCGGGAACGGGGAACGGGGAACGGGGAATGACGCTCCGCTGCCGCCGAAGCATTGCGGCGTTGCAGGGCGTTCCTCATTGATTGCAGGAGCATCGAAACCGAGCGGTGCTGGGCCAGGCAGGCGTCGGCCTGTCGCGACTCGACAAAGCCCAGGCGCAAGGCCAGCAACACTTGCGTCTGGACTTCCGCGAGCGATCCAGCGGCCATCGCAAGAAAGCGCAGATAATCCCGCACCGAGCCACGCGCGTTGCCTTCGGCGATACAGGAAGGAACCGAGACCACGGCCCGCTTGAGTTGGCTGACCAAGCCGTAACGCTCGTCGGCAGGGAAACGCTGTACTAGTTGGTAAACCTGCTCAGCCAACACCATCGCCTCCTCCCAAACCCGCAACTCACGGAAATCCACTGCCATCTTCCACCTCCCTGTGATCGATCAGTCCATCCTGGACCGTCATTCCCTGTTCCCCGTTCCCCGTTCCCGCTTCCCTCAACCGTAAACCGGGAACTCCCGGCACTGCTTCGTGACGTTTTCACGGACGCCTGCGAGCACCTTCTCGTCGCTCGGGTTGTCCAGCACGTCGCAGATCCAGTTGGCCAGGGCCACGCAGTCCGCTTCCTTGTAGCCGCGGGTGGTGACCGCCGGGGTGCCGATGCGCAGGCCGGAGGTGACGAACGGTTTCTGCGGGTCGTTGGGCACGGCGTTCTTGTTGACCGTGATGTGCGCCTTGCCCAGCGCTTCCTCGGCCACCTTGCCGGTGATGCCCTTGCCGATCATGTCCACCAGCATCAGGTGATTCTCGGTGCCGCCGGAGACGATCTTGTAGCCGCGCGAGATGATCGTCCCGGCCATCGCCTGCGCGTTCTTCACCACCTGCTGCTGGTACTCGGTGAAGGCCGGCTCCAGCGCTTCCTTGAAGGCCACCGCCTTGGCGGCGATCACGTGCATTAGCGGGCCGCCCTGGATGCCGGGGAACACGATGCTCTGCAGCTTCTTGGCGATATCGTCGAACTGTTCGCCCGCGCCTTCCCTGCTGGCGACGATGATGCCGCCGCGCGGGCCGCGCAGGGTCTTGTGGGTGGTCGAGGTGACCACATGCGCATGCGGCAGCGGGTTGGGATACACGCCCGCGGCCACCAGGCCGGCCACGTGCGCCATGTCCACGAACAGCCAGGCGCCGACCTTGTCGGCGATGGCGCGGAAGCGCGCCCAGTCGATCTTCTGGGAATACGCGGAGAAACCGGCCACCACCATCTTCGGCTTGTGCTCCAGCGCCAGCTTCTCGACTTCGTCGTAGTCGATCAGGCCCTGGCCGTCCACGCCGTACTGCACGGCGTCGAAGAGCTTGCCCGAGGCGTTGACCTTGGCGCCGTGGGTCAGGTGGCCGCCGTGCGCCAGCGACATGCCGAGGATGGTGTCGCCCGGCTGCAGCAGCGCGAAGTAGACGGCCTGGTTGGCCTGCGAACCGGAGTGCGGCTGCACGTTGGCGTAGTCGGCGCCGAACAGCTGCTTCAGGCGGTCGATGGCCAGTTGCTCGGCCACGTCCACGTACTCGCAACCGCCGTAGTAGCGCTTGCCCGGATAGCCTTCGGCGTACTTGTTGGTCAACTGGCTGCCCTGCGCCTCCATCACCCGCGGGCTGGCGTAGTTCTCGCTGGCGATCAGCTCGACGTGATCCTCCTGCCGGCGCGCCTCGTCGGCGATGGCCTGGGCCAGTTCGGGATCGTAGGTTTCGATGCGGGCGTCGCGCGGGAACATCGGGTCTCCGGGGGCAAGGGCGGGGTCCCGGATTGTAGCCCGGCGGGCCGCCCGCCACGAATCCACCGCCCTCCCCCGCCTGTCCGGGGCATCCGGCAAGGGAAAAGCGCGCCGGAGCGCGCTTTTCGGGGTACCTGCCGATCCTGCCTCAGTGGTGGAGCAACAGGTCGGCGATGATGCCCGTGGCGATGGCGACCATCAGCAGGTTGCCGCGGTCGTCGCGCACCCAGTGGTAGCCGCGGGGCGGACGGCGCACGTGGTAATGGTTGTAGTCGTTCACCACGTAGACCGGGCCGCGGTAGTAGTCGTGGTAGCGCTGGCCCACGGCCCAGCGGTGGTACTGCGGGGCCGGGCGATAGACCACGCGCGGCGGCGGCGGCGGCGCATGGTAACGACGGTTGTCGTAATAGCGGTTGTCGCGACGGCCATCGTGGTAGCCGTAGCGGTAGGCCTGGCGCTGGTCGCGGCGGTCGTCGCGGCGGTCATGCCGATCATCGCGGCGGTCGTAGCGTCCACGGTCCCAGCCGCGGTCGTTCTCGCGCGCCAGCACGGGTGCGGTCACCGCGAAGGCGAGCACGGTGCAGGCCAGGCTCTGGAGCAGGCGTTTGCGGTTCATGGCGACTCCGTTTTCAAGTGGCACGTGAGTGAATGATGCGCATCGCATCTGAACCGATTCCGGCTGGAAAACGGTTACCGCGACACCGCCCGAAAGCGCTATGCCGGCGTTCAGCCAACGGCCGGCGATCCGGCTCCGGCTATAATGGCCGTCTTCCCTCTTTGCCCCTCGCCCTCCGTCGCCGGACCGGGCGCGGCCCTGTGCCACCGGAGCCCCCATGTCGCAATACATCTACACCATGAACGGCGTCAGCAAGATCGTGCCGCCGAAGCGCCAGATCATCAAGGACATCTCGCTGTCGTTCTTCCCCGGCGCCAAGATCGGCCTGCTGGGCCTGAACGGCGCGGGCAAGTCCACCGTGCTGAAGATCATGGCCGGCGTGGACACCGACTTCCAGGGCGAAGCCCGCCCGCAGCCCGGCATCAAGGTCGGCTACCTGGCGCAGGAACCCGAGCTGGACCCGACCAAGACCGTGCGCGAAGCCGTCGAGGAAGGCGTGGGCGAAGTGCTGCAGGCGCAGGCCGCGCTGGACAAGGTCTACGAGGCCTACGCCGAGGAAGGCGCCGACTTCGACAAGCTGGCCGCCGAGCAGCAGCGCCTGGAGGCCATTCTGGCCGCCGGCGACGCGCACATGGTGGAACAGCAGCTGGAAGTGGCCGCCGATGCGCTGCGCCTGCCGCCGTGGGACGCCATCGTCGGCAAGCTGTCCGGTGGCGAGAAGCGCCGCGTGGCGCTGTGCCGCCTGCTGCTGCAGAAGCCCGACATGCTGCTGCTCGACGAACCCACCAACCACCTGGACGCCGAGTCGGTGGAGTGGCTGGAACAGTTCCTGGCCCGCTACACCGGCACCGTGGTGGCAGTCACCCACGACCGCTACTTCCTCGACAATGCCGCCGAGTGGATCCTGGAACTGGACCGCGGCCGCGGCATCCCGTGGAAGGGCAACTACACCGACTGGCTGGTGCAGAAGGAAGAGCGCCTGAAGCAGGAAGACAACCAGGAGAAGGCGCGCCAGAAAGCGATCCAGAAGGAACTGGAATGGTCGCGGCAGAACGCCAAGGGCGGCCGCAGCAAGGGCAAGGCGCGCCTGGCCCGCCTGGACGAGCTGCAGTCGGTCGATTACCAGCGCCGCAACGAGACCAACGAGATCTTCATCCCGCCGGGCGAGCGCCTGGGCAACAGCGTCATCGAGTTCAAGAACGTCACCAAGAAGTTCGGCGACCGCCTGCTGATCGACGACCTGAGCTTCCTGGTACCGGCCGGCGCCATCGTCGGCATCATCGGCCCCAACGGCGCCGGCAAGTCCACGCTGTTCAAGATGATCACCGGCCAGGAAAAGCCCGACTCCGGCACCATCAGCATCGGCCCGACGGTCAAGCTGGCCTACGTGGACCAGAGCCGCGACAAGCTGGAAGGCAACCACAACGTGTTCCAGGAAGTCTCCGGCGGCCTGGACATCCTCAACATCAACGGGGTGGAAATCCAGTCGCGCGCCTACATCGGCCGCTTCAACTTCAAGGGCCAGGACCAGCAGAAGCTGGTGGGCACGTTGTCCGGCGGCGAGCGCGGCCGCCTGCACATGGCCAAGACGCTATTGCAGGGCGGCAACGTGCTGCTGCTCGACGAACCGTCCAACGACCTGGACATCGAAACCCTGCGCGCGCTGGAAGACGCATTGCTGGAATTCCCCGGCAACACCTTCGTCATCAGCCATGACCGCTGGTTCCTGGACCGCATCGCCACCCACATCCTCGCCTTCGAGGGCGACAGCCACGTGGAGTTCTTCCAGGGCAACTACCGCGAATACGAGGAAGACAAGAAGCGCCGCCTGGGCGCCGAAGGCGCGCAGCCCCACCGCCTGAGGTTCAAGGCACTCAAGTGACGCGATGGCCCGTGCGCCGCACGCGGGCCCGTCGGCGCCATCCCACGAAGAACGCCGGCCTTGCCGGCGTTCTTCGTTCTTCCCTCTCGTCCCAACCCCGCTTTCGTAGCCCGGGCAAGCGCAGCGCACCCGGGAACACCGCGCATGCCCCGGGTGCGCTGCGCTTGCCCAGCTACGGCACTACGCGAATACGTCCAGTCGGCTGTTCCTGTAAGTGAACAACTGGTCCGACAATCCATACGCCGATTGCGCGGCGATCTTCGCCGCCATGCCGCGCAGCGCCTCGACCGAGAGTGCGTCTCCGCTACCGCAGATCAACAGTTCATCGCGAGCCGCGATGGCGAAGACGGGCGCACCGTCCACGGGGGTGCGTTCGCGCCAATGGTCCAGCAACAACACCATGCAGGCGTCGTAGTTACGGTCCAGCCTGGCCGCATAGCGCCCGCCGCCGCCCTGGATCTCCAACTGCGGCAGGAATCGCTCCAGATTCTCCAGCGCCAAGACCCGCAACGCCGGCAGATCCAGGCCCAGCGACTCCATTCCGGAAGGCGACAGATAACTCATGCTGTCCGGCTTGTCCTCGATATAGACCAGCACCAGATCGCCGGCCAGTGGTTCGATGAGGAACTGCTTCTCGGGGTCGGCAACACCAGCCGCCGCGAGTTGCGCCACGGCGGTCTGGTGCCAGGCCGTGGTCTTCACCAGCGGCAGCAGCGTATTCCTGTCCGGTGGCGTGGGCTGCGCGACGGCCGACATCGACTTCAGCGCTTCTTCCAATTGCTCCTCCAGCAGCGACTGCAATGCCTCAGGCTGCTGCTGGTAACGGCTATACCAGTTGCCCATGAACTGGTCGGCCACGACGCCATTGGCATCCTTCCAGCTCACGCGGGTACGGCCGGCGGAATCGTCCTTCTGCACACTGACCTTGATGTCCGGATACCGCGAACGGACCAGGGAGGCGTAGCGCTCGGCATACTCATGCGCAGTAACGGGATGCTGCGATGCCTTTCGGCCAAAAAGCTTTCCAAACAGGGACATCGCGATCTTTCAATCTCCTGGGAGGGATATGAACCATTGGCCGAATAAACCTGTCCGTACAGGACATCCGTCCCCGCAGCGATCGCCATCCCGGCACAGGCCGGGGTCCAACGACTTCAGGCTCTTCGCACCAACCCAGAAAACGCCGGCACAGGCCGGCGTTTTTCTTTCCGCCTGTCCCGGTATCGACCAGGTTCCCCCCGCTCACGGTCGCGACTCGCGTCGCTCCCACATCGAAGGATTCCCGGGCGCGGTGGCCTGCGGCAAACCGGGACTCCGCTGGCCTGCAAAAGCTGATTCAACTCCCTTGTGGGAGCGACGTGAGTCGCGACCGGAAAATCAAGGAAACGAAAGCGCATGGATCGAACCGGACAGCGCCCGCAAAGCCGTTCCCGCTTTAATCCGCTGTTTCCGCATTGATCCGCGTCCGATTGCTTTTTTCGCCATTCGGTCGCGACTCACGTCGCTCCCACATGGGCATCCTCCGTCCTGACGGCCTGGCAGCCATGATCGGGATAACCCTTCCGCTTCGGGTTTCGGTTCCTGGCCGTCGCCGCTGCGATTCTTCACCGACGCGCGGACTGCGCCCCCTTCTGGGGCGAAACCGCACCGTTCCGGTGCCGATTAAAGTCCTCCGCCACCGCGCCGATAGCGCCTCAACAACCCCAGCCATCCGCATCGCAACGGCGGCATGGCTCACAACGCAGTCCGCCCTCACCCCACGGGAGCGCAATGAACGCAATTGCCGCAGCCAACGCCGTCGATGCCGGCATCGACGACCATATCCGGTCCGTGTCCGGGCTTTCGGATTCGCTGCTCAAGCAATTGCGGCAGTCGCTGCAACGCATCGACGAGATCAACCGCATCACCCGCATCATCTCGATGAACGCGCGCATCGAGGCCGTGCGCATCGGCGCGGCCGGGCGCAGCTTCGGGGTGATCGCCGAGGAGATGGACACGCTGTCGCACCGGGTCAGCGACACCTCGCAGGACATCGACCGCATGGCCGGGCGCACCAGCACCGAACTGCGCGAGCGCCTGGACCAGTTGCAGAACGACGTGCGGCGCACGCGCCTGACCGACCTGGCGCTGGCCAACATCGACCTGATCGACCGCAACCTGTACGAACGCAGCTGCGACGTACGCTGGTGGGCCACCGACGGCGCGATGGTCGCGGCGGCGCAGGACCCGCAGCCGGCCGCATTGGCGCACGCCAGCCAGCGGCTGGGCCAGATACTGGATTCCTACACCGTCTACTTCGACCTGGTGCTGGCCGACCTGCACGGCGACGTGCTGGCCAACGGCCGCCCGCGCCAGTACCGCTCCGCCGGGCAGTCGGTGGCCGGGCAGGAGTGGTTCCAGAGCGCCATGCGCACGCACAGCGGCGAGGAGTTCGGCTTCCAGTCGATGCACGCCAGCCCGCTGGCCGGCGGCGAGCGCGTGCTGGTCTATTCCTGCACGGTGCGCGAAGGCGGACGCGTGCAGGGCCGTCCGCTGGGCGTGCTGGGCATCGTGTTCCGCTGGGACGCGCTGGCGCAGACCATCGTCGAGCGCACGCCGCTGTCCGAGGCCGAATGGTGCCGCAGCCGGGTCTGCATCGTCGATGGCCAGGGCCATGTGCTGGCCGACTCGGCGGGCGCGTCGGAGGCGGGACAGGTGGAGTTTCCCGGCCGGGAGGCATTGTTCGCGAAGCCGCGCGGCGCCATGGAAGAGATGCACGAACAGCATCCGCACTGCATCGCGCAGGCCACCTCGCCCGGTTACGAGACCTACCGCACCGGCTGGCACTGCGTGATCCTGCAGGCCATCGGCTGACCGGCAGGCCCGCGCATCGCTCAGGCCAGCCACACCTCACCATCGCGGACCTGCACCGGCACGGCCTTCAGCGCATCGCCCCGGCATGGACCGGCCACGCAGTCGCCGCGCACCAGTTCGAAGGATGCGCCATGGGCGGCGCAGACCAGGTGCCCGTCCTTGCTCTTCAGGAACTGGCCCGGCGCCCAGTCCAGCCGGCGGCCGGCGTGCGGGCAGATGTTGAGCCAGGCCCTGACGCCCGCGCTGTCGCGGTAGAGGATCAACGACTCGGCATCGTCGCCGATCATGGCTTCCATCTCTACGAAACCGCCTTCCGCCAGGTCATTCAGTGCAATCAGTCTCATCGGATTTAACGAAGTTCTCACACTGTCATCTGGCTGTCACCCGATACTGCGCGCACCGGCCTTCGCCGCATTCTGTCACGACGCCCCACCATGTACGCACGCCACTTCCAGTTCAACGCCTTCCGCAACGTGTTTGCCCCGCGCAAGCCGCGCCATCCGTTGCTGCGGTTCGCGCTGGGCCTGCTGGGCGTGCTGCTGCTGGGCGTGCTGGTGTTCTTCAGCGTGTTCGTGGGCGCGGCGATGATCGCCGCCGGGCTGGTCTACAAGCTGGTGCGCCAGCGCGGCAAGCCGATGGCGCGCGACGGGCGCGTGGTCGATGGCGAATATCGCGTGGTGCGCAAGCCGGTGCTGCCGCTGTCGCGCTGAACCGATTAGGCCGATAGCGCCGCCAGGCCCTAAACTCGACGGCCGTTCCACACGCCTCCGGCCCCGGGCCGGCCGCCATGACCGACCTGATCCCCGCCCCGCCGATCCCGCGCGTGCCCGTCCGTGGCGGCGCCACTTTCCCGGTCCGCCGCATCTTCTGCGTGGGCCGCAACTTCGCCGACCACGCGCGTGAAATGGGCGCCGCCGCACCCGCTTCGAAGGCCGAGCGCGGCACGCCGGTGTTCTTCCACAAGCCCGCCGACGCCATCGTCACCGGCAACGCCGACGTGCCCTACCCGCCCGGCACGAACGACCTGCACCACGAAGTGGAACTGGTGGCCGCGCTGGGCCGGGACGCACCCGCCGGCGTGTTGTCGCGCGAACAGGCGCAGGCGCTGGTGATCGCCTACGGCGTGGGCCTGGACCTGACCCGCCGCGACCTGCAGGGCGCGGCCAAGGCCAAGGGCCTGCCCTGGGACACCGGCAAGGGCTTCGATCATTCCGCGCCGATCAGCGAACTGGTGCCGGCCACGCAGGTGGCGGACCTCGACGCCCGCACGCTGACCCTGACCGTCAACGGCGACGTCCGCCAGCACGGCACGCTGGCCGACCTGATCTGGGACGTGCCCGACATCCTGCACGAGTTGTCGAAACTGTATGCGTTGAAGGCCGGCGACCTGGTCTTCATGGGCACGCCCGCCGGCGTGGCCGCGCTGGCGCCGGGCGACGCCTTCGTGGCGTCGCTGGATGGCGTGGTGGAACTGAGCGGGCGCATCGTCGCCTGATCGCCGCCTTCCGTCGCCCGACCTCTCCCCATTATTGTAGGAGCGCCCCATGGGCGCGATGCCTTTAGGCCGACGGTAAAAAAAGCATCGCGCCCATGGGGCGCTCCTACAACGGCGAATCCGGCGGAGCGGCAGGGAGGCGGAGCGGCAGAGCAGCGGGTATAGTCTGCCCGCACGGCGAGTCGGCGCCGGAACACGGAGACATCTGCATGGGCATGGTCAGCGAGTTCAAGGAATTCATTTCGCGCGGCAACGTGGTGGACCTGGCGGTCGGTGTGGTCATCGGCGCCGCGTTCGGCAAGATCGTCAGCAGCCTGGTCGACGGCATCGTGATGCCCCTGGTCGGTCTGGCGACGGGTGGCGTGAAATTCGGCGACCTGGCGGTGACGCTGCGCGAGGCGCAGGTGGACGCCGCCGGCACGGAGATCGCGCCGGCGCTGCTGCTGAACTACGGTGCGTTCCTGCAGACGCTGATCGACTTCCTGATCATCGCCTTCGCCATCTTCGTGTTCCTGAAGGCGTACAACCGCGTGCGCGCGCCGGCACCCGAAGCCGCCACCCCGGAAGACATCGTGCTGCTGCGCGAGATCCGCGACTCGCTTAGAAAATAACGGCACGCTGCATTCGAAAAACGTCAACGCGGACAAGGGAAACACGGGGCCGCGGGCTGCTAAGCTCGCGGCTTCGCTTTTTTCCTTGGGACACCTCATGCGCCTTGCTCCGCCGTTGCTTGCACTGAACGTCCTCGCCCTGACCCTCGCCCTGCCCGCCCTCGCCGCCGAACGCGAGACCCGCATCCCCGACGCGGCGCTGGCCACCGCCGCCACGCTGCGCGAGCAGGCGCTGGCCGACGACACCGGCTGGAAGGTGGTCGAGTCGCTGACCACCGAGGTCGGCCCACGCCTGGCCGGCAGCGAAGCCGATGCCAAGGCCGTGGCGTGGGCGCAGGCGAAGTTCAAGGCGCTGGGCTTCGACAAGGTGTGGCTGGAGCCGGTGACCTTCCCCAAGTGGGAGCGCCGCAGCGAGAGCGCCGCCGTGCTCGGCGCGCACGCGCAGCCGCTGACCGTCACCGCGCTGGGCGGCAGTCCCGCTGGCACGGTGGAGGCCGAGATCGTGCGCTTCACCGACCTCGCCGCGCTTGAAGCCGCGCCGGAAGGTTCGCTGGCCGGCAAGATCGCCTTCATCGACTACCAGATGAAGGCCGCGCGCGACGGCAGCGACTACCGCAACGGCGGCGCGATCCGCTCGAAGGGCCCATCGGCGGCGATCCGCAAGGGCGCCATCGCCTTCCTGATGCGCTCGGCGGGCACCGACCACCACCGCGTCGCGCACACCGGCCTCACCCGCTTCGACGACGGCCTGACGCCGGTGCCGTCGGCATCGCTGACGATCCCCGATGCCGACCAGCTGGCGCGGCTGCTGGCGCGCGGACCCGTGCGCGTGAAGCTGGCGCTGGACTGCGGCTGGGACGGCGAATACACCTCGCAGAACGTCATCGGCGAGATCACCGGGCGCAGCCTGCCGAAGGACGTCGTGGTCATCGGGGCCCACCTGGATTCGTGGGACCTGGGCACCGGCGCGATCGACGATGGCGCCGGCATCGGCATCACCATGGCCGCCGGCCACCTGATCGGTCAGTTGAAGCAGGCGCCCAAGCGCACCATCCGGGTGATCGCCTTCGCCAACGAGGAGCAGGGCCTGCTTGGCGGCAAGGCGTATGCCGAGAAGCATCTGGCCGACATCGCCCGCCACCAGATCGCCGCCGAAAGCGACTTCGGCGCCGGCCGCATCTACGCCTTCAACACCGGCGCGCCCGATTACGCGCGCAAGGCCACCGAACAGATCGCGCAGGCGCTGGCGCCGCTGGGCATCGAATATGCGCCCGGCGAGGGCGGCGCCGGCCCGGACATCAGCCCGTTCGCCGCCAAGGGCCTGGCCTGGGCGTGGCTGGCGCAGGACGGCAGCGACTACTTCCACCTGCACCACAACGCCGACGACACCCTGGACAAGATCGACCCGGCCGCGCTGGCGCAGAACGTGGCGGCGTATGCGGTGTTCGCCTATCTCGCGGCGGAGGCGGATGGCGATTTCGGCAGCCGGTTGAAGGAACAAGACACGGACGAATAAACACCGTTCGGAGCATGGGTGTAGGAGCGGCTTCAGCCGCGACCGGGATGCTCGGAAAAGCGTCGGGGCTGAAGCCCCTCCTACAGATGGGCCTGTCGCGGTCGCCGAGTTCACCCACTTCATCGTTCGACCGGAAAGCCGCAAGCCGATCTCACACGGCATTCTTTTCTGTAGGAGCGGCTTCAGCCGCGACCGGGATACTGAGAAAGACGTCGGGGCTAAAGCCCCTCCTACAGATGGGCCTGTCGCGGTCGCCGAGTTCACCCATTCCATCGCTCGACCGGAAAGCCGCAAGCCGATCTCACACGGCATTCTTTCTGTAGGAGCGGCTTCAGCCGCGACCGGAATGCTCGGAAAAGCGTCGGGGCTGAAGCCCCTCCTACAGATGGGCCTGTCGCGGTCGCCGAGTCCACCCACTACATCGCCCGGCCGGAAAGCCGCAAGCCGATCTCACACGGCATTCTTTTCTGTAGGAGCGGCTTTAGCCGCGACCGGAATGCTCGGAAAAGCGTCGGGGCTGAAGCCCCTCCTACAAGATGGACTATCGCAGCCGCCGAGTTCGTGCACTCGGTCGCTCGACCGCAAGCCGCAAGCCGGTCTCACGCGGCAGCATTCTTTTCTGTGGGAGCGACTTCAGCCGCGACCGGGATGTCTGGGAATGCGTCGGGGCTGGTTTTCAACAGCCGAATGACTGGGTCAGCCCTCCTGCAAAGAAGCGGCAAGGAATGGGCGCGTTGCGACGCGCTTGAATGCAGCGACGCCTTCTTATCGCGCGGCGCGCCACTGCGCCAGGAACACCGCCGTCGCCGCGGCCACGTTGAGGCTCTCCACCGCGCCGGTGCCGGGGATGGACAGGCGCTGGTCGCAGGCGGCGGCCAGGCGCGTATCCATGCCTTCGCCTTCGGCGCCCATCACGTAGACCAGCCGTTGCGGCAGCGATGCGGCGAACAGGTCGTCGCCACCGCGCACGACGGTGGCGGCCAGGGTGAAACCCGCGCCGCGCAACTGGGCGATCGCGTTCTCGGGATTGCCCATGCGCACCAGCGGCACCTGTTCGGCGCCGCCTTCGGCCACGCGTGCGGCCGCGCCCGACAGCGCCAGCGTGGAATCGCGCGGCAGCAGGATGCCGGCCACGCCGAAGTGCGCCGCCGAGCGCAGGATGGCGCCGAAGTTGTGCGGGTTGCCCACGCCGTCCAGCCACAATGCCGCGACCGGTTGCCGTTCGGGCAATGCACGCAGCCAGTCGGCCACCGGCAGCGGCTCGGCCTTCAGCACGTCGGCGACGACGCCCTCGTGGTGGGTGCTGGCGGCGAGCCGATCCAGGTCGCCTTCCTCGACCACGCGATAGCCGACGCGCTGCTTCACGCACCACGCCAGCAGCGATTTCAATGCGGGGATGCGCGATTCGACCAGGTAGAGCTTGCGGATGGCTTCCGGCCGGTGCGCGAACACCGCTTGCACGGCATTGAGGCCATACAGGCGCAGCTCATCGCGCGAACCGCCGGCGGGACGTTCCTCGTGCGGCGCCGGCGCACGCGACGGCCGCCGGCGGTCCGGGCGATCGCCCGGTGGACGCGGCGGACGGGTGTTCCAGGGATTGCCCACGTCAGTCCCGTTTCGTCTTCCAGAAATCCGCGTTGCGGATGCCCAGCGCCTCGGGATCGAATATCGGATCCAGGCCCAGCTTCTTCTGCCGCTCGTAGTCGCGCAGCGCGATCAGCGCCGGCTTCTGCAGCAGGAAGATCGCGATGATGTTGAGCCAGGCCATCAGGCCCACGCCGATGTCGCCCAGCGTCCACGCCATCTCCGCGGTGCGGACCGTTCCGTAGATCGTCATTCCG
Source organism: Pseudoxanthomonas putridarboris (assembly GCF_038321125.1). Lineage (NCBI taxonomy): Bacteria > Pseudomonadati > Pseudomonadota > Gammaproteobacteria > Lysobacterales > Lysobacteraceae > Pseudoxanthomonas > Pseudoxanthomonas putridarboris. The sequence goes on along the minus strand of NZ_JBBWWT010000010.1, from coordinate 17,311 downwards.
ACGATGCCCAAACGCAGCACCAGCGTCGCCAGCGGCCGCACCTTGTGGCCGTTGACGTAGGTGAGGTTGGTTTCGGCCATGTAGTAGTAGGCCATGATCGTGGTGAAGGCGAAGAAGAACAGCGCCGCCGCCACGAAGCCCGCGCCCCAGCCCGGCAGCACCGACTCGATGCCCGCCTGGGCGAAGCCCGCGCCTGCGGCAACGCCCGGCAAGGCCTCCTGCAGCACTGCGCCGTCGGGCATGACCACGTTGTACATGCCGGTCGACAGCACCAGGAATGCGGTCGCGGTGCACACCAGCATGGTGTCGAAGTAGATCGCCCAGGCCTGCACGTAGCCCTGCTTGGCCGGGTGCGAGACTTCCGCCGCCGCCGCCGCGTGCGGGCCGGTGCCCTGGCCGGCCTCGTTGGCGTAGATGCCGCGCTTGACGCCCCATTCGATCGCAAGCCCGAGCATCGCGCCGAAGCCCGCATGCAGGCCGAACGCGCTTTCGAAGATGGTCTTGAACATGGTCGGCACGAAATCGATGTTCAGCAGCATCACCAACACCGCCATCAGGATGTAGCCGATGGCCATGAACGGCACCACGACCTCGGCGACCAGCGCGATGCGCTTGAGGCCGCCGAAGATGATCGCCGCCAGCAACAGGCCGACCGAGATGCCGATGCCCAGCTTGAACGCGAATGCCGTGTCCATGCCCAGCCACTGGCCGGTCAGGTCCGGGCAGATCGTGGTGCTGTTGCAGAAGTTGGTGGCGCTGTCGGCGATGGCGTTGGCCTGCACGCCCGGCATCAGGAAGCCGGTGGCGACGATGGTCGCCAGCGCGAACGCCCACGCGTACCACTTCAGCCCCAGGCCCTTCTCGATGTAGTAGGCCGGGCCGCCGCGGTAGCGCCCCTCGTTGTCCTTTTCCTTGTAGATCTGCGCCAGCGTGCACTCGATGTAGGAAGTCGACGCGCCCAGGAAGCCCATCACCCACATCCAGAACACCGCGCCCGGCCCGCCGAAGGCGATGGCGGTGGCCACGCCGGCGATGTTGCCGATACCGATGCGCCCGGACATCGACAGCGCCAGCGCCTGGAACGAGGACACGCCCGCATCCGAGCTGTGTCCCGAGAACGTCAGCCGGGTCATCTCGACGAAGCCGCGCACCTGCATGAAGCGGGTACGGATCGAGAACCACAGGCCCGCGCCAAGACACAGCGCGATCAGCGCCTTGCTCCAGATGATGCTGTTCAACCAGACGAAAAGGGCTTCCACGGGACGATGTCTCCGGCCTGAGATACGGGTGATGGGAACGGACGCATGTCCGCGGCGGTGCGTACAAGATAACCCGCAACCGGGCCGCCGCGTACCGCCCGCCCGGGATCAGCCGGCGCCCGGCGCGATCCTGGCGAACAGCCTCAGGTCGTGGATCCGGCCCTGCTTGACCACCGCCGCGCGCATCCGTCCTTCCTCGACGAAGCCGTTCTTCTGCAGCACCCGTGCCGAACCGTGATTGAAATCCAGCACGGTGGCCTGCAGGCGATACAGGTCCAGCGCCCGCATGACCCAAGGCGTGAACAGGCCGACGATCCGGGTCATGTGCCCGCGTCCCCAATGCGCCTGGCCGAGCCAGTAACCCAGCTCGGCGCCATGGGCGCGTTCCCCCTGTCCGGGACGCGCGCCGATGCCGCCGCAGGCTTCGCCGTCGATGACGATGGCGAACACCGGTCCGTCCAGGTCCACGACCTCGCCGGACAGGAAACGCTCGCCGTCCTGGCGGGTGTAAGGATGCGGGAAGCGGTCGCTGAGCCCGTGCGGCACCCGCGGATCGTCCGCATGGCGCAACAGGGCGTCCAGGTCGTCCCGCCGCCAGGCGCGCAGCAGGAACCCTTCCCCCTGAAGACGGACGCCGGCGAACGGGCGCCCGCCGGCCTCAGCCATGGCCGCCCACGGCCGGCGTTTCCGACTCCAGCTTCTCCAACTCGTGCGCCACCGCCTCGGGCGACTTCGTGAACGGCGCCAGCAACGCATAGAACGCCGGCACCACGTACAGCGACAGCAGCGTGGAGAACGCCACGCCGAAGATCACCACCACGCCGATGGTGGCGCGGCTGGCCGAACCGGGACCGCCCGCGGCCACCAGCGGCACCGCGCCCATCACCGTGGCCACCGACGTCATCAGGATCGGGCGCAGGCGCACCTTGGCCGATTCGGCGATAGCGCGCGCCACGCTCATGCCCTCGTCGCGCAGCTGGTTGGCGAACTCGACGATCAGGATGCCGTTCTTGGCCGCCAGGCCGATCAGCATCACGATGCCGATCTGGCTGAAGAGGTTCAGCGTGCCGCCGGTGACCCACAGGCCGATCAGCGCGCCCAGCACCGCCAGCGGCACCGTCAGCATGATCACCAGCGGATGGATGAAGCTCTCGAACTGCGCCGCCAGCACCAGGTACACGATCAACAGCGCCAGGGTGAAGGTCAGCAGGATGGCGCCGCCGGCGCGCAGGTACTCGCGCGATTCGCCCTTCCAGTCGATCTGCGCATGGTCGGGCAACTCCTCGGCCACCACCTGCCGCGTCCATTCGATGGCCTCGCCCATGGTGTAGCCCGGCGCCAACCCGGCGCTGATGGTGATCGCGCGCAGGCGGTTGAAGCGGTTGAAGCTGCCCGGTTCGGCGACCTCGCTCAGCGCCACCAGGTTGGACAACGGGATCAACTGGTCGCCCGCGCCGCGCACGTAGGTGTTGGTCAGGTCCTCCGGCGAGCCGCGCTTCTCGCGGTCGGCCTGCAGCACGACGTAGTACTCCTCGCCGTTGTCGACGAAGGTGGTGACCCGGCGCGAGCCCATCATGGTCTCCAGCGTGCGGCCGATTTCCTGCACCGATACGCCCAGGTCGGCGGCGCGGTTGCGGTCGATGTTCACGCGCATCTGCGGGCGGGTTTCCTTGTAGTCCGTATCCGCGCCGAACAGGCCGGGATTCTGCTCGATGCGCCGAAGCACGCGGTCGCGCCACTCGGCCAGTTCCGCATAGTCCGGGCCGCCCAGCACCAGTTGGTAGGGCTGGCCACGGCCGCCGCTGAGCAGGCCCGACGGCACCTGCGGCCGCGCCTGGATGCCGGGCAGCGTGTCCAGTTCGCCGCGCAGCATCGTCACCACCTCGTCGGTGCTGACCTCGCGCTTGTGCCAGTCCTGCAGGAACACCACGATGTTGCCGTTGTGCATGTCGGCGCCGGCGCCCCAGCCGCCCGGCACGCGCGAATTCGCGCGCTGGATCGGCTTGTCCTCGCCGATCTGCGCGCCGACGATCCGCTCGACCTGCTGTATCTGCTGCACCGTGTAGTCGAAGCCGGCGCCCTCCGGTCCCTGGATGGAGATGAAGAAACGGCCGCGGTCCTCGGCCGGGGCCAGTTCGCTGGGCACGCGCAGGCCCAGCACCACCACCATGGCCATGCACACGGCCATGGCGGCCAGCATCAGCGCCAGGATGCGCTTGCCGGGCAACCCGACCAGCCGCGTCACCTGGCGGCCGTAGCCCTCGCTGACGCGGGCGAGCACGCGGTTGGTCCAGGCGTTGAAGCCCTTGGGCTCGGTATGCGGGCGCACCAACTTGGACGACATCATCGGCGTCAGCGTCAGCGCCACGAAAGCGGAGATGGCGACCGCGGCCGCCAACGCCACCGACAGCTCGCGGAACAACCGCCCGGCGTTGCCTTCCATGAAGCCCACCGGCAGGAACACCGCAACAAGCACCGCGGTGGTCGCGATCACCGCGAACGCCACCTGCGCAGTGCCGCGCCGCGCCGCGACCAGCGGCGGTTCGCCCAGGTCGGCGCGGCGCTGGATGTTCTCCAGCACCACGATGGCGTCGTCGACCACCAGGCCGATGCACAGCACCAGCGCAAGCAGCGTGAGCAGGTTGATGGTGAAACCGAATGCGTACAGCGCGATGAACGAGGCCACCAGGCAGACCGGCACGGTCACCGCCGGGATCAGCGCCGCGCGCAGGCTGCCCAGGAACAGCCAGATGACCAGGAACACCAGCACCAGCGCTTCGACCAGGGTCCAGTAGACGCGCTGCACCGAGGCCTCGATGAACACCGTGCTGTCGAACGCGACGAAGATCTCCGTGCCCTCCGGCAGGGTCGGCGCGATCCGTTCGGCCTCGGCGCGCGCGGCGCGCGCCACGTCCAGCGCATTGGCGGTGGACGTGCGCACGATGCCCAGGCCCACGTTGGGCACGCCGTTGCTGCGCAGGTAGGAGCGGCGCTCTTCCGGCCCCAGTTCGGCACGGCCCACGTCGCCCAGCCGCACCACGTAGCCGTCGCTGCCCTTGCCCAGCGGGATCGCCTCGAACTGCTCGGGCTGCTGGTAGCCGCGCTCCACGCGCAGGGTGAAGTCGCGCGACTCCGATTCGATGCTGCCGGCGGGCAGTTCCACGTTCTCGCGGCGCATCGCGTCCTCGACGTCGCCGACGGTGATGCCGCGCGCGGCCATCGCGTCGCGGTCCAGCCAGATGCGCATAGCGTAGCGCTGGCCGCCGCCCAGCTGCACGCGCGCCACGCCGTCCAGCGCCGACAGCCGGTCGACGATGTAGCGGTCGGCGTAGTCGGTCAGCTGCAGCGTGTCCAGCTTGGTCGAACGCATGTTCAACCAGACGATGACTTCGGCGTCGGCCTCTACCTTGGCGACCTCCGGCGGGTCCGCCTCTTCGGGCATGCGGTTCAATACCCGGCTGACCGCGTCGCGCACGTCGTTGGCGGCGGCCTCGATGTCGCGGTTGAGGTTGAATTCGATGGTGACGTCGGAGCGGTTGTTGCGGCTCTGCGACTGGATCGTGTTGATGCCCTCGATGCCCGACAGCGCATCCTCGAGGATCTGGGTCACGCGCGTCTCGACCACCGCCGCCGAAGCGCCCGGATAGGTCACCTGCACCGAAACGATCGGCGGATCGATGTTGGGCAGCTCGCGCAGGGTCAGGCGCATGAACGACATCGCGCCCAGCACGATCAGCAGCAGGCTCATCACCACGGCCAGCACCGGCCGCTTGATCGAAATGTCGGACAGCTTCATGGCGGTCAACCCTCTTGGTCGGTGGCCGCAGGCGCGGTTCCGTTCGCGGGCTGCGCGGGCCGGGCCTCGGCCACCTTCACGCCCGGGCGCAGTTTGCCCGTGCCGTCGACGACGATGCGCTCGCCGGCGGCGAGGCCTTCGGCGATCTCCACCCGTCCCCCGCGGCGCACGCCGGCGACGATGGTCGCCTGCTCGACGCTGCCGTCGGGCCTGACGCGGTAGACGAACGAGTCGCGACCCACCTGCACCACCGCGATCTCGGGGATCACCAGCGCCTGCCGCTCGGGGCGGAACAGGCGCACGTCCAGCAGCATGCCGGGGCGCAGCTTGCGGTCGGGATTGGGGAACACGGCGCGCACGGTCACCGCGCGCGTGCCGGTGTCGATGCGCGCATCGATGGTGTCCACCTTGCCTTCGAACGACTGCCCGGGATAAGCGGTGGAGGTGGCGGTGACCGCATCGCCGATGCCCACCGACGCCAGCGCCGCTTCCGGTACCTGGAAGTCCACGTACATGCGCGAGATGTCGTCCAGCGTGGCGATCACGCTGTTGGCGGTGATCAGCGAACCGGGGCTGACCTGGCGGATGCCCAGCACGCCGGCGAACGGTGCGCGCACGCTGCGGTCGCTGATGTCGGCGCGCGCCTGGCGCACGCGGGCGGCGGCGGCATCGCGCAGCGCCAGCTGGGTGTCCAGCTGCGAGCGCGCGATCAGTTGCTGGTCGGCCAGTTCCTTCTGCCGGCGGTACAGGCGCTCGGCTTCGGCGAAGGTCGCTTCGGCCTGCACCAGGGTGGCCTGCGCGGCGTCGCCCTTCAGCGTGACCAGCTTCTGTCCGGCCGCGACATCCTGGCCGCTTTCGAAATGCACGTCCTGCACGATCTCGCTGACCTTGGCGGTCAGGGTGACCGACTCGCGCGCCTTGGCGGTGCCCAGCGCCTGCAGCGTGTCGTTCCACGCCGCCGGCTGGACGACGTAGGTGGTCACCGGGATCGGCCGCTCGGCCGCATTGCCATTGGCCTTGGCGGTCTGCCCGTCCTTGCCGCACGCGGCAAGCAGGAGCACCGGCAAAGCGACCGTGGCCGCGCGAATTCCGAATCGGCTGAGCATGGAAATCCCGTAATCTTCGTTATCCGGCGAAGTGTACTGGGCCCCGATGACTATCGGTGTTCAGAATGCGGCGGCCCGTGCAGGAAACGCGCCGGGAGGCCGGCGGTTTACCGGCTGTACCATGACCAATGACCCTTGTGGCCGCAGCGCCTGGACTGAGCGGCGCTTTCCCCGTCACTCCAGGCCGAGGCGGGCGAGCACCTGCCTGGCGAGCTCTTCCGGCGGTGCGCCGTCCGCGCGCAGGTGCAGGTCGGGATGTTCCGGCACTTCGTACGGCGAGTCGATGCCGGTGAAATTGGGGATGAGCCCGGCGCGCGCCTTCCTGTACAGGCCCTTCACGTCGCGTGCCTCGGCCAGTTCCAGCGGCACGTCCACGAACACTTCGATGAACTCGCCGTCGGCGAAGCGCTCGCGGGCCATCCGCCGCTCCGCGCGGAACGGCGAGATGAAGCTGACCAACACGATCAGGCCGGCATCGGTCATCAGCTTGGCCACCTCGGCCACGCGGCGGATGTTCTCCACGCGGTCCTCGTCGGTGAAGCCCAGGTCGCGGTTCAGGCCGTGGCGCACGTTGTCGCCGTCCAGCAGGAAGCTGTGGTAGCCCAGCGCATGCAGGCGCTTGTCCACCAGGTTGGCGATGGTGGACTTGCCCGCGCCCGACAGGCCGGTGAACCACAGCACGCGCGGCTGCTGGCCCTTGATGCGCGCGCGCGCCGCCTTGTCCACGTCGACATGCTGCCAGTGCACGTTGCCGGCGCGGCGCAGCGCGAAATCCAGCGTGCCGGCGCCGACCGTGGCGTTGTCGTAGCGGTCGATCAGGATGAACCCGCCCAGCGCGCGGTTCTGCGCGTACGGCGCGAACGCCACCGGCTCGTCCAGGCTCAGGTTGCAATAGCCGACCTCGTTGAGCGCCAGGCGCTTGGCCGCCAGGTGCTCCTGCGTGTTCACGTCGATGCGATGCTTGATCTCGCTGACCGTGGCCGACACGGTGCGCGCGCCGATCTTCAGCCAGTACGGGCGCCCCGGCAGCAACGGCGCATCCGACATCCACAGCAGGTGCGCGGCGAACTGGTCGGCCGCTTCCGGCGGGTCGCCGGCCGCCGCGATCACGTCGCCACGGCTGATGTCGATCTCGTCGGCCAGGGTCAGCGTGACCGCCTGCCCCGCATGCGCGGATGCGACCTCGCCGCCGGGCCCCAGCACCTGCAGCACGCGCGAACGGCGCGCCGACGGCAGCACGACGACTTCGTCGCCCGGCTTCACTTCGCCCGCGGCGATCGTGCCGGCGAAACCGCGGAAGTTCTGGTGCGGCCGGTTGACCCACTGCACCGGCAGGCGCAGGCCGCTGGCGGCGTCGTGCGCCTGCACGTCGATGCCTTCCAGATGCTCCAGCAGGCCGGGGCCGTCGTACCACGGCGTGCGCGCGGAACGCGACGACAGGTTGTCGCCGTCCAGCGCCGACAGCGGGATGCAGGTCACCGAGGCGATGCTCAGCCGCTGCGCCAGCGCGCGGTAGTCGGTGGCGATGGCGTCGAACACCGCCTGGTCGAAACCGACCAGGTCCATCTTGTTGACCGCCAGCACCACGTGGCGGATGCCCAGCAGCGAGACGATGTAGCTGTGGCGATGGGTTTGCGTCAGCAGCCCCTTGCGCGCATCCACCAGCACCACCGCGGCGTCGGCGGTGGACGCACCGGTCGCCATGTTGCGGGTGTACTGCTCGTGGCCCGGGCAGTCGGCGACGATGAACTTGCGCTTCTCAGTATCGAAATAGCGGTAGGCCACGTCGATGGTGATGCCCTGCTCGCGCTCCGCGGCCAGGCCGTCCAGCAGCAACGCATAGTCGATCCCGCCGCCGCGCGTGCCGTGGCGCTTGCTGTCGGCGCTGAGCGCGGCCAACTGGTCGTCGAACAGGCGCTTGCTGTCGTACAGCAACCGGCCGATCAGCGTGCTCTTGCCGTCGTCCACGCTGCCGCAGGTGATGAAGCGCAGCAAGGGTTTGGATTCGTGCTGGCGCAGGTATGCGCCGATAGCGCTTTCTGCGCCGGGATTGGGGATTCGGGATTCGGGATTCGCAACAACCGCCGACGAACCGCTTCCCGCTTTTCCCACTCCCGAATCCCCAATCCCGAATCCCGGCTTCATCAGAAATACCCCTCCAGCTTCTTCTTCTCCATCGACGCGGTGGGGTCCTGGTCGATCACCCGGCCCTGGCGTTCGGAGCTGGTGGTCACCAGCATCTCGGCGATGATCTTCTCCAGCGTGTCGGCCTTGGACTCGATGGCGCCGGTCAGCGGGTAGCAGCCCAGCGTGCGGAAACGCACCTGCTTCAGTAGCGGCACCTCGCCCTCGCGCAACGGCAGGCGCTCGTCGTCGACCAGGACCAGCGCGCCGTCGCGCTCCACCACCGGACGCTCGGCGGCGAAGTACAGCGGCACCACCGGGATGCTCTCCCGGTAGATGTACAGCCAGATGTCCAACTCGGTCCAGTTGGACAGCGGGAACACCCGCACGCTCTCGCCCTTGTGGATGCGCGCGTTGTACAGGTTCCACAGCTCGGGGCGCTGGTTCTTCGGGTCCCAGCGGTGCCGGTCGCTGCGGAACGAGAACACGCGTTCCTTGGCGCGCGACTTCTCCTCGTCGCGGCGCGCGCCGCCGATGGCGGCGTCGAAGGCGTAATGGTCCAGCGCCTGCTTCAGGCCCTGGGTCTTCATCACGTCGGTGTGCACGGTGGCGCCGTGGCTGATCGGCCCGATGCCGCGGGCGATGCCGTCCGGATTGATGTGCACGCGCAGCTCCACGCCCGTCTCGGCCGCGCGCCGGTCGCGGAAGGCGATCATCTCGCGGAACTTCCAGCGCGTGTCCACGTGCAGCAGCGGGATCGGCGCCGCCGCCGGGGCGAAGGCCTTCAGCAACAGGTGCAGCAGCACCGAGCTGTCCTTGCCCACCGAGTACAGCAGCACCGGATTGCGGAACTCGGCCGCGACTTCCCTGAGGATGTGGATGCTTTCCGCTTCCAGGCGATCGAGGTGGGACAGGCGGGGTGCGGCGGTCATCGAGGCTGGCTGGGGGAGGGCGAGGGGCGGTCGGGCAAGGGTAGCAGAGCAGGCGAGCCGCCACGCACCGGTGGGGGCTGCGAGTATTCGGGCGGGTCCGGCCCTGACCAAATAAGCCCAGGCGATAAGCCCATAACCAGCCGTCCTTTCTGCCGGCCTTAATGCCTCCCTAACATCGGCTGCCTCCCCTCGCGCCCACGGGCTCCGCCTGATGTCCGCTTCGCTGCCAGCTCTCGCCGCCAGCCCTCTCGCCGAGGAGCGCCGGGCGCTGCTGGCCCGGCTGGTGGAGGGCCTGGACAGCGGCTCGCTGTGGTGGCTGTCCGGCTATGCGGCCGGGCTCGCCCAGGGCCACGCGGCCCCGCAGCCCGGATCGGGCCAGCAGGGTCTGGCCGTGGTGCCGGGCGGCGCGGCGCAGGCGGGCCAGCGCCTGACCATCGTCTACGGCAGCCAGACCGGCAACGCCCGCCGCGCCGCCGAGAGGCTGGCGCACGACGCCGAAGCCGCCGGCCTGGCGGTGCGCCTGCTGCGCGCCGACGCCTACCCGCAGCGCGAACTGGCCAGCGAACGCCTGCTCTACGTGGTCATCAGCACGCAGGGCGAAGGCGACCCGCCGGACGACGCCATCGGCCTGGTCGAGTTCATCGGCGGCAAGCGCGCGCCCAAGCTGCCGGAGCTGAAGTACGCCGTGCTGGGGCTGGGCGATACCAGCTATGCCGACTTCTGCGGCATCGCCCAGCGGCTGGACGAACGCCTGGCCCAGTTGGGCGCCAGCCGGCTGTTCCCGGCGGGACTGGCCGACCTGGACATCGACGCCGTCGCCGCGCCGTGGCGCGAACGGGCCCTGGGACACGCCAGGGAACTGCTGAAGAGCGCCAGCGCTCCGCTGGCCACCGTCACCCCGCTGCGCCCGGCGGCCGCGGCGCCGGCGTATTCGCACGACAAGCCGTTCGACGCCGAGCTGCTGCTCAACCAGCGCATCAGCGGGCGCGACTTCAAGGGTCCGCGCTACGGCGCCTACGGCGACGCCGACAAGGACGTACGCCACATCGAGCTGTCGCTGGAAGGCAGCGGCCTGCACTACGAACCCGGCGACGCGCTGGGCGTGCGCCACCGCAACCCGGCCGCGCTCGTCGATGCGGTGCTCGACGTACTGGAACTGGACGGCGACACCCTCGTCGCCGAGAAGAACGACGCCTTGCCGCTGCGCGAATGGCTGGCCGCGCGCCGCGAACTGACCCGCCTGTCGCGCCCGTTCCTGGCCACGCACGCCGCGCAGGCGCGCGCCGAGGATCTCAACATCCTGCTCTCGCCCGCGCAGAACGGGGAACTGGCGCACCTGTTGAACACGCACCAACTGGTCGACGTGCTGCGCCGCTGGCCGGCCGGCTGGACCGCGCAGGAACTGGTGGCCGCGCTGCGCCCGCCGACGCCGCGCCTGTACTCCATCGCCTCCAGCCGCAAGCGCGTGGGCGAGGAAGCGCACCTGACCGTCGACGTGCTGGGCTATGAAGCCTTCGGCCACGCGCACGGCGGCGCCGCCAGCGGCTTCCTGTCGGCGCTGGGCGAAGGCGACACCGCGCCGGTCTACATCGAAGCCAACGAGCGCTTTCGCGTGCCCGCCGATGCCTCGCGCGACATCCTGATGGTCGGCCCCGGCACCGGCGTGGCGCCATTCCGCGGCTTCGTGCAGGAACGCGCGGAAACCGGCGCCACCGGCCGCAACTGGCTGTTCTTCGGCGCGCAGCACTTCAACCACGATTTCCTCTACCAGACCGAGTGGCAGCACGCACTGCGCACCGGCGAACTGCACCGGCTGGACCTGGCGTTCTCGCGCGATGCATCGGGAAGTCCGCGCACGGACCCGCATAACGGCAAGGTCTACGTGCAGCAGCGCCTGCGCGAACACGGCCGCGACGTCTACGACTGGCTGCAGGACAGCGCGCATTTCTACGTCTGCGGCGCCATCGCCATGGGCAAGGACGTGCATGCGGCGCTGCTTGACATCGTCGCCACCCACGGCGGCCTGGACGCCGACGGCGCCGCCGAATACCTGACCAGACTGCAATCGGAGGGGCGCTACAGCCGGGACGTGTATTGACCCACGATCAATCCCTTCCCCCGCCTGCGGGGGAAGAGCCTGCCCCGTACTTGATACGGGGTGCCCGAAGGGCGGATGGGGGCACACACGCCGCCTTGCCCCCACCCCAGCCCTCCCCCGCACGCGGGGGAGGGGGCGGATCCCCAAGCCATAACACCATGACCACCCACTCCGTCGAAGACATCAAATCCGAGAGCAAGCGCCTGCGCGGCAGCCTGCTGGACAGCCTGGCGGATCCGGTCACCGGCGCGCTGCGCGAGTCGGACCAGACGCTGATCAAGTACCACGGCAGCTACCAGCAGGACGACCGCGACATCCGCGACGAGCGCCGCCGGCAGAAGCTGGAGCCCGCCTACCAGTTCATGATCCGCACGCGCACCCCGGGCGGCGTGGTCACGCCGGAGCAGTGGCTGAAGCTGGACGCCATCGCCACGCGCCATGGCAACCACTCGCTGCGCATCACCACCCGCCAGGCCTTCCAGTTCCACGGCGTGATCAAGCGCGAACTGAAAAGCACGATGCAGGCGATCAACGCCGCCCTGATCGACACGCTGGCCGCGTGCGGAGACGTCAACCGCAACGTGCTGGTCGCCGCCAACCCACTGGAATCGCGCGCGCACGCCGAGGTGCAGGCCTGGGCGGCGAAGCTGTCCGAGCACCTGCTGCCCAACACCCGCGCCTACTACGAGATCTGGCTGGACGAGGAACGGGTGGCCGGCAGCGGCGAGGAGGAGGAACCGATCTACGGCGCCACCTACCTGCCGCGCAAGTTCAAGATCGGCTTCGCGGTGCCGCCGGTGAACGACGTGGACGTGTTCGCCAACGACCTGGGCTTCATCGCCATCCTCGAGGACGGGCGACTGGCCGGCTTCGACCTGGTCATCGGCGGTGGCATGGGCGCCACCCACGGCGATGCGGAAACCTACCCGCGCGTCGGCAACGTGGTCGGCTTCGTGATGCCGGAACAATTGCTGGACGTCGCCACCGCCGTGGTCACCACCCAGCGCGACTTCGGCAACCGCGACGTGCGCAAGCGCGCGCGCTTCAAGTACACCATCGACGACCATGGACTGGCCTTCATCGTGCAGCAGATCGAAAGCCGCGCCGGGATCGTTCTCCAGCCGGCGCGCGCGTTCCGCTTCGAGCACAATGGCGACCGCTACGGCTGGGTGGAAGGCGAGGACGGCCGCTGGCACCTGACCCTGCACCTGTTCGCCGGCCGCATCGCCGACACCGCCGCGGCGCCGCAGCTGACCGGACTGCGCGAGATCGCCAGGACGCTGGCGCCCGAGGGCGGCGCTTCCGGACAGCACTTCCGCATGACGGCCAACCAGAACCTGGTGATCGCCGGCGTGCCGTCCGACCGGCGCGACGCCATCGACGCGCTGGCCCGCCAGCATGGACTGGATGCCGGCGAGCGACTGGCCACCGCGCTGGCCCGCGCCGCCGTCGCCTGCGTGGCGCTACCCACCTGCGGGCTGGCGATGGCCGAAGCCGAGCGCTACCTGCCCGACTTCACCACGAAACTGGCGCCGTTGCTGGACCGCCACGGGCTGGGCGATGCGCCCATCGTCCTGCGCATCTCCGGCTGCCCGAACGGCTGCTCGCGCCCCTACCTGGCCGAGATCGCGCTGGTCGGCAAGGCACCCGGCCGCTACAACCTGATGCTCGGCGGCGACCGCCGCGGCCAGCGCCTCAACACGCTGTACCGCGAGAACATCACCGAGCCGGACATCCTGGCCGCGCTCGACCCGCTGTTCGAGCGCTACGCCGCCGAACGCGAGGCCGACGAAGGCTTCGGCGATTACCTGCACCGCAGCGGCGTCGTCGCGCTGCCGCCCTACCCCACCCACCGACAGATCGCACTGGAACTGCACGCATGAGCGTCATCGACCCCGCCACTTCGCAGGACACGGACCGGATCGCGGAATACAGCGCGCACCTCGAAGGCCTGGACGCCGAGCGGCGCGTGGCCTGGGCGCTCGAACACAGCGCCGGCACGCACGCCATGTCGTCCAGTTTCGGCGCGCAGGCCGCGGTGCTGCTGCACATGCTGACCCGGCAGAAGCCGGACATCCCGGTGATCCTGATCGACACCGGCTACCTGTTCCCCGAGACCTACCGCTTCGCCGACGAACTGCACGAGCGGCTCGGCCTGAACCTGAAGATCTACCGCCCGCTGGTCAGCCGCGCCTGGATGGAGGCCCGCCACGGCCGCCTCTGGGAGCAGGGCGTGATGGGCATCGAGCAGTACAACAGCCTGCGCAAGGTGGAACCGATGAAGCGCGCGCTGAAGGAACTGGGCGTGGGCACCTGGTTCACCGGCCTGCGCCGCAGCCAGTCCAGCAGCCGCGCCGACGCACCGCTGCTGCAGGAGCGCGACGGCCGCTGGAAGGTCAACCCCATCGTGGACTGGACCGACCGCGACGTCTGGCAGTACATGAAGCAGCACGACCTGCCCTACCACCCGTTGTGGGAACAGGGCTACGTATCCATCGGCGATTTCCACACCACCAGCCGCTGGGAACCGGGCATGCGCGAGGAGGACACCCGCTTCTTCGGCCTGAAGCGCGAGTGCGGCCTCCACGTGGATGTCTGAGAAGGCTTTCCTCCAAGGGCAGCCCTGTGGGAGCGCCGTCCCGGCGCGAGTTCTTCATAGGGTGGGCCGTGGAAAAGCTCGCGCCGGGACGGCGCTCCCACTTGACTCGCCGGGGATTCCGTACCGCTGAAACCCGGTTTCGTCGCAGGATCGCGCGGCCCGTCGCGCCCCCTCTTCCCTCCCCGCCAGCGCGGGCTATGCTCCACGGCAATCCCGATGCCGTGGTGCTCGACGTGTTCGCCAGCCTGTTCCTGATCCTTCGCATCCTCGCCGCCTGGTCGGCGGCGCTGGTCGTGGCGGCCTTCGTCTGGAGCGGCTTCTTCCACGGCATGAACCAGGGCCCCGGCTGGCTGTTCGGCATGCTGTCGATGCTGCTGATGGTGTCGGTGCTGATCGGTACCATCAGCCACCTGCGGCGCGTCTGGCTGATCGCCGGCCGACTGGACAGCGCCACCCTGTCCAGCCGCCAGCGCCGGCAGATCGAGGTGCCGCTGGACACGGCCGATGCGTTCGTCCTGGTCGAGGGCGCGCTGCGCGAACTGCCGCGCGTGGAGGAAGCCGAAAGCGCGCGCGACAGCCTGCAGGCGCGGGTGAAGGTGCGCCGCGCGGAGAACTACGGCGGCCCCAGCAAGCCGTCGCGCTTCAACATCATGGCGCGCTTCGCGGTGAAGCGCGACCAGGTGCAGGCCACGGTCACGCCTGGCAACGGCACCAGCAGCGTGACGCTGCTGTTCGAGCCCGACGCCAGCGCCTGGATCGACCTGTTCGTGCTGGACGACGGCGTCAACGTGGAGAACGCCGAGGCCGTCACCCGCGCCATCACCCGCCGCGTCGCCGAGCACCGGCGCCAGGAGCAGGCCAGCGCCGAGCAGACCGTCAACGAAAAGGAACTGACGGTGGCGCGCCTGAACCTGCTCAACGCGCAGGTGGAACCGCACTTCCTCTACAACACGCTGGCCAGCGCCCAGGTGCTGACCCGCACCGACCCGCCGCGCGCGGACGTGATGCTGGGCCACCTGATCCAGTACCTGCGCAGTTCGCTGCCGCGCACCGACGACACCCTGTCCACGCTGGGCGACGAACTGGAACGCACCCAGGCCTACCTTGAGATCCTGAAGATCCGCATGGGCGCGCGCCTGAACCTGCGGATCGACGTTCCCGACGCGCTCAAGCCGCTGCCGATGCCGTCGATGATGCTGCAGACGCTGGTGGAGAACGCCATCAAGCACGGGCTGGAACCCAAGCCGGGCGGCGGCACCATCTGGGTGCTGGCGCGCCGGCACGACGACCACGTGACGCTGACGGTGGCCGACGACGGCCAGGGCTTCGGCGGCCAGAGCAGCGGCACCGGCATCGGCCTGAAGAACCTGCGCGAGCGCCTGCGCCTGACCTTCGGCGGCAACGCCTCGTTCGCCATCGTCTCCAACTTCCCCAGCGGCGTGGCCGCCACGCTGACCCTGCCGCTGCCCGCCAACGGAGCGACCCCATGAACTTCCGTGGCGTGATCGCCGAAGACGAAGAACTGCTGCGCACCGCGCTGTCCTCGCTGCTGCGCGAGGCCTGGCCGGACCTGCAGATCGTGGCCGAATGCGAGGACGGCGCGTCCGCGCTGGAGTCCATCGCCGAACTGCAGCCGGACGTGGCCTTCCTCGACATCCGCATGCCGGGCCTGACCGGCATCGAAGTCGCGCGCGGGATGGCCGACGCCAGCCCGCGCACGCAGGTGGTGTTCGTCACCGCCTACGACCAGTACGCCATCGATGCGTTCGAACAGGGCGCGGTGGACTACCTGCTCAAGCCCATCGCGCGCGAACGCCTGGCCGCCACCGTGCAGCGCGTGCAGGCGCGCGCGGCGGCCGGCCATCCGGACAATGCCACGCTGGAAGCGCTGCTTCGCCACCTGGGCGCGCGCCAGCAGGCGTCCGCCAAACCGCCGCTGGTGTGGATCACCGCCAGCGCCGGCAAGGACACCCGGCTGATCATGGTGGACGACGTGGCCTACTTCCAGGCCGACAACAAGTACACCACGGTGATGACCGCCGAAGGCGAATCGCTGCTGCGCACGCCGCTGCGCGAACTGCTGGACTCGCTGGACGCCAGCACCTTCAAGCAGATCCATCGCTCCACCATCGTCAACATGAAGGCGGTGGCCTCGGTCAGCCGCGACGACGCCGGCCGCGGCCGGCTGAAGCTGAAGACGCGGCCGGAAACGCTGACCGTCAGCCAACCCTTCATGAGCCTGTTCCGCAACATGTAGCCACCCGCTTTAAACCCGCACCACCCACGCGGCATCCAAGCTCTACCGACAACGCGGCGCCCGCGCGCCGTGAATGGACTGCCTTTGTCCGCCGCACACCACAAGGAAACGCCATGCGCATCATCATGTCCCTGGTGTCCTGCCTGATGGCCCTGGCCGGATGCAACGAGAAACCCAGCGTCACCACCATCCACCACAGCGCCGTGGACGGCGTGGACGTCCTCTTCAGCAAGACCACGCTGCGCGAGGGCGTGGCGCGCTTCGACTGCTTCGCCAGCGAAAGCGGGCAGTGCCATTACGTGGTCTACACGGAGCGCTGCCCCGACGCGGCGCACGGCGAGAACCCGGCGGCATGCCAGCGCACCACGCTGGACGATTTCGACCTGGCGGTCGGCAAGACCCACGAGATCCACGGTCTGCCGGGGGATTTCCGCCAATGCGTGGAGCAGCGGCCGCCGGCGCCGGGCAGCGGATGCGGATAGAGCCCTCCCGGCGTGCCGCTTCCCGCTGGCGCATGCGGTCCAAGCCCCTCTCCCACCGGGAGAGGGTTGGGGTGAGGGGCGAACGGAGCCCGTTCGCCTCCGCCATCCGATGCGTAGGGTGCGCCCTGGCGCACCATCGCCATCCATAAAGACTGAAGCCATTCCACCTTCGGCATGACTTGCTTCGCTCCCGGCACGCCACTCCCCGCTGGCGCATGCGGTCCAAGCCCCTCTCCCATCGGGAGAGGGGTTGGGGTGAGGGCCGAACGGAGCCCGTTCGCCTCCACCATCCGATGCGTAGGGTGCGCCCTGGCGCACCATCGCCATCCGTAAAGACTGAAGCCATTCCATCTTCGGCATGACTTGCTTCGCTCCCGGCACGCCACTCCCCGCTGGCGCATGCGGTCCAAGCCCCTCTCCCATCGGGAGAGGGGTTGGGGTGAGGGCCGAACGGAGCCCGTTCGCCTCCACCATCCGATGCGTAGGGTGCGCCCTGGCGCACCATCGCCATCCGTAAAGACTGAAGCCATTCCATCTTCGGCATGACTTGCTTCGCTCCCGGCACGCCACTCCCCGCTGGCGCATGCGGTCCAAGCCCCTCTCCCATCGGGAGAGGGGTTGGGGTGAGGGCCGAACGGAGCCCGTTCGCCTCCACCAT